>CAIWCC010000038.1 GCA_903911085.1 uncultured Bacteroidales bacterium | reverse complement strand
CCGTATTTCAATTTTGCGGCAGGAAGACACCATAAATTTACTGGAACTTTATCAGGCTGTTCAATTTTCAGCGTGCGGATAACCCTTTCTTTACTTGTCATCATTTATTTTTTAATAAATCGTGATACAAAATGTTGACCTTTAGTCGAGTATTGCAGAAAATAAATTCCATCTTCCAAATCAGCCACATCAATGCTGTTTTCATATGCCTGAAGCGTGTTTTGCTTCAATAAACGAGCATCAGCATTGAAAATCGAAATCTGAGCAAGTCCGGAATTACTTATAAACAATGTTTTTTCCACCGGATTTGGAAATATTTTACTATTATTTGTTGTAAGTGGTTCTACCGAAGTTGTTGTTTTTATTTGGTAAATTTTAGTTCGTATTTCGCTCAATGTACCAATAATGAGGTAGTATTCATATTCCATCACCGAATTTTTCATTAAACGTTCCTGTCGAACAGGTGCAATGTACGATGTGGAAGCACTTGCTGCCTCACCACCAGTACTGCCCGACATACCGGCAAGAAACTTGGTTGCCGAGGGCGAATATACACCTATTCCCCATTGCGTATCGTCTACAAAAGCCATCCATTTTTCGGTTACCGAATTGTAACGTCCCCAAAATCCACTCGAGAGGTAAACTACTGCTGGATTATCCATCGTGGCATTTGTAAATGGTGTACTTCCAAAATATGAATACAGATTTTTCAAAGCCGAAATGGGATAAACGGCCGGAATTTCCTGATCGCGCAATATGTTTTCGCCATACAAATTATCTGTTCGAAGGCAAGTAAGTTTGTTTTTTACTTTAATGACATTTCCATCGAGCGTAGTCCATTGCTCCATAATGGCTTCGGCAGGTTTGTTATTCATATCCCATAGCATCGGTGTACATTTTACATAGAGCGATGTTGCAGTTTTCGAAGAAGTGATAATAGCTGCACGATTTCGGGCATAATCGCCCACCTGAATAGGATTCCAACTCCACGGTGACCAGCTTGGTGACTGACCTTCAGACTGTCGGTTTAATGAATTACCAGCATAATACGATTGCTGTATATATCGACCTTCGTCAGCAATATTTACAATATTTCGTGTGTCTGCCGATTTAGAAATGTATGAAATAGCACCACCACGCGACAAATCCTGCATGAGATGAATAGTGCCGTTGTTTAATCCAAATTCTTCGGGTTTTAACTCTATATCAATTTGATCGATTTTTACAGTTCCGCTGGTATTCGCATTTCCAATATCCAAACGTAATTGCTTCAAAGTACCACTCCAAGCCGATACTCCAAGCATACTGATAATATATTCAGATACTTGTGTATCGTTCTTTTTTACAGTGAAGTTGATTGATTTAGTCTGATTCCATGCATTATCGGTTGTGGTAATCCAAAATAATTGAAAACCAGTGTCTGTAGTCAAGTTTTGTAACTTTAGTCGGAACTGCCCGTAAGTTATCGAACTGATATTCAAATTATCGGGAGTAAATAAATAAGGGTCGGAACCTGTAATAGTCAGATTGTAAAGACCACCTGAAACTGTTCCTGTCAAACTATGAGCTAGGGTCCAACCCTCGGAATCGGCGTTGAAAGTCCATTGCGTTTTTTGAGCATATATTGCACTTGAAAGCAACAGTATGACTAAAAGTATATTTCTGTTCATGCTATTAGTACGATTTTACTTTTTCTAAGACCTTGTAATATGCAGGTTTTCTGATATAATTATCGTCGAACAGCAACGGCCATTCGTTGATTTTATATACTTTACGAAGCCATGTATCGTTATCGGCAATATTCCAGAAAGTTATGCCATATTGTTGCTTTGCTGGCACCTGTTTCCTGTATGCATTAAAAATTAACATAAACTTCTCGGTTTGAAGTTGTTTCAATGAATCAGTATAAACCGCATTAGGCTGATTGTGGCCGTTCACCATCACATCGAGTTCGGAAATATGAATTTTTAAACCTGTTTTGCTCAGTTCGGTCAGCGTACGTACAATTTGTTCTTCTTTGTCAAAGGTTTTTACATGAAACTGAACGCCAAGTCCGTGAATGGGGATTTTTCGTTTCAAAAAATCAAATGCAATGGATTTCATGGCTTGTAGCTTCTTTTCCGACCATTCCATACCGTATTCGTTGTAAATCAAAATGGCTTTAGGATCCGCTTCGTGTGCCCAAAGGAAACATTGAGCCATATATTCTTTTCCCATTCGACGACTAAAAATACAATCACGTACCGAATCACCGTTTTGCGAAAGGTACTCGTTCACCACATCCCACGATGTTACTTTTCCTTTGTAATGCTTCATAACAGTTTGGATATGTTTTTTAACTTCATTGCTAAACTCCATATCGGTGCCTTTGAAGTTTTTCAACCACTCAGCAGTACCGTCGAACCAAACCAAAGTATGACCATGAATTCTTTTTCCGTTTTTCAACGCAAAATCTACAATCGAATCGGCTTTACTGAAATCGTAACGGTTTTGTTCCGGATGAATACGATACATTTTCATATGGTTTTCGGCTGTTATACTGTTGAATTCTTTATTCGCCACATAGTGATAGAGTTTATTAATCAACAACATATCAGCATTAACCGAGGCTCCAAGTGGAAATTTAACCTGATTTCTAAGTAAATCTGTTTCGCTCTTTTGAGCGTAAGTTAATAAAGTAAAAATGAATACCAGTAAGCTGATTCTTATAAGTTTGTTCATACCAATTCCTATTTTACTTTAATTATAAATTCTTTCCAGTTATTAGCTCCCAATGCTTTACTACGTTCTGTTGGCAATGAAGTGCCCCAAAATAGTTTATAATTGCCTTTTAATAGAACTTTTTCACCTTTTTCGTTTACCTGCATTAGCTCAGAAACTGGCATTTTAACACGAATTAATTTCGATTCGTTGCGGGATAATCTAATTCGTTGAATATTTTTTAAATCAAATTTTGGCGTTACGAAAGGAGCATCTATTGCTTGAATATAAAACTGAATCACTTCATCAATTGTATTGATCGACAGATTGGAAAAATTACATTCCACAACAATAGAATCATTTTTTGAAAACTTCAATTTGTTTATTTTTGGTTCGCTAAGTTCTGTTTTTGCATAACTCAGCCCAAATCCAAACGGATAAGCGGGTTCTTCTGTCATGTATTTATAGGTACGGCCCGCCATTGAATAATCCTTATAATCTGGCAATTGCGATTCCGATTTCGGAAAAGTTATTGGAAGTTTTCCGCTTGGTGAAACATCTCCGAAAATCACATCAGCCACAGCGTCGCCTCCAGCTTGCCCGGGATACCACGCAAAAAGCAGAGCATCGGCCATTTCCGAAATTTCAGTTACATTTATCGGACTTCCTCCAGTAAGTACTATTATCAAGGGCTTTTTCGTTTTTGCACGTAATTCACGAAGATATTTCATCTGTGTTTCGGGAATTCGCAATGTGCGGCGGTCACTCTTAAAATCTGATGCTATTGCTTCACCTTCTTCACCTTCGGATAAAGTGCTGAGACCTACAACAGCAATCACAGTTTCTGCTTCTTTTGCTTCATCCAATGCCCAGTTTATCTCATTTTTGTTCAGTTGGTCGTACATAAAACCACGACGATATCCTAAACGAGTTCCTAAATTCACTTTGGAAGTTATGCCCTCAAGAATGGTGCGGGCATCGTCGGTTTGACCGTTGTAATTTCCCAGCAAAATATCAACATCAGCTGCCTGTGGACCAATTAGATACAAGTGTTTTAAATTTTTTGAAAGAGGCAAAACATTGTTATTTTTCAAAAGCACAATGGCTTTTTGAGCGGCTTCGCGAGCCAATTGTTTATGAGCAGAACAGCCAACTACCGATGAAGGTATTTCGGCATATTTATTTTTTTCATCAAATAAACCCAAACGAAAACGAACTCTCATATTGTTTTTTAAGGCATTATCAATATCAGTTTCAGTAATTAAACCTTGTTCCAATGCTTTTTTTAATGCCGGAAATTCATCACCGCAATCCATATCCACACCAGCCTTGAGTGCCACTGCTGCAGATTCTACCACATTGTTGGTTACTTTGTGTCCGGCATGAAAATCAGAAATCGCCCAGCAATCCGAAACAATTTGACCGCTAAAATTCCAACGTTTACGGGTTAATTCTTTTAATAACAGATTACTGGCACAACATGGTTCACCATACAAGCGGTTGTAACCACACATAACCGAGGCTACTCCGTTTCGCAACAATAATTCAAAAGCCGGCGTATATGTTTCATACAAATCTTTAACCGAAGGGCGGGCATCAAACGAATGACGTTCACTTTCGGGACCGCTATGAACGGCCAAATGTTTGGCACAAGCAGCCACTTTCAGATAATATGGATCTTCGCCCTGCATACCTTTCACAAAAGCAACTCCCATAGAGCCAGTAAGAAAAGGGTCTTCGCCCCAAGTTTCCATACCGCGACCCCATCGCGGGTCGCGGAAAATATTGATATTTGGCGACCAAAGCGTCAATCCACCGTATTGAGTATAGTTACCAATCTTCTGAGCTTCATTGAATTTTGCGCGCGCCTCACTCGAAATGGCATCTCCAACACGCTGAATCAATTGTGTATCAAAAGTGGCTGCCATAGCTATGGGTTGTGGAAAAACCGTTGCTCGTCCGAATCGTGCAACTCCGTGCAACCCTTCGCTCCACCAGTTGTATGCTGGTATTCCAAGCCGTTCAATACCTGGGGAATCGTATTTAAGTTGGGCAATTTTCTCGTCAACTGTCATTCGGTTCATGAGGTCGAAAATGCGTTGTTCTACTTCGAGTTTTTCGTTACGGAAGGGAAATTCCTGTGCATATAAACTAAATCCGAATGTGATTACTGCAAAAATTAGAAGAATTGGTTTTTTCATTTTTATTTTAAATTTTTTCTGGCTCTTTATTTTTTGTTTTATGTTCTAATACATTCCGTTAGTACGATGATCTCCACTTCGCTTTTCAGGTCCTTTGCGCATAGGTATTTTGTCACCGCCGGTTTGTTTGAGCCATTGGAATAAATCGTTTTTCATTGAAATACCCAATGAATCATATTTTACATTAAATATCAGGTTATTAACTTCATTTGGGTCAGTTTTCAAATCATAAAGTTCGTTGGCATCCCACACGCCCTGATTGTAAATATACTTATACCTGTCGGTGCGAACGCCAAAAATAGTCGGTGTATTGGGGTATTGAAATTCCCAGTAATACTCATAAAAGAATTTATCGCGCCATTTTTTTACGTTTTTACCTTTAATTAAATTCATAAATGAAGCACCAACCATATAATTAGGTTTTTTTAATCCGGCAAAATCAAGAATTGTGGGAGCAATATCTACATTTAACACTATTTTATCTACTTTGGTAGCAGGTTTTATAATATCGGGACAATAGGCAATAAGAGGTACACGCACAGATTCTTCGTAAAAATGACGTTTATCCATTAAACCATGTTCACCCATAGAGTGTCCATTGTCGCCCATATAAATAATAACAGTTTCTTTATCTAAACCGCTTTTTTTCAGAAAGTTCATTAACTCGCCTATTGATTCGTCCATGCTTGTAAGCGTTTCGCAATACCGTCGAAAAATATCTTCGTATTCACTGCGACTAAGCAATGCACCATGCCAACTGTAGGCACGGCTTTTCACCCAATCGGGAATTGCATTTTCACCGTAATAATCTTTTCCTTGTTTTTGTTCGTGTCGTTTTGGGTCATCAGCTTTTTCGCTGATATATTGGTTCATACTAGCTGATTCGGGTACAATTTCGTATTTGTACAAACCAATATTTTTCTGTGAAGCTTTCCACTCGTGATGTACAGCTTTGTGTGAAAGATACAAAAAAAACGGTTGCTTCTGCGTTCTGTTTTTTATCCAATCTATGGTATGTTCTGTTAATAGGTTTGTGATATATGTTGAATCGGAGTATGTCACCTTTTGTCCATTAATATTTAATGTCGGATTATAATAAACTCCCTGACCCATAAAACTTTCCCAATGATTGAAACCACGTTGTGGCTCATCAGTATCATGTCCGATATGGAATTTGCCGAAAAAGGCAGTTTGATAACCTGCTTGTTGAAGGTATTGAGGGAAAAAAATCAAGTCCTGTCGAACTGGTTCATAATTATCAACTACCTCATGTTGATGAGCATAAAGTCCTGTAAGAATTGATGCTCTGCTTGGTGATGAAAGCGATGTGGTACAAAATGCATTTTGCAGATGAGCTCCTTCAGTTGCCAATTTATCAAGATTAGGCGTTTTAAGCCATGGAATTTTTCCTGTAAATCCAAAAAAATCATATCGGTGGTCATCGCTCAGAATAAATATTACGTTTCGAGCTTTCTGGTTATTTGTTTTTTTTAGTTTTAAACTTGTTGCAGTAGAATAGCAATAAGTTCCAGCCAAAAGTGTAATAGACAGTCCAATACCTGAAAATCGATTTTTGCTCATAATTTTGAAGTTTAAAAAATCAACTTCTCAATAGCTGTTTTCCCATTGCTATCGATGCGCAATAAATACACTCCTGCTTTCAAAGTTAATCTATTTATTTCAAATTCATTTACTTTTGTATATTGGTCACACACTTGACCTGACATGTTGATTATTTGGATATTACAAGAAAGTGAAGATTTAAAAACATAGCTGTTACCTGTTTTTTTGAGCGAATAATACTTGTCGTTTTCCATAGTGTTTGAAATCGAAGTGTAAGGATAACTCATTGTACTAAAGATTATGTCATCTATAAAATAATTTTTTGTACTACTATACGATGCTGTATGGTCAGGGAATATCTTTAAATTGTCATAAACGCTTGATGGTTCGCTTCCTGTTAAATCGAAAACAAAGTCTACCCATTTCAGAGTGGTCAAAGTATCAATTGCATTCACTGGTTTCAAACGTTTGAGTATAGCCCCTGTTACCGAGTTCGATAGTTCGACACTTAAACCTCCTGCTACAGCTCCTCGGTACATTTTAATATGTAAATAATGTGGTAAAATACTTAAGTCGTACATGTCTTTTTGGAGTAAAGCCAACCCAATTCCGTTTGAACCGTAAGCCATTCGAGTAATTTTCATCGTTTTGGCAGAGGGATTGATCACCGAACTTGCAGGATTAGCCTGATCGGGATAAATGCTAACATTTGAACCAACCACTGTCCATGGAACGAATACGTTTTCAAAATTATCAATGATTTCGTTAGTAGTTGTTTTTAAACGTGTAACTAGTGACAATTCGTCTGAACTGATTGACGGTTGCAAATTGATGTTTTGAGCTGTAACTGAAAATTTGTAATTTGCACCAGTTATTAAGTTGTTTATAATTAATGAAGTATCGGCAATACTTGTAAAAAACTGTTTGTCTTTGTATACATTATATTTTGTGGCATCAATGATTTTTTTCCACTTAATTACGCAGGTGCTTGAAGTCCTTTTTTCATAAACAATTCCTTCAACTTTTTTCTGCGAAAATACTATATTTACAGGTTTATCATCTATTACATTTGAAAGGCGAAGGTCATCGATGTATGTAACTGAATTGGATGTTGATGAGTTTTCGGGTACCAAAGTAATGCCATTAAATGACTTGCCTTCTTGACTTACATTTGCTGCATCTGTCAGTAAATCAAAGGTAAATTCTTCCCACTGAGCAGTTTTTGTTGTCGCATTAATTGCCACATAATCCGCAGAAGTATTGTCAGCTGTTTGTTGAAGTTTTAATTGAACAGGAGCAGTAGTAGATTTTAGTAATTTTACTTTCAAATAGCGATATTGTCCTTTTCCAAGGCCAATAGTAATAGTTTTGTTAGATGTTTTCAAACCTGAATAATTTACCGCATTTGCTAATTTAGTTAATTTCAAAACCAAGTCACTTGAGTTAACTGCATCAATCACAGGATTTTGGATATTTGTTTCAATCTGAGTTAAACTTATTGGCGAATAATTATAACCAAAGCCTTCATAATCATCAATCAGTTCTTCTTTGTCGCCATCCAATGTTGGATATGCTTCAATACGAATAACTGCATCCTTTGTATCTTTCAGGTTTATAGCTAATTTTCTGAAATCAGCATTCGACGAATTGTTAGTGAGTGGAAAAGTACGACTTTCGAGATAAGTAGCTTGTAATGACTGAAAAGTGGCGGTCTCGGGTGAACGGAGTACGAAAGTCATAGACTTTCCATTTTGTGTTAATATGGCTGTCCGTTTATCGGTTGACAATGTGATAGCTGCCTTTGTGTGCATACTCCACCAAATACTTTTTGTGACTTTGGCAGAGATATTGTCCTGAATAGTAATCATTCTACGTGTACGATCGAGTTTGAAACCGCGTGTATGTGTATTCACATCGCGACTGTAAATCATGTTCATATTTATTAACCCACAGCCAACATTATCGGAGGAATTGATATAACCTTTATAAACAGCTTCTTGAGTTGGATCTTCGTCTGCACGATAATCAGGATTATACACCACAGTGTTTTTCCCTTCTGCTCGTTTGCGATAAAAATGCCAGCTTTGCGAAACAGTGGGAGCTGTATTTGTGGCAGTGTACGAAGGCAAGCAGTCGTTATTACCAGCACCAAAATCGAAATAGCCAGGATTTGTATATGTGTCGCTTCCTAAGTTACCATACGCCCAGTATTCGCCCAAAGCCTGAATGTAAAAAGAACCTGCATCTAAATGTCCGTGATTGGCAGTGTTGCTGCCAGCATGAACCCCAAGATATATGGCATTTCTGTCTTTCCATTTTTCAACAAACGAATAAATATCAATCCCACGTATATAATTATCCAAACCAACATTTAGTTCTTTGCCTTTTGCCACAAGTTTGGGTGAATAATGAAAAAGGTCGAACCAATTCATTTTCTGACCATTATCCATAAATAAATCGTAGCTGAATTTTGCTAGTGTCGAATCGTTATTATGTTTTGCAAACCACATCATTGTGTTTTGTCGCGAATTACGAACACCATCATCGCCCACATTCAGTGTGGCTACCGGACCGGAAGTATAAACAGGAAAATAACCAGTTTTTTTCATTCCATTGGTTTTTGAGTAACCATAAGTTGTTCCTAAAGTGCGTTGCATAATATCAAAAGCAGTGGAAGCATACATCAATCCATAACTCCAATACATAAGTCCTTCTTCGCTTTGACCGTCAGGTTCGAAGGCGTTAATGTAATTTGGAAAACAATTAATAGCACGAGAGGCAATGTCGCTGAGTAGCGTTTTATCATGTTCGAACATAGTAAGGCAAGCCGCTATTACGCCGCCATTGCATATTCCATTCCAGTTATTATTAGCATACATCCAACTCCATGACTTTGAGGCAGTTCCATTGTATTGAGCCAGCACTGGAGTAAAAATATATTTTTTCGTCATATTATATAACGAATCTTTCTGAGTTTGATTTGTCCAACTATAAAGTCCATCATAAAGCATGGCAGCATTAAATGAACCAACACCAGCATCCAAAAAATGGCGGTCTTTGTATGGCGAAGTTATTGCCACACCCCAGTCCTGATAGGTCATCAGTACTTTTGCTACTTCCCAAGCTCGCTTGGCATATTTTTCATTTGCTGTAAAATAAAATGCAAGTGGCAATTGAGGCAAAAATTCTTTTGAAATAGTGTGTATAGCACTTATGCGAAGGTTGGCTGCATCAAGTCCCCAAACAGGAATTGTTTTCGTTAGAGCTATGTCAGCATCGGCAATAATCTGATCAACTGTTTTCTTTACTAGGACATCACCAGCCAGGTATAAATCTTTGGTACGCTGCATTTCCAAAGAAGTTCCAAATAAACGAGGATGTGCATTTACAGACCAATTAGTTTGGTAATCGGTGGCAATTTTTGTAGCAGTAGTGGAGGTGAATTGTGCTTGAATGCTAATGAAAACACACAAAGTAAATGCTGTAAGTATAAATTTTATTTTCATGGATACTTAAAAAGAAATCAGTTCGGAAAGAATTTGTACTAAATGAGACTTCAAATATACAAGTCGTTTGTAAGAAAACAAGAGCTTGTTAAGTATAATTACCTGATTGTTACAAGAATTTAATTACCTAACAAGCTCTCGATTGTTGTTATAATTCAAAAGAATTAATGTCGATTATTTTGAAAATTTCAAAGTATATTTTCCGCTATTCGTTTGTAATTCAACAATATAAATACCTGATAATAATTGAGGTAATGCAACACTAAACATACCTGTTCCCACACTTTGCGATGAAAGTAGGTTGGCTATTTTTTTACCCGAAATATCGTAAATATTGGCACTTACTTTTTCGTTTTGTTTCAACGAAAAGTAAAGCTGATCGCGAGTTACAAACATTTTAGAAACTGATGTTTCTTTTGTTTTGGGCAATGCTGAGAATATAACCGGATCAGCAGTCATACTAAACATCATGTTGTCAACATAGAAAGTGCGTGTCTCCATTGTACGTTTTGTATTTTCATAAGTATTATCAGGACAAATTTCAATTTGATTTACATTGGTTAAGCCTTTCGGGAATTTGTAAACAAAAGTCATCCAAGTATTTGGTACACGAGAATTCTTATAAAAATAACTTTTCACAAGTGCAGTTCCAGATGCTGGTTCTTGAAAAATGGAGTCTCTTGCCCATGTCGATTTACGAGATGTAGTTATTGGATCTAATGTTACAACACTTGCACCAGCATTACTAAGTTTTACAATTGGTAATCCGTTTCCAGTAGGACTATACATTTGCAAATGGAAATATCTGAATGCTTCTGCATTTGTAGAAGTAGAATCGCAAGGTACTTGGAAATAATTTTTACAAGTGAATGTAACAAAAGTATTGGAATTTGAACCTCTTCCTTTTGCAGCATAAGCCAAAGAATCGCCAGGTGTACGAACAACTTTAAGTACATAATTAGTATTATTTCCAGTGCCTTTAACTGGATTTTCAAAAAATTCCTTATGATCACCATCTTGCCAACGAGTCCATTTATAATCGTTCTTCTCGAAATCCTCGGCCAATAACCATGAAAAATCTTCTGCGGCTTTCAGTTTATATGCGTAAGCTAAAGAAGTTCCATCGGTTGTTTTTCCAGCAAGATTGCGACCTTCAATTTCGAAACCATACTTAACACCTGGCTGCATCCCGGCCTCATCGTAAGTCAATTCTTTTGTAACTATGCGGTTATCATCAATAGTTGCCAATTCCTGTCCATTTAGTTTTATGATATATTTATCAGCTACATCCATTTTATTCCATTTCAAAACCACTTTAACATCGGTAGAAAGGGCACTGAATCCAGCAATTTTTTGTTCTTCGATAGGGAGAACAGGTGGAGTGTTTGTAAAATATATATCGTCAATCAGTGTGGTATCCATTGCATTACCGCCACGATCGGGTTGAATTAGGAATATATTATAACCACCATTTTTGTCGTTATTTGCACCTAAATCGTATGTAGAGCGGCTTTTTGTTTTATCTGTAAGATTAAAAATAAACCATTGCCATTTTCCAGGGCGAGCCGCAGGGTCGTTTGGAAGATGTTCACTACCATATTGTTGCACAGGTACAAGTCCTTTGAACTCTACTTTAGCTACAATTTCGGTGGTATTCTTTTTCAATGCGCGAAATACAACATATTGATATTTTGGAAGTCCTGTATTTCCAACCTGAAATTTGGAAGGTAAAAGATTTACTGCTGTTGGATCATCTACATTAAATGACCGAATAGGTCCATCCCATATAGCTCCACCATCTTTGCGGATATAACGCATGCATTTATTGGTAGGATCGAATGGATCTTTTACAATATCTTTTTTACCACCATCGGCTGATACCCAGTTAACCGCTTTAGCCGAATCTCCCTCAAAATCGTCAATAATCCAAGGATTTGTTCCAGGTAAAGCTAGTGTCTGCGATTTTGCACTCAATCCAAACATACATACGCATGCTAATAAAAGTAATTTTGTTTTCATAATAATTTATTTTTAACGATAATAATTTGTTAAGTAATTGTGTTTGATTTTTTTGTATTTATTTCTATTAAATCATAATTTCTTAGTTGCAAAAATAATATAAATCAGCATGAATTAATAATAATTCTTAGCTCAATACTGATACTATTATGTTCGAATTATTTAGCATATTATTCTATATTCAGATTGTTAGAAACTATTCGCTTTTATAGGTTGTATTAGTTGAAGATTATAATTAATATTTTTATCATACCACTATCACATTGATTACCAACCATTATTTTGAAGTAATTTTCCGTTACTGCGCATTATCTCGCTATTAGGAATCGGATATAAATACATTTTGTCGTTCCAATCACGATGTTCCACTATATAATTTTGATCGTAAGTTAAAGAGCCATCTGTATTTTTAACTATTTTCATGCCTTTAATTGTGAGTATTTCGTCGCGCTGTGCAGGGTCATCCATCAATCTAAGTCGTCGAATATCGAAAAAACGGTGTCCTTCGAATGCTAATTCTATTTGACGTTCTTTTATTAAAGCTTTTTCAAAATCGGTCTTGCTAATTGTTATAGGATATGAATATAAATTATTTCTGCTACTGATTTTCAACTTGTTGCGAATTTCATTTACCAAAGCCAATGCTGATTTTGGATGCGTTTTACCATCAGATGCCGAAGTGCTAGTAGGTGATGAACATACATGCATTAATGCTTCTGCATAATTTAGGTACATTTCGTTCATCCCAAACAACACCCACGAATGCCATGATGTTTGTCCTTTCGACAAATCGAGACTGGTATTTACATATTTACGTAAATAATAACCGGTTGTTGTTGCACGGTATTTTCCAAATCCATCAGTTCCACCTACAAAAGTTTCGATAGTGCGGTTATTACTAATCCCCAAAGAATATGCAACACCATTTTTTATAATTACAGAGTCTAAACGTGGGTCGCGGTTAAGATAAGGATTGGATGCGTTGTAAACCTGTGTAACTAACCCCATGCCAAAAGCGTTCACTAAGTTTTGGGTAGGACAAACAGTATTAGCACCACCACTCCCAAAAGTAATTGGGAAGTTTGCTTTTTCAAAAGTATTGTTTAAACCCCATCGTTTTTCAAAAATGACTTCATCTTTTGCATAACCAGCTGTTGAATAAGCTGGTACATACATATTCATATAATTATTTTTTAATAAACCGCGTTCTTTTGTGGGTAATTCAAAATAAGCTTTACCAATACTTGCAGCTCGATACCATTTCTGAATATCGTTTACACTATTGAACAATGGACTTGCAGCATACAAACTTGCACGCATTGCCAACGCATACGCCGTACCTTTTGTTATTCGACCAATTTTGCTCTGACCTGCTGAACCACTTATTCCTGGACATTCGCCAATACCAACTCGGGAACCTGTTGGTATGCCATAATTGAACCATGTATATGGTAATTCTTTGGAAACTGCCAAACATTCAGATACAATAAAATTAAAACAACTATCGGCAGAGTTACGTTCCAAATCGAAATTGTCGTTCAGCCCCATCGATTTTGTAATAATTGGGACACCACCATAACGTTTTACAAGCTCAAAATAGAAAAATGCCCTCAAAAAACGAGCTTCTAGTCGCAATTTATTAATATTATCGTATTGGTCAATGTAATTATTTTTTGATGGCAACGAAATAGTATCGCGTTTTGCCAAAACTGTGGCATAATCTTTTGAACTTTCGAGAAAAATATTAGCTTTACGAATACCAGTATAATAAAACGACCATTTATCATCGGGGTTGGAAGTTGGTCCCCAAGCACCAGTGGCATAATTGTGAATACTGCTGTTTTCATTAGAGTGATGTGCCTCATCACATGCTGCAGCAAGCATCGAACCGTCAATATCGTTGTAGCCGTTGGGCAAATACGAATAGATTCCAGTGCCAAAATCGCGCATAGTATTGTATTCGGTAAATACTTCGTCTGGAATATAATTGCTATCCATTTTCCGATCCAAGAAATTGTCTTGACACGATACTGCAAGAATCGTTATCAATAATAACAAGATTATTTTGCTATGATTTTTCATCTGAATATATTTTTGTTTTGTATGCTATGACGCAAAAGGCGTAAATTCACAAAGATTTATATAATAATTATTTCTTAAAACGAAAGATTAAGTCCTACGTTCATAGTGCTTACCATAGGATACACATTTACATTAAAACTTTCGGGATCGATAGAAATATCCGAAATGTGGTGCCAAGTTTTAATATTGTCAGCATTTATAAAAAAACGGCATTTTTCAATTTTTACTTTTTTAGTAAACAATGCAGGCAATGTATATCCTAATTCAATGTTTTTCAGTCGGATATAAGAACCATTGCGTAGCCAAAAAGTTGATGTTCGGTAATTGTTGGCATTATCCATAGTTGATAAACGAGGATAGGTAGCCGTTTCGGCAGTAGCTGGTGTCCAACGTCCGTCTACAGCCCATTGTGTAATCATTGCATTATCCACAAAAGGTTTCACGGCATTCCCACTTAATATCACCGACCGTTCGCCAATTCCTTGTAGCATTGCCGAAAAATCAAAGCCAATAAAACTAAAACCTGTATTAATGGCATATATTATCTCTGGAATTGTCGATTTTCCTATGGCTTTCATATCTAAATCATCAATAACTTTATCGTCATTTAAATCTCTATATTTCAGGTCTCCAGGTCGGTTGCGTCCGAAAAGTTGTGTTGGACTGGCTGCTATATCAGCTTCATTTTTAAAAAAACCGATTTGCTCAAGTCCAAAAATAGTTCCGAGCGGATAACCTGTTTCTTTGCGGTATTCATCGGCTCGTGGTTCTTCATTTTTATTGAGAACATTACTTTTGATATTTGAAATATTTCCGCCTATCCAATAATTGAAATCTTCAATATTATCTTTATATTGCAATGCTAATTCAAATCCTTTATTTTCTGTAATTCCTTCATTTACATAAGGTAATGTTATTCCAATATACGAAGGTCGAGTTCCCGAAGCAGGCACCAAAATGTCAGTTCTTTTTTCGTAAAACAAATCTAAATCAACCGACAGTTTGTTGAATAAAACCGTTTGCAACGCAATATTCGATTTCAATGCTTTTTCCCAAGTAAGCCCAGGATTAGCTAATTTTCCTTCAAGCAAGTTAGATAAGCCAGATGTAGTTTCGCCGCCAATGGTTACTCCAGTTCCAGATGAATAATACTGTTGATAACCCCAACGACCAGTAGAACCAATGCGGTCACTTCCAACCAATCCGTGCGATGCTTTCAGTTTCAGGTAAGTAACTAGTTCATTTCCTTTTAGAAACGATTCGTTGCTCGCAAGCCAGCTTAACGCTGCAGCAGGGAAAAATCCAAATTGTTTTCCTTTTTCGTAATTATCTGAGCCACTATACGATCCTGAAAATTCGGCGAAATAGGTGTCATTGAAACCATAATGAATTCGTCCCATTAGTCTTTGTTGCGCATAAGGTGAATAAACTCCGTTGGCACGATACAAATTTTGGTGGTATAAAAACATGCCTTCGAGACTGTGTTTTTCAAATTTCTGTTTATAATCAAGTCCACCTTCAAGGTTGTATCTGTTCCATTGCCAATACGAGCCTTGCGAGATAACTGGGTCGCTGTATTTGTTTCGCATAGTAAGGTCGTAAGCAACATTGGCTGTTCCTGGAGTTGTTCCTTTGCGCAAGTCAACTTCAAAATATGGATATAGTTTAGTTTTGTCGTAATTGGTTTCGAACCAGCTACTGAAAGCAATATTGCCAAATACACCCAATCCAGGAAGAATTTTTGATAAATCGTAATGTAGACGTAAAGCTTCATTTAATTCTCTGGAATGAAGAGATTTATATCCACCTTCGATAATAGCAGCTTTCGGATTCGATATTTCTCCTTGTCGTCCAGCCCACAATCCAGTTGGTGTACTAATAGGAAACGTAGAGAAAGTCTGCATCGATTTCCAATGATCGTTAATTGTTATATTGGGTTGTGTTTTTTGGAAAATTCTGCCACTAATATCCAACGAAACTGAAAATTCTTTTGTAACATTTACATCGATATTGGAACGGAAACTGTAACGGTCGTAATTTAAGTTAGAATTTTTATCACGTTTTGGGTCGGTTCCTGAATAAAAACCCTGATTGTTGAGATATCCCAACATAAGAAAATAACGTACTGAATTGTTGCCGCCTTTAAAAGTGAGAGAATAATCGCTTACCGGAGCATTGGATTTCATTACTTCGTTTTGCCAGTTTACATTAGGGTACAAATATGGATCGGTATTGTTTGCAAATCCATCTATGCGTTCCTTGGTATAAACTGTATCCAAACCATCGTTCCGTCGAGCTTCGTTATACAATCGCAGATAATCGGCATTTGAAGCATATTGTGGTAATACTATTGGTGTTTGTAAGCCATAACGCATGTTGAAATTTACACTAGGTTTTCCAGTAACACCTCCACGAATAGTGTTGATCAACAATACGCCATTTGCACCACGTAAACCGTAAATAGCCAACGAAGCTGCATCTTTTAGTACAGTTATTTTATCCACTTCGCTCCAATGTATTTGATGATAGGATGTTTCAACTCCATCAACTAAAATCATAGGAACGTTTTCTAATAATGACGCTTTTCCCCGAATAAAAATTTCGTTGTTTTCTTCGCCCGGTTCACCAGTTGTTTGATTGATAAAAACACCAGGCAATTGCCCATAAAGCGATTGTATAAGATTGGTGGCAGGCATCGACCGTAGTTTTTGGCCTTTTACCGATGATGTTGACTGTACCAATGCTATTTTGGATGATATACCATAAGGTATAAACTCGCAGTTCGTACTGTCGGTTACAATTTTGGATTGTCCAAGTACGATTTCAGTACAAGCCAATAACAGAACTATAATTGATTTTTTCATTCTTCGAATTACTGTTTTAAAATTGTTTTACAAATGCTTACCAACCTGGATTTTGTTTTAAATAACCCAAATTAACTTCTCCTTGATTGAACGGATATAGGTACATAAAATCTTTCCACACCCGATCTTCAATTTTTTCTTTTTTATAAACTACAGTAGTCTTATTTGGCGTTGTTGCACCATCCATTTGATAAAGTCGTAATGTCCACATTGTGCCTTTCATAACTCCTTCTTTGTCAGCAATTTTCCAACGACGAACATCGAAGAAGCGGTGTTCTTCGCAGAAGAGTTCTACGGTTCGTTCACGTTGAATAACTTTTCGGAAATTATCTCGCGTATCGCAGCCCTGACTTGATGAAGTTAAATCTGGTAACCCTGCTCGGGTTCTAATTACATTAATTGCATCGAGCACCTCCTGATTTGGTGATGACATGGTTTCGTTCAATGCTTCGGCATAATTCAAATAGAATTCTGCTAAACGGAAAATTGTCCAGAAAAATGGTTCTTCGGTGTGATTCATATTTACAATGTATTTTTTGAGATGCCCCACACCAGTATAACAAGCATACATTGAAGCATCCATCCATTTACCTGCGGGAACTATTTCTTTAGTGCCATCTTTACTCCACCATCCTTCAATAACTTTATTTGTTTCCAATCCCGCAGCTATCTGATCGGGGCTCGAATATTGAACTGATAGTTGAAAACGTGGTTCCATTTCCTTACACTTAGCTACAAATTCCCCGTAGTTTCCATAAGTACCGTTCGGGTCAGTATTTTCATTCCATGTTTGTTCATCTCCATTGGCTGTTAGGTAAAATTTTGTCATATTGAATGTTACGCCGTGCGAACGCTTCCACGAACCGTAAATAGAGTTGGTATAATAACGTACCTCATTACCGTAACCCACAAGCCATGATGCAAAACGTTGGTGCGATCGATCGTTCAAAATAATTTCATTACTATTCAAACTTGTGGAATTATTATAATCGTCGAACGGTTTGCCAGTGTTAATTATTGCACACCAACCCGATTCGTTAGTTGCCCAGTCCATAACAGCTTTTGATGCAGCTGCTGCTGTTGCCCAACGCTTAGCATCATACGATTCGTAGCAAACATATTTTTTAAGTTCAGGATCAACTCCTTTAGTAAAGTCACCATCATTGACACCATCTTCGTAATAAGCTTTTCCATCTATAGGGTTAAAAAGTGGACTGGCAGCATAGAGTAAAGTACGAGCTTTGAGTGACAATGCAGCTCCTTTTGTTACGCGACCACGATATGTTTTGTCGTAATTGTTGGGCAAATATTTTGCAGCTTCGTCACATTCGTCTACAATAAATTTTACTGTTTCAGCAAACGTACTACGAGGAATTTTTTGTTCAACACCATCTTTATCTAATGTTTTCAAAACAATTGGAATTCCACCATATCGCTGCATCATGTCAAAATGTTGCAATGCCCTGAAAAAACGTGCTTCTGAACGCATTTGGTTACGATACAAATCTGTTATTACTGGTACACGGTCAATACTTTCTAAAAATATATTGGCGTTACGTATTCCAAGGTAAGCAGTTCCCATGTTAAATTCACGTTGGTTGCTGGCACTCCAGCTGCCTTTATTAAAATCTTCAGCTCCTTCGCCACCATACATGTCACCTTCATCGGTTGCACCCATTAACATCCCGTTACGAACACCACCGTCTTTCCAGCCAGGAAATCCATTGATGGAAGAAGTTTCATATACTGTCCACAAAAACTGTTCGGCACGTGATTGGTTACTGAAAACCGTATCGATTGTTACATCACTTGTAATTGGAATTTCAAAAAAATCGTTACAAGAAACCACCAAAAGTGAAGCTATTATTGAAATTATAAATATTCTGACTGTTTTCATTTTTGCATAATTATTTAAAATTGAACACTTAAACCACCATTAAACACGCGCATTTGAGGATAAAAAGTTCCACTTCCCGAAGGAGCTTCTGGGTCAAAATATCGCATTTTAGTGACTGTGAATAAATTATTTGCATTGATAAAGAAACGAAGTGAATTGAACCCGATAATTCCCAAATTCACTTTTTTGAAACGGTATGCTAACTCAATATTTTTTACACGTAAATATGATGCATCTTGTAGCCAGAATGTCGACATACGATAATTATGACCAGTACCCGATGCACTAGTAGTTAAACGAGGATAAGAAATTACGTCACCATTATTGTAACGTTCTTCAGTCCAACGCTCAGTGTGCCAAGTAAATGCTGTTCGGAAACCCGAATAAAAAGGATACGCTGCCGAACCATCAAAATAGGTTGATACATTAGAAACGCCTTGAAACAATACAGAAAATTCGATGCTTTTATACGATGCATTCAGATTAACACCGTACGTAATATCCGGAAAAGGAGTGTGTCCAATATTGGTATAATCGTTTTCATCTATTATCCCATCGGGACCACCAGTTGTAGGATCACCAGCAATATCTTTGTACTTCATATCACCAGGTTGTAAACTAGTACCCTCCCAAGCCGATTTGGGACGTGAAGGGTCGTTAATTTCATCCATAGTATTGTAAAATCCATCAAAGATCAACCCTTTGTATTGGCCTACCGAATTTCCAGTTTGAGTCAAATTTGGAAATGGTTTGGGAGCTTCACTTTTGTATTCAATTTTATTTTTTGAATATGAGAAGTTTCCTTTTATCCCATACCTGAAATCTTTATAGCTGTCCTCAAAACCGAGTTCAATTTCAATTCCTTTGTTTGAAACAATACCAATATTTGTAGGTTGCAAATTTGCTTGTACCAAAACTGTTTGGTCTTCACGTTTCCATAAAATTTGGTCACGATATTCGTAAAAACCATCCACAGTCAAACTTATTTTATTTTTGAGAAACTTAGTTTCCAAACCGATATTTGTTTTTCGTGCTCGTTCCCAGCTAACAACCGGATTACCAATGGCTTGCTGCACATATCCTGTTGCTGTTCCTGGTTTACCTACCGCTACATCTTCGCCTAAAAGATAATTCCCCGATAATCCAAAAACGGATGGACGGTACAGATAACGTGCTGCACCTAACTTATCGTTTCCAACTTCTCCATACGAAGCACGAAGTTTTGCATAAGTAAAAATGTTGTTTTTTGGAAAAAAATCTTCTTCAGATGCAGCCCAACCCAACGAAAATGCAGGGAAGAAACCAAAGCGTTTTTCTGCTGGAAAGTTTTCAGAACCGTTATATCCAGCATTTATTTCTGCCAAATATTTATGAGCATAATTGTAAGTTACACGGCTTACAATTCCCAAATATCCTGAAGGCAAACCATAAGCTAACGATGGCAAGTAGTATTTCTGGAAATTTCCTAAAACTAAACCTGTTATTTGGTGTTGCCCAAAATTTCGATCATATTCCAAAGCAGCTTCTCCATAAGTTTTGTAGTTTTTTCCCCACGATTCGGAGGTGCTGATTGGACCTGCCTGACGAGCTAATTCAAAAATAAACGGATTAGCTGCTAATTCAGCAGCATCGGTACTCCATATATTTTTCCGCATAATATATTCTTCCACTTCTTTTTTGCGGTTGAGCGTGTGTCCGTAAAAACCATCGTAGCTTACCATACCACGCGCTGTAAGTCCTTTGGTAATAAAATCGAGTTTTTGACGGATTGATAAGTTGGCATTCAGATTGTTGTTGTAGTTATCTTTCCATCCCAACCCAATAATGGAATAAAATGGATTTTCGGAAACCATACGCGTACCACCTTCAATGGATTTTATGAGTTTTCCATCTACAATTCCTGGCGTTGATATCGATGCTGCTGATAATACACTAGCAAACAAAGTAGATGTCTCAACTCCTGGATAGCGTGCATCGACAACCTGACTACCAATTTTTATTGAAATATCCGTGCTTTTACTTAGGCTGAAATCGAGATTTGAACGGAAGTTGAAACGGCTGTAATTTGGATTGCCGTTTATATCTTTATACAATTGTGCTTCGCGGTAAGAACCTTCTTGTTGGAAATAACCCAATGAAATAAAATATCTAGTGTTTTTTGCACCACCCGACACATTTAGATTGTGTTGTTGTTGCATGGCAAGAGGTTTAATCATCAAATTGTACCAATCGTTGTTTGGGTGTGTCAACGGACTTGTTCCATTTTTATATAACTCTATATCAGTATCTGAAAATATTTTATCAGTATTTCCATCATTTTTCCATGCCTCGTTATACAACATTGCATATTCTGCACTTTCAACCGATGTGGGTAAACGTGTAGGGTTTTGTAATGCAAAGTTCGATGTATATGAAACATTGGGCTTTCCCTCTTTACCAATTTTGGTAGTTACTAAAATAACACCGTTAGCACCACGAACACCAAAAACTGCTGTTGCAGAAGCATCTTTCAGTATATTAATGGTTTCAATTTCGTTAGCATCAATTTCGTTGAAGTTTCGTTCAACACCATCTACAAGAACTAATGGCTCAGATGAGTCGCCATTGTTTAGTGTGGCAATACCGCGAATACGGAGGGTCGATTGGTCTTTGCCTGGCTCACCACTGCGTTGTACAGCCGTTAATCCTGAAGTTCTACCGGCCAATGCATTACTTATATTTCCAACAGGCGTTTGTAGTAATTCGGCGCTTTTTATGCTATTAATCGCTCCTGTTACTGTTGCTTTTTTTTGACTCGAATAACCTACTACTACCACCTCTTCTAATGCTTTCTGATTTTCTTCCAACACTATATTATAAACCGTAGCAGTAGTAACTAACTTGTTGATAGTATTATATCCTAGATATGAAAATATTAAATTCGCACCTTGTTTTACACCCGATAACGAAAACTTACCATTAATATCAGTTATGGTTCCTGTTTTAGATCCTTTCACAATTATATTAACACCTATCAACCCCTCGCCTTTTTGATCGACCACTTTACCTGAAATAATAGTTTGTTGCAGGTTTTGCGAATAAACTGTTGTTATTAATAAAGCAGAAACGAAAATAAAAATCACTCTTTTCCTAATTACTAACATACTTCTTTTCATATTAATTAAATATAAGGATTTCATTTTACTATTATCTAAGATGGTAACTGTCTGAAAAATTGGTCATAGTGAAATCAAAATAATTTTTCTCATAACCATGGTGTCAAAAGCGCAAAAAAACAAATTAACTTTATGCTTAGTTTAACTAATTCATTTCAATCTTAACAACCAGAGTATCTAGTTATTTAAACCCAAATAAATTGTAATTTTATTACATTTCTTGACTGTGCAAAAATAGAAGGTAAAAATCCATTTCTATTATCTTTTTTTGTTCAACAATAGTATTATATTGTTTGACTTTATGGGATGGAAATTCAAATTTTAAGACATGAAAAATACCTTATCACTTTATCTTATTGATATTCAAATACGTAGACATCATATAAGTATTAATCAATTCTAATGAGATTCATGTCATTAATTAGAATAAATAATAATCTCACACAATTTAGCTCATTATTTTTTGAGGTTTTTTACATTACACCTAGCTAACGAATAATAATGACATATAATGAGCTAATGAAATTATAGTGTTGAAAGTTGAAAAACAAGGTTTTTTAGAAGTTCTCAATCCTGCAAATTGAAAGTCAAAAAATTTGCGAGTGATTTAAATTGACACATCATTATTTACAACAAGGACTACATTCAAAACAAAAAACTTTTCTAGTAATATATTACAAACACAAAAATCGAGCATTAAAGCTCATTTATAATTACTGATGGAGTAAAATTAGAATTTGTTTTTCAGGCAGATTTGATCATCTAAAATTGATATCTAATTTTTCTATCTCACATCCCTTTGAAAATAATTTCAAAAGAATAAATCAATATATTTAAATCGGCAAATAACGACATGTTATCCAGATAGATAATTCCGTAATTGAGACGTTTGTTTTTCAATAATATCAGAATAGCTCCAAACTAAAAATTCGATTTTCATCTTATTCACAAATTGATTTGTAATTATTTTAGTCTGCAAAATTAGTTTATTATTTCTACTAAATAGGAGTAGTAATTGTTTAAACATATCAGTATTTTTGTCTAAAATACAATATACCGTATTTTTGATGATTGATAATTAATTAGAATTAGTATTTTTGCGAGCATTATTATTATAACTTTCATTATATGAAACTAAAAATTCTTTTGGCCATCCTTGCTTTTCAATGGTTACATTCTAATTCTCAGTCGCTTAGATTTAATAAAATTACATCTAACGATGGTTTGAGTCAAAGTGAAGTGTATTCGTTTCTCAAAGATCGACAAGGCTTTATCTGGATTGGAACTATTGATGGATTGAACAGATACGATGGCTATAAAATTTCAAAATATAATGTAGGTTTAGATCAAAACACCAGCTTGTCCAACAATACAATACATTCATTGGTCGAAGACTTTAATGGTCGGATATGGATTGGTACCGACGATGAACTTAACGTTCTTAATGCTGAAAATCAACGACTATTTAAAATCAAACTTCCTATAACTTCAAAAATATTTGTTAAGATATTTCATCTTTTTGTAGATAAAACACTTCTTTGGATTTCAACAAATCAAGGATTGTTTCTTGCTGATATTAGTTCAGACAATTTTAATGTGATAGAAAAAAATATAATTAATATTGGCAAATTAGGTAATAATAGTATTGAAAATGAATATATTTACCGTACAATAAAACTATCAAACGGTATATATTGCTGCGCACTTCCCAATTCAATATTATCATTTCATTTCGATAAATCAAAAAAGAAATTTAATCCCATTCAGCTTAGTCCCTATTTTTCGAGTTTAGGTGCTTCACATATAATTGAAGATAAGAATGGTAATTTATGGATTAGCAATATCAATATTCCTGAGAGTGGACTTTTCAGATTTAATAACGAAAGAGCCGAACTTACACATTTCACAAAAGAAAACAGCACACTTTCATCAAATCGAATTTCGTCAATGGCTTTAGATACAACTGGGAATATTTGGCTGGGAACTATAGATAATGGTCTAATCCGTATAAAAGCCGAAAATGTTTCATCTAAAAAATTTCCTACTGAGATTTTTAAAAATAATATCTTCGACCCCAAAAGTATTAATTCAAATTTAATATATTCACTTTATGCTTCTGCTGATAATCAGTTGTGGGTTGGAACAATTGGTAGTGGAGTTAATTTTTTGAACCTAAAGCAAAAAAACTTTAATCATTATGTCATTCCTCCGTTCGACAATGAAAAATCTATTCATTCCAACTTTATTCGTTCAGTATTTTTGGACAACAACAATTGTTTATGGATAGGAACTCATAACAATGGACTTTTCTTGCTTAATCGACGAACCAACCAATATAAAAAAGTTGGTTTCGACACTCAGATTGTTTTTCATATCGAATGGTTCGACTCTAATTCTTTATTTGTGAGTACTTCAACCGGTACGTATCTTGTGAGTCTCGATGGTCGTATAACTCCTGTTGGAGACATTAATAGAGCTTGTTTCTATAGCCGTAAAGTATCTCCAAATACAATTTTTGTTGGAGGTATACTCGGTTTGTATCGCTTACAGTTCAACAATAACAAAGTGGTACGAACTGATAGGTATGACAGTAAGAGTTCTAATATTAAAATCTCGTACGATAATTGTCGAATTTTACATCACGATAAATTGCGAAATCAACTTTGGGTAGGTACCGAAGGCGGAGGTCTGAATATTTTATCACTAAATGCTGCTTTTGAGCCAATAAAATGCGAGGTATATAAAAAAGAAAATCATGCAATTAGCAGTAATTATATTCGCAGTATTTGCCAAACAGATGAAAACACCTTTTGGATAGGAACACACCTTGGACTTAACCGTTGTTTTTACAATTCTGGTCGCGAAAAAATTGCTTTCAAGGGATACTTTCTAGCAGATGGCTTGCCTAATAATATGATTCAGAGTATAACCATCGACAATAACCAAACTCTTTGGATTGGTAGCAACTTGGGGCTTACACGGTTTGACACAAAGAAAAATAAAATGACTTCATACACCTCAGCCGACGGACTTCAAAGCAATGAATTTTCGGAACATGCTTCATTTAAAGCGCCCAATGGTGAACTATTTTTAGGTGGAATAAACGGTGTAAATTCATTTTATCCCGAAAATATTAAAAGCAATAATCTCAATCCACTGGTTACACTTACTGATTTTTATCTATTTAATGAAAAAGTAACTCCTCAAACAAATATTAAAGGACGTATTTTGCTTGAAAATCCAATTTTTATGACAGATAAGATTTGGCTTAAAGCAAAAGAAAATAATTTTAGGTTCGACTTTTCGTCGATGAACTTTCAGGCGCCAGAAAAAATCAAATATGCATATATGCTCGAAGGTTACGACAAAAAATGGAATACCACCGAAAGTGGAAGCCATACCGCTACCTACACCAACCTCGAACACGGATCTTACATATTCAGAGTGAAAGCCACCAACGATGAAGGCGTTTGGAGCAAAAATGAACGCATTATTCTTATTGACATTGCCACACCTTTTTATCTTTCATGGTTTGCATTCTTGTTCTATATTACTGCTGCGGGTTTGATAATATTTTACTTTACCCGCTATTCCATGATAAAAATTGCTACCAAACAACAAATCATCTTCGATGCCGATCATAACCAACGATTACATGAGTTGGACATGATTCGTACCCGTTTTTTTATTAATATTTCACACGACTTGCGCACACCATTGACCCTTATAGCAGGCCCTTTGGAACAAATATTAAAAACCGAAAATTATCCCGAAGGTCTAAAAAAACAATTGAGCATGGTACACCGCAATGCCACCAAACTAAAATATCTTATTGAACAGTTGCTCGATTTTAGAAAAGTAGAAGTAGGAAAATTGGAAGCATCATTTAGAAAAGTCGAACTTAACCAGTTTGTAAAAAACGAAATAGATCATTTTGATTTTATACTTAAAGACAAAGGATTAGACCTTATTTATGACTTTAAACAGGATAATATTTATACAAATATTGATACCGAAAAAACAGCCAAAGTCATTTTTAATTTGCTGTCGAATGCAGTAAAATTTACGAAACAAGGTTATATTGAGATAAGTGTGGATACTTGCGAAAAAGGAAGTCCGTTAAAACAATTTACCCTGATTTCGGTAAAAGATACGGGTAAAGGAATTGAAAGCACCAAAATTGGGAGGATTTTCGACCGTTTTTACAACGACTCACAAAGTGCAACCGATAGTAGTTATGGCATCGGTTTATCACATTGTAAAGATTTGATTGAAGTAATGAATGGCGAAATTACTGTTCAAAGCGATTGGGGAAATGGTTCTACCTTTACTTTCTTTTTGCCAATGGAGTTTGAATCGCAGGAAAATATTGATGAAGTAGTCACAGAACAAGTATGCTCTAGTCCGTTGGGTATTAAGTCCGAAATCATTAACGATTCGACAGAATTAAAACCTCATAAGTTACAGACAATTCTTATTGCCGAAGATAATCCTGAAATGCGGGAGTATATAAAAAGCTGTTTAATAAATGATTACAACATCATAGAAGCTGAAAATGGAGCCGAAGGTTATGAAAAATCAATCAAGAAAATGCCCGACCTTATTGTGAGTGATTACGTGATGCCAATTATGGATGGCATAGAATTTTGCGAAAAAATCAAAACCACGCTCGAAACCAGTCATATTCCTGTAATTTTGCTCACTGCGCGCACCGATAACGAAATTAAGTTCAAAGGATTAGAAATTGGTGCGGATGATTATATTTCCAAACCTTTTGAAACAGATTATCTGTTGGTAAAAATCAAAAGTTTGATAAAAAACCGTGATAATCTTCGTCAGTTATTTCAAAATAATATAATTTTTGAACCTTCGAAAGTAACAGTAACTTCGACCGACGAAAAATTTTTAAACGATTTAATGAATGAAATTGAAAAGGGAATTCCAGAGTCTGAGTATTCTGTTGATACCCTCGAAAAAGCTATGGCAATGAGTCATGCCAAGTTCTACAATAAAGTAAAAAACCTTACTGGTCTGTCTGGCAAGGAATTGTTACAAGATTTTAGGCTTAAACGCGCTGCTCAAATCATTACCGAGAATGATGTTACTGTGGCAGATGTTTGTTATATGGTAGGTTTTTCGGATCCAAAGTACTTTAGTGCTTGTTTTAAAGCAAAATTTAAAGTAACACCTACAGAGTATAGATTACAAAATTAACACATGTCGTATGACTTTTTATACATTAATACTAACATAATGTAATATAATTACCAACAAAAACAATTCACAAAAAACAAATTGACGGCTCCGCTTTAGTCGCGAAACCGTCAACAGCATTGTTCATTTATTAACTAATACAACCTTATTTACAATGAGAAATTTAGTCCACCGACTGGTGTCATGCGTCATAAAAAACTGGAGTCATGCGTCATTTGGGACTAAAAATATGAAAAATGAACTGTCAACTGATAACTGTCAACTAATTACAATTGCCATTCCACTTTTTCTTCCAAACAAGTGCGGTCGAAATGATCGAGGAATGCGTCCATGATTTGTTTTACCAAGTTGGCGCCACCGTCGTAACCCGTTTTGGCGAAATAGTTGTGACCTGGACGGTCGGCAATAGGGAAACCTGTGCGTACGAACGGAAGATCCTCGTCGCGGGCAATGTATTTACCATAGGTATTTCCAATCAATAAATCCACACCTTCTTGTTTAATCCATTGGTGCAATTGGAACATATCGGCCATTTCCCCACATTTGAATTTAGCTTCAGGAATATCTTTCAATATCTCTGTCATGCGCTCGGTGAAGTATTTACTTGGCGTACCTGTTACGATGTAAACTGGTTTCATATCCATGCTTACCAAAAATTCTGTCAATGGAATTAAGGTGTCTGGGTCACCAAAAAGTGCTACACGTTTTCCGTAAAGATATTTCGAACTGTCTGAAATCAAGTCGATTAAGCGACCACGCTCGTCCGACAAACTATCGGGTATTGGCACATTGGCATGACGGCTCAGCGACATCAGGAAACGGTCGGTAGCTTTAAATCCGATGGGGATATCCAGCATTTCAAATTTCACTTTACACTTGTTTTCCAATTTGATACAAGCATCTTCGGTACACGATTGTCCAAGACCTAGCGTGAATTTACTATCACCGGTAAGTTTCATTTCGGCTACGGTTGTTCCGCCTGTTGGGTACATTTTGTAATGTCCGTCAAGTGGCGCATCCAAAACATCGGTCATGTCGGGGAACAAGATGGTGCGTGTTTCCATTACTGCTGCCAGGCGTTTAATTTCGCGCATATCCGAAGGCTCCATCCATCCAGCAGCGATATTGATAACGTTGCGTTTTTTGGGAGTGGCCGTTGAGAAGAACTTGATAAATGCAGCCACCTGGTTTGAATAACCAGTTACGTGTGTTCCAACATAACTTGGCGTGTTGCAATAAATCACTTGTTTGCCTTCAGGAACACAACCGTCATCGTTTGCTTTCGAAATGATTTGAGTTAAGTCATCACCGATAGTTTCCGATAAACAGGTGGTGTGAACCGCAATTACTTCGGGTTTGTAAATGGTGAACATGGTGTCGATAGCCTGAACAAGGTTGGCCGATCCACCAAACACAGAAGAACCTTCGGAGAACGAACTGGTTCCGGCCATGATTGGTTCGCGGAAGTGGCGCGACAATGCACTACGGTGATATGAGCAACATCCTTGTGAACCGTGACTGTGAGGCAAGCATCCGTGGATACCTAATGCAGCATACATTGCGCCTACGGGTTGACAGGTTTTCGCCGGGTTGATGGTCAGCGCCTTTCTGTCTATTTCTTTTGCTGTTGTATGTCTTAGTAACATAAAATCTTGAATTAAAAATTAATAATTAAAAATTAATAATTTGATTTACAATTCATAATCACTAAGCTAATGGCTCATTATTAATTATGAATTATTAATTATTAATTGAACACGTATTCCGCTTCTACAAAATCTTCACGTTCCCAAGGAGCTTTCATTTGTTTGAAAATAGTGCTGCAAGCAATCATTTCAATGTCCTTGTAGAAGTTGATAGCACCTGCAAAGGCTGCATAAGGGCCACCATTATCGTAGTTGTGGAGCTGTTTCATTGGGATACCCATTTTTTGAACCACATATTTTTCTTTGATACCGGCACAGAACACGTCTGGTTTGTAGAGTTCAATCAGTTTTTCCATTTCGTGGTGACTCAAATCGTCAATTACCAATGTTCCTTTCTTCATATCGGTCATCATACCTTTGTATTCGTTGAACTCAATGTCGAAAGCTTCCTTCAGTTGTGCCAATTCTTCTTCGCTCTTACGAGGGTTGTAGCGTGTTGCATCAGGATAAACTGTTATTTCCTCAATGTTACGGCTATCAGCATCAATTTTAATGGTTGGTATTACGCGGCGACCTTCGTAGTCATCTCTGTGTCCAAACTCATAACCTGCCACTGTGGTTTCCATTCCAAGTTCTGTAAATAATTCTTGGTAGTGGTGTGCACGTGATCCTCCTACAAACATCATAGCTGTTTTGCCTACGGTTTTTGTTCTGGCTTTATCAATGGCAGCTTTCACGGCTATCATTTCGTCGGCAATCACTACTTCTATGCGGTCTATCAATTCCTGGTCGCCAAAATACTGACCTACTTTGCGCAAGGTTTTTGCTGTAGCTTCGGCGCCTATAAAGTTAGCTTTTGCCCAAGGAATACCAAACGAGGTTTCCAACATTTCTGCCACGTAGTTGATAGAACGGTGACACATTACCAAACTAAAGTCGGCTGTATGAGCTGTTTCAAATTGTTCCAGAGTAGAGTTACCCGACATGGTTGCAACTATATCAACACCAATGCGTTCGAACAAATCTTCGATAACAAAAGCGTCACCACCGATATTGTATTCACCCAGCACGTTTACTGCGTATTTGTTTTTGCGAACATAATTATCATTGTTACCAATCAAGTTTTTGTACAAACCATTGTTGGCAATGTGGTGACCAGCCGATTGTGATACGCCGCGATAACCTTCACAAGAGAAACCAAAAATGTTTACTCCAGGAAATTCTTCTTTCATCTGGCGGGCTACGCGGTGAACGTCGTCACCAATCAATCCTACCGGACAAGTTGAGAATATGGCAATACCTTTAGGGTCGAATAATTCAATGGCTTCGCGAATGGCGACTTTCAGTTTTTCTTCTCCACCGAACACGATATTTGAATCCTGCATATCGGTTGAAAATGTATACGGAATAAAGTTATCCATTTCTGGTTTGTCGGCGCGGGTTTGGTTACGACGTGTCAACCACGAGTAGAATCCACAACCGATTGGTCCGTGTGTAATGTTTATTATGTCCCTTGTTGGTCCAAGTACCACCCCTTTACAACCTGCGTAAGTACAACCACGTTGGGTAATAATACCAGGAATGGTGCGCACGTTTGATTGAATTTGAGGTATCGAATCGGGGTCATTCACCACTATCGATTTCGCTCTTTTTTTGGCAACTTTACTAGGGTAAGCTTTTATCACCTCTTCGGTGAACTTACTCATGTTCAGTTCTTCTATTAATGTCTTTCCCATAACTTTTATTATTTAATTAAGAATTAATAATTAAGAATTAATAAATTTGAGGCCATAAGTATTTGGTCCATGCTATTAACTCTCCAACTGCGGTATAACTATTAATTATTAACTGTTAATTATTAATTAATCTAACGTAATGTCTCCGCTCTCACCCGTACGAACACGGATTGAATCGTGAGCAGGAATTACAAATATTTTTCCATCACCACTTTTACCTGTTTGGTTGACTTTGATAAGTGTATCTACAGCCAATTCCTTGTGTTCGTCGGTAACAACCAGTGTAATCATTCGTTTGGATTTCAAACGAGGCATCTCAATAATGAGCTCAAGTTGGTCTTCGTCCAGACCTGTAGCTTTTTCAAATCCGCCTTTTCCTTTCCCACGTCCCAATACCGGCATTGCAGTGAACGAAGGCAGACCAGCATCCGAAAGAGCAAGCTTGGTAGCAGCCATTTTGTCGATGCGTATCATTGCTAATATTAATTTCATACTTATAATATTTACCCCTAGCCCCTAAAGGGGAACTAAGTTAGTTTTGTTTGAGTCTCTTTAACTGTAATTTATGTAGAATGAACGCCTAATTCCCCATTAGGGGTTGTATTAGGGGTTTCTTAGTCTTTCTTCCCACTAGATATAGTGTAGCTTTCTTCTACAGGAGTAACGAAGATTTTACCGTCACCAAACTGTCCTTTGTCGCCTGAGCGAGCTGCCGACATAATTGTCTCGATCACAAAATCTTTGTCTTTTTCATTTATAACCATCATCAATAAGTCTTTTGGAAGCTCATCGTAAGTTACATTTCCTACTTTAATACCACGTTGTTTACCACGACCAAAAACGGCTAGTTTGGTGATTGCCGGAAAGCCTGCATCGAATAATGCTTTCATAACTACGGTCGATTTCTCCGGACGAACAATTGCTCTTAATAAATACATAATGTTTTAGATTTTCACTTCTTCCCCGCCATTTTTGCGGGGAAGCTGTATGTTTATATTTAATTTCTTAATTTCAAACTATTAACTATCAACTATCAATTCAATTTCTAGTTCATAATTCCAAATCCAACCAATAACTCTTCCAATGCCGACATTTCCAATGGTTTTGGGATAACGTGCATAGTGTTATCATTGATTTTTTTAGCTAAAGCACGATACTCATCTGCTTGTTGGTGGTCTGGAGCATGATCAATAACTGTTTTACGGTTGATTTCGGCATGTTGAACCATGTTGTCGCGAGGTACAAAGTGGATCATTTGAGTTCCTAGTTGACGAGCAAATTCTTCAATCATGTTGGCTTCGTTGTCTACTTTACGTGAGTTACAAATTAACCCACCCAAGCGAACTGTACCAACTTTACCAAATTTAGAGATAGATTTACAAATGTTGTTGGCAGCATACATAGCCATCATTTCGCCCGATACAACAATGTAAACTTCTTCGGCTTTACCATCGCGAATTGGCATGGCAAATCCACCACAAACAACGTCACCCAATACGTCATAAAATACGTAATCCAATTTTTTGTCTTCATCGTAAGCACCAAGTTGCTCCAACAAGTTGATAGAAGTAATAATACCACGACCGGCACAACCAACTCCTGGTTCAGGACCACCCGATTCCACACAACTAGTTTCTTTAAAACCTGGTTTCAATACATCATCCAAGTCAATGTCTTCACCCTCGTCGCGCAATGTGTCGAGAACTGTTTTTTGAGCCAAACCGTGAAGCAACAAGCGTGTTGAATCTGCTTTAGGGTCACAACCCACTACCATTACTTTTTTTCCCATTTCTGCCAAACCGGCAACAGTGTTTTGCGTTGTGGTACTTTTACCAATTCCGCCTTTTCCGTAGATCGCAATTTTTCTCATCTTTTTTATATTTTAAATGAATAACTAATGTTTCTAATTTGTGTATGTTATGTTTGTTTTTTTGAATAACATGACAACCCTTATTCATTTACCGTGCCATTAACAATTAACGAAAGTACAATTCTATCAAATAATACTCATATATAACTGATATACTGCAAAATAAAAATTTGAAATTTTCTTCAAATTACTCTTTAATGGTTCATTAGAGTTGGAATAATAGCGGCACAAACAGATGTTAATTCCTACCTTTTTGTAGGGATAAAAACATAAAATGTAGGAAAGAAAGAGGTGTAGAATTGATAAAAATGAGTTCAACTAGCTATTGATTTTATTGAGCATCGCTTGTTTAAAATAATGCGAAACAATTTTTACAAAATAATCTCAGAAAGACGAAAGAACGTAAAATTAAGGATTGGATTTATTTTAACTGCTTAGGTGAGAATGTGACTCATTAACACAAACGAAGGAATAATCAATTGACTACTCCTTCGTTGTATTTACATTATTGCGTAGCGACCAAGCGGTTCTAACACTTTCAAAGCAATAATTGATTTATTGGTAATGTTCAATGTATTTTTCTATATTACCAGCCAAATAGTAGGGTAAATTGAGAAGCGTAAAAGGCCTTCCAGTTGCTGTTTTAAGTTGGTCTATTTGAAATTGACCTGAATACAACCTGATGGCCAACTTAACTTCGGACATTTCTACGTATTGGTGTAAGGACTTTAATTTGCCTACTTTACCTGATTTTACTTCCACTGGAATAGCCACACCATCTTTCACAAAAAGAAAATCAACCTCTGCCGATGAATCTGTTTTTTCTCGTACCCAAAATAATAAGGTACTAAGTAAATTTGTGTTGTTGGCCAATATCTCCTGTCCCACTATATGCTCAACTATTTTTCCCTGATATACATCTGTTAAATCGTTGGAGTTAAACACCTCTTTTTGAACACCAGCGAAGTAATTTACTAGCCCAGTATCTAGTAATTGTAATCTGGGCGATTTTTTCACATCTGGCAAATAGGGCAAAACGGTTTGTGTAGTGGGATAAATCAAGTAAATGAGCCTCGCTTTTTCTAAGGTACGTAACGATTCTCCCATTTCGCGCGAAGCATACGAAGATGCTCCAAATCCATGGAACTTAATTCTATTTCCAGCTTCAGAAAAACAACTTCTAATAGCATGACGCATTATTTGAGTCTGGGAAGCACTTTTGGCATATTTTTCTACATCGTCAATATATGATAATAAAAGTGATTCATACACCGACTTTAGTGATGTCAAATCACGATATTCAACATATTTTTTTACAACTTCGGGCATTCCACCAATCAAGGTGTAGGTATGAAATAGTTTTAGCATTTTTTCGTGAGCAAAAGTAGCTATCGGCACGTTGTTGTATTGTTCCAATGCCTGAGTTTCTCCTAAAGCAAACAAAAACTCTTCAAACGAAAACGGACGTAACAATTTGTATTCCAATCGTCCAACGGGGTACGAAATATGATTGTCGAAAACCATTTCTAAAAGGGAACCTGCAGCTACAATATATAATTCTGGAAAATCTTCATAAAAATAACGCAAAGCTGCCAAAGCTTCAGGCGCCTCCTGTATTTCGTCAATAAAAATAAGGGTATCTTGAATTTGTCTCGATTTATTTTTGAGGAAAAATATGGCATCCACCATTTCGTTTATCGACTCTTTATTTATAAACACAGCTTTGTCTTCCTTGCGTTCTAAATTCAAATAGATGTAATGCTGAAATGACTTTGCAAAATAATTGATAACAGTTGTTTTTCCAACTTGCCGTGCGCCTCTTAGAACCAAAGGCTTTCTGGTAGAAGAATTTTTCCAAACCAGCAATTCTTGACTTATTTTTCGTGGAAACATAATTTTGAGCTAAATATTTGGTCAAAAGTACAATAAATATTTGACATGTTCTATTTAGGGGGTAAATAATTTCAAAATTTGTTCCATTTATGGGGTAAATAAATAAATTATTTGTTCCATTTAGGGGGTAAATAATCTCAAATTTTGTTCCATTTAGGGGGTAAATAAAAAATAACGAAGCGTTGTTTGCTTTCATATCTTACCTAAATCTTTCGTCGGATCGCAATTTATCTAACCCAATATCTTTGTTGAGCAACCATCCAATCTTTGCATTTCGCCGGTTGTCGTATCTGGGATAGAATGGTTTTATATCTATCAGCGGCGTACCATCCAGCATGTCAACTTGTTCCACGGTGAGTATATTTCCTTCTATGCCAATGAGTTTTACGGTTGAAACGCCAATAGCATTGGGTCTTTTGGGTGCTTTGGTAGCAAAAATCCCATGCATTTCGGTGTCCATAAAAGGAGTTACCACAAGCTCGTAACCCTTTATCTCGTGAAAATGGTAAAGCAACGTAATGTGTGAGAATCCTTCCAAATCCTTCAAACCATCTGCGTACTCCTCAAATATCTCGATATAACCTTTCACTCCACGCGCTGCAATGGGTTGGATGGGCATATTCTTCACATCTAAATGTGGAGTGAATATCGTCCCTATGGGTTCTATGATTATTTTGTTCATTTTGTTATAGTGGTTTATAGTGTGGTTATTGAAGGTTAATAAAATTTGCTTGCTTTTATTGCAAAAAACGGTCAAGACGAATTTTGCTTGACCGTTAATAAAATCGTCGTAATTGGCTTATTTACCAATCATTACTTCGGTCGACTTCACTATGGCATACACCACATCGCCAACCTTTAGACTCAAATCGGTAACGCTATCAATGGTTACAACAGAGCTGATTACATTCTCGTTGCCAATATTAATTTTCACTTTTGCCATAACACTGCCCAAGGTTATTTCCTCGATAGTGCCTTTAATTTTGTTTCTTGCACTTATTTCCATAACTTTTATTTTATTAATTGTTTGTAAATAAAAAATGAATCCCAATCATCTACAAACCAATTTCGAATAGGTCTGGAGATAAAATTAATTTTGATATACACCTAAATATTTAAACGTCTTGGTAAACTTGATGTCAATTTCCTGCTCACCGTCTTTTTGAATCATTTCAAAATTACCTTTATAAACCAATTTTATTTTGTTCAATAATGCAGTGTTGGTTAATGACTTAAAAAGTGAGTGACGTTTTTTCTCTTCACAGTCTTTATTAAACCAGCAAATGAAGGTCTCAGGTCTAATCTTATCAAATTGGAGTATAAAAATGCCATGTTCCGAAAACACCAGGTCTTCATAAGCGTAGGCCACATCCAAATCAGTGGCATCTTTTATAATGAAGCGGGCTTTTTCTAATTCATAGAATTTCACTTCCTTCTCGGGAGCTATACTTGATGGCTCGGTTATTATTTCTTTCATATTTGTTTTTGTTTTTATTAAGCAAGATGCAATAATTGTACCAATACACTTATATATTTACATAACAGACACTTACATCATTCAGCTTACTTGTTCAATTTATACTTTCCTACTTATTTGTAGTATTAAATACAAGGGAGTGATTATGGAAAATGATAACAATTAATTTAGAGGGTGTTTACAAAATACGAAGTACATTTCTAATCCACTTAATCTACTATAATCTGCGTTCTTCTTATACCCATGCGTTCTCCAAACACTTCCTCCGGTTTTCCCTCCTTCACCACCATTCCATTTCGCAATACCATTACAGCCGATGCCAACTGAACCACTTCCGGAATGTCATGGCTCACCATCAACGTTATGGTTTGGAGCAAATCGTGTGTTTTGCGAATTTCATCTTGCAACGCAGTCCGCATTTCATAATCCAGTGCCGAGAGTGGTTCGTCCAACAACAGCAAGCTCGGTTTGGCCGCCAAAGCGCGTGCCAACGCCACCCTTTGCTTCTGTCCACCAGACAGTTGTCCCGGTTTGCGGCTCCTCAGCGTATGCAAATCAAATAGCACCAACAACTTCTCCACCTCCGTCTCGTCCTTCACTTTTTGCGCAAAGCGGATATTCTTTTCAATGCTCATATTCGGAAACAGTGCATAATCCTGAAACATATAACCCACGTTTCGTTGTTGCGGTGGTAGGTTTATTTTCTTCTCAGAATCAAACCACACCGTCCCATCAAATACAATTCGCCCTTTGTCGGGTTTAGTCAGTCCAGCAAGTATGCGCAGCAGTGTTGTTTTTCCTGCGCCCGAATGACCGAAAAGACATAACAGTTCATTATTCTGTATTTCTGAACAAACTTCCAATTTCGTTTTTCCTTCAGCCGAAAGCATGGCTTTTTGAATATTAATTTTTAGCATATTTCATTTTTTGAACCACATAGTCACATAGTTATCATTAGTTTTTTCCTTATTTATCATCTTTTTTATGTGTCCTATGTGTCTATGTGGTTTATAATTATAAAATTATTTTTTTCTTGCCGTTAATACTGTAAATCAGTGTTAGAATAAGCAAGGATATTATAAACAACACCAACGAATATTGATTTGCCGTCTGAAAATTCATTGCTTGCACTTCGTCATAAATAGCAATAGATGCCACCCGTGTTTCTCCCGGAATGTTTCCGCCCACCATTATTATTACTCCAAACTCACCAATACAATGCGCAAAAGTCATGGCCACTGCGGTAATTATCGAAGGGGTCATGTTGGGCATCAACACTCGGACAAAAGTTGTAAATTCCGATTTCCCCAACGTGTAGGAAGCTTCACGCAGACTAGCGGGTATAGCTTGCAATCCATTCTGCAGCGGTTGAATCATAAACGGCAAACTAAAAATCACACTCGCTATCAATATCCCTTCAAAGCTAAAAGCAAGTCGCACATTCAAGCATTCGGACAAAAACCGCCCAAAAGCATTCTGCGGACTATATACCACCAACATGTAAAATCCCAACACAGTAGGCGGCAAAACCATAGGCATACTGATGAGCGCTTCCACCAAAACCTTAAGCGGAAACCGCCTATAAGCCAGCAGATAAGCAATTGGAAAACCGATAACCAACAGGATAACGGTTGTCCAACCTGCCAATTTGCCCGTAAGCAAAAGTGTATCTATAAAATCTTGATTCACCATATTTATTTACAATTAAACCATTTACTATTTACTATTTATCCAACTTTTGGAAAGTGAATAACTACAAATTCTTTTCAATTATTAATTATTAATTATCAATTGTCTTATATCCCCATTTCTCCCAAATCGCTTTTGTTGCTGCCGACAAAACGTATTTTTTAAATTTAGCAGCTTCGGTATTTAGTACAGGCGTTTTAATCAAGATACAAGCCTGTTCTATAGGAGAATAAAGCTTTGGTGAAATGATATAATAACTTCCATTACCAGCCATATCTGGAGCCAGTGCCAACGAAAGTGCTATAAATCCGATTTCGGCATTGCCCGTATATGCAAATTGAGCTGTTTGAGCGATATTTTCACCAATAACCAATTTCGATTTCAATTGGTCATACAATTTCAGGCTTTTGAGCAATTCCACCGACCGTGTACCATACGTTGCCGTTTCGGGATTGGCAATGGCTATTTTTTTTATCGACGAATTTTTAAGCGCTTCCAATCCCATTTTTTCTACATCCAAAGAACTACTGTAAATGACTAGTTTCCCGAAAGCATAAGTTGACATTGCGCCGGTTGTCAGTCCTTTATCCTTCAATTTCAACGGAAATTCATTGTCGGCAGCCATGAAAAAATCGAAGTTGGCACCATTGGAAATTTGCTGCACCAGCATACCCGAAGCCCCAAACGTCAAATTCACTTTTGCTTTGGGATGCAATTTTACATACTCAGTTTTAATCTCTTCCAATACATATTTCAGATTTGCAGCCGCAGCCACATTCACTTTTTGAGCTTGTGCCGTATAAGCACTTATTGCTAATAATAGAAAAATAATTATTCGTTTCATAATATGATAATTAATTTATGATGTTCATATATTTTATTGAAAAAATCAGAGACTCAGTCTTGTTCCCCTTTAGGGGCTAGGGGTTTACAAGAACTTTGGTTTAATTGTAAACATAATATACCCCCATTGTGGAGTTCGTATATCTGGTGTAACAGTTGCAGAAGTAACAATGTCTTTGGCTGCAATGGTATTGTAGTTAGAAAAATACCTGCAATATCCACCCTGAACTGTTGTCCAAGTATTTAATTTGTATGTTGCAATCAAATCAAATTCAGATCCCAGACTTTTACCAAACTCAATTGCTTTTTTGTTTTTACCTCCATACTCCGAATTGAATAAATGGTAGGTACCTTCCAGTGTTAGTTTTTTTCCTATTTTTCCAGTTACACCTCCGTAATAATCCAGCAAACCTTGTGTCAGCGGTGTATCCCAGTAATCCATCACTCCGTTGAATGCATGATCGGCACCATACAATTTCTTGAAATTGCTTTGAAAACCATCAGCCGTTCCATCATTGTCGCCCGATAAATAATCAGTTCCAATGTTTGCCGCTAGGAAATCGAAAATTTTATAATCTACTTTCATTGCCAGCAATTTACCTTTCAGCGTTTGACCGGTTGCATTCTTCCCTGCCTGAAAATAGGCTGTTGCCAATGCACTAACCGGACATGAATCGCTCTGGAATTTCAAGTTTCCCCCGAAAGTGTATGCGTGATATAGCTTTGTTTTCAGATAATTAGCCGTTAAATTCTTTGTTCCGGTTGTGTCCTGCACGCCTTCGTCAACTCCAATGGCACTAATATTTAAACCATTAATAATATCTTTCGATAGCCAAATAAAGTTCATATAGCGATATTTGGTCATTGCCGTGTAATAAGTTTCCGACGAAATAGCACTGTTATTATTGTATGCCAAACCCACATGTGCCTGAAAATCATTTATGTTGTATTTCAAAATGCCTACATCATGCGTTGTACCAGTATTGCTCCAAGGCGGTGACGAAAACAAGCGTTTGTCATCATAATTCAGCGTTTGCCGACCAATTTTAAACGTACCGCCCGGAGCAAGCAGCATTTCGCCCCAAGCTTCATAAATACCTGTCGAAGCCACATCCGAAGCATTGGCAGCCTGCCCAAAAGTGCGTGAATCCTGTAAAGTGATTTGTGTGATCAATAATCCAGAGGTGAATGTCATTCCCAAACGGGTGCGCTGAATGGTGAAAACTCCGGGGTCATTTGTTGTGAGCAATGGTTTTCCATAACCATCCCGATACTCAGTACGTGGACGAATTTCTCCGTCGATAACTACTGTTTGTGCTACAGTAAGTGGTGAAGCTACTATTGTAGCCATTAATAAAACAATTATATAATTCCTTTTCATACCAATAACCTTTTTTTGTGATTTCCAATTTAAATATCAATTGTAAATCGCTGTTAAACAAATACTAAACAATTAAATAGTAAATTGCAAATGAATAAATTGTAACTAATTTAATTGTAAATTCCTTTTTCGTTATAAACTAAAATGAATAACGCCGACTAAATTAAAAGGCGATATACTCCGGCAGGAATATCGCCCGCTTAAAAAAAACAGCTTTTTAATTCGCTGTTACTATCATCCAAAAACTGAATAATATCAATCACTTTCTTTTCATATGTACGTATCAGCTTCATGCCATACGAACTAATTCTACAACCACCACCATCTTTGCCACCTTTTTGCCTGATTACTATAGGTACTGGCGACAATCGGTTCAATTTATCGAGAATATGCCATGCATGTTGGTACGACATTCTCAAATTTTTGGCTGCTGCATGAATCGAACCATCCACCATCACTTGCTTCATCAAGCGAATTTGTGCTGAACCCAAAAACAATTCATCTTCACGATAAAATGTCAGTTCGGCAGACATATTAAATGCTAGTTGGTTCATGTTCGTTTTATTATACAGTTTTTGTTTTCGAATTACCTAAATATTGTGCACATAATAGATTTTTTCGTTGATAGGTGCTTTTCAATTCCTGTGCCAACTTAATAACATGCTAATTTACATACACTTAATCATTTTCTCAGAACAATTATAAAGTAAAACACTACAAAAATGAAGGTGATAAACGGTGAATATTACAAGAATGTAGGAATATTCACCGTTTATCACCTTTAAGAAAATTTGAACACATTTACTTAAAATTCTTGCCTTACGAATATACTTTTTATTGCTCCAACTGCATATTTTTAGCATTTTAAATAACAATTCTGCATTTATTTAAGCGCCTTATTAAAAAGCAATTAACCAAACACATTGATATTAAAAGTTTTGTTTCCAATATGATTTTCGTTCTTTTTGTTTCATTTTTATATTTTCGATGGCAGATTAATAAAAAAATAATTATCTTTGCTGCTGAAAAACATCAATTTGTAAACACGATAAATCAAAGATCTCGTCAAAGATTGAAATATAATAAAAGTCATTAGAGCAAAGACAAGACCTAGTTAGTCAATTATTTACAAAATTCAAAATGTAGGTTACAAATGGCATTATTTATTACCATAATAATCGTAGTTGTTGTTTATAGTCGTGTAAAAAATCATTTTTAAATAATTATTAATACTTTAAAAAACATTTATGCAGGAAATTAAATTTTATAGTGGCGAGAATATCCCATTAGAATTACACAAAGTACGTATTGTACAAAAATTAAATCTAGTACCAATCGAACGTCGTTTGGAAGCACTTTATGAAGGTGGTTTTAACACATTTCGTTTAAGCACAAAAGATGTATTTTTAGACATGCTAACAGACAGTGGCACTAATGCAATGAGCGACAATCAATTGGCTGCAATGATGCAGGCAGATGATGCTTATGCTGGTTCACAAAGTTTTGTTCGTCTTCAAAAAGCAGTAAAAGATGTACTTGGTAAAGAACTTCTACTTCCAGTACACCAAGGACGCGCAGCAGAAAGTATAATTTCTATAGCTTATGTAAAAAAAGGTAGTTTAGTACCAATGAATTACCATTTTACCACTGCTATGGCTCATATAACTCAAAATGGCGGTAAAATAGCTGAATTACTTTACGATGAAGCTTATGTAATAAATTCAAGTCATCCTTTCAAAGGAAACATGAATATTGAAAAATTGGAAGAAACAATTATTAGTCACGGTGCAGCCAATATACCTTTCATTCGTATGGAAGCCTCTACCAATCTTATTGGTGGACAACCATTTTCGGTTCAAAACTTACGTGATGTACGCGCTATGGCCGACAAATATGGTATTAGAGTTGTACTTGATGCAAGTTTATTGGGCGAAAATGCTTATTTAGTACTAAAACGCGAAGAGGAATTTAAAAACTCCAGCATGACCGTAATTATGAAAACTATGACAGCACTTGCTGATTTGGTTTATTTTTCGGCACGCAAAATAAGTTCTTCTCGTGGTGGTGGTATGTGTACCGATAAAATGGAAATTTACAAAGAATTGGAAGCTTTGGTTCCTCTTTTCGAAGGATTTACAACTTATGGTGGTATTTCTATCCGCGAAATTGAAGCAATGGCAGTAGGATTGTACGAAACTCAAGATGAAAGTATGATTTGTCAAAGCCCAAGCTTTATCAAATATCTAGTTGATTCATTGGATGCTAAAGGTATTCCTGTAATAAAACCTGCAGGCGTATTGGGTGCTCATTTGGACGCAATGCAAGTTTGTGCACATATTCCGCAAACAGAATACCCAGCAGGTGCATTGGCCGCAGCTTTGTTCCTTATTTCGGGAGTAAGAGGTATGGAGCGTGGCTCAATCTCTAACCAACGCGATGAAGATGGCAACGAAACTTATGCCGACATGGAATTACTTCGTTTGGCTGTGCCTCGTAGAGTATTTACTCTTTCGCAAATAAAATACGTAGAAGATCGCTTGAATTGGTTGTATGACAATCGTTTGCTGATTGGCGGATTGAAATTTGTGTACGAACCTCCTGTATTACGTTTCTTTATGGGAGGCTTGGAACCAACTAGCGATTGGCCAACAAAATTGATGGCTAAATTTAAAGCTGATTTTGGAGAAAGTTTATAATTCTAATTTACCAGATTAAATTTTTGTAAAACAGAAATAAATTATAAAAAAACTATTGAAAGCACCGAATGTCATTTTCATTCGGTGCTTTTTTTTGTAATTTATTTATGTCAATTGCAAGTATTATTGACCTTATAAAATTCAAGGCATTAACCAGAAGATTTTATTTAAACTTAATCAAAAATTACTTTTTGAATTATCAATATGCAATTAAACTCTATTTATTACATCAAAAAACTGTTGTATAACATAAAATGCAGAACAATAATTACAAAAACAAGTGTTTACTTTACACTTGTTTTTTAAGCAGCAGATTACAGCACCAACAACTTGAACAAAATACTCATTACAAACCAATTAGCAACTAAAATCTGATAAGAAAAATTATGACAACAGCATTTTATAAAAATAAAGACACACACCTAATTGCTGTAGATTGCATTATTATTGGTTTTAGAGACAATGATTTGTACATACTGATAGCCAAACGACAATTTGAACCAATGAAAGGCGGATGGTCATTGATGGGCGGATTTGTAAACCATGGTGAAAGTATCAACGAAGCTGCTGGAAGAGTATTGGATGAATTTACTGGAATAGATGGTATATTTATGGAACAGCTCGGTGCCTATGGTGAAGTTGAACGCGATTTAGGTGAACGAGTAGTTTCAATTGCTTATTATGCTTTGGTGAATATTGATAAATTCGACACTTCATTAGCCGTAAAATACGATGCTAGATGGGTGAAAATGTCATTATTGCCAGAACTAATTTTTGACCATAACAAAATGGTTAAAGACACAATTAATACTTTACAAAAAAGAGCTGCAGTAAAGCCAATTGGATTTAATTTACTCAGCGACCAGTTTACATTACCAATGCTTCAAAGTTTATATGAAGCCATTTATCAAGAATCTATTGACAAAAGAAATTTTAGAAAAAAAATTCTAGGAATGGACATTCTCGAAAAATTAGATTTAAAAGACAAAAGTTCCTCAAAAAGAGGTGCCTTTTATTATCAATTCAACAAGGACAAATACGATCAACTGATACAACAAGGGCTACATTTTTCGTTGTGACCACAAACCCCTAAAGATAAAGTCATTTGACTTTTGAGTATAAATAAGAAAGAATTAGCGATCTTTGACATAATTGTTTATAATATTTTGATATTGTAAGATAACGGGTTTGGCTATTCTAGTAGCCAGATGAATAAATTCAATAT
>CAIWCC010000037.1 GCA_903911085.1 uncultured Bacteroidales bacterium | reverse complement strand
TTGAACTCAAAGGTGAATCACTAAGAAAGAGAAATATCAAATAATATTATTATATTTACATACAAATCCACCCAACTTCTACAGGTGGCTCACTTTGCCGAAATGGTGGCTCACTTTTGCCGAAATAATCAATTCTGACAAAACCCATAAAATCAGGAGAAATCGCGGAACTCTTTACAGAACAAAAAGAAAATTTTTTTTTACGAAAAGTTTGTCTTTCGTCTACGATTTTTTTTGGCGACAACTTTTTGGCTATTTCAGACTGAATTACAAAAATTATTTACGAAAAACTTCTCTTTTCGCTTATTTCGACTGAAAAAAAGACAGAGAAAGACCAGGAAAACTAGGAAAACGAATTGGGATTTTAAATAAAACATGTTGTGAAACATAAAGACGAATGACCAGTTTACTAAAATTAATCCGTTAATTTGTAAACACTTCTATGCCGTCTGACAACAAAGAAAAGAAGGAATTAAACGACTTGACTTTGCGTCTGACGGATTTTCTGTTTTATGACAGAACTTATCGGACTGACAAATCAACTAAAAAACTAAACTACAGGCCATAACACACGCCTATTGTCATTGGCTGGTTGACGTGCGTTTAGCAGGTTTTGCGCCCGCATTCACTTTGTCGCTTGGGCGACAGTGAAGCGCACGCAAACCGCCAAATGCCCATAGCCTCAGTCGTTAGGCGGCATTTAAAAAAACGAAAAAGAACGACATATAACCAACAAATAAATCGCATGAAACTAATATCGACAATCTTTCTATTCTTCCTGACTTTACAACTACAAGCTCAACTAATTAGCGGAAAAGTCATTGATTCTTCAAGTGAAAAACCTTTAGAGTATGTGAGTCTTGGAGTAATTGACGCTCCTATAAGCATAACAACAAATGAAAGAGGAGAATTTAGTTTAGACGTTAAAGGACAATCATCCAGTGCTAAAGTTAGAATTTCGATGATAGGTTATCATCCACAAACATTTTCAATTGAAGAACTTACCAACAAAGAAAGCATAATTAAACTTGTAAACAATCCAGTTCATTTAGCCGAAATAGCTGTAAGACCTGTTAAAGGCAAGTTGAAGAAAGTTGGTACTACAAGTTATACGTGGCATGGAAAATTTTGTGGCATTGGAGGTCTTGGAGGTTCTCAACGTAGTAAGGGACACGAAATAGGGACAATAATAGAACTGGGGTCAAAACCAATCTTGTTAAGAAGTCTACATGTTTGTATGCGCAATCAATCATTTGAAAGTAGCCTGTTTCGGTTACATATACGTAATATTGTTGACAATTTACCCTCTGAAGAATTACTTACAGAAAATATTTTGATACCAATTACCAAAAGATCAGGTTGGGTAGATATTGATTTGACAAAGTACAATTTAGTATTTCACGATGATATTGCGTTGACAATTGAATGGGTTGATGTGATTAAAACAAATAAAACGAAATCTATAATAGTAAATGGAAAAAAGACTTACAGCATACTTTTTAATATGAAACAGAAACAAGGAAGTATGTATTACAGATGGGGTAGTGAATCGAAATGGTCATGGGAAAATGGTTCAAGTCCAAGCTTTTATTTGACAGTTCAAGAATAGCAAACAGAATTAAAAAATAAACGACCGCCTAACACACGCCTATTGTCATTGGCTGGTTGACGTGCTTTTAGCAGGTTTTGCTCCCGCATTTCCTTTGTCGTTTCACGACAGGAATGCTCCCGCAAACCGCCAAATGCCCATAGCCTCGGTCGTTAGGTTCCATTCAAAAAAAAAGAAAAAAAGAGACGTTTGTGCATAAATTTCAAGAGATTAATATTTTGTATTCAATCATTGTATGTTTCACAAATATAGATTACTTTTGTGAAATATAATCCCTCAAAAATATGACACAATCAATTGAAAATAAAGTATTAGAACATTTAAAAAACAATCTAAAAGGCAAAATATATTTCTCGAATGATTTTGCGTCTTTAGGTAGTTCCGAATCTATACGGAAAAGCTTATCAAATTTGGTGAAAAGGGAAGTAATTATTCGTTTGACACAAGGAATTTACTTATATCCCAAAATTGACAAAGAACTTGGAATATTATACCCATCTGTTGATGATGTTTGTAGAGCCATTGCAAAAAGAGACAAAGCAAGAATTGAACCTACTGGAGTTTTTGCCCTGCACAGTTTGGGGTTATCAACACAAATTCCTGTGAATGTGGTTTACCTGACAGATGGAATTCCGAGAAAAATAAAGTATGGAAACCGAACAATAAAATTAAAAAAAACTGCACCCAAAAATCTTGCGATGAAAGGTAAAGTAAGCAGTTTGGCAATTGCAGCATTAAAACAGCTAGGAAAAGAAAACGTGACACAAGAGGTCGAACTTCAACTAACAAAAGCATTGAAAAAAGAATCTCTCGAAAACATACAACATGATGCACGATTAGCTCCGGAATGGATTTCAAAATTAATACTTAATCTCACAAAATACTCTGAGAAATGAATTGGACAGAATTATCTAAATCCAGACGAGTTGAAGTATTAAAGCTTCTTGAAAACAAAACAGGACTAAATGCAAAATCTATCGAAAAAGATTGGTGGGTTACATTAGCATTAAATGCATTATTCAATGGCTTATATGGTTCACACTTGGTTTTTAAAGGCGGTACATCACTAAGTAAATGTTGGCACATTATCGACCGCTTTTCGGAAGATATTGATTTGGCAATTGACAGAGAATTTCTTGGGTTTTCGGGAGAACTGACAAAACGAGAAATTGGGAAAAAATTGCGAAAAGCATCGTGTTCGTTTATCAGAAATGAGCTTAAAACTGATATTGAACGATTTATTCTGAATTGTGATATTGACAAAGAACAATTCCTATTGGAAGTAAATATCACTGAAGAAAGTAATGTTGATCCTGAAACTCTGTATTTACATTATGAATCCGTTCTTGATAATTCTGATTACGTTTTTAATACCGTAAAAATCGAAGTTGGGTCAAGATCACTTATGGAACCGAGCGAAGAAGTTTTAGTCAAATCAATTATTGGAGAACTTTTGCCTAATGCTGATTTTTCGGACAAGGAGTATAAAGTTAAAGCTGTTCTGCCACAAAGAACCATGCTTGAAAAAGCATTTTTGTTGCACGAAATGTTACAAAGCCCAACTTCGGGAAAAGAAATCAACAGAATGTCGAGACATTTGTACGATTTAGAAAAATTGATGGATAACAGCTATTGTAAGAATATATTGAATGACAGCAATTTGTATAACGACATAATAAAACATCGCGAACAATTTACTTCAATGGCAGGAGTTGATTATGCAACACATCAACCTGAGACAATTTGTTTTGTTCCGCCTGATATTGTTTTGAAAAACTGGGAGAAAGATTATATATTGATGCAAGAAAATATGATTTACGGTGACTCTTTGAGCTTTAAAGAACTTATTGACAGAATCAGAGAATTGAATCATCGGTTTAATTCGACTAAATTTTGAATACGCTGACTGAAAAAAAATGAACGAGAACCTAACACACGCCTATGCGCATTGGCTCCCCGACGTGCATTCCGGCAGTTTTGCTCCCGCTTTCACCCTTGTCGCTTCGCGACAGTGAAAGCTCCCGCAGACCGCCAAATGCCCATAGCCTCAGTCGTTATAGGCCATAGTATAAAAAAAAACAACAAATTAATAATGAACTTTATGAAAAAAACAATTTTAATGTCAAAGATTCTTTTATTGTCGATTTTATTTTTGACAAGTTGTGAGAGCAAGGTAAAAAAATCTGAGTATATCAAACTTCAAAAGGAATTGTCTGAGTGCAAAAAACAAGTTGAAGAACTTCAAAACACACCTTCAAACAGACTATTAAATGCTCAAGAGTTTATATCAAAAGAAGATTTCAAAAAAGCAAAAATTGAATTAAACTTATTAATTGACAAATTTAGAGACACACCTGAGGCTCAAAAAGGTGAATTACTTTTACAAAAAATTGAGAAAGACGAAAAAATCCGGAAGGAAAATGAGGAAAGAAAGAAAACACTAGGTTTTAAAATACTTAAAGAAAAATCGACAGTGGTGATTGACAACATAACTCTAAAGTTTAAATCTGTAAAAGCTTCAAAACAATGGACATTTGACAATGACAAATACGATTATTATAAGTATAGAGATGCTGAAAGAAGTAATATATTTGTTTTAGCAAATGTTTCAGTGACTTCTAAAGTAAAACAAAGCAAAATCCCATTAATTTCAGTTTACAAGCTAATAAACGGACAACTGAAACTGTATGGGACTATGAAAAGAGAGTTTCTTTATGATTACGGAAATAGTACTGACGCAGATTTTAAATACGTTAGTACAGTCGTTTTTGCACAAGCATTAGAAATAAGCAAAAGCACTTTAGATAAAACTGCCATTTTTGTCGTTGTCAAAAACACAAACTGTTCAAGATACGAATATGGATATTATTTGGATGCTAACCCAAAAGGTTGTAATATTAAATCAACTTTGACAGTTGATGACTTCGACAAAGATTATTCACTTATAAAAATACTCAACAAAGAGAGACTATAAAACTATAAATAACATGACAATTTTTTTAAAACCAGAATTTTGGTATACGACAATTTCAATTATTGCTGCATTTGTAATTTTTTATTTATCTCTAGGCTTAAAATCTGGAAAAAAGTTTTTGATTAGATTATTTAAAGCAAACCAAACCTTGTCATTGTCTATTCAGAAAAATTTATCAGAATTCATTGACAAAAACAATGCTTATAATTCAATTGCTTTTCCTGAACGAAATATAACTTACGGTCATTTCCTCGAACAAATGAAGACTGAATTTAATATGAATTTATCCGAAAGCTTATTTACAAAATTAAAGAAAAGCAAATTATCAAAAGTAGAATTAACCTCTTTAATTGACTCGTTTAACAAACAAAACGAAGCATTAAGGTTGATTGATGTAGACTTAAAACTTATAATTAGAAAAGTTGAGTCATAAAAGAACGACTAAACTACGGCCTATAACACGCGCCTAAGCTCATTGGCTGGCTGACGTGCATTTAGCAGGTGTTGCGCCCGCATTCACTTTGTCGCAGTGCGACAGTGAATACTCCCGCAAACCGCCAAATGCGCTTAGCCTTAGTCGTTATGGGCAAGTGGTAAAAAAAAAGAAAGAGACAGAAATAAATCATATGATGTTGAGTGAAATTAGTATTTTTACAGAAAAAACAAAAAAAAGAGAAATATAAATGGCGAAATCATTAAATAACAATCTCAAAAAAGCAAAAGCAGTAAAAAATGATGAATTTTATACTGAACTATCCGACATTGAGAAAGAATTACGACATTACAAGGAGCATTTTAAAGGGAAGACAGTTTTTTGTAATTGTGATGACCCAAGATTAAGTAATTTTTTTCATTACTTTTCATACAACTTTGAGGCGTTAGGACTGAAAAAACTTATTACAACTTGCTATAAAAACCAAAACAGAGATTTGTTTACACAACTGAAATCTGAAAGTGCAATTTATTTAGAATATAATGGCGACAAAAATGGCGACAGAATACCAAACCCAGAAGAAATTGGAATTATAGAACTAAATGGAGATGGTGATTTTAGAAGTGAAGAAAGTGTTGAACTTTTAAAACAAGCCGACATAATTGTAACCAATCCACCATTTTCGTTATTCCGTGAATATGTAGCTCAACTTATGGAATACGACAAAAAATTTTTAATTATTGGAAGTCAAAATTCAATTTCTTACAAAGAAATTTTTAATCTAATAAAAGCAAACAAAATTTGGTTAGGTTATAATTCTGTAAAAAGATTTACTATGCCTGAAAACCAAGAACATAATAGTGTAATTGTAGAGAATGGAACAAGATATGCAGTATTTGGGAATATCTGTTGGTACACAAATTTAGATATTTCTAAACGACACGATGATTTGATTTTATACAAGAATTTTAACGAAACAGATTATATTAAATACGATAATTATGATGCAATAGAAGTAAGTAGAATTACAGACATTCCAATGGACTACGCAGGTGCAATGGGAGTTCCAATAACTTTACTTGACAAATACAATCCTGACCAATTTGAAATTTTGGGTATTACTGACAGGGATAACAATTCAGGTATCAAAACGAAAACATATACAAATGATGATGTTTCAAATCCAGGCGATTTAAACAGACGTGGAGTTTTGAAAATAGGAAGTGAATATAAATCGACATATGCAAGACTTCTAATTAAAAACAAAAAAGTGCAAAAATGAAAATTGAATTAAAAGAAATATCGGTTAGAGAGTTAACTAATGGCTACCAAGATAACGAAGAAAACGGAGTAATTGGTTTTGGTGGAAAGTTAGACATTAGACCACCATATCAGCGTGAATTTGTTTATGGTGACAAAGAACGTAAAGCCGTAATTAACACATTACAAAAGGACTTTCCTTTGAACGTAATGTATTGGTCAGTTCGTGAAGATGGTAATTTTGAAGTTATTGACGGACAACAAAGAACTATTTCAATTTGCCAGTTTGTAAATAGAGATTTTTCTGTAAACGGTTTAGCATTTCACAATCTTACCGATGACAAACAAGAACAAATTTTAGACTACAAATTGATGGTATATTTTTGTAGTGGCAAAGACAGCGAAAAATTAGAATGGTTTGAAACTATAAACATTGCAGGAAAAGAACTAACCAAACAAGAACTGCGAAACGCAGTTTATTCGGGTTCGTGGGTTTCAGACGCAAAACGCTATTTCTCAAAAAACAACCGACCTAAATTGGGCGATGATTACTTAGATGGTGAAGCAAAAAGACAAAAATTTTTAGAAACAGCTATTGCTTGGATTTCAAACGATGAAATTGAAGCATATATGAGCAAAAACCAACACGAACCAAACGCTAACGAACTTTGGCTATATTTTCAAGCAGTAATTAGTTGGATAAAAGCTACTTTTCCAAAGTATCGCAAAGAAATGAGAGGTTTACCTTGGGGAATTTTGTATAACGAATTCAAAAACAAAAAGTTAGACCCAAAGACACTGGAAGAAGAAATTACAACTTTGATGTTAGACGAAGACGTAGAAAACAAAAGAGGTATTTATCCATTTGTATTGACACGAAAAGAAAGATATTTGAACATTAGAACATTTTCAGACAACCAAAAACGAGAAGCATTTGAACGACAAAAAGGAGTTTGCGTTAAATGTGGAGTAACTTTTGAACTCAACGAAATGGAAGCCGACCACATAACACCTTGGCACGAAGGTGGAAAAACGACTGCCGAAAATTGCCAAATGTTGTGCAAACACGACAATAGAATAAAATCAGGAAAATAAATAATCCGACAATTGAAAACACAAATTCTTTACAACCAACCACCTAGCCCATAACACACGCCTATTGTCATTGGCTGGTTGACGTGCGTTTAGCAGGTTTTGCGCCCGCATTCACTTTGTCGCTGGGCGACAGTTAAGCGCACGCAAACCGCCAAATGCCCATAGCCTCGGTCGTTAGCACCAATTGTATAAAAAAAAGAATAAAGACCAGTAATATTAATAATTTTCAACATTAAAACAGATAGAAATTTAAACATTATGGAAGAAACAATTTTTAAACAAGGCGACGTAGTAATTCTAAATTCAGGAGGACAACCAATGACAATTGATAAGTTTGCTTGGAATCCACTAAAAAAAGAATCATATCTTGACTTGGTTGAGTGTGTTTGGTTTATTGGTAAAAAACTCCAAAGAGAAACATTAAAAACAAGTACGTTGATATTAAAAACGTAATAGTTATTTTAAATCGACAATGTGCCGATAGACTAAAATACCAAAAACATAATATTCGACAGATAAAATCTGTCCACTTTGTTTAGTTGTTATTTTTTTTATCATGACTTTTTAAGACAGTTGACCCGACACTGACAGGCTTAATTTTTAATTCATACAATAAAATGACGATACCATATTCAGATAAAGACATTCAAAACTTCAATAATCTTTTGACTATTATAATGTCAAATGCAGAAACAAAAGAAGAAAATATTTATAAACTAATTCCAAACGAACAAGAGAATAAACTTGTTCACATTATAAATGAACACTACCCCTCTTTTAAAATTGAAAATAGTTTTTATTTATTAACAAAAGAAGGTGTTGAAATTCAACGAATTGGTATAAAACAACATATCATTAAACTTTATACCGAAGAACAGATTAACATTAAAATAAAAGAACTAACACTGAAAGAATTAACAAATTCAGAAGAGCGATTTATAAAAACAAATAGAAATTCTATCATTGCGATTATTATTTCAATTATTTTACCATTGGTTTTATTTGGAATCGAGAGAACGTTTGATTATTATCAAAATAATAGGCCAGACAACGCTAATTACAATTGCAACGCCAGAATAGAAATTACTCAACCAAAGATTATCAATGATTCTATTTTTAAGGTACTTTCTGGCAATGTTAAGAATGAAAATATCTATTTTACTCATATTGATAGTTTGAAAATTAAATTAAACATCAAGACAACTGACTAACAACCAAACAACTGGTGCTAACACGCGCCTATTGTCACCTGCTGGCTGACGTGCATTTAGCAGGTTTTGCGCCCGCATTCGCCTTGTCGCAGTGCGACAGTGAATACACCCGCAAACCGCAGGATGCCCATAGCCTTAGTCGTTAGGCGTCATAGCACGAATGAAAAGACAGTTCTACTCTATTGGTATAAAATCTTTGACAAACTGCCCGCTTTCGTAACTCGACCCAGACGATTCTGTTTAGTCTGACTTCGCTCCTACTTCAGCATCTGCTTGGCGGACAATTCTTCGCAGATTTTTATGGAAGAAAAGACAAGAAATCGACTTGAGATTCATGTTACGACCATAACGACTGAAAAAACTAGGAAACTGAAACATTTTCGGTTGGTCGACTGAAAAGAAACCAGAAACAAATGACTTTCATTCTGACTGAATTATTTGAAAAACTGACTTTTACAGCTTTTCGACTGAAGAAAAGAAGAAAGAAAACAAACAAATTTCTCATTCCGACAAATTTTTCCGAATTTCATTGTACGACTTTAGTTTTGCGACAACTTGACAAACAGACAAACTTACGACTTGAAAAAATTAACGAAAACGTGTTGAGTAACATAAAACACGACTACTGGAATTTAAGAATTACAATTAACTTTACGACTTCTTTTCATTTAGACAAGAAAGAAATAGAAATAACAACTGACATATCGACAATCAGGCTTTTAGCGTGTAACATCGGACGAAAAACAAACTTACTGACAAAGCTACGAACGCCTAACACACGCCTATGTTCATTGGCTGGCTGACGTGCATTTAGCAGTCTTTGCTCCCGCATTCACTTTGTCGTTCCACGACAGCGAATGCTCCCGCAAACCGCCAAATGCCCATAGCCTCGGTCGTTAGGGGGCATTTATGAAAAAAAAAGATGAACAGATTTACTATAATAATTTTCGGTTCTTTGGCTCTACAATCTTGTAGTTCTCAGACAAGAATAAACAAAGAATCTTCAAGATGCATTATTGACAAAGATAGTGCGTTACAGATTGCGTTTGAAAATGGATATGAAAGAGGACTGGATTCTATAAAAGCAACTTATGTAAATGATAGTATTTGGCGTTTTGAATGCTATTTGTGTGACGAAAATAATTCTCAACAAAGTAATACTATAGACATAAACTGTATTACGGGCAAAGTTGAGCCAACAACTCTTTTCAGTATGTCTGTACAAGAGTATATAGGTGGTCGGCCAAGGAATTATGTTGAATTTCCAATTGAGATTGACCAAAAGCCTATTTTGAAACTGCAATCAAAACCTTATTTGTTGACAAATTTTGAAAGTGGAAGAGAAGCTAATGTAACCATATCGAATAAAAATATTATTGCATTTTCTTATGGCTTCCGAAAGATTGGAATAATTAATCTTGATGGCTCAGACTTTAAACATATTAGTGACGAAAGTTTAAATCCTCGGTGGGTTAACGATGAAGTGATAGCTTATTTTAAAGATTTCGAACATGTTTATGAGTATAATATCAAGACACAAAAAGAAACAAAAATTACGACAGAAGCAAATGCATATTACGAATTTAGCGTATCGCCTGACAATAAATGGCTAGCTTATTTGAAAGATTCTCCATCGCAGATTCAGCACGACAAAGACGGAAATACAACTATAATCGTTCAAACTAGTTCGTCTGACATAAAAAAAGATTTGTGGGTAATTAATATTGCAAATCCTACGATTCAGAAGAAAATAAACAATGTAAGTGCTGACATTTATGACCCAATCTGGACAGAAAAAGGAGACTCTTTACTTTTTTATATTGAGGACAAGAAGTATTTTGCAACAAATATAGAAACGAATAAGGTTACATGTTTGCAACTTGACAAACTATCTGACATTAAACTAACGAATTATAAGAAAATGAAGAATGGCTTATTTCCAGCAATCAAAGACTGTAAGATAGTATTAGCCGACTATAATAAACGTACAGTAACAGACATTTTAGTAAATGAACGAAGCAGATATAATGAATGTATTTTTTCGAATGACCGACAATACTTAATTTATACGAGTAGTGAGAAAAAAGCAGGAGACACGAAAATATGGATACTAAAATTGACAAAATAAACGACCCCCTAACACGCGCCTAAGCTCATTGGCTGGCTGACGAGCATTTAGCAGGTGTTGCACCCGCATTCACCTTGTCGCAGTGCGACAGTGAATACTCCCGCAAACCGCCAAATGCGCTTAGCCTTAGTCGTTAGGGGCAGTAGCAGAAAAAAAAAAGACGACTGAAAATTCTCGAAATTAATCTGATAAAGTATAACTCGACAACATGAAACATAGACTAAAATTTGGACTTTTACTAATTATTCTGACATCTAATTTATCTGGAAATTCCCAAAACAGACCGAACAAATTTGCTCTAACACTTGACTTAGTAGGAAACAGTGGATTTTATACACTGAACGGAGAATACGAGGTTGGGAAGATTAATGATTACAAACTTAACACTCGAATTGGTTTTGGATATTATTCATGGAGTGGTAGACAATTTATTGGAATTCCTATTGGAATCAATATGATAACAGGAACTAAGAAACACCATATAGAATTTGGTCTAGGTGCTTCATATATCAAAGGTGCAGTAAATTGGCACATAACAGGTGATGGAACATTTGGTAATTATCAGGAATGGTGGCAACAATCAGAAGCAATATATTTTGTACCATCTTTTGGATATCGCTTTGAAAAATTGACTGGTGGATTGATTCTGAAAGTATATTATTCACCTTTGATTACAGTATTTAATTTCTTTGACAAGCAAGATTTTTTAAACAGACTTTATCCTGTTTTTGATATTAACGGAACAAGAGAGGAATACTATAATTTTGTAATAGGAAACCAGAATGGTTATCCTGTTGCAAAGAATCAGTTTGGAAACTTTGGAGTTTCAGTTGGATATAGATTTTAATTGAAGAATTGAATACGACTTCTTATCATTTCGACAAGAAAGAAACAGAAAACAACAGCTGAAGTTGCGACAAACAGACATTTAGGAGAAATTTGCGGACGACAAACAAACTAATTGACAAAGCTATATGCCCCTAACACACGCCTATGTTCATTGGCTGGCTGACGTGCAATTCGGCAGTTTTGCTCCCGCATTCACCTTGTCGTTCCACGACAGCGAATGCTCCCGCAAACCACCAATGCCCATAGCCTCGGTCGTTAGCGGCAAGCCATAGAACAGACAGTCAAGATGTTAGACGTTCGAGAGATAAGAAAAAAGAAAATACATTACAGAAGTGGTTGAGACAGATAACAAGAAAAATATATAAAATTATGTC
>CAIWCC010000036.1 GCA_903911085.1 uncultured Bacteroidales bacterium | reverse complement strand
ATTTCGCCCCGATGGGGCTTAGATTTTGTTTTTGCATATTTTCTACCATAATTTCGTCCCGATGGGACTTTTTATAAATAGCTTCGTAGAAGCGACATTATGGTAGTCAATAAGTTACAAGTATTACCAGAGCTCCTTAGGAGCGACATTATTTTTTCTTTTGTTTTTACCGGACAACAATAATTAAATTTATATAAACTCTATTTTTGATATCAATTATTTCAAAGGAGTATTTTCCAAAGTAGCCAATAGGAAATCCCAAAATTTTTCGACTGAAGCAATATTTACTTTTTCGTCGGGTGAATGAGGATAGCGAATGGTTGGTCCAAACGAAATCATATCCATTTTGGGATAGTGTGTACCTAATATACCACATTCCAAACCTGCATGAATAATCATTACTTTTGGGGTTTTGCCATATTTGTTTTCGTACACTTTCGACATTTCTTTCAAAATTGGCGATTCCAAATTTGGTTTCCAACCAGGATAACCACCCACCAAATCAACTTTTGCTCCTGCCAATGAAAACGTGCTCTGAACCATCGATGCTAGCTCTTCTTTGCGTGATTCTACCGAACTACGAATGAGTGAACGTAAAATAATGCTTTTGCCATCCGATTTTATGATTGCCAAATTATTCGATGTTTCAACAACAGATGGTAATTCAGGTATAAAGCGCATTACACCATTTGGGCATGCCGTAACTGCGTTTATCAAATCGTCTTGTGCTTCTTCAGGAATTAAACCGCAAGGCAAATCAATTTGATCCACTGTAAATGAAATTTTATCCTCTACACCTTTAAATTCTTCAATAAAAAGCTCTTCACAATCCTTCACAAAATCAATTATATCATCAACTCCTTCTTCTGGAACAGTAATTACTGCAAACGCTTCGCGAGGAATGGCATTGCGCAAACTTCCACCATCGATGCTTGCTAAGCGTGCTTCAAAGTCAGATACGGCTTCTTTCAGAAAGCGGAACATCAATTTATTTGCATTTGCACGCTGTAAATGAATATCAACGCCTGAATGACCACCTTTGAGTCCGGTTAACGAAATTTTTAGTGCTACATCTCCTTCTTCAATTTCTACTTCCGAATAACGAAATGTAATGTCAGCATCAATTCCACCTGCACATCCCACGTACAATTCTCCTTCATCTTCTGAGTCCATATTGATAAGAATATCCCCTTGCAGAAAATTTGGTTGTAAGCCAAAAGCACCAAACATTCCAGTTTCTTCATCTACTGTAATAAACATTTCTATTGCAGGATGAGGAATATTTGTAGATTGCATGATAGACATGGCAGCAGCCAAACCAATACCATTGTCGGCTCCTAAAGTGGTGTCGTGAGCTGTAACCCAATCACCATCAATGTATGCGTCAATTGGGTCGGTCTGAAAATCGTGAGCTACACCACTGTTTTTTTGAGGCACCATATCCATGTGTGCCTGTAATACTACAGATTTGCAATTTTCCATTCCTACCGTAGCGGGTTTTCGAATGAGTACATTCCCGATTTCGTCGCGTAAAGTTTCTAAACCAAGCGATTTACCAAAGTTTTCGAGAAACGCACCAATTTCTTCTTTTTTATGTGATGGACGTGGCACTTGTGTAAGTGAATAAAAGTTTTGCCATAGAGCTTTGGGGGCTAATTGGCGAATGTCATTTGCTGTCATAATGCTTTTTTTTAGAATTATATTTTGAATATTTATTCGTTATTTATATTTGTACAAATATCAGCATTTTTTTTGGAAAGTATGATTTATCGGAGGAGTTTTTTTAGAATATTGAGAATAAATTATATTTTTGAGTGCCTAATTGAATCTTTTATTGAGTGTTTTTGAATTAATGAAATTTTTCTGTAATAAGATTGGAAATGTCAAGGTAAAACGAAAAAAAAATGGTAATTTTGCGCTCAAATTCAAACCTTAAGAAAGTGACAAGTGATTAACGATAAAAAACAATTAATATACTCAAATACAATCAATTGAAATTTAGATATTTCAATTGAAAACTAAATGTTATGAAACAGACTTATAAATTTGTTACTGCCGAAGAGGCAGCAAGCTACGTAAACGATGGCGACATTATCGGCTTCAGTGGATTTACCCCAGCCGGTTGCCCAAAAGAAGTCCCTACTGCCATTGCCAAACGCGCTGAAGCATTCCATGCTGAGGGAAAAGAGTTTAAAATTGGTATTTACACTGGTGCCTCAACTGGTGACTCGTTGGACGGAGCTCTAGCACGTGCCAATGCCATTTTATTTCGTACGCCTTACCAGTCAAACAAAGACTTGCGTTCAGCTTTAAATGGCGAAAGAGCGCCATATTTCGACATGCATTTGTCGTCAATAGCTCCACATTTACGTTTTGGATTTATGCCAAAACCAAAATTTGCAGTTCTTGAAGTTTGTGACATTACTGCTGATGGAGAATTAGTGTTAACTACTGCCGTTGGTATTTCTCCTACAATTGCAAATTTGGCCGATCACATTATTGTAGAATGGAACCATAAACATCCTAAGGAACTACGTGGTTTTCACGATATTTTTGAGCCATTAGACCCACCACACCGATTGCCAATGACGCTTTTAACTCCATCTGATAGAATGGGCATACCTGTGGTAAAAGTAGATCCAGCAAAAATTCTTTGTGTTGTAGAAACATTTAGAGATGATGAAGTTAGTGGTTTTACTCCGACTGATGATGTAACTGATAATATTGGAAAAAATGTTGCGAACTTTTTGGCAAATGAAATTAAATCAGGACGCATTCCTAAGGAATTTTTACCTATTCAATCGGGTGTGGGTAATATAGCTAATGCTGTTATGGCTTCGCTGGGTACCAATCCAGACATTCCTGTATTTGAAATGTACACAGAAGTAATTCAAGATTCGGTAATTGAATTGTTACGCAACGGAAAAATTAAATTTGCAAGTGGTTGTTCATTAACTATAACTACGCCTATATTAAAAAAGCTCTATGAAGATTTAGAATTTTTCCGCGATAAATTAGTGCTACGTCCTCAAGAAATGTCAAATAGTCCTGAACTTGCACGTCGTTTAGGTTTGATTACAATCAACACTGCTTTGGAGGCTGATATTTTTGGTAATGTGAACAGTACTCACGTAATGGGGTCGAAAATGATGAATGGAATTGGTGGTTCTGCCGACTTTACTCGTAGTGCCTATATTTCAATTTTCACAACACCATCGACAGCTAAAAACGGAAAAATTAGTGCTATTGTTCCTATGGTTACGCATGTCGACCAAAATGAACACTCAGTAAATATTATTATTACCGAACATGGTGTGGCTGATTTGCGTGGAAAATCGCCAATTCAACGCGCAGAGGAAATTATTGCAAATTGTGTTGCACCAGAGTACAAACAAATTCTTACCGATTATTTAGATTTATCGGGCCCTTGTCATACACCAACAAATTTACATGCATGTTTCGAAATGCATACTCAATTTATGAAGTCAGGTAATATGTTGGATACTAGCTGGGAAGAGTATAAGATTAAAGAATAAGTTTAAGTTTTTTAATCCATTATAAAAACGTCAAGGAAACCACACCTTGACGTTTTTTTTACTACATACTTAGTTTGAATCTTTGGATACGACAAATATTTTTTCATAAATTGATTTGTCTTCATTTAAAACAATTGGTTATAAGTACAATAAAACTATTGAAAACGGCTAATATCAAATTTATTGAATTTGCAAATTATGTAAAAATTTTCAAAGTAAATTGCTATCTTTGCAATACAAAAAATGTCACAAGATTTTACTACCCTATTTTTTATACTTTAAGCGATTGTAAATGAACAAATAATACGAATATATTGTTTCAAAATATCTATTAATCAAATTAAAAAATAATTATTAAAACTATCATTATGAAGAAAATTTCCTTTTCCATTTTATTCGCACTACTTGGGCTAACAAGTTGTGAAACACTAAGTGAAGCTACAAAAATTGAGATGCCTTTACCTGCTTCTACGGTAACAATTCCTGCAACTCCAATTGCTACACCTGCAGCCACACCATTGGCGATTTCTGTATCTGATATACCTACAAATGTTGGTACTTTTTTTAGTACAAATGGTATTTCTACTGATTTGGTCCAATCAATTACTTTAAAAAAAATGGAATTAACCATTACATCGCCTACTACTTCGGATGTAAGTTTCGATTTTATCAAAACAATAGAAGTAAGTATTGGTGCTACAGGGCTTAATGATGTAAAAGTTGCAACAATTACTACAGCGCCAACAGATGGAAGTAAAACTTTATCTCTTAATGTTGAATCGACTGATTTAAAGCAATATATTGTGAATGACAAGATTTCATTTAAGTTTAAAATTGCTACTGCAAAACCAACTTCTGTTCCCTATACGGTGGATATAAAACCAACCTTTTTGGTTGATTTTAAAATTCTTGGGTTGTAAAAGATTAAAAAAAAGTGCATTGAAAAATGCACTTTTTTTTAATCTCATTTTAAAATTTTATTCGAAAAATTCGATCTACTTTCAATTGTTTGAGTTTGGATGACAGTAATTTTAAACTAAAAGAAAATGAAATCATCCCACTAGCATTCGAAAATTATCGCAGGTGGGAAGTATAATTTTTTTTATTGTTGTCCGATAAACTTTTTATTTTACATCTGAAAACCCCCTTCCAATAATGCTTTGAGAT
>CAIWCC010000035.1 GCA_903911085.1 uncultured Bacteroidales bacterium | reverse complement strand
CGACCGCTGACAGGGTTACGATGGGATAAAATGAAGTGGTATTAGTAAGTTAGAAAATAGAATATTAGAATAACTTTCGATATGGTTCATACCTGTTAACCGCTGTCAGGGTCTACGACCGCTGACAGGGTTATGATGACATTAAATGAATTGGGTATTAGTAAATAAGAAAATGGAATATTAGAAGGACTTTCGATATGGTTCATACCTGTTAACCGCTGTCAGGGTCTTCGACCGCTGACAGGTAGGGTGTCCAATATGATGTTCCGAAAAATGATTGATTAATTATACTTTTTCTGAGTAAATACATTATTAATTTATTTCATTTAACACGTAATATTGTGTTAATACGTTTGCGTAAATCATTGTTTATCAGTATCTTTATGTCCAAATTTTATAAAATGTTAAATATGGAAATGGCAGATATTAACAATGAGAATGTACGCTTAAAAGCAGAAATTATTGTGTTAAAAAGAAAATTAGATAACATCTCTGATAAATTAGTGAGTTCTAATTGCAAAAAAAAACAGTTACAACGAGAATTAAAAAAAAAAGACGTACGGAAAATCGTTTTGAACAAAGAACAAGAACAATTGCTTTCGAACCCATCGAACGACATAAATATTCTGAGCTTACTGTCAGATTGAGCACATTCCTTTATACGCGTGTAAACTGCGGGTTGCGTTCGGTAGTGGAAGTCTTAACTATTATAGATGAGGTTTTTGAAGGGATTTTGGGTACCGTTCCTTGTTACAATTCAATCGAGAATTGGGTTAAGAAGTGTGGATTGATTGTTTATGAAACCTCTGGAGTTCCATTGCAAGACACTGAATATGCTGAAGTTATTGATGAGAGTATGATGATTGGAAGCGAGAAATTGCTACTTACACTGGGAGTACCAGCTGAACATCAAGGGCGTCCTTTGAATTGTGCGGATGTAAGCGTGCTTGATATAGCAATTGCAGAGAGTTGGAACGGGGAGGGAGTTGCTGCACAACTTCGCAAATCGAGTGAGAAGGTGGGGCACAATCCGGAGTATGTCATAAGCGATAATGCATCAATAATGAATAAGGGAGTGAGATGTGCAGAAATGAATCATCAGCACGATATTAGTCACACGTTGGGTATGTTTTTGGAGAGAACGTACAAAGAAATGCCTGATTTTAAGGATTATCTCAAATTAATGACTGAGTCAAAGTTTAAGTACAATATGAAAAAATTAGCATACTTGCTTCCTCCAACCCAGCGGACTATTGCACGCTTCATTAACCTTTCGGGTTGGGTTAAGTGGTCGTCTAAAATGCTTGACATATATCATACACTGACTGAAAATGAGCGTAAGGTATTTTCCTATATACCTGCAAATGCCTCATTGATAGATGAGTTGTCGGATGTTACAAAGTGCATAGAAAGGATTGAATATATTTGTAAGCACAACGGATTGTCAAAAAAAACAATTTGTCAATGTCAAAATGAAATAGAAAAATATCTGTGGTGTGGGAATTTACGAATGATTGAATTAGGAAAACATATAGTTGAATTTCTTCGAAAAGAAGTGAATATAATAAGTTCAAATTTGGTCGCCCATAACAATTCATCAGATATTATTGAATCAATTTTTGGAAAATACAAGGGTAGAAAATCTACAAATAAGCTAAATGGTGTAACTCCATATATCTTATTTGTACCAATTTACGCACGATTAATTGATAAACAAAAAGCCAAAACATTTGACTTTAGGCTTGCTTTAGAAGAAAAACGTATGGTAGAAATTGATGAATGGGCAAAGGAAAATTTGACTCCAAATCTAGTACAGTTAAGAACAAATAAGCTCAATGAAGCAGTGTAAAATGGGAACATCATATTGGACACCCTACCCAAACGAGCTTCTCTAAAATTATAAGTATTTACACCGTTTCCCTCATTGCCCCAAGCGCGCCAAATTTGATTTCCATAAACTCCTTGAAAATCGATTCCCAAATCAAAACCTTTATAACTGACATTCCACGAAAAACCATAAGTGAATTTTGGAGTAGGATTTCCAATCGTTGTTTGGTCAAAGCTATCAATTTTTCCGTCGGGCTTTCCTTCAGCACCACTTATATCCTTAAATTTCAAATCTCCAGGCTGCGGTATCCCTAATGCAGACACATCGGGCCCATTTTTAATTTGATCTTTTGTTTGATAAATTCCATCTACTTCATAACCATAAAATCGTGAAATTGGATAGCCAGCTTCTGTTCTGCATTGACCTACAGAGCCGCCAATATAACTTTCGCCTGCTTTCCACACACTCAACACTTTGTTATTCATAGTAGAAATGTTGGCAGACACAGTGTAATTTAACTCTTTGTTCAACATTTTATCACTGTATGCAGCCTGAAGTTCTACCCCCGAAACACGTATTGAACCTGCATTCATGGCATAAAGAATACCAGTGGTTCGATCGGTTATAGTAGTTAATAAATCGTCCGTTTTTCTTTGATAATAATTGGCTTCAACATGCAGTTTTGAGTTGAACACATCTGTTTCCAAGCCACTTTCATAAGACGTAACCGTTTCCCATCTCAGATCTTTAGCTGGCTGATAGGTAAGGCTTAAGGCATTCACCACATTATCGCCAAAAACCGCTTGCGTACTATTTGTGTAAACCGGATAATATAAATAACGGTAATCCGAACCAGTGTATTGATTTCCCAGTTGACCAACGGAGGCTTTGAGTTTAAGGTTATTGAAGAACTCAATTGATTTCATAAATTTTTCTTCGGTCAATACCCAAGCTCCGCCTACTGCCCAAAAATTTTGAAATCTATGGTTTGGCGAAATAGCTGTGGAGCCATCCCTTCTGAAGGAAGCATTTAACAAATACTTATAACCGTAATTGTAAAGCGAACGGAAAAGAAAAGAAACGGTTTTCTT
>CAIWCC010000034.1 GCA_903911085.1 uncultured Bacteroidales bacterium | reverse complement strand
TTTCCTGCTTTCGGGCATAAGTTCTATATCTTTAAGCACTGCTTTGGCTGTGAATTTCTTGTAATCACGCAGAAAGTCACTCATTTTTACTGGTGCTTCAACACTACAAATTAAATGAATATGATTGGTCATCAAACACCATGCATACAATTGTAAACCCTTGTTCTTTCTGCAATAATCTAACGATTCAGCAATAATATTTCTGTAATTCAGACGTGTAAAAACATCTATCCAGTCAGTTACAGTAAACGTCAAAAAATATACTGCATCTTGCTTCTTTACACTGTAATTCTCTGAAGACATACTATTTGTTTTTTACTATTTAGTTTTTATTTTTTTTAATGCTGCGTTACAAACGCTTCACCATTAACCCCTCGTTGCAAACGAGGGGGAGAGTGTTTGTTATTTTCTTGTTAAGCTTTCTCCCCCTCGTTTGCAAACGAGGAGGAATTGGTTATTTGTTTATAACAAAGAGTTCTATTTTCCTTTAAAATAAATCATTATTAGCGTAACAAACGCTTCACTATTAACCCCTCGTTGCAAACGAGGGGGAGAGTGGATTATTTGTTTATAACAAAGAGTTCTATTTTCCGTTAAAATAAATCATTATTGGCGTTACAAACGCTTTATTATTAACTCCTCATTGCAAACGAGGTGGAGAGTGGATAATATATGGTTGAATTTTATTCTGTTGGTTTGGTATCTGCAGCTGTAGTGCTATGTCCACCACCCAATTTTATTATTGCACGGGCGTTTAAATATTCGCCGTGGAATGAGGAGTTGATGTTTTTGAATGGCAACATCATGGGGTCGATTGTTGTTTTAATAAGGGAATTGGTTTCATCAAATATTGCCTTGAGATTGGCAGTTGCTTGAATGGTTTTTGCTTTTATATTCCTAATTTCCGGGCTTTGTTCGCTGTATTGATTGGCTATGGTGTTGAGTGCATCAATATCCGATTGGGTAATTCCCCATATTGCAAGCTCAGCGGCAATAGATAGTGCGGCATTGTGTATTGCATGGGTTTTTATCAACAGGTCGGCATCACGCATTACTTTAAGTTCGGACTGAGTTACGTTGGCAGTCATTTTTAATCGTGTGTCGGCTGTGGTAGCTGCATGGGCGGCCATTGCTGCTGTTACTTTAAGCATGTTGTCGATAATACTTTTCTTCGAATTGGCTTTGATTGCTGTGTCGGCTTTGGTAGTTACGGCTTGTAGTTCACTTTGTGAGTTAATACTTCCAATGTTAGTTTTCAACTTATTAACAGCAGCTACAATGGCTGGATTGGTGCTAATAAGCGATTGATTGTCGGTGAAGAATTTATCTACACTCTGGAACATGTTAAAATGATTCATTTCTACTCTTGTCATAAATTTTGGTTTTTAATGATTTGTATTAATAATAGTTGATAATTGACAGTTGATAATTGACAGTTGATAGCATTTTAGACCTGATAAATATCGACAAAAAATAAAAGTTACAAATAAGAAATAGGAATGGAACGCAGATTTCGCTGATATAGCGGATGAAAAAACGGATTTTATATTTACTTCGTAAATTGATTTAAGAGCAAAATCAAAAATGCTTGCATTTTTTCTTATCCGTCTTAAATCCGCTTAACCCGCGAAAATCAGCGTGCTATTCTTCATTTGTTTTTAAGAGTTGATAATTGATATTTTTATAGTTTAATATGTTGTTTGTAAATAATTAGTTTCGTTATTGGTACTACGATATGCAATTTCGTGACTAAAATATATGATTTCTTTACTAAGAGTATAAATATTGGTACTGTGAGATATAATATTGGCACTAAGAGAATCATTATTATTGCTGAGAGTTACAATACGGATGCTATGAGAAGCAATATAGGTACTGTGAGAAGCGTTATTGATACATGTAGAGCCGTTATTATTACTAAGAGAAGCATTATTGCTCATTAAGTAACTTTATTCTTAAATATATGATAACAAAAAATGCCTTTGTTAGAAAATTTGTGTTTCTAACAAAGGCATTTTATGGGTATTGGAAAAATATGACTGTACTGTTATGACTAACAATTCAGGGTTAATTATATATGGGTAACGAATAATACAATGATGTACTACAGACATAATTAAATAATAAAGAGCGTAAAACAAACAAACAACTAAATAAACAGAAAATGGAAATGAGAAGTAAAGGCGAATTCAAAGGTTATTTTTCGACTGTAAATATATGAAACATTTTTTTAATTAGCACTATTAAATCTAGGTTTTTTTTAATAAATATTTGTTGAAAAATAGAAGTACCGATAGAACAGCATTTTAAGTAAAAAAACGTGGTCGAAATAAATTTCCGACCACGTTTTAAAAGATAATAGTAATGCTATTTTATATGTAAGTAATCTTACTGATAAACCAAATTACAGCATAGCAAATCACATACCTGGAATTCTTGGAATTTTTCCTGTCATAGTCAACTTTGCATAAACACCCCATGCCTTTTTTAGCCAATGACCAACAATTGGCATAGGAATCATTATTTCTCTTTTACTATCGCGGTATACAAATGCTGCTCCATTGCCCATATCCATAACACAGAGTATATTCAAATGTGCCTGATAACCTTTGAAATCAGCTGTTCCTTTCTCAATTTGTAAAATATTGTGGGCAGCATTTCGCCCCATAAGTTCAGCAATATGACCTTGTTTGGCTTTCCATTCGGGACCTTCGTAAGCCGCTGCATCGCCAATGGCAAATACATTCGGGAATTCCACCACCTGATTGAAATCATTAATTTTTACAAAACCAGCTTCCGAAAGTGGCAAATCGGTATTTTTGAGAATTGCTGAACCTGTACCGGCTGCAATAAACATAATTAAATCTGCATCCAGTTTCGATTCGTCTTCGAATAGAACACCTGTTTCTACAAATTCAGTGATTTTTTTACCAAACCGTTTCTGTATATTTTGTTGTGCAAACATAGTTTGAATGGCTTTCATTGCGCTTTTGCCCATTCTTGCTCCGGGCTCTTCCATGGGCGCAAACATGGTCAATTCAAACTTATCGCGCAAACCTTTCTTTTTCAAATAATGATGAATATTGAAAATCATCTCAAAAGCCGGACCGCCACGCAATGCCGATTTATCTTTTGGGTTACCCCCAAAACCAATGGCAATTTTTCCACTTCCTTTTTGAATCAAACTGTCCAATTTATCGCGTAATTCTAACGTTTGCTGAGGTTTACCACAAATGGTATAAGTGTTCTCTATGCCTTTGTGCTGCATTTTATCTGCCCCAAAAGCCACCACCAAATAATCGTAACTGATAATTTGTCTTTCGCAAATTACCTGATTTTGTGAGGCTTGTATTCCGGTTACCCTATCAATTACTACTTGAAATGGATATTTTTTCTGAATATTTGCTAGCGAAACTTTTACGTCATCAAAATTTGTTTTGCGAACGGGTATCCAAATTGAAATTGGGAACATAAATAGGTAATCACGTTCGGAAACCAAAGTAACCTCAAATTGATTACTTTTTTGCAATTCAATGGCAGTTTGCACTCCCGCAAAACCACCACCTATAATTAATACTTTTTTCATGTCCACAAAATTGTAAATAGTAAATGATTAAATAGTCACTGCATTAATTTCTTTCAATAAAAAATCCTTCTGTTTTATTCCTACAAACCGCTTTATTTCAACACCGTTTTTGAAAAGAATAAGTGTAGGAATACTGCGAACTTTAAATTTATCGGCTAGCGTTTTTTGTTCCTCAATATTGATTTTGCCAACAGCTGTATTACCTGTCAATTCATTAGAAACATCATTCAATATTGGAGCCATCATTCTACAAGGTGCGCACCAAGCAGCCCAAAAATCAACTATCACGACTTTATTTTTTGTTTGTTGCTGAAAATTCTTTTCGGTAAGCGTCAGAATGTTTTTGTGGTCACTAACTGCTGGTGTATTTTTCATTTTTATACGCGCATAAATGTTTAAAACTATAAATGCCCCAACTAAAGTTCCAATAATAATAAGTGCTGTTTGCATATTTGTTGTTTGATTATGAATGGCTCTATTATAAAATGTGGTTGATAGTATTTGAATTCAAAAAAATCAATTTGAATTTCATATTAAATAGAACGCTGATTTACGCTGGTTTAGCGGATTAAAAAACGGATAAGAAAAAATGCAAGCATTTTTGATATTCTCCAAAATCAATTGACGAAGTCAATTTAAAATCCGATATTTAATATTAAAATCCGTGTATATCCGCTTAATCCGTGTAAATCAGCGTTCTATTCTCTTTCTCTCAAATTTAGGTTGACAATTGCAAAACCTAAAAATAAACTTCCAACCGTTTTTTAGTATATAGCTTTATGAATTAATTGCGAATTCTTTATATGTATTATGTTTATGTTCTCTGTCCTTTACCACCAATGTTGTAGTTGGTGCTTTCGACTTCATATTAAACAGTATATCGTGCCCAACACATAGTCCAAATGAGATATTCAAATCAGTATTGTTTTGGTCTAAATAATCGGCCTGACCTGCAGGATTACAAGAAGTTCCATGCACAGATTCGTCATTCAACATATCAGACCCTTTAATTTTGGCATATTTGCAATCCACGGTATAAACTTCAAATTTATCCGAAAGTCGGTTTTTTAATTCCAATGCTTCGCGCGTCATGCCCACACAATGTGCTATTCCAATGCGTTTTACTCCAGTATTTATGGCAAATAATTTTAATTCTTCCACTCTATTTTTACCCATAAGTAGTGAATCTTCGGCAGCTCGCATTAGTTTTAGATCGGCATCAGAATAAAGCTCTTTACCCCCAACCCCTAAAGGGGAGTTGAAGTTAGCATCGTTTTGTATATTATTCATTTTAAGTTTAATTTATAGTATAATTCTAAAAACCTTTACTATTATCTCTTATTCCCCTTTAGTACCTTATCTTTCAAATTCGTGTATTTTTTGGCTTAATAATTAAATATAAGTAATTATATCAGCTAATTATAAGTTAATGTAAGTAAATAATGTCGGATTTATTGTATTAAAAAGATAAAGTATGGAACGCGGATAAACCCTGATTGAGCGGATAAAAATACGGATTTTAATTATCTCCCGTTGGTCGATGACCGTTGGTTCCGATAAATCGGAATCGAAGATCAACGTAGTTAATGATTTTCAATAGCTTAGGTATTATCAGTCATGTTTACATGACTTTAATCAGTTCTCAATCCGTTTAAGTATTATCCGTATTTATCCGCTTAATCCGTCAAATCCGCGTGCTATTCTTTTTTATTAATACGACATTCTTTTTTGTCCATTGCTTAGTTCTCAAAAATATGAGATTTAGCAGCCTTTCTATCGAGAAAACGGCAACTTCGATTTGCGTTAATTTGTGTAATTTGCGTTCAAACCTTTTGTTTCAAAAATAAGCAAAATTTGTCTTAATATCAAAATACAAAGTATTTTAAAAATCCGTTTTTAATCCGCTTAATCAGTGTAAACCGCGTGCTATTTTTTTTTTAGTTCTGGCTTGTCCAGCTTAGGGGTTAGGGGTCTTTAGTTTTAGGGGCTAGAGGTTATTCTTTCGAAATTGTTATTGCCGCAATAGTTCCATCTGCCACAGCAGTAGTTATTTGACGGTATTTCTTGCTAATAATATCGCCAACAGCAAATACATCCGGAATACTTGTTTTCATATCTTCGTCAACAATTATATAACCCCAATTATTCATTTTTGGCAATGTGTCACCTAGCACCGAAACATTTGATTTAAAGCCAATAAACACAAATACACCATCCGATTCGAGTGTTGAAATCTCTTTCGTTTTCAAGTTTTCGAGCGTAGTAATCATTTTGTCGCCACATTTCTCAAATTTTCGAGGTTCGTGTTCGTACATTACACTAATTTTTTCGTTGGCTTGCAAAGTTTCTATAGCGGTTTGGTTGGCCGTCAATTTATCAAACTGGTGAATCATGGTTATCTTTTTGGCAAATTTGGTAATAAACAACGCTTCTTCTACCGCCGAATTTCCACCACCAATAACGGTTACTTCTTTATCCACAAAGTATTTAGCATCGCATGTGGCACAATACGAAATTCCTTTTCCTTTGTAATCACTTTCGCCGGGAGCATTCATTGTGTTTGGTGTTGTACCTGTGGCTATAATAATTTTCTTGGCACGAATGGTTTCTAATTGGTCAATCACAATTTCTTTTTTAAGCAAATCCACAGAAGTTACATCTACAGCCACTTTAAAATCGATACCCGAATGTTTGGCTTGTTCGCTCATATAGTGCGCCAACATAAATCCTGGTTGCGGTTGGTCAAACCCAGGATAGTTGGATACTTGATGTGTAATTCCCATATATCCACCTGGAAGTGCAGGATCAATCAACACCGTTTTTATTTTGGCTTGTCCCAAATAAATACCAGCCGTTAAACCCGCAGGTCCGCCACCCAAAATGGCAACATCATATTCCGAAACTATTGCTTTATGATTGGCTTTGATGGCTGTAACTTCTTCGATGCTAAGCATTTTATCCAATCGTTCTTGAATTTCTGATTTTTTAATACCACCGCTTATTGTGTCAGTTACTTGCTTTCCATTATCAAAAAATAGCAACGTAGGTGACGAACTTACGCCTAATTCACTAGCTAATTCACGATTTCCTTGCCGAAATATCTTTACAAATTTGATTTTTTCGCCATACAATTCTGCCATTGCTTCAAACTTTGGAGCTACTGCTTCACATGGTGGACATTCGGTGGAATAAAAATCTACAACTACTTTTCCGCTGTTTAAAACTTCTTGTTCGAAGTCGGCTGCATTAATTTCTTTCATAATTCAATGTGTTTTATTTGTATAACAACTTAATAAGATATATGTTCATTTGTTCATGTATTGTTTTAAAATAGATGGTAATCTTTATTTAATCAACTTTTTCGGAGAATTTATTAAGCTAAATAATACGCTGCACCCAAACTCAGCAATTCTTTCACAGGTCGGCAATCGGGCGAATTAGGATGTCCGTTTTTATTTTTGGCAACCGAGGCACAACCACCTCCACAAGCTAATGCAACATCGCAGGTTTTACATTTCTCAATGGTTGTAATATCGCGGTTTTGCCAGCTTTCTATGGCTGATTCATTTTTGCTTACTTCGGGGTAAAAAGTCCCCAATTCGTCACCTTTATTACCAACTGTAGCTGTGCATGAATATATTGTACCAGTAAAATCGAATGCCCATTCTGTTTTGCATGCTGGACATGAATCGAATAGCGCCATTGGTAATTCCTGATGTTCCGATATATATTTGGCAATAGAAAATGCTGGTTTATAGAATTCAGCAATATGTGGATGCAGTTTCAATAACTCATATAAATGTTGATAAAGCGTAGCGCGGTCGAAAAGTTTTTCGGGTGTACTGTTACAGAAATGTAGTTCGTAATTTCTTCCTATTTGAGTTTTGAAAAGTGGAGATGAAGTCCAACCTTTTTCAATGGCAAAACGCGAAAGTCCAGCCAAATTCTCAATATTTTCTTTGTCAATCACCATGCGCAGGTTAATATTAATTCCTGCTGCAAGGCAAGCATCTATTCCTTCCACAATTTTATCAAAAGTGGGTTGTTTTCCTTTTAAATATCGGCGACCATCGTGCACTTCCTGAGTTCCGTCGAGCGTTACCTGCAATTCGCGAATACTGGCTGTTTTTAGCAAATCAACGTAGGAAGCCAATGTGTAACCATTTGTTACAAAAGCTAAATCAAGTTTCGCTTCGTTTGCTCTGGATATAAAATGAGTCAACATTTTGCGTTGATTATCGCCCGGCAACAGCGGCTCACCACCAAAAACGGTTATATATTTCCTTCGTCCTACAAATTCTGTGTTGATATAATTAAAAAATGCATCTACTACTTCATTATTTACTACTTTTTGAACCGGGTTGTAACCCTCTTGATAACAATACGAACAAGCAAAATTGCATGAATAATTTGGAACAAAAAATAATTGGATTTCATCGGCTTCACGTTTTTCAGTAAAATCGAGATATGCCAATTTAAATGCTCGTTTTTCCTTTGCTTCGTTTATAATGTAACCTTGTTGAGAAAATTCACCTGTTGGATCAAGCTTATTTTCTAACATTTTCACTTCATTGGCCGAAATTATATCAGCATTTCCTGACAGTGGATTAACTATAAAAAAATCTTCCGAATCTTTTATTGGAGTGATTATGTTGTGTTTTGATAATTGACCCACAACCCCTAAAGTGGAGTTTGGAGTTATGTATTCGAAGCTTTTTGAGTTATCAGACATACTTAACAATATTGTTTATTTTTTAAATTAACCCCTAACCAGAAAGAAAGAGCTATCTTATTCCCCTTCTAGGGGTTAGGGGTCGTTGTTTTCATTGCTTAGTCATGACAACCAGCTACGATGATAGAAACTTTTGCGCAACATTGTGCTACTTTAGTTTCTGTGCTGTTGGTATTGCAACCACAGCTTTTTTTCACTACACTTTTCATAAATAATTATTTTTTTTTATTGTGGTGAATATAACTCTAACCAAAAAAGTAAGAGTATTTTTTTATTTCGTTCCTGAAATAGTCCAACTTGCTACTTCGGCACTTCCTTTAGCATAAGGTGCTGATTCTTCGTACACAATGATGTTTTTAAAACCAGCCAATTCAAGCGAAGTTAGGTATTCATCTTTAGTAACTGCACCAGCCCAACATTCAGCAATTGCCGCAGGGTCGTTTCTGAATTCGTCGGCAATAGGCGTTGTTGCATAAATATCGCTTACCACAAAACGTCCGCCAACTTTCAAAATTCTATAAACTTCAGTCCAAACAGCCTGTTTATCAGCTGCATGATTGATTGTACAATTAGAAATAACCAAATTCACGGAATCAGTCTCCAAAGGTAGTTGTTCTAATTCAGATTTTATAATTTTTGCGTTTGTAACTTCAAACTTTTTGATATTGGCTTCAGCTTTTGCTATCATTCCTTCCGAAATATCTATGCCAAAAACAAATCCTGTTTCACCAACTTCCTCGGCCAAACGTATTACATCATTGCCACGTCCGCTTCCTAAATCAACACAGATTTCGCCAATTTGAGCTTTTGCATGATTTATTGCTCCTCCGCACGATAAACAACAACTGGTTTCACTCAATTGAGTATAACGGGAATTGATGGAATCAGCCCTAATCCCCAAAGAACCCCTAACCCCTAAAGGGGATTTAAGGTATGTATTGGTTTCAATGTTTTTTTCTTTATTCATAATTAATCTAAATGTTTATGTTTGACAGTTCTAATTTAGTTCCCCTTTAGAAGTGTATATTCTTCATTATACATTTTGGTAATTCATTGTATTTATGTATCTTTGTACTTATTAATCAACGCCTAACAAGCATACTTATTTGATACTTTTTGCTTAAGGTTTATCAAATGTGTAATGTTTGTGTAACGTAAAGTGTAACGTAAGTATGAAATACATTTCAATTATTCTTTACAAGAGTACCACTTTAAAGAGTGGTGAACACCCGATTGTTTTGAGAATTACCAAAGATCGGGTACGAAAATTCATCAGTTTAAATCTTTCTGCAACTCCCGACCAGTGGAACGAAGAGTTTTCTCAGTTCAAGAAAGATAAACGTGTCAATCCTGATTATGAGAAGAACAATGCATTCATTAACAGTCAATTTTTAAAAGCCAAAGATGTTGTTGATGAATTCGACCGCAACAAAATCGATTGGACTCTAAACCAATTCGAAGAATCATTCCTCAATCGTGCAAAGAAGGGCAAAGTTAAGCCTTTTTTTGAAAACCACATACAAGTATTGAAAAATACCGGCCATATTGGTAATGGTAAGAATTACGAAAGGGCATTGTTAATACTTGAAATCTTTGATAAAAAGTTCGATAAGAGATTGTTTTCCGAAATTGACATAAAGTATGTCAGGGATTTTGATGCTTTTCTCCAAACACCACGAGAAGCAGTTCATAAGAACAAAAATGGTACAACACGGATTGTA
>CAIWCC010000033.1 GCA_903911085.1 uncultured Bacteroidales bacterium | reverse complement strand
ATTAGAACTTGGTTACAATCGCCTGAAAGTGCAGGAGGTTAATTTCGAGCAGTTTATTGAAGATGTTTACAATTCATTTGTGGAATATGCACAATACCATGCCATTGAGTTTGATTACACACAAAAGTCGGATATAAGTCTTTGGATTGACAGGACACAGATGGAAAAAGTATTCTATAATTTACTTTCGAATGCATTCAAGTTTGTTGACGATGTGCATGGGAAAGTTTCGATGCGTGTTTCTGATACAACAGATTCTGTTCAGGTGCTTATTGAAGACAATGGTATTGGCATTTCGAAAGAAAAAATTGATAATATTTTTGACCCATATTACCAGATAGATAATATTCAAATAAGTCTCAAACGCAAAGGAAGCGGTATTGGTTTGGCTTTGTGTAAACAAATTCTGGCAGAGCATGCCGGCGAAATTTCGGTAAACTCCGACGAAAATGGAACGATTTTTACAATTAGGTTAAAAAAAGGGAAAGCGCAATACAAAGAAAGCGATTTTGCAACTGAAATAAATGATGTACAACCGAATACCTTAAAGGTTTTTGAAATTGCTGACGCTGCGAATGTTGTTGGTAACAACCTTATGTCCGAAATGGATCATCAGCATTTGTCCTTGTTGATTGTGGAAGATAATCCTGAAGTTCGTAAGTTGCTTCGAAGTATTTTCGAATCGACTTATAAGATTTTCGAAGCCGAGGATGGCGAAGAAGGTGTGCGTAGAGCCATAGAAATGCAACCAACGGTTATTATTTCGGATATAATGATGCCTAAAGTATCGGGCACTGAACTTTGCGCCAAACTGAAACGCAATATCCAAACCAGTCATATTCCCATTATATTGCTTACAGCGAAAGCCACCGAGGAATTTAAAATTCAAGGATTGGAAACTGGTGCCGACGATTATATTACCAAACCATTCAGCAATAAACTACTTAAAGCAAAGGTGAAAAACCTTATAAACAACAGACTATTGCTTCAACAAAAATTCAGAAATGACCCACACATAAAAGTAAGCGAAGTAACATCCAACTCGCTCGACCAAAAATTTCTGGATCAGGCACGTGCTATCGTGATGAAACATATAGATCAAACTGAGTTTGTGGCGCAAGATTTTGCCCGCGAAATGGGTGTAGGACGTTCAAAGTTATTCGATAAAATTAAAGGCATTACCGGCCAAACCCCCAACGAGTTTATTTTATCCATTCGACTGGCAAAGGCAGCCGAACTTTTGCTGCACGAACACGATGAATTCAATATCTCCGAAATAGGATATACAGTTGGATTTAGTACGGCCAGCTATTTCAGTAAATGTTTCAAACAACATTTCGGAGTTACGCCAACCGAATATGTACTAAGCGGGGCTAAAAAAGGGTAGATTATTGTTCTTTTTTGATCTGCATTTTATCCCAATATAATCCAATCCCGTACAAATATCGTCTGATATTACCTTCTTGTATGATTTTTAAATGACTGCTAATCTGTCATTTAAAAAATGTCGTACGATTTTGCTAGCATTCAAAATGATTTTGCCATCACTTTTGTGAATAATGTAGT
>CAIWCC010000032.1 GCA_903911085.1 uncultured Bacteroidales bacterium | reverse complement strand
CTGGTCTCTTCTGAATAAACCCGAACTCAAAAGGTTGGTGTCGTGTGTATTGAAAATAAGTTGTGCGTTTTTTGGATTAAGTTCTTTGGAATTGAAAAGTGAAACAAGTTTGCAAATTAAGTTTGGGTGTAATTTAGAATCTAATTCATCCACAACGAGTGTGAAACCACTTTCAAGCACATTCAAAACCGGACCTGTCAGCGCAAAAAACTTTTGTGTACCTGACGACTCATCATCGTCCATCGAGAAATTGATATTTTCAATAAATTGCCTGTCGTTGTTGTACTTTTTGTGTGTAGTAATGATATCCGAAAAAATCTCAGCATTTTCTTCTTTCGATTCTTTGATAAGTCTTTCTCTCAACTCTTTAGGCATATCTTTAGGCAACGCATCAATGTCTAACATTTCGAGTTTAATGTCTTGAATGCCTAAATCGGCTGCTTTTAGCAGTTCCAGTATTTTTTGTTTGTGTAGTGGGTCTTTGGTGCGTGACATGGTAAATCCCTGATACCCTTCTTCTCTTAACCCAGAAATGATTTTTAAGTTTCTAAACCATTCTAATACCTGAATTGAAGTGGCATCATTCAGTTGCGCTGCCAATGAAAGCAACAATGCATTATCACGTACCAAGCCCTCTTTTACAGCAAGAGAACCCTTGCTAAAGTTACGTGCGTGAAGATCAAAATTTTGATAATCACGGAAGAATAATTCTACTTCTTTGGTTTTGGGTCTGTAGTAGAGCCATTCCGATACTACAACTTCTTTATTTGCCTCAAAACCATAGCGATACATTACATTGTTGTATGTGAAAATAACTTCAAATTCACTTGGTTCATTTTCGGTTTCAACGTTCAGCTTAAAAGGGTGAACTTCAATTTCGTCCCCTTTCTGACTTTCACGTGAGGAACTAATAGCAAAGCTGCGCATAAACAGCAATGCTTCCATAAATTTACTTTTACCGCTGGCATTTGCACCGTAAATTACCGCGCTTTTGAGTACACGAAGATTGAAATTAGCATCTTCCAACATGTTTTCTGCTTCTCTATCTTTATCGTAATTAGAAGCAATAAGGCTTAGTGTAGCCTTTTCTTTGAAGGTTCTGAAGTTGCGAACCGAGAACTGGATTAGCATAATGTAGTTTGTTTTTGCAATTATTCTGCAAATATACTATTTATTTTGCAAGTAAATGAAAAATGACAATTTTTTATGAATTATTTTGAATTGAAATCTATTCAAACTGAGACTATTTTTCTTCTCTCGCTTTTCGCTTTTCTTCCAAACTTAAATGCGTATCGTTATCACGTATTTCGCCCCAATAGGAGCCGGCAGGGTTTTTACCACGGTCTATTCCCCATTTTACGTTGAATTTGCTACGCAATACACCAGCTTCTACGAATGGGCGGACATTTAGGCGAACACCATCATTCAAATCGGGCTCCCAACCAATGGGTTGTTCGCTGAGGGGTTTCCAGCGGACAAAAATATCGTAAGGTGCTTCGCCTGCGAGTATTAATTCTAATTTTTCTTTAAGCTTGAGGGCTGCACTTAGTAAGCCTTCTGCGCCACTTTTTTCTTCTTCTTTGTTGCGAATGCATTGACGAATCCAATCTCCCAAATATGTGTGCGTAAGCCTGCTTAAATTATCTTTGGTAAGCGTATGATAGTTAACCAATGCAGAGAAACCATCTACACGACCATCCCAAATATGCCAGATAAAGGGGCGGTTTTGGAATAATTTACAATGCTGTACAAAGAATTCTTTGCGTAGCCATTCGTCCAGATTTGACGAACTTGCTCCCTCTTTTGTAAATAACGCACTCAGGCTGCTAT
>CAIWCC010000031.1 GCA_903911085.1 uncultured Bacteroidales bacterium | reverse complement strand
GCTAGCCCCGCGCCCCACTCACTTTTTTGCCTTGACGCAAAAAAGTAAGCAAAAAAAGTCAAGACTTCGCCCACTTCGCTCGAAAAATCAGTCGTTCGTAGGCTGAAAACTTTTAAACTCGCACCGACGGAATACGTCGGCACTCAAACACAAAAGTTTTCTACGCCTACATCACTCCATTTTTCGGCTCATTGGACGAGGTCAGTCCAAAAAGCAAAAGCGCAAAACTCAGGAAGAGTTTTAAAAAAAATATTACATTACTATTATTTTTTTTTGTAACTTGGAAAATCTACTATTAAATACGGTCGTATATTGGGTAAATAAATCAATTATCTGGTCGTTTTTTCAAAATTCAAATTGGTGTTTTTTCAAATACTACATAACGTTTATTCAAAATATGTCACATCATGATTATTGAGTATGAGAATTTTAAATAAAACTTAAAAAAATGTGATTCCAAAAACTCAATTTTCTATAACATGTGATAAATCCAAATGGTTTTTATTAAAACTTTTTATATCTTCGTGGACGATTTCAAAAATCGGTGTAATCGTTTACAATAAAGATTTTGGATTGTAATTGCAATATCGCATTTACAAAATATATGTCGTCGAATAGATGACTTTTTATTAAATGACAAATGATTTTGTATTTGATTTCACAGTTGTAAATATCTGATAAAACACAAGTTATTTGTTATTTGATGATGATTCTTTTTGTTAAGTCACTTAATAAAAACTACAAATTTCAATTAAATTATTTCAGTTAAATTTATTCAGTTTACCTCCAGCATAAATAAATTTTAAACATTAAAATAATAATTAAAAACATGAAAAAAACGCTTTTAATCGCTTGCTTGGCAGTTGTGCAGCTGATTACTTTTGCACAAACAGATGAATGGCACAATTCAACAAAGAATGAAGTGAACCGCGCTCCAATGCACACTCATTATTTTGCTTACGAAACCAAAGAGTTAGCTCAAAAAGGAATTCGTAATGAGTCGGACAATTTTCTGAGTATGAATGGAAAATGGAAGTTTTATTGGGTAAAAGATGCTGATAAACGTCCATTAAATTTTTATAAACCCGACTATGAAGATGCTGGTTGGGTGTCGATGAATGTGCCTGCAGTTTGGGAGTTGAATGGATTTGGTGATCCTGTTTATGTAAATATAGGTTATCCTTGGAAAAGTCAGGTTTGGGTAAGTCCACCCAATGTGCCAATTGTAAATAATAATGTAGGTTCGTATCGTCGCATTTTTGATATACCACAAAATTGGACCGGAAAGCAGGTTATTGCTCATTTTGGCGCGGTTTCGTCTAATATGTACTTATGGGTGAATGGTAAATACGTTGGATACAGCGAAGATAGTAAGTTAGAAGCAGAATTTGACATCACAAAATACTTGGTAAAAGGAAAAAATCTAATTGCTTTTCAAGTTTTCCGCTGGAGTGACGGCACTTACCTCGAAGACCAAGATTTTATGCGTTTCACAGGTGTAGCCCGCGATTGCTATTTCTATACTCGTAATGCTCAACAAATTGAAGATGTACGATTTACCCCCGATTTAGTTAATGACTATAAAGATGGAAAACTTGAAATTAATACCACTTTATCAAAAGCAGCTTCAAGTCTATCGGTGGTTTATGAACTGGTAAAGGATGATAAAGTAATTGCAACAGCTGAACAAAAAGGGTCTGGAAATACAACTATTTCGGTAGCAAATCCTCAGAAGTGGACTTCTGAAACACCTAATTTATATTCTCTTTTTGTTACTCTGAAGGACAAATCGGGAAAAGTAATTGAAGTAATTCCTCAAAAAGTTGGTTTCCGCAAAGTGGAAATAAAAAATTCACAATTGTTGGTCAATGGAAAAGCAATTCTTATAAAAGGTGTAAATCGTCACGAAATGGATCCAAATACAGGATATGTTGTTTCACGTGAACGTATGATTCAGGACATCAAAATTATGAAAGAGCTTAATATCAATGCAGTGCGTACATGTCATTATCCTGATGATAATACTTGGTACGACTTGTGTGATGAATATGGCTTGTATTTGGTTGCCGAAGCTAACGTAGAATCACATGGAATGGGTTATGGCGATAAAACATTGGCTAAGAATGCAGATTTTGCGGTGGCTCACATGCAACGCAATCAGCGCAATGTACAACGTAACTGGAATCATCCTGCGGTTATTATATGGTCGTTGGGTAACGAAGCTGGCATGGGGCCAAACTTTGATGCTTGTTATGATTGGATTAAAAAAAATGACCCAAGTCGCCCTATTCAATACGAACAAGCTGCACATGGAAAGTCAACAGACATTTTTTGCCCAATGTATTATGGCTATGAAGATTGCGAAAAGTATGCAAAAAATAATCCAGACAAACCTCTAATTCAGTGCGAATATGCTCACGCTATGGGTAATTCACAAGGCGGTTTTAAAGAGTATTGGGACATTATTCGTCGTAATCCTAAATACCAAGGTGGATTTATTTGGGATTTTGTAGACCAGTCGGTACATCATAAAAATGCTCAAGGTATAGATATACCTGGTTATGCTGGCGATTTTAATAAATATGATAGTAATGAAGATCAGAATTTCTGTAATAATGGATTAATTAGTTTTGACCGGAGATACAATCCACACGCTTACGAAGTGGGTTATTATTATCAATCAATTTGGGTTACTCCTGTCGATTTGTCGAAAGGTACAGTGTCTGTTTATAACGAAAACTACTTCCGCAATTTGGATAGCTATGTTATGGAATGGAAATTGTTGGCCAATGGTCAAGTGGTTGAAACGGGTATTGTGAATGACTTGAAAGTATCAGCTTCGCAAAAGGCAGATGTAAAAATAAACTATTCTACTGAAGGTATATCGAAAGATAAGGAACTTGTGCTCAACATAGCATTCAAACTAAAAAAAGCGGAACAACTTTTACCTGCAGGATTTGTAGTTGCATCCAATCAGTTAGTTATCAATGCTTATTCTAAAAAAGCAGTTGAGGTAAAAAATTTGCAAGCCGATAATAATTCAGTTGTAATAGTTCCCGAAATTCTTAATACAAATTCAAAATCAACAGTTGTTAAGGGTGTCGATTTCCAAATTGATTTCAATAAAAAAACTGGTTATATCGAAAAATATACTGTTGGAAATGAAGAGTTGTTGGCTGAAAATGCTGCATTAACTCCTAATTTCTGGAGAGCTCCAACCGATAACGATATGGGTGCTAGTTTTCAAATGAAGTATAAAGTTTGGCGCAATCCTACTTTAACTCTGAAAAATTTGAATGCCAAATCAGCGAACGATATGGTTGAAGTAAAAGCCGAGTACGAAATAAAAGAAGTGTCAGCAAAACTCTATCTTACTTATTTGATTAACAATGAAGGAGCTGTAAAAGTAACTCAGAAACTAGTAGCTGACAAAGAAGCAAAAGTTCCAAATTTGTTCCGTTTTGGTATGCAAATGGCTATGCCAAAAACATTTGAAAACATAGAGTTTTATGGTCGTGGTCCAATAGAAAACTACATCGATCGTAATAACTCACAGTTCTTAGGTGTATATAATCAAACTGTAACTGATCAGTTCTATCCCTACGTTCGTCCACAAGAAACAGGAACTAAAACTGATATCCGCTGGTGGAAACAACAGAATATTGCTGGTAAAGGATTAGAATTTGTTGCTGATGCACCATTTTCGGCTTCAGCATTACATTATACTATTGCGTCGCTTGATGATGGCGATTTCAAAGATCAACGTCACTCTCCAGAAGTACCACAAGCAAATCTTACCAATGTATGTATTGACAAAGTGCAAATGGGCTTAGGTTGTGTGAATAGCTGGGGCGCATCGCCACGTGGCGAATATCAAGTAAAATATCAGGATTATGAGTTTACTTTCTTAATGAAGCCAATCAAATAAATCCATTAATGATAGTGAAATAATTAAATTAAAAAATCCACTTTGCTTATTGCGAAGTGGATTTTTTTCTATTGTGCGATTTTGATATCAATAATTTTTGCATTTCTTTTCAACTGAATTGTACCTGCTGAGTTATATAATTACCTGTTTCTTTAATTCAACTGTTGTTACTGCTTTTGTTTTAAATAATTGTTGTTCGATAAACTTTTTATTTAAAATCTGAAAAACCGCTTCCAATAATGCTTTGAGATTATTTCGCCCCGATAGGACTTTTTATAAATAGCTTCTGAGAGGCTACATTATGGTAGTCAATAAGTTACAAGTATTACCAGAGTTCCTTAGGAGCGACACTATTTTTTCTTTTATTTTTACCGGACATCATTAATAAGAAGTATAAAATGAACCATATTTAATCGATAAATTAAAAATAGAAATCAGGTCATAAAAAATGCATTCTCAATTCACGTAAAAATAAAACAGGCGCTGTACATTGATTTTTGTACAGCGCCTGTAGTTTTATTAATAAACTATTTCTTAATACGATACTACTTTTAACGTTTGAATAGTATCTCTTTTTGTATAAAAAGTATCTATAGCCGTTGCTTCTGGTAAATAAAGAGTACGATAAGTAACAGGTTTAGTAACTTTATCATACACCACATTTGGAATTGTCAAATAGGCATATAATGCTGTAGCGTCAATTTTTCTAGCAGCAGCAAGTGCATCAGAAATGGATTTAGACGAAATAAGCGTGTCTTTCTCTGCATCAAGTTTTTTATTGAAGAACCTAAGCATGATACCAATTTCTGATTGATTAGCCGGCAGTCCAAAACTCAAGGTCATCGAATTTTTCGGTGTTCTATAAGTGCAATTAGCTGCTTTGTTATAATAACGCGAAGTTAGTTTTGCCTGATAGCGAGCACCGTACACATTTACAGAACTTTCGACAACCATTGATTTATATTTACTTCTACTTTTGCAAATGAACTGCAAAACAGAGTTTCCTTCAGGAAATGTACCACCACCAATATTTACTTTATACAGTGAGTCTGCACTGTGAGGTGCAATTGGTAATAAGATTGAATCACCTTTTTGATTCCAATAAATTGCCAAAGTATCCACGCGAGGATCTTTAAGGTAGAATGAAATCATAAATCGATTTTGACCAGCAAAAGTCTTTACGGAATCAAGTTTCCCCATATATAGTCTTTCTCCATTTTCCATGTACTTGTTAATCCCATCATTCATATCATTACAAGAAGATATGAAGGCAACAACAAGCAATATTAATGTTAATTTTAAACTAGTTTTCATATTTTAGAAATTTTAATATTAGTATTTGTTGTTATTTTTTCTCGTTACCGTAAAACTCTAACTCAGCAATATGCAATGCGTTCGTTCTTGTCCAGTTTTGAATACTTTTGAAACGTATATAACGTACAGGTGCGTCCATGCCAATAAATTCAAACTCTTCTCCAGCCTTTGCCCATGCTTTATCATCAGCCGTAATTGTAGTGTTTTCATCGTTTCCAGATGGTTTTATACTTTGGAACTTTCCTAATAGTTTCCATCCATCAAAACTTTCGGCATTTTGTCCAGTTGCTAAATCGTTTGTTCCCCAAATTTCGAAAAAGCGAGGATTATGCAATGTATAAACCTGCGTTTGACGTTGCCAAACTTTCATACGTGACAAAATATAACTTCTACCGATGTCGAATGTAAAGTATGGATAAGGAGGATTGTCAATGTGTAAATAGTATGCAACATCTTCTAAAGTTTTTCCATCCCACATACAAGCCCATGGACTAGTCCAGTTCGATTCTTTGTATAAAACTGACATTGGCATTTGCTTAAATTCTGTTTTAGCAGGTAATTTGATTTCATACAATGGCTTTTTGGTTGCATGAATGGTATCAGTAGAATTGCCATAAACGTCGCGAATAACCAACGATACATTATACGGTATCGAATCTAGTCCCCTAACATATCCTCTGAATGTAGGAGAGCTAAAATAAAAGGCATCTGTTTGTATAACAGGTTTCCCGTCAACAGTTTTCTCCAATATCACATTAGCAATAATCTGTACAGCAAGTGGGTTTACTGTTTCAAACCTAATACCTCCAAATGCCTCATTTACTTTCATGCTATCCAAAATTGAATAAATTGGAGAGTCAAGAGGTTCGATAACTACATCTACTGGCGCCGATTCATTTTGGCTGCGGTCTACCGAAATAAGCTGTATTGTAGCTTTAATAGAACGACCGAAGCCCTTAATTTCCATTAAATTACTAAAGACAGAAGCTCTTACTTCTTTTGATACTCCTAATGAATTTTTGTAGATGGCTTTTACATAAAGTAAATCTGGTTCATCTGGAAGTTGATATTTCAATTTTACTGTACCAGGTAGATTTGATACCTGCACATTCGTAACCTGCAATGGAGCAACGCTATCCACAGGAAATTGCCCGATAAAATCCTCTTTACACGAAGTGAAAAGGATTAAACTCACGATTAATATATTTATATATCTTTTCATTATTTTAGTTTTAAAACTATTATTTTATTTCTGTTTCAAATTATATATTTACGATTTGAAAATCTATAAATCAAAACAATTAATTTATCACCAATACGGATTCTGTACAAGGTTTTTGTTGATTCGTAAATCATAAGATCTTATAGGCCACAAATAATTTTTGGTAGAGAATGAAATATCAGCCAATGGAATAATTCTGTAGTAATCGCCTTCGGTATTAGCATCTACATTCCACCCAAAAACAGTAGTGTTCATGCTTTTTATAGCTGTTTTCCAGCGTCTTATATCCCAGAATTGTTTCCCTTCAAAACACAATTCAATTGCGCGTTCACGGTGAATTATTTCTCGCATTCCATCTTTAGTTGTAGTTGGTGCAGCTCCATATTTCGAATAATTAGTCCAACTCTCAACAACTCCTTTCAATCCAGCACGTGCCCTCACTTTATCAATGTATTCGTACACAGATGCATCTGGTGCCTCCATCGATTCATTTAATGCTTCTGCATAAAGAAGATAAATATCTGCAAGACGTATTATTGGAAAAGCATATCTAAATGGCTCAAATGTAAGTTTCGAGGCATTAAAAACAGATTTGTAATTGCAAGGTTTTTTAGCCCAGTAACCAGTCATGGTATAACGTAAACTACCTACTTTTCCTGACCTCTGACCTTGTTTCATAAATAGTGCTGAATTGTTTTCTGAAGGTTTTAAAGTTGCATCCTCATTATTTCCAAACCAATATCCACCATCGAAACCAAGATTGGCGTAAAAACGCGGCTCACGATTCAAATTCAATTTGGCAGTTCTAAATCCAGGTTGCACATAGAATTTATGACCTGTTGCAGGCGTTAAATCTGTAGTATAACGATTCGCATAATCATAGGTGTTATCTTCATCAATTGGCACGCCGTTTTTAGAATAAAATGATTCTGCTACTTCAAATGTAGGTCCGAGCATTGGTTTCCACTTAACATTGGCTTGATGATTGGCATTTAAAAATGGTAAACACCAATATTCGTAAGCTATGGAACGTGAATTTCCCCAAATAATTTCTTCGTTCCAACGATCAGAAACTGCTCCACGTAAACTCTGTAATCTTCTGGTTGTAGTATCAATTGACATTGATTGATCAGCAAAAATGTATAGTTTGTTACCAGCATATTCAGCAGCAGCAATAGCTATTCGGGCTGCTACAGCTGCACTATCCCATTTGGATTGCACATATTCTGCAGGAAACAATTGAACTCCCCTGTTGTCTTTTAAATAGGCGTAATCTGGATTGCCATTAAACAAAGGACTTGCTGCCATGGCCAATAATTGTGCTTTTACAGATAGAGCAATTGGTTTGGTAATTCTGCCCATTTGTGTTACAGGTTCGGCTATTGCAAAAGGCAAATCTACAGTTGCCTCATCCAATAATTGTGAGATGTATTGCACGCAATCATCAAAAGGTTCTCTATAGGTTCTTACAGCATCAATATCACTCGAAATTGGAAGACTAGTTTTAATCAATGGAATTGGTCCATACATTCTTAAAAGATAGAAATGATAGTAGGCTTTTAAAAATTTTGCCTCGGCTTTCCAAACTGCTTTATTGTTGTCATCAAGTTCAGGCCCTACTAAATCAATGTTATCTAAGAAATAGTTACAGTTTCTAATTCCTTGAAATAATGCTTTTCCATTTTGAAGTCCTGCCCAATAATTATTATAGGGACTACTCGCATTTTGAAGACCTATCTTAATATCATAAGGATAATTATCTGTCATATCGGTTGGGTTCAAGTATGTCCAAAGTTCATTACTTCCCAAAATAGCAGGATCTGCGCTTATATCACCATCATTTGGTAAATAAGTATAACATGAGGCGAGAAACTTTTCAGCTCCTACTTTGTCACGAAATGCATATTCAATTGTTGCTACATTATCCGGAAAAACGTCTACATAGCTTTCGCATGAAGTGAAAATGAATAATGCTAAAATTATTTTACAAATATTTTTTATCATTGTATGTATATTTAGAATGAAAATTGAAGACCAACGTTAATAACTCTCTGTAATGGATAACCTAGTCCGTTTCCAGCCATTTCTGGGTCCCATAATTTGAATTTACTCCAAACAGCTAAATTTGTGCCGCTTAAGTAAACTCTACAGCTCTTGGCGTAAATTGGTCTAAGCACCTTAGCAGGAACTGTATAGCCAATTTCTACCGATTTCAATCTCAAGAAACTTCCATCGCGCATAAACCAACTGCTCTTTTGGGTATTATTTGTAACAGTTATTGTAGATAATCTAGGCCATAAGGCGTATAAATTGCGATTATCTTCAGACCAGTGATTGTCGGCATAAACTTGCAATAATTGATTTTTTGAAATATTCGTTGATCCATCAGTATCGATAAAAGGAGCAGTTTTTGTTGGATCTATCCAAAAAGTTTCTCTTGCTGTTCCTTGGAAGAAGAATGAGAAATCAATTCCTTTAAATCCAATAGATGATCCAAATCCGTAAACTATTTCAGGTGAAGTAGGATAACCTAGAGGCACCATATCCATTTCGTCAATCACTCCATTGCCATCTACATCACGGTATTTGATATCTCCAGCTTTGTAATCTCCAAATTGTTTTGGAGAATTGGCTACTTCATTTTCGTCAACAAAAAGACGTTCGGCAATATAGCCCCATTGTTGAGTACCAGGTTGACCTATTTTCGATTTCCAAGGGGTATCACTATAATCTACTTCTTCGTATTTTGTGATTTTTGTTGTTGCGTAAGTGAAGTTAGCACGTGCTTGAATCCAAAAGTCTTTGTTAAAACTTTTGAATACATCTACTGACGCATCCCAACCGCTACCTTTGGCTTCACCAGTGTTTGATTTTGTTGAAGCCATCAATCCCATTGATACAGGAACCAAACGATCTAACAATACATTACGACGATTTTCGGTGTAGTATTCAACTGAAAGATTGAACATATTAAATATCTTGGCTTCCAATCCCAAGTTCATTTTCTTAGATATTTCCCAAGTGATATTTTCGTTTGGATATCGTGAAATAGAAACACCATTTATACCGTTGCCAAATTCAGAACCATAAGTATATCCATAAGATCCATTATTCATACTTACTTCCGACATGTAGTAAAAACGGTCATTTGAATCCCCAATTTGATCATTTCCTACCAAACCATAAGTTCCTTTAAGCTTAAGTAAATCAATAGTTGCCGAAAGTTGATCTTGCCAGAATTTTTCGTTAGAGATAATCCAACCACCACCAATTGATGGAAAGAAACCAAAACGATTATTAGCCGCAAACCGCTCAGAACCATTGTATCCAAAGTTACCTTCGATAAAATAACGTGAATCATAATTGTAGGTAGCACGACCTGAAACACCTGCATTTCTAGAAGGTAATGAAAGTTGCAAACTTGGTTTTTTATCTTTATCCAATGGATTTGCGTCCATTGAAGTTCTGGCTGTGGTTACCAATAATGCTGCGACATTATGCTTTTTGTTAATCGACTTGTCATAAGTAAGCGCGGCCTCCATATAGGTTTTGGTGGTAATATCCTTTGTGCCTGGAGAATAATTTAAATAGTCTGTTCCTGTTCCTGAATTTAATTCAGTAAGTGTGTAGCTATCAGTAGGCTTGTCGTAAGTTCCAACGCTATAAAAGAATGGAGAATAGCTACGACTCACATCAAAAAATGAATATCGGGTTGTACTCATCATTCCTCTTAACTTTAGTCCAGGAGTGATAAACTTTAAATCTTGTTTAAGCTCGAATTGAGCCATTATTGTTGATTTAGCAGATTCTTTATATCCCTTAACCATATCTGCATACGGATTGATGTAATTTCCAGTGTTGGTATTACCAAACAGAATGTGTTTTTTATACGCTGTAGTAGCATCTGGTATGTAATAAGCTGGGAAACTAACAGGGTCAGTTCTCATAATTTCATTGTACAATTCAGTACCCGAAACCAATGGTCCTGAGTAATCATCGAAATTACCACGCAACTGGGTCATCAACTCAGTTGTTTTAGTTACTTTGATATTTATTTTTGTTTGAAGAGTAAAACGCTTTAAATCAATATTATTATTGAAGTTGTTTTGCTTATCCATTTTAAGGTTACCATTGTCTTGGTTATACGTTGCCGCTACATAATATGTGGCAACTTTTCCACCTCCACTTAAGTTAAAGTTAAGACGGCTATTAATGGCTTGATCATTAAGAAGTGAATTTTTCCAGTCGGTAGCAGGGTAAACCATTGGATTAGCACCAGCAATTGTTTTATCAATTTTTTCTAGTGAATATGGTACTGTTCCCGTTGGAGTACGTGTTAATAATGCCTCGTTGTTTAATTGCATATAAGTAACAGGATCAGCAAACTGAATCATACTTGTAGGATTGGAAATAGAATTTTCGAATCGTACAGAAATTTTGGCAGGTCCTTCTTTACCTTGCTTGGTAGTTACCATAATAACTCCATTGGCACCACGTGCACCATAAAGTGCTGCTGCAGTTGCATCTTTCATTATCGAGAAACTTTCGATATCATCAGGTTGCAAACGGGTTAAATCTCCTTTTGTAACCTCAAGACCATCAATTAAAATTAACGGACCTCCACCTGCATAACTAAATGATGTAACACCACGTACAAAAAAGTCGGCATCATCGGCACCTGGTTCACCACTTCGTTGGTATGACACCAAACCTGCAATACGACCTGCCAAAGCTGTGGTAAGATTGCTCGATGGAACCTTTAGCTCACTTGGCTTGACCGTGGTTATAGACCCCAATACACTTTCGCGTTTCTGTGAACCATAAGCTACTACGGTTACTTCTTGTAGCGATTTGTCGCTACTTTCGAGTATAATCGTAAAATTTGAAGATTCTTGCAATGCTACTTCCTTTGTTTTCATACCTAAGTATGAGCAAATTATCGTTTTTGCATCTGCAGGTACATTTAGCTGGAAATTACCATTTACATCGGTAACCGTTCCTTTGCTAGTACCTTTTATTAGTATTGTTCCACCAATAATTGGACTATTTGTATCGTCCATAATTTTCCCCTTTATCTGTCTTTGTTGTGCAAAAACCAGGGAAAAAGAAAAGAAAAGAATGATTGAAATTAGGATTTTTTTCATATTGAATTAATTACATAATCGCATTTAATATTTGATTTAAACTTAATATTGATATTTCTAAAAAAAACCTACGTCTAAATAGATTCCGTCATTGTAATCACAAAATTGTTTTTGTTGTTTCATGCTTAATTAATTTAATTGGTTGTGTTAATAATAGTATTTGTCTGATATTTAAATTTTGATGATTGTTTGTTGTAACTTAATTGATTCTAAAAATATGAATTCTTAGCAAAAATTTAGATACAAAAGTATATTATGTCACATTAGTATAAGTATGTGAAATCATAACAGAATGGGTGTAATAAAATAAAGATATCAGAATTGTTGCTCTATTTATTGTCAGAAATCAGTGAATATGTTCAGATTAATGTCAAAAATATTTTGGAGAATAAATGTTAATGTATAATTTACAATAACAATTATAAAGTTAAATATATTTGTATGTTTAATAATTTATGAATGTTTATTCAACCCATTTTTTTTGCGAATTTTTATAAAATCAGTTTAAAAAATATCTAGTTTACCAGACTTAAGTAGAAATTTAAACTTATTTTTTTGTGAAGTATTTATTACTACTTTTGAATAATATCAATATGTTATTCCTGAATTCGTTTTTACTTTTGTCCTGATTAGAATTTCGCTCAAAACGGAGCTCTAAAAGATAAAATTCATCAACAATTCTACCATAATTACGCTTCTCCGAAGCTTGAAAAAATGCTCCTTTTGAGCAATATTTTGGTAGAATTGTTCGTTTCTAGAAATCTAATAATCCATATGACCGACAGGATAAAAAGTATAAACTTTCTGATTTGCAGCATTAGGTCTGTAAAATCTATTTTGAAGTTAACTTTCATGATTTAAATTATTTTTATTGTTTAAGATATTCGATTATTTATAATTTAATTTAGGTAATGTGTTAACAATGTTTTGATTGTAGTGTATTTTTATTTAACTTTGCACCAGAATATTCTCTATAACTTTGATTGACAGAATTAATTTTACTATTACAATTTAGAAGTATATTTTCTGTGTAAATTGTCCGTCTTGTGTTTTGAGTCATAAGTTCTAGTGATAATAAAAATGGTCGAATATAAGCCGTTTTATGACCCTTTACAAAATCAATGTTTGGCTCTATTTCCTCTTGCATGTTGTAAATAATTGACATGTTACTCGGCAATCAGAATATCTATGTCATTTAAAATGATTTGTTATCAATATGCATACCTATTGTTATGATTATGACCATTTTTATTACAGTATAATTTTATATTCTTGACCACCAATTTTTTTTATACAAAAAGTATGGTTGAGTCATTTTTAAATCAAATTTATTTCTCGATTTTATTACACGAACATTTTTAAAAATGAAAAAAAAAACGTATTTATTGATTTTATTTTCGGTTTTTGTTTTAGGTGTTAATTCGCAATCTAAACCACTTCCATACATCATGGATATGGTACACAACAATCCGGGCGATGCTATGTATGTTAGCAAGTTCAACGAACCAAAGGAGATAAAAAAAATGGGTTTCAACTCAAAATCCTATTTTCTTTTCGATTCGCCAATGTTAGCTATAAATTGGGATGGACTTGACCCCAATATTTTGCCAAAAGGCTGTGCCGACCGTGCTTGGGTTGAGAAGAAAGCGCACCGTTTAGATAGTTTATACACAAATTGTAAAAAAAACGGCATTGATGTGTACGCAATGAGCGACCTAATTTTGTTCCCAAAAAGGTTGATAGAGAAGTATGGAATTGAGAAGACTTTTGGTAATCCGTTGGATACATTAACTGAAAAATTACTCCGCTACCAATTGCATCAAATGTTTGTTCAATTTCCACAAATGGACGGTATTGTGGTGCGTATTGGAGAAACGTATCTTGAGGATGCGCCTTTCCACAAAGGAAATATACAAGATAAATATAATGCTGATAAATGTATTATTCCATTAATGAACATACTACGTGATGAAATTTGTGTAAAATTGAACAAGAAGTTGATTTTTCGCACATGGTGGGTTTTTGATACTGACATTAAGAAATATGAATACATTACAAATACTGTTGAACCTCATAAGAATCTAGTAATAAGCATTAAACATTGCGAAGATGATTTTCATAGAGGTGACGCTTTTAGCAAAGTGCTTGGTATTGGACGTCATCAACAATTGGTGGAAGTGCAATGTGCTCGTGAGTATGAAGGTAAAGGAGCATTTCCAAATTATGTGGCACGTGGTGTAATTGATGGTTTTGAAGAACATCAGTACCGTAAAAATGCTGGAAAAATTTGGAACATAAAAGAACTTTATGCTACTGGTAAAATGGTGGGTATGTGGACCTGGAGCCGTGGTGGTGGCTGGGAAGGTCCATATCCGAAAAGTGAAATATGGTGCGAATTAAACGCTTGGGTGATGGCTCAATGGGCAAATCATCCAACAGAATCAGAAGAATCCATTTTTAATCGTTATGCTTGTAATGTTTTGAAATTAAGTAAAAGTGATGCTTTGAAATTCCGAAAAATTGCGATTCTGTCGGAGAAAGCTACACTTCGTGGTATGCGGAGTGCTGCTTATCCTGGCGATGTCTATCCAATGTGGGTTCGTGATGAATATATTACATTTCCTTCGTTGCCTAAAGATCCAAAAAAAGCAGCAGTAATTGTGGCAGAAAAAGAAGAGGCTGTCAAAATGTGGGACGAAATTGTGGAATTGTCGAAGCAGATTAAGTTTAAAGATAAAACAACTGGACGTGTGGTGAAAGTTACATGTGAATATGGCCGCCAGATGTACATAATTTTTAATGCTATTTTTCAATTATCTTCTATTGATGCAAAGTATTCATCTGCTGATAATACCGCAAAATATATTGCACAATATGATGAAGCTTGGAAAAGCCTTGAAGTTCTGAAAACTCAATATCCAAATGAATGTCCATCGCTGTTTTCGAAAACTATTATAAGAAGAACATCAACTATTCCTGCAGATAAAAAAGTTAATGAAATGCGAAAAAAGTAGCATAACTAAATGTCTTTTTTTTATCTGTTTGAGCAATTGTTTAATTACATATTTATGAAATTACAATGTTATTTTTGTATTAAAAGTGGTGTTGGATTCTTGCTTTTGTTTTTTGTTATGACAATTTCAACTTCCACAAAAGCACTTACACCTACTATCATCGATTACAATATTGGTGATTCTGTTCAACAGGTTCCACTCGGCAATAAATTTGTAGATCCAAACTATTATATTTGGTGTGGTTCTGTAATGAAAAGTCCTAATGGAAAGTATTATATGCTTTATTCTCGTTGGCCACGAACTGATGGATTTTATGCTTGGTGTGTAACTTGTGAAATTGCGGTGGCTGTATCTGATAAGCCTGAAGGGCCTTATAAACACCTGAAAGTAGCATTGCCAGCACGCGGACTTAATTTCTGGGATGGAAGTGCAACACACAATCCTGCTCTCACTTTGTACAAAGGGAAATATTATTTGTATTACATTGGTACAAGGTCGTCAACAGTAATGACACCACCTATAAATAGTATGAGTACAACAGCTTGGTATAGTTATAGAAACACTCAACGTATTGGAGTAGCAGTAGCTGATAGTTTAACTGGCGATTGGACCCGATTTGATAAACCAGTATTGGATGTTGATACTTCAGTTGACACCAATTACGACTATAATTTAGTTTCAAATCCATCGGCATTTGCTAATGATTCAGGAAAAGTGCTTTTGGTTTATAAGCAAGGTGCAAAAGGTACAACTTACACTGGTGGACAAATTCGATTTGGGGCTGCTTTTGCCGATTCTCCAACTGGACCATTTGTGAAGGAGAAAAAACCAATTTTTGAAATAACTTCTGGAACAACAACTCAAATGGTGGCAGAAGATCCATATTTATGGTTTCAGAATGGTTATTATTATGCCGTTGTTCGTGATGTTGTTGGTAAATTTACTGGTACTTCTGGGGCAATGGCGCTAATGACTTCGCCTAATGGAAAAGACTGGGCTCCTGCAGTACATCCAAAAGTGATTGGTAGTCCTTTTGTTTGGGAAGGTGGCGTTAACAGCGTTTCTCAGTTGGAGCGTCCATGCTTGTTGTTTGAAAACGGAAAGCCTATATACTTGTTTGGTGCAACTCGTGCTGATGCGTCACAGACTAATACTTATAATGTTGCTGTTCCTCTTTTCAAACAACGTAAATTTGCAAACAAACTAACTGTGAGCAGTCCGGCAGCAGGAACAGTGAATTTAGTGTGGGATAAAACAGCTTTAGCAACTGGTGGATACATTATTGAAAGAAAAGAAAATTGTGGAGATTATGTACAAATAGCTAACCTTACAGATCTCAATTTAACTAATTTTTCGGATACAAAAGTACTAGCTAATCGACTGTCGTACAGGGTAAAATACTACAACTTAGCGAAGGATACTACTTATAATTCTAATGAGCAATCAGTCACAATGTTTAACTATACTCCTAAAAATGTAGCATTGGGTAAGCCTACTGCTGTGAGTACTTCTTCAACGGGGTTCGATGGTTCAAAAGTTGTTGATGGTAATATTATTGCAACTGAAAGCAGATGGGTGAGCGCACAAGGTGCTGCTTATCCTCACTGGCTAACTATCGATCTTCAAGGTAGTTATGTTATTGATTATTGTCGCTTTTGGTCTGGGTCTGGAGGTAGTTACAATAGTCCGATTGCTGCATTTAAAATTCAGAAATGGGTAAATAATACTTGGAAAGACATTGTCACCGAAACTGCAAATACAAGCTCTGAATATGCAACATGTTTACCAAACGACACCATTAGCAAAGTAAGACTTTATGTCACTTCGGGTATCGGTGGATATGCTCGTGTTTATGAATTTGAATTGTATGGTGAGCCTGTAAAACTTACTGGGTTCAATCAATTTCAAACAAACTCGTCCATTACTATTTATCCAAATCCTGTAGATAAAAATTTGCAGATAAATGGATTGGGCAGTCAAATGTCATTTTCAATTCTATCAATTGATGGAAAAAAAATCTGTAACGGAAGTGTTACCAAAAATATCGATACTTCTTTTTTGCAAAAAGGTATTTATATTTTGAAACTAGGTAATAATATCAGTTATAGATTTCATAAGTTATAATACTTTGTCAAAACAGTAAATTTAGTTTGTTGTTTTTGATTAATTCTAATTAATAATTATTCGCACAAATAACTTCACCAACAAAAATCCAATATTAACCATTAAAAAAACACTCTTTTATGAATGCAATGCCTTTAGTGATAGGTGCTATACTCTTTTTAGTAATTGCCTATCGTTTATACATTAGTTTTGTTGTGGCAAAGTTGGCTACAATTAACGACTTAAATACCATGCCATCGGATAGACTTTACGATGGACAAAATTATGTTCCAATGAGTAAATGGGTGCTTTTTGGTCACCATTTTGCAGCCATTGCAGGTGCTGGTCCGCTAGTAGGTCCAGTTTTAGCAGCACAATTTGGCTATTTCCCAGGATTTATATGGATGCTTGTAGGGTCTGTCTTTGCAGGTGCAGTCCACGATTTTATTATTTTGTATGCCTCTACGCGTTCTGATGGAAAATCATTAGCTGAAATAGCACGTGTAGAAATTAATAAGGTCAGTGGTTTTACTGCTTCAATTGCCATTTTACTTATTCTAATTATTGCCATGGCCGGACTAGGTTTGGTGGTTATCAATGCATTATCCGAAAGTTCGTGGGGCACATTTACCATTGCTTCTACTATTCCTATTGCTTTATTTATGGGCGTTTGGATGTTTAAGTTCCGAAAAGGTAAAACTGTGGAAGCTACCATTATTGGTGTAACACTGCTTACTTGTGCGGTAATTTTTGGTCGCTATATCCCCGATTCGCCTTTTGCTTCATGGTTTACTTATGACCATAAAACATTGACAATATTGTTGGTGTGCTACGGATTTGCGGCTTCTGTTTTGCCTGTGTGGTTACTACTTTCGCCTCGCGATTACCTAAGCTCAATCATGAAAATTGTTGTAATTGGTATGCTTGCCGTTGGAGTAATTATTGTGGCACCCACTATGCACATGCCTGCATTTACTGAGTTTATTCATGGAGGTGGTCCTATCATTCCCGGAACTTTATTTCCATACTTATTTATTACAATAGCTTGCGGTGCCATATCGGGTTTTCATGCGTTGGTAAGTTCGGGCACTACCCCAAAAATGATAATGAAAGAGTCTCATATCAAAAGTATTGCTGCAGGTTCCATGCTTGTAGAAGCAATGGTGAGTATTTTGGCTTTGATTGCTGCTTCAAGTTTGTTACCGCTCGATTATTTTGCAATAAACGTACCTGCTGAAAAATTTGCAGCTATTTTGCCACAACTTCATTCAATGGGCTTTACAGAGTCAAATCTTACTCAATTATCGGCCGAAGTGGGTGAAAAAATTGCAGGACGTACTGGTGGTGCTGTTTCTTTGGGTGTGGGTATGGCGCAGATTTTTTCAGCTATTCCTGGTTTAAATGGCTTAATGTCATATTGGTATCATTTTGCTATTATGTTCGAAGCTCTGTTTATTCTTACTACTATTGATGCCGGAACGCGTATTGGTAGGTTTGTTTTACAAGAAATGCTTGGCAAAATATATGCACCGTTTGGTCGCACAAATTGGTTGCCCGGAAATCTACTTGCTAGTTTCATAATTGTATTTTGTTGGGGTTATTTTATTTATACCGGTAGCGTTTCTACTATTTGGCCAATGTTTGGTACTGCCAATCAGTTACTTGCTTCCATTGCATTAGCCGTGGGTACTTCCTATATTATCAATCGTGGTAAAATCAAATATGCATGGATAACAATCGTTCCATTTGTATTTATTGGGTTCACAACGCTTTATGCAGGTATAACAAACATAATAAACATTTATTTTCCACAGGTTATGAAAAGTGAAACATTGGTGCAAGGTATAATAAATCTGTCTTTATCAGGAGTTATATTATTCTGTGCATGTGTGGTATTTGTTAATGCTATTCCTAAATGGATAACAGCTTATAAAAATAAGGATTCCAGCAAAAGTGTACTGGATGTTGCTTAAGAAAATGTTCTGAGTTATCTGATGTCGATGACAAAGTTTACTAAAAATGTAAATATTTTAAAAATAATAAAAACCAAAATATAATGAATTGCAATCTTAAATCTGCATTACTCTCTCTTTTGATTTTCATTTCAATATTCACCTTGCAAGCTCAAAAAGCAGAAAAGTCGGATGCTTTGTCACAATTGTTTATCAATCCACCTACCACTGTAAAACCCTATGTGTGGTGGCATTGGATGGGTTCAAATTTTTCGAAATCGGGTATAACCAAAGATCTAGAGGCCATGAAGGAAATGGGAATTGGAGGTGCCACTATTTTTAATTTAAGTTCTGCCGTTCAAGAAAGTCATGCGCCGACATTAAATAATCCTTGGCCAGAACAAACCTATCGTAGCCCCGCCTATTGGGAAGCCATGAAACATGCGGCTTCGGAAGCGCAACGACTGGGTTTGGAAATAGGATTGCACAATACTGTAGGTTATTCCACCACTGGTGGTCCGTGGATTGATGAGGAGCGCAGCATGCAACAATTGGTGTGGAGCGATACCACTGTAGTGGGTGGTGACAGTAAGGCACCAATTCTTCTTTTGTCGCCAAAACTTATTGCAAATGAAGGTTGGGGCGCAACAGGAAGAAAAATTTCATTTTACAAAGATGTGATGGTTTTGGCAATTCCTGCTGATAAATCGGATTTGTCTATTGCAAATGTTTTGAACCTCACCGCTCAATATGATGCTGTTAAAGGTTTGCAATGGAAGGTGCCAAAAGGTGAAAAATGGATTATTTACCGCATGGGTCATGCTTCTACAGGTCGTCCGCCCCATCCTGTTCCCGACGAATTGATTGGAAAAACTTTAGAGGCTGATAAAATGTGTGTAGAACAGACGGTTTTTCACTGGAATACAGTACTTAATCCTGTGAAACAATATTTGGGTGAGTACCTTGGTAAATCTTTCAAGCACATGCTAATTGATAGTTACGAAGCTGGAAACCAAACCTGGACTCCAAATTTTAAAGAAGAATTTATTAAACTTAAAGGTTACGACCCTACGCCATGGCTTCTTACTTTAGGACAGCCAATCACCAATGACAGTAAAAATACAAAACGCAGAATTATTGATAATGATGATAAAACCAAACGATTTGAATGGGATTATCGCGATGTGGTGAACACGTTGTTTATGAATAATGGTTTCAAAATTGGTAAAAAAATGTTGAATGACAATAATTTGGCATTGCAATGGGAACCTTATGGCGGGCCGTTTAACACACAACAAGGAGTTGCTATGTCCGATTTACCAATGGGTGAGTTTTGGACATTTCAAAATGGAATGATTAATCCAAATATACCTGCGGCAGCTCGTGCCAATGGCAAAACAATAGTTGGTGCAGAGGCTTTTACAAGTACGCCAACATCAAGTAAATACACCGAAGATCCTGCCATGCTGAAGTATTCGGCTAATGGTGCTTTTGCCGTGGGTGTGAACCGTTTGATTCTTCACCATTGGGTTCATCAACCTTTCGACGATAAATACCAACCTGGCATGGGCATGGGATGGTGGGGAACGCATTTTGGGCGTTACCAAACTTGGGCTAAATCGGGTAAAGCATTTTTCGACTATTTGGCTCGTTGCCAAGTGCTTTTGCAACAAGGCGAAGGTGTAGCCGATTATCTTTGCGTTGAAAATCTGACAGGTTATGCTGATGTTATTTCAATTAATGACTTTTTACAAAATAAAATAGTAGTGAAAGATGGTAAAATAGTGCTTCCTTCAGGACGTGTTTACCCATTTATTGTATTCACCAACAGTGTTATGTTGCCAGAAGTGGCTAAAAAAATTAAAAATTTAGTGGCTGAAGGCGCAACAATTGTTTCGCCAAAACCAACTCAATCGCCAAGTTTGGCAAACTATCCTGCTTGCGATGAAATATTGAAAGCTATAGGAAACGAAGTTTGGGGTAGTGAGTCATTAAAACCTTACGGTAAAGGATTTGTTTTTACCAAATTGGATGAAGCCAAAACTAAATTTAAAATCATCCCCGATTACGTGGTAGATAAAGCAGAAAATGCCGATGGCATTAAGTTGAATCATCGTCGTGCTAACGGAAGTGAAATGTATTATGTAGCCAATATGAGCAAAACGCCTCAAAATATTTCCGTTTCGTTCCGAGTAGCTGGCAAGCAACCAGAATTGTGGCAAGCCGAAGATGGTTCGATGCGCAAAGCTGCTGTGTGGAGCGAAAAAGAGGGACGAACCTCAGTGAATCTAAAACTGCGTGGGTTGCAAACAGTTTTTGTAGTGTTCCAGAAACCTAGCGTTGATGCCGACCATTTGGTGGACGTAAAATCCGAAAAACCAACTTCAAATTGGTGTGTTACAACAGACAATAACGGAATTGCTTCATTGCGTTCTGCCGATACTATCAGTGCAACTGCTACCTATGCTTCGGGGAAACAAAAAGCCATTAGCATAAAACCAACAATAAGTAAAGTTGTTGAGGGTGATTGGAATGTGTCTTTTGTGCCAAAATTGGGAACGCCATTTCAACGTTCGTTTGCGCAACTTATTGATTTCAGCAAACATACTGACAAAGAAATCATGTATTTTGCTGGAACAGCTACTTATACCAAAATGTTGAAAATCAGTAAAAAAGAATTTACCAAAGGCAAGCGCATAGTGCTCGATTTGGGTGAAATGAACGATTTGGCACAAGTGAAAATCAATGGTTTGGAAAAAGGTACGTTGTGGTATCCGCCTTTCAAAGTGGACATTACCGATGCCCTTAAGAATGGTGATAATTTAATTGAGATAGCTGTAACCAACAACTGGGCAAATCGCTTGGTAGGGGACGAAAAAGAGCCTGCCGACTTTGATTGGGGTAGCGACCGCGGGGTAGATAAAGGGCATGCCATGAAGGCGTATCCGGATTGGTTTTTGAAAAACGAGCCACGTCCATCGCAAGGACGCAAAGCCTTTACAGTTTGGTACTATTACCGCGATAACAGTGTGCTACAACCAGCAGGATTGGTTGGACCAGTGAAATTGGTAAGTGTGGGTGAAGTCATACTTTAACGACAGTGTTCTTTTAAAAAACTTCACACAATTTATAAATCTAATTCTTAATGAAAAAAATCATTTTTCTGTTTCTTTGCTTTTTTGTCCAGACAATTCAGGCGCGTGTAATTGAAAATCCGCAATACACTTTTCGTAAAACAACTGATATTCAGTTAATCAAGGTTGAAGTGTTGGATACTGCTACCATTTTGACTTTTAAAGTTACAAACCCTCAGAATGCAATGTTGGCTAAGAATTCGTATATTCAACAGTCCAATAGTGTGGAGAAACAGCTCATTCGTTCTACAGTTGGTATGCCATCAGCAATAGGCAGTCGATGGAACTTGAAAAAAAACGACCCAGTAGTTTTTTCGGCAATTTTTCCGCCTATTGACTCCAAAACTGAGAAAATTGATTTTTCGGAACCTTTTACAAACGATGGTCAACCTTGGCAATTTTGGGGAATTAAAATAAATGAACACCAACGAACCTCACTTTTACCCATTGAGTTTGAAGGTGAATGGTTGAAAACTGACGGAAGCAATTTATTGCATCTGGCTCTTTATGAGAATAATGCTGTTTATAATGCGCAGGTTTGGCAATATGATGACATTAAAATAAATGGAAAGTGCAAGGAGATAGTTTTAAAACTAAATACTGAAAAAGTAAAATTGATTTTAAATTTAACTGAAAATAAACTTTTGGGTGTAACAGTAGGCGCAAAAAAAAACGAGGTGGTTTGCTCATTGTCTAAAACAAAAAATGCCAATTATAAACCCAAAGATAATCTGCCTTTTCCCGAAAATATATTTCACACCGACACAGCCATTTATTGTGGTTTTATAAATGGTTTTACTCCAAATATGCCTCGAAATTTCTCATTTAAATATGAAAATGTAATTAATGGTGAGGATTTCCAACAACCAGTTTTTATCAACGAAAATGGTTATTTCGAATCGAAAATTGCATTGAATTATCCATCAATGTTTACTGTTAATTTTAATGGGATTGGTAACGAACGAATTTTGTTGGAGCCGGGCAAGCGACTTTTTCATTTGATAGGATTTGATAAAAGAGGAAAAAACGATTCGATTTTTGGAAACCACAGATGTCATTTTATGGGCGATAATGCCGAACTGAGTGAAGAAATACATGTTGCTATTGGCAAAAATGAAGAACTTTGGCGCAAACACAATCTTATTCCAACTATTAGTATTGATTCATTAGCAATTATTGCCAACAGTGATTACGATTCGGACATGAAATTACTTGAAAGTTATAAAAAATCAAGAAATTTAAGTACTAAAGCATTGACTATTCTTGATGTGAATATCAGTATGAAGCGAACTTCTTTACTTTCCGATTATTTGGAGCAAAAAGTAAAAGCCATAATGGCTAAAAAATCACCAGACTTTATGAAGCAGATTCAAGCAGTAAACAAGCAGCATGTTGACACAATTATGGCATTATCGTTTATTGAAACTTTAAAACGTCAGCCACAAGCCATTATTGATTATCGTTTTGCGGCAACATTCCATAATTTATTTTCCAATAATTATTTTGTTCCAATGTCATTTATGAAAACGTTGCAATGGACAATGTTTGCTGGAGTTGCCCAAATGAATGTTGAATTGTCGAAGGAGGATAAGGCTTTGATTGACACCATAGCAGCAATCCCAGAATCGAAAAGAGATACTTCAACCTACAAAAGACTAATGCCTAAAATGATTCCATTTTTCGGGGCACATGGCACTCAAATAAGCACTTTTATGCAGGAGGCTGGCAATAAGGTTTTCCTTACATCTGCACAATCAATTTTTGGTGAAAATGGGTTAATGACCGAACTAATTAATGCACATATAATTGTTGAGAAGTTTAAGAAGTATGCATTTCTTTCTGATGATCAATTGAAAGAACTTAATAAACAGTTCAAAAATCCTGTTATTATAGCTTGCATTAAGGACGAGAATAGCAAAGTGCTTGCAAAAATTGCATCAAACAAACTGAAACGGAATTTCAAAGTACTTTCAACTCCCGATGCAAATTCTGAAAATATGTTGGCAAAATTATTAGAGCCATTCAAAGGCAAAGTTGTTTATTTGGATTTTTGGGCAACTTGGTGTGGTCCATGTATGCGCAATATTGCCGAAATGAAACCATTGAAAGAAGAAATGAAAATTCAGAACGTCGCTTTTGTTTACGTTACAGGTGATTCGTCGCCACAGAAAACTTGGGAAAACGTGATTCCAGATATTGATGGTAGTCATTACCGTTTATCTGCTAAACAATGGGACGAATTATGCAAAAAGTACAACGTGGCTTCAATTCCTCACGCTATGATTTTCAATCAACAAGGCGAAATGGTTACTCCAAAAATTCAAGGCATACCAAATAATGAAGTGAAAACGCTATTAATGGGAACTTTGGGCGTAGATAAAGTAGCTTCAATGGAGAAAGTTATTAGCGATGAAAAAGTATTTTCAGTAGTGGAGAAAATGCCTCAATTTCCAGGCGGAGAAAATCAGCTTATGGCGTTTATTAGCAATAATCTACGTTATCCTGTTCAAGCTCAACGCAATGGAATACAGGGAAGAGTAATTGTAAATTTTGTAGTGGGTAAAGATGGTAAAGTAAAAAATACGAAAATTATTAGGTCTTTAAATTTGGAAATGGATGAAGAGGCGCAACGTGTAATACGATTGATGCCTACATGGATTCCCGCTGAAAATAAAGGCGAAAAGGTAGCCGTTTATTATACTATTCCAATTACTTTTAAATTACAATAGAACTAACTAAAAAAAATGATTATAAATTATTTAGCAAAATATAAAATGAAATTCAATTTGCGATTTTTTGTTCAACAGATAGTTTTATTTTGTTTGTTATCAACGGTCAATGCTCAACATGATGGAAAACGTTGGGGCGATTTAGGTAATGGGCGTTACCGCAATCAAATTCTTCCTGCCGACTATAGCGATCCAGAAGTCCTTCGAATGGGGAAAGATTATTACCTAATTTCTTCAACTTTTCAGTTTTCGGGTGGCATTGTAATAATGCATTCACGCGATTTGGTCAACTGGAAAACCATTGGAAGTGTTGTTAAAGATTTGCCTAATGAGCTAAAAGACAATCGTTTCGATTGGTCAGTAATGGATCATTACGATAAAGGTGTTTATGCAGCGTCGTTGCGTTATCACGAAAAGAAATTTTGGTGCTATTTTACTACTTACAATAAAGGTGGAATTTATGTAGCCACTGCCAAAAAAATAACTGGTACGTGGGAGGTGAAACAAATGAAAGACAAAAATGGTGTACCTCTTTTTGGTCTTAATTGGGACGATAATTGTCCATTGTGGGACGACAACGGCAAAGCATATATGGTTACAAGTAACCCTGGTGAAAACTGGTTTCCTATACTATTTCAGATGTCGTGGGATGGTACGCAACTGCTTGATGGTGATATTAACAAAATGAAAATTAAAACAAAAGACCAAACCGATAGAGGTACAAATATTTTACCAAATGCTACATGGGGCGAGGGAAATAAAATTTTCAAAAAAGACGGGTATTATTATATTTATCACAATCAGTGTTTCTTGCCAAATTACGATAGACGCGCCACTATTGCTCGTTCGAAAAATATTTATGGAACCAAACCAGATGGAACACCTGGCAAGCCTGGCGATGCAGGAATGTATGATATTTCGCCACAAGGAACGCAAAGTTACTTAATGGTGCACCCCGACAGCACCGGTGGTAGATTTGATCAAGGAACAATAATAGATACTCCTGATGGTAAAAAATGGTATTTCCTTACTCATCAAGGCGAAGGCTATCAAAATGGTCGTCCAATAAGCTTATTGCCAGTAACTTGGGTTGATGGGTGGCCAATGGCTGGTGTGGATTACGATAACGATAAAGTGGCTGAACCTGTGTGGGAAAATGAAAAACCTGTTCAAGGTCAGAAAAAGACATTTCCCCAAGGAAGTGATGAATTTAATTGTAAAAAATTGAATCCACAATGGATGTGGAACTATCAACCTCGTGATGAAAAATGGTCATTGTCAAATCGAAAAGGATTTTTGCGTTTATATGCATTTAAACCATTGATAGAAAGTACTTTCTTTAAGGCTGGAAATACCATTTGCCAACGATATGTGAAAAGTGAGACAACGAAAGCTGAGATCAAAATGGATATTTCTGCCATGACGGTAGGGCAGGAAGCTGGATTAAGTCATTTCAATGGTGGTTCAAATTATTGCACTTTGAGTGTGAAAATGACTGAAAAAGGGAAAATAATTAAATATAATGATAATGGGAAAGTAACAGAAGGCGACGCTATTTCTGCACCCATTATTTGGTTACGTTCGGTGGTAAACAATAATGGAATTAATCAATACTTTTACAGTATTGATGGTAAATCATTCATTAAATTTGGAGCTGATTACAAATTACGTTGGGGTGGTTTCCGCGGTGATAATATTGGAATTTTCAACTATAATAACTTAAGTGAGAGCGGTTATGTAGATGTTGACTGGTTTCATTATAGTTTTTAAAAATATATTTCAAAATCTAACTAGTCTTTAATGTTAACTATTATCAAATCTAATTTTATATGCTAAAAAAAATCGTTTCATGTAGCTTCTGTCTACAATTTCTTGTACTATCTGTTTTTTCGCAAACAATTATCACTCGTCCTGGAATTGGTGATTGTAAGCTGGTTTTTGAAGACAATTTTGATAGTACTGCACTTAATACAAAAGTGTGGGATTACCGCACCGATACCCGATTTTGGAGCAAACAAGTTCCCGAAAATGTAACAGTGGCCAATGGTTATTTGTACTTGAATGTGAAGCAGCAAAATATAGGCGCAACCCAATACACCGGAGCTGGCGTTATTACCAAAAAAGGGTATAAATACGGTTATTACGAAAGTCGATTTAAAATACCGAAAGGAAAAGGCTGGCATACATCGTTTTGGATGATGTACAAACTTCCTTCGACGGGCATTCCTTACTCAACACTTTGTCAAGAAATTGATGTTTGTGAAAATGATTCAAAATCATTCACTTCTTATTCCACAAATTTACATAATTATTACCCTGTTCATTCCAATTCAGGTGCAAAAACTGTAACGACCCCCAATTTGGCTGATACTTTTCATATTTGGGCTTGTGAGTTTACTCCAAAAGAAATTAAATTCTTTTTTGAAGGTAAATTGGTTCGCACTTTGGATGCTACCAAACAAAAACATGGCGATGCAAGCATTTGGCTTACAACCATAGCTGCTCCTCTGGGTGGAACTGATACGGTTGATGTTGCCAAACTTCCTTCGGCTGCTGTGTATGATTATGTGCGTTTTTATGAGCAATTAAATCCTGTTTATCCCGACACTACCACCACAGATTCTATGCGAACAACACCCAATCCAGCAAATCCACAAATAATTGTTGATAATACTGATGCTGGTTGCACATTTAGTTCTACTTGGTCTGTTAGTAGTGGAGTTACGGGTTTTTATGGTACCAATTACGCATATTATCCTTCCAATAGTAGCACGAATTGGGCAAAATGGACTCCGTTAATACCAGAAGATGGCAATTATAGGATTTATATGCGATGGGCGGCATATTCCAATAGGCCAATTGCTGCACCAGTTGAAATTAAACACATGGAGGGAATCTCTTCTGCTAAAGTTGATCAGACACTAAATAGTGGTAAATGGAACTTTCTGGGTTCATATCAATTAAATAAAGGGGAACTTGATTATGTAAAAATTGCATGTTCGGGTGGAACGAATACCATTGCAGATGCTGTGTTATTTGAAAAAATGCCCATTGAAACTGCTCTACAAAAAGTAAATTCTGATAATGTAAAGTTTTGGGTGGATGCTAGTAATAATACAAATTTAACGAAAGCTAATTTCATATTGACAAAAAACTGCATCGCTTCGTTGAAAATTTACACTGTTTATGGAATGTTGGTGAGCGAGGTGTTTAATAATCAAAAACTTGCAACAGGTGAATATAACTATACGTTAAATTCAACAGGAATGGTTAAAGGATTATATTTAGCTATGTTGACTATTGATAATCAGATTATCACCAATAAATTTAAATATTGATAAATTTAAATGTCTGATTTGAAGTATCTACTCAGCATTCCTAAAAATTATCAATTATATATTTATTTAATTGATTTATAGTTGACTAAGTGTCCTCCATATAGGTGCTGACTATGCATTACCCCCAGTGTAGCTTGCTGAACTGGGGGTAAAGTGTAATACCGTTCTCACTATTGATTTTCAATTTGATGAGTTGTTCTTGAAAATCAATATGTTATCAGATGCTAAATGGTGCTGAATAGTACGAAACAGTTGAATTTTATTTTATCATTTTTTTAGCAACCCAACCGATTTTAGCTCATCTTTCAAAGCAGGTCGGCGATTGTAAGTTGTAGTCAACTCATCAATTAAATCATAAACAGCTATCGTATTGCTTTTTGAAGTTAACAAGAATTTCAACAGCTCAGCCACCTCGTGATAATAATTTCTACCTATATTGTTTTGAAGTGATAACAGAATTTTTGGTTTAGATATTTCAAAACATTTTCCTGGATATTTTTCTATAACAGAGCGCATTACGAATGATAGTTTTGATAGATAACCAGTGTAAATTTTTGCATATTCAAGGATTTCCATATCCATCTTCTCTACTTCTAGCATTTGGATATAAAACTCATGAGCATAACTATTTTGAAAAGCTCTTATAAATAGAAGTTTTTCATCTTTGCTCAATAGATGCGCTAACCTTTTATAATCTTCAATTTTTTGTTGCAAATTGATTTTGTAAGCTAATATTTTTCTACTAAAATCCACTTCATAATTGTCATCAATTCCAGCAGCTATGAGATCTATTAATTTATCTTGAAACAACGGAAAAAGTATTTTGGCATTTTTATGAAATGAAACTTTATCTTCTATCGATTGATATTCAAGCAATTCTGCAGCCACTTCCACATTGAAAGTACTTAGTCTTTCTGCCTCCGAAACCCACGATGCGGCATTAGCAATGCGTGTGGCTTGCAGGTAAGTATTTGGAAAAAGTTCTATGTTAGTTCCATTAAGTTTAAAATCTTCATATACACTTTCGCCACTTTCAGTACTATTATGCAAAAGCGAAGTCATTATTGCATCATGAATATCTGGTGAAAATAAATTTGCTTCACCATTCTTGAAACAAAGCATGTTGTTTTTTATGGTTTCTGATACAGCTTTGTCATTTAGAATTGTGCGATTAATTTCAACTTCTAATTCTTTTTCCAACTCTTTTAAGCAATTTATAAAATACGTTTGGGGGTCACCCAAATTTTCATATTCATCATCCACATCGGCTTCATAACAAGCTATTAATAAGCCTGTAAGCTGAGCCATTGCCACTTCAATGTTTCCTTGCGAAATTTGTGCAATCATATCTACTTTATACGATTGGAACAATTCATCCACCTCATCTTCTGCAGCCTCTTGTGCCATTTCCCAATCGTCATAATACCTATCCTGACGGTAGTGATAACGGTCGTAGTCGGGCTCGTTCAACTCAAGTGCTTCTAATTGCTCTTGATACTCATTCGCCATTTCTATTACTTTTTCGTTGAAGTTGACAGCAATATGAACTTTATCTTTCTGATTATTAGTGAAATAATTTGCAAATTGAGATTGTAACTCTTTGGAGTTTAATAATGCTTTTTCAAGAAATTCTATTTTTTGTTCAGCAGTAAGTGAACTAATAATTTGGGCGTATTTTTCCATTTTTTAGACAGGAAATAATGAGTGATATGATTTATACTTCTTTCGGCTTTTCTACAAATTGCAATTTCGACGAACTTTCAATTGCTTTTATGGCAATATCTTTTACGCTTGCTTCGGCAGTACTTGTTTTTTGCGAAAGATCTTTGATGGAAATTTCCAAATCCTTGATTTTCGCTTGAAGTGTTCCGATTGTTTGTTCTTTAAGTTTCAGTTCACCAGCTACTTGCATGGCAGTTAGTTCTTTTTCAAATCCAAATTCTGCTTTAAGCTTTTCGGAACTTGCTTTTACTGCTGTCGCCACAGCCTTTTCCAGTTCAGCAGGAAATGATGCATTCTTTGATTGTAAATCTTTTAATTCAGCTTCAGCATCCTTTATTTTTGTTTCACGAACTGCAAATTCCTTTTCAAAGGTTGCCTTCTTATCTTCTAATTCCTTATCCAGTTTCAACTTCTTTTCTTCGTAAATGTCAGATTCTTTCTTGCGTGAAAGTTTCAAATTATACAAATAATCTTCTTCTTCGCGCTGCTTTGTTTTTTTTAGAATCTCATTTTCATCTTTTTGCTTTGCCGTTGTTTCCTCTTGAAGTTTTTTCCATTCCGACCGCGTTTTGGCAACCTCATCGTCAAATTTCAATTTAATCACGGCCATTTCTTCGTCAAATTGCGCTTTCTTTTCTTTTTGAGCCAATAACATCACTGAAAGGGAATCGGTTGTTGCCGAAAGTTGGTATAAATCTTCCAATGATTTCTTTTCCAGCTGAATGGCTTGTTGCAGATCCTCAAATTTCTTAAATTCAGCCACAAATTTATCACCCAATTTATCGAGTGAACCAGACAAATCAATTTTAAGTGATGTCAAATTTCTTACAATACTATCATAACTAAATTCCCCAGCATTTTTTACGATAGTTTCTTGCTTTTGTTTTTCCTGAAGCTTTTTAGGTTCTTCTGTTTTTGACTCTTGTATTTTTTCCAACAAATCTTCGTAGGCTGCAAGAATCTCATTCTTAGTGTTTTTAGTGCTTAGTTCCATTTTTTATTGATTTTATAAAGTAAATTATTGTTTTGTTAAATTTGTTTTGGATTTGTTTTCTACAAGAATTTTATTGAGTGCAAAAATACAAATTTTCAGCTGTAATTTAGTTCAAAATAATTTAAATTTTGGAGTATGTAATAATTGGCTAAAAAGTAGAATTTACTGAAAATACTCTTTGTGTTTTTGAACAAATAGTATAAAAGTCTATGAATAAATCAGAATAATCTGACTTTATCATAGACAAATGTCAATTTACTGCAATGCAAAATACTGCATAAAGTGGAACCGATTTGATGTTATTCTCATACCCAAAATTCTTTTTGGAAATACGAATTGAATACGGACAATTATATTTTTCCACAAACATATTCATACTTATCGATTTGGTGCGATTTCCCTTTTTTACTTCCACAGGAATTACCTTTCCTTCAATTTGAAACACAAAATCAAGTTCTGCGGTATTATCATTTTTCCAATAAAACAATGGGAAACCATTACTAATTAACGCCTGTGCAACATAATTCTCGCTCAACACTCCTAAAAACCCATTATCTTCTTCAATATCAGACATTATCAATTGATGTGGCATTCCTGATTTCATGGTCAACATACCAACATCGCCCATGTAAAGTTTAAAATCACTCAAATCGGCATATACGGCTATCGGTAAAAAGCCATGATTTATTTTCTGACATTTAAGTACCACACCTGCAAAATTAAGCCATTCTATTGCTTCGCCAAAAATGGTGGCAGTACCGCCTTTTTGAACCGTTTTATATTGAAATTTCTTATTTTCTTTTGCCAATTGAGCGGGAATAGAATTGTAGCAAGCCCGAATTTTTACACTTGTGGTAGCAGTAGCATATTTTGCCATATCAGCAATATATTCGTTCAGTATTCGACCTTGAATTTCGGTGGCTGTAATTAAGCTTTTGGTTTCAATAAACTCACGCACCACAGCCGGCATACCACCCACAATAAGGTATTGCTTGTACAATTCCAAGGCTTGAGTATGTAAAATTTCAGGGAAAGCTTCGTTTGTGTCAAAATGATTTCTAATATCTTCGCCCAACTTTACTTTATCCGTTGCCCAAAGAAATTCCTCAAAATCCATTGGGAACATGCTAATCTCATCTACTTTACCAACAGGAAATGAAAAACTCTCACGGTTTACTGCTACACCAAGCAGACTGCCAGCTGCCACAATGTAAAATTCGGGGGTTTCCTCGCAAAAAGTTTTCAAGGAAGTTAATGCCCGTGCGCACGATTGAATTTCGTCCAACACAATCAGCGTTTCACCAGCAATAATACGGGTATTGGTGGCAGTTTCCAAAAACTGAATTATCCGCAGTGGCGTAATATCCGTTTCAAAATAGGAATTTACTGCAAGGTTGGTTTCCAAATTCACATACACAACGTTGCTAAAATGTAACTTTCCAAACTCCTTAATAATATAGGTTTTCCCCACTTGACGCGCACCATTTACCACCAGCGGCATCCGTTTTGGGTTATTTTTCCAGTTGATGAATTGCTCTAAAACTTTACGTTTCATAATACTTGAATATTTAATTTCGCTGCAAATATAATAAAAGTCTATGAATTAATCCGAATATTCTGACTAATTCATAGATAAAAGTCGAAAATATAGCCTTATATAATTATTTTTCAACTAAAACATCATATTTCAAGACCACAAAAAACTAAATCTACCAAAGTGTTTGATGAGAGAATATAAAAATGTTTGATATCATCAAACACTATAACTATTTCTTATGATGACTGACAATTATAGAAAACAATATTTTAAAAATAATTTCACACAATCAACAATTTCTTGATAACTTTTCGTATTTTTGCAATTCAACAATGTGAATTATTGATTTTCAAAAATATTATATAGCGTTTTGCTATTGTTCATGGGAATATAAAACGACCAATTTTAAGAAGCCAAAAAACAATAAGTAAAATGCTCACGGTTTGCGTGGGCGTTACTTATTTGGCTTCGGGTGCTTGGTCGTACCTATATTCCAATATTGTGATTGCTCACGCATTTCATTTTTTGATTTGCCTGAAGTCCATATAAATTTACCTTCCTTTTCCTCGAAATTATTTACCTCTAAAAAAAATGTTTATGAAAAAGATTTTATCTCTTATCGTTTTCGCACTGTTTATATTGGCACGGGTCACAGACCCGCGCCAGCGGGGGGAACTTAAACTACGCAGGATTACGCTACGGGGAACGGGGTTTTGACAAGTTCAGTTGCTTCAGAAAAGTTGCAAACTAAAAATACGGCTCATGAAGGTTTTGGACATGCTTATATGTATGAACAAACTAGAGATGTTTTAAAATCAAGCCACACATATGAATCTAAAGGTATGATTGAGTGGGATAGTGAATTAAAAATGAATAGTGCTGTCAGTGTAAAAGTCCCAACAAATCTGCCCCTTGAACAACAAATTAAAGCTGCTGAAAAAGAAGCACTACAAAACTATGAAGACTCACATTAAAATTTTATTAATGCTACTAAGCTTTAACAGCTTTGTTTCATCACAAAATAGCATCAAAACAGATACTGTTAAATGGTCGAATTATCAAATGATTATTGAGTTGCCAACAAAAAGTCATTCTCATTATGAAACATATGAGGAAGGCTTTTTTCGAACCATTAGTTGCTTTTCAGATTCCACAGTTATAACGATACATTGTGGAGCAATGGTAAATCTTCCTCTAGTCAATCAAGCCAAATACACTATAACTAGTAAGTTTATATTAGATAATGATGTTCGGGTTCTGCGAGGTTACTGTGATTCTCTAAACAATGGAATAAAAAGAAAAAGATACTTCAGAGAAGAAAATTATTTTAAATCAGGGATAACCGTCATGTATGAGAATGTTGACGAATCTAAATTAATTTATTATGATTATATCCTAAATAGCATCAAAATAATTAACACAAAGAAGAGACCATAATAAATCCCCCCGCTGGCGCGGGTCTGTGACCCGTGCCAATACATAACAATTAAATTACGAATTATCTATGAGTAGAAAATATAAATTTGACTACGTCGATTTTCAATTCATAATCTAGGGGGGTGTTTATTTTGTATCGTTTGCAGTACAAAACTGGGTAGATGCATTAACAAGAAGCGAATATAAAGATATTCTAATAGTGAATCTTGATTTCTGTCAGAAAAACAAAGGACTTGAAATCTTTGCGTGGTGTATCATGACAAATCATGTGCATTTAATTATAAGGGCAAAGGAAGGATATCTATTGCAAGATTTTTACGTGATTTTAAAAAGTTTACAAGTAAGGCAATTGTTAAGGCAATTGAAGAAAATCCAGTAGAGAGCCGCAAGGAATGGTTATTAAAACAATTCAAAACCGAAAAAGGAACTAGTTTTTGGCGAGGGGATAATAAGCCTATAGAATTGTGGAGCAATGCGGTGATTGACCAAAAGCTAAATTACATTCACCAAAATCCAGTTGAAGAGGGATTGGTTTTTAGGGCAGAAGATTATCGGTACAGTAGTGCTTGTGATTATGCTGGAGAAGATGGAATGTTGGATATTTTAGTTATCGAATCATGGCATGGACAAAAGTATTGATATTTAATTGTTTATATTGGCACGGGTCACAGACCCGCGCCAGCGGGGGGGTACTCTTAATAAGACAGACAGCCCGACTTCTACTGAGATAACAAATCAAGTTATTGTAACTGCTCCTGCACCTAAAAAAGACGAAAAGAAATGAAACACATATTTTTTAAAAAAAACTTTTTGATTTGTTCTTTATTTTTAATAATGATGCAGTCAACCTCATTAGCTGCAAAAGAACCACATTGTAAGAAAGTTGTTCTTCAATATGTTGATTTCGACATATTCACAACTGCAGATGTAAGTTGTACTCGCTTTAATACTGCTTTTAATGACGAAATTCAAACTCGTACAATTACAAATGGGCAGAAAATAAAAGAACTAATAGTACTTTTAAATAAACTGAAAATTGACAAAAAAGCAAAATCGGTGGATGTTAGAATGAAAATCAAGCTCTATTATAACCATAGCGTAGAAGTGATTTGTTTGGATAGATTTGATGCTTTAAAAGGAGGGCAAATTTATGAAATGGACAAAAGCCTTTTTCAGTTCATAGAAACGCTGAAAAATCACAAATGACCCCTTGTTCGACGTAGCATAGTTCAGTCGTCTTTTTGGTGCGTCGTCTTTCGCTATGTCGGGTTGGAAACAAGATCACCAATTTACCTGTTTCTGTACTCAGCTGGTGTAATTCCTACTTTGCTTTTGAAAACGGTAGTAAAATTAGCTGGAGAAGAAAAATTCAACAATGATGCTATTTCTTTTATGTTCATTTCGGAATTGGTGAGCAGCACTTTCGAACGTTCTATTTTTAGTTCTTGCTGATAAGCCGAAGGTGAAAAATGAGTTATTGTTTTAAAATTACTTCTAAACCACGAATAACTTACATGCAACATTTCTGCAATTTGGCTTGGATGAATTGGTTCTTCAATGTGTTGAATCATGATAGTTTTGGCTTTGTTTATGCATTGAATTGCATAACTATCTTGTAAATGCCTTTGCGACAAAAAATAGCCTAAACTAACTATCTGTAAAATTATTCCAGAAAGCAATTGTTGGTATCCCAGATGTTGTTCGCTGGCTATCGAAATTGCTTTGTCGAACAATACAACTAACTCACTGTTTACTCCCGTTTTCCATATAGGATATGAGGTATTTAGAAATTCTTTTGTAAAAATACTCTCAAAAAAATCGCCGTGAAATCCTATCCAGTATTCATCCCAACCAGTTTGTTTATTTGGTGCATAACTGTGCCATTCACGTGGTTTTATCAAAAACAAATCACCTTCTGTTATTGATGTTTCGCCACAGTTATCGGTTTTTAAAACTCCACTTCCACGTGTTATGTACACCAACATATATTCGTCTATCATTCTCCCTTTTTGAGGGTTAAAATAGTACAGCGGTGGATGATAGGAATGCGGATATACGCTGTTGGGTGGGTATGAGGTACTGCCAGTGGTGGTGGCAAAAATGCCCCAATCTGTGTCCCTTTCGTTGCAAATTAAATAATGAGTTCTTAATGTTTTCATAAATTAAGTAAGTGTGCTAATATAATGTCGTATTTTGAACGCTAAGTCGCTAAGTCGCAAAGACGCTAAAAAATACTTGATTTACAATAATTTATATTCGTTGCGACTTTGTGTCTTTGCATCTTTGCGTTAAAAAAATCTTTTTAAATGGTACATTATATTTTGCCAATTACTTAGACATTATATCGATTAAATTGCTACGCAATTAATAATAAGCTTAACACTAAGACCATTGAAAAACACTTAGACACACTAAGTAAAATAAAAACCAAATATAGACCACTAAGTATAAAACATAAATGTTTTATAATGTGATAATTGCTAACCTTAAAAACATAAATGTTTTTCTTAGTGTACTTTAGCTATCTTATATTCTTAGTGCCTCTTTGTGCCCTTAGTAACTTAGTGGTAAATCTTAATTCTTTGTTTTGGATTACAATAAGCATTTAATCAAAATAAACTTTATTTTATAGCACCAGCCAAAAGCGGTTTATCAAAATATGTAAGTGGTTTTAATTTAATTGCTTTATTTTTGCAAAAATAATAAAAACTGTTCATATAAAAAAAAGAGCAGTTTTGATATTAAAAATAACCGAATTCTAATTAATCAACTACACAATGTTTAAACGAATTGTATTTCTATTGTTGGCAACTTGCATGATGCACCAAATTTTTGCTCAAAAATCGCCAACTCTTCCTCCTGGTTTTCCCGACCGATCATCCAAGCTTGATGTACTACCTGGTTTTCAACATCCTCCCAAAGGTTATGGCGAAGTATCTTTTTATTGGTGGCTGGGCGATACGCTTACTCACGAGCGCATTACATCGCAGTTAGAGCAACTGAAAGAAATGAGCATTACCGGATTGCAAATAAATTATTGCCATACCGACAAAGGAGGGGCAACTTACGGTCTTACCTATCCGAGCAAGCCCGCTCTGTTTTCCGACAAATGGTGGGATTTATTAAAATGGTTTGTTGCCGAAGCAAAAAAATACGATATGTCGGTTAGTTTGAGCGATTACACGCTGGGCGCCGCTGGCCAAGGATGGTTTATCGACGAAATGTTGGCCGAGAATCCGAGTTTGAATGGAACAAAACTCGAATCGAAACAGTTTGATGCAGGGAATGAGAAGCCTGTGAAATTTATGTTGCCAAAAGAACTTGTTAGTGTAGATGCCTACAAATTGTTGAATGGAAAAATGCAATCCACAACAGGCATAAACTTACTTTCATCGGTTCAGAATAACGAACTTGCATGGAAATCGCCCGAAGGTCAGTGGAAAATTGTAGTGGTTTTTAAAACTTTGATTAAATCATCTTTCGACCCAATGAATCCTTTGAGCGGACCAAAAGTTGCAGAAAAATTCTATCAACGGTTTGAAGATAATTGTCCAGGCGAAGCTGGTAAAGGGCTCAACTTTTTCTTCTCCGACGAGTTACAATTTGGTATTCGTGGCTGGCTTTGGAGTCCGTATTTTGTAAGCGAATTCAAGAAACGTAAAGGATACGATATACTTCCTAAAGTAAATCAATTATTTGTTGATTTAGGTCCAGAATCTTATAAAACAAGGTTGGATTATAGCGATGTAATGGTGGCACTCTCCGAAGACGGTTTTTTTAAACCGGTATACGAATGGCACAACAGCCGTGGAATGTTGTTTGGTTGCGACCATGGTGGACGTGGACGCGATGTAACTGAGTTTGGCGATTATTTCCGCACGCAACGCTGGATGTCAGGTCCTGGTAACGATCAACCGGGTCTGGGCAAAGATTTAATTAAAAATAAAGTGGCAAGTTCCATTGCACACATGTACGAACGCCCACGCACGTGGCTCGAAGGTTTTTATGGAAGTGGCTGGGGTACCAGTAGTGCCGAAGTGGCTGATGCTACTTTTGCTAACTTTGCCATGGGTCACAATTTGCTTAGTTTGCACGGACTTTATTATACAACACATGGCAGCATGTGGGAATGGGCTGCACCCGACAATCATTTCCGTCAGCCGTATTGGGAAAATATGAAAGATTTCCTGAAATGCTCGGAGCGTTTGAGTTATGTACTTTCGCAAGGTCATCATAGGTGCGATATTGCTATGATTTATCCAGTTTCGCCTACCGAAGCTAATTTGCGCCCCAAAGATGCTACCCAAACAGCTTTCGATTTGGCAAACAATCTTTATCCTCAGGGAATAGATTTTGACTTTATGGATTTTGAGTCGTTAAATCGTTGTGTTGTCAAAAACAAGGAGTTGAACGTCAGTGGCGAAAAGTTCAAGATACTTATTTTACCTGCTTTAGCAGCTGTGCGTTACTCAACAATTGAAAAAGCACTGGCATTTTACCGTGCCGGTGGTATTGTGGTGGCTGTGGGTTCATTGCCCGAAGCTAGTGACAGAATTGGTGGTAACGATTCGAAATTGCAGGAGATGATTCAGGAAATGTTTGGCACAACTTATTCTCAAAAAGACGATTCAGGCAAAACATATTTGCAGAAAAATAAAGCAGGCGGTACTGGGTTATTTATTCCATCGTTTAAAAATGTTGCCGGTGAAATAAGTAAGTTGATTGAGCCTGATTTTAAGACGATTTCAGGAACTTTTACACCAAATATCCAACACCGTAAGTTGGGCAACAGGGACTTGTATTTTATTTACAATGTGCCAAAAGGTACAACATGTTTTTTCAGAGCAATAGGCAAAGTTGAACTTTGGAACCCTTGGAACGGCAGCACCAAAGCACTTAAAGTGGCTAGCGTGTCAAAAACTGGAACTACAATTCATCTTCCTCTCGAAAAAAACGAAGCTCAACTTATTGTGTTTAGTCCAGGAAAAGCTGAAATTGAAACTGCAACATCAGCTGCAAAAAATGAGGTTGTTACATTGGATAATAATTGGGAATTTGAGTTAAAACCAACATTAGATAATAAATTTGGCGATTATCGTTTGCCTGCTTTCGACGAAAAAATTGGTGTGGAAGTTTGGAAAATGAGATATTCAGCTCAAAATTCAGCTGCAACGAACTGTCAAGCTCCAACTTTCGATGATAAGGACTGGTCAATTGCATCAGTTTCGTATGGTCCACAATTTCTAAAACTTGGTCCATTTCCAGCCAATATTGATTCGGTGTTGTTGGAGTCAAAATTATCACAACTGAACAATGTGGATATAAATCAGCCTGTTGAAATAAATGGTAAAAAATATAGTTGGTCACCTTATGAGTTTTCATGGCGCTGGGGATTGAAGGATGATGCCGGACATCAAGGTTATCATGGGTTAAAAGGTGAAATAAACAACGAGCTTATTTCATTGGGAAACATTGACAGGTTCAGAAAAAGCAGACCAATTTATCCATTAGTTAAGGAGTCGGAAGGTTCAGTTTATTACTTGTGGTCTAATGTTTCGTCGACCAAGAATGTGGTAGCAAAAATTTCGAAAGGTGGATTGGCACCAGCTAAAGTGATTATCAATCAGGTTGAAATAAATAACTCTTCAGAAGCGGTTGATTTAAAAGCCGGCAATAACAGTGTTTTGTTGAAATACACAGATGTTGGGCGTGGTTATTATGTTTTGGAAGAAAAAGGAATAAGTTCCATCTGGAAACAAAATATTCCGTTGTCAACTGATTGGTATCTTAAACCGTCCGTTTTGAGTTATAATTGTTTTCCACAAAATAATGGAACTTTCGGTTGGTATCGTTTCATGTCGCCTCCGGGTGCTCGTAGCATGTATATTGCTGCAAAAGCACAACCTACGGTTTGGATTTCGGGCGTGGAAGCGAATTGTGTGCTGACTTCAACTCAGAATCAAAAAATGACCGAAAAAGGTTTGCTTGTTTGGAAAGTAATTTTTCCTACTTCAATTCTGAAATCGACCATCGTGGCTGTAAAAATAGAACAATTGCCAGGTTTCTTTGGAGGAGCTGCCATTCCCGAACCTATTACTTTCGATTGCGGAAAGGGCGAAATAAGCCTTGGTGATTTGGACAAAAATGAATCGTTACGGACTTATTCTGGTGGTATGTGGTATCGTAAATCATTGACAGTAAATGCACAACAATCGGTGGCTAAAAACATTATTCTTGACCTTGGCGATGTTGTTGCCTCTGCCAATGTGTATGTAAACGGACAATTGATTGGTCAAAAAGCTACTTCGCCATGGACATTTGACCTGACTGCCAAATTAAAAACTGGTGAAAATCGCATAGAAATTCTGGTTTATAATACCCTTGGAAATCATTATCTGAATACACCATCGCAATATGTGGGGCGTACAAATTCTGGGCTGATTGGACCGGTGAGTGTTGAGTTTGCAAAATAGAATTTAGAATCTTACTATAGAGTATTTAATTGAAGTATTTTTTAGTTTTTGATTGTTTAAGAGGAATCTAATTGTTAAAATACAGAACATAAGAAATAATAAAACAAAAGAACTTAATGGAACGCGGATTTCGCTGATGTAGCGGATAAAAAAAACGGATATTAAATCCCGATAAATCGGGATTGATTTTAAGAGCGAAATCAAAAATGCTTGCATTTTTTCTAATCCGTCTTAAATCCGCTTAACCCGCGAAAATCCGCGTGCTATTCTTCAATTGTTTCATAATAGAAATTATTATATGAGAAAAGTAACATTTATATTATTCGTCATATTACCGTTTATTGCTTTCGGTCAGCAAACACAAGTAGCCGATTCCGCAACATATTTAAACGATTTAAAGAATGAAATGCAGGTTTTGTGGCCCAAGAATCGTACCATTAATATTGTTTTTCATGGTCACAGTGTGCCATCCGGCTATTTCAAAACTCCGGTTGTCAATTCATTGGCAGCTTATCCGCAACTGGTTTTTCAAAAGGTCAAGGAGCTTTATACGTATGCTGTTGTAAATGAAATTACTACTGCCAAAGGTGGCGAGAATGCCGAGAAAGGTGCGTTGCGGTTCGATTCGGATGTATTGATTTATAAACCTGATTTGCTTTTTATTGATTATGCGCTAAACGATAGGAATATTGGACTTGAGCGGGCATATAAAGCCTGGGACGAAATGATAAAAAAAGCATTGGCCAAAGGCATAAAAGTGATTTTGCTTACACCTTCGCCCGACGCAAAACTAGATAATGCAAATCCTGAAAATGAGTTGGCTAAACACGCCGCACAAATAAGGAAACTTGCTGCCGAAAATAATGTAGGTCTGGCGGATAGCTACAAAGCGTTTGCATTTTTATATTCCGACAAGGTGGAGCTCGATAAATATATGGCACAATTCAATCATCCCAATGAACTGGGACATGAGCTAATTGCCAAAGAGATAATGAAATGGTTAAAAAAATAATTTATATAGAAATCACATGATTAAAGCAGGATTATTTGGAGTTGGGTTGGATACTTACTGGGCTCAGTTTGACGGATTGTTGGACAATCTAAAAAAATATCAGGGACAAATTAAAAATCAAATTGAACAATTTGGTGTGGAGGTGATAGATGGCGGAATGGTTGACAACCCGGTTAAAGCCCGCGAAACTGCCGACTTATTTCGCACAAGCGATATTGAAGTGCTGTTTTTGTATATTTCTACTTATGCGCTATCGTCCACCATTTTACCTGTGGTACAAAAAGCAAAAGTGCCAGTTATTATTCTAAACTTGCAACCAGTAGCAGCATTGGATTATACAGCATTCAACAACTTGAAAGACCGCGGTAAAATGACGGGAGTTTGGTTGGAACATTGTCAAGCGTGCTCGGTGCCAGAATTTGCTTCGGTGCTCAATCGTGCCGGTATTGGTTACGAAATTGTGACTGGTTATTTGCAACAAGCTGAGGTATGGACAGAAATTGAGTCGTGGGTCGAAGCTGCCCGTGTGGCCGCTGCTTTGCGCACCAACCGCATGGGAATTTTAGGACATTACTACTGCGGAATGCTCGATGTTTATACCGATGTAACCAAACAAGCAGCAGTATTTGGCACTCATTTCGAAATAGTGGAAATGTGTGAGCTGAAAAAATACCGCGATGAAGTAACAGAACAAGAAGTGACCGAAAAAATCGAAGAGTTTTATACTGCTTTCGATGTTGTTTCTGAATGCGAATCGATGGAGATTGACAGGGCAGCCCGAACTTCCATAGCATTGGATAAATTGGTAAAAAACAGAAACCTTGATTCGATGGCATATTATTATGAAGGCGATTCGGGCAATGATTACGAAAACATTGTAACGTCGGTAATTGCAGGAAATACATTGTTGACTGGCAAAAATATACCAGTAGCTGGCGAGTGCGAGGTGAAAAACGCACAAGCTATGAAGATAATGGCCGAATTTGGTGCCGGTGGTTCATTCTCGGAGTTTTACTTGATGGACTTTAACGACGATGTAGTTATGCTTGGGCATGATGGACCAGCGCATTTTGCCATAGCCGAAGGACGTGTAAAGCTTGTTCCGCTGCCTATTTACCATGGCAAACCAGGCAAAGGATTATCTATTCAAATGACCGTAAAGCATGGACCGGTTACTTTACTATCGGTTGTGGAGGGCAAAGACGAAGTATTCTTATTGGTTGCCGAAGGCGAATCGGTTGAAGGACCTGTACTGGAAATAGGAAATACCAACAGCCGTTACCGATTCTCAATTGGGGCAAAAAACTTTATGGACGAATGGTCGAAACAAGGACCAGCTCACCACTGTGCTATCGGTGTTGGGCATATTGCCGATAAAATTGATAAATTAGGAAAATTGATTGGAGTAAAAGTGATTAAAATAAGCTGATGTTTCCACTATTATTCATTAATGTGAAATTATAAATCATAAGTTACTCAATTATAAAGTATTGTTTTACTGTTCAAAAGCCACTGTTTCGACTCAAAATCGAAATAGAGGCTTTTCTTTTTGGATGTAACATAATTCTACGTTTTTGTAACAATATCTAAATACATTCCTATATCAACAATCTATCTTTGTCGAACTGATTTTTAGCAAAATATTTTATATTGATTTAATTGTTGTAAATCGTAGAATTTAATTGATTTGAAAATTATCAGAAATTAAAAGCGTAAATTTTTTGAATTGAGAATGTTTTCCGAAAATTAATGCGGAAAACTATTAAAATCACTAATCTTAGATTAATTATTATGAACAACTTTTCGAGACATGGAAGAGGAAATCCATTGGAAGAAACAAGTATTAAAATGAGAACGAAAGTTTTTGTTTTGACTTTTTTACTATTTGCTGTTGGAAGCTTATTTAGTGTATCAGCCCAAAAAAAAGGTTTAAGTGGGGTTGTAGTTGATGACGCTGGTCAATCAATCATTGGAGCTTCGGTTAAAATTAAAGGTTCTGGTACCGGAACTATAACCGATTTGGATGGAAAATTTTCTTTTCCCTCAATAAGTGTAAAAACTACAGTTGTAATTAGTTACATTGGCTTCGAAAAAAAAGAAGTTATTCTTGAAGGTGGAATTCCTCAATCAGTTCAACTGATAAGCAAGGAAAGCGATTTAGGTGAGGTGGTAGTAGTTGGTTATGGTTCACAAAAGAAGATTAATCTTACTGGTTCATTATCTACGCTTTCGCCCGAGCAAATGTTGAAAGCACCAGTTGTTAATGCTTCGCAAGCGTTGGTAGGACGTATAAGTGGTATCACCACTCGTCAGGCATCAGGTCAGCCTGGTAACGACGATGTTTCCATTCGTGTTAGAGGTAGAGGAACTTATGGTAATAATAATACATTAGTCATTGTAGACGGTGTTGAACGTTCATTCAATCAGTTGGATATGAACGAAATTGAAACAATGACAGTATTGAAAGATGCTGCTTCGACTGCTGTATATGGTGTGCGTGGTGCCAATGGTGTAATTGTGGTAACTACCAAACAAGGAAAAGAAGGACCAGCAAAAGTTTCATACACAGGTAATTTTGCAATAAATACACCAACACGTTTGCCAGAATACGCTAGCAGTTACGATTATACATTGCTTTGGAACGAAGCTCAATTAAACGACAATCCAACGCTTACCCGCGACAAACTCACTTATACGGACGCTGCAATTCAAAAATACAAAGATGGTAGCGATCCTATCTTTTTCCCCAATACCGATTGGTATAAAACTACAATGAAGGATTATTCTACTCAGCAACAACACAACGTAAATGTAAGCGGAGGTTCAAAATTTGCACGATATTATGTGTCACTTGGATTTTTGGAACAAGATGGTCTTTACAAAAACTTCAACGAAAAATATGGTTATAGCAACAATGATAATTACAAGCGTTTCAATTTGCGCTCGAACATCGATGTGAGCTTATCAAAAACTACCAACCTTAATTTTAATGTTGGTTCTACTACTGGAATAAAAAATAGAGACCGTGCCAATGGTGGTTACCCTACTATTTATGATGGAATACCTGGTTTGGCTGCTCCATATTCTCCTGGATTATACGATGGCAAAATTGTGACATTGGACGGAGTGAGAGGTGGAAACCTAATTGGAAGTATGTCAACTGGTTATACGAGATATACTCAAAATAGCGTTCAAGCAACATTTGGGTTAAATCAAAAACTTGATTTTATTACCAAAGGTTTAAGCGCACGAGGCAAATACTCTTATGATACCCAATATCAATATAAAATTGAAAGGGCAAGAGTTCCAGCACAATATGTAATTAAAGATACTGTAGTAAATGGAGTGCATGAAGTATTGTCAAACCTCCAAAATTCTATCGACGAAAGTATTGGTGGAGTAAGTTCTACAACTTACGATAGCCGTTATATTCGAGAATATATGGAAGCTGGTATTAGTTATGACCGCAGTTTTGGCAAACATAATGTAACAAGTTTGGTACTTTATAATCAAAACAAAACCCGCTTTAATGTGGCTACACCAGTGGGTGTGCCAGTTTCGTATATGGGACTTGTGTCACGTACTACTTATAATTTCGATTCTCGTTATTTGGTGGAATTTAACCTTGGTTACAACGGTTCTGAAAATTTTCCTGCAGGTAGACGGTTTGGTCTTTTTCCAGCATTTTCGGCAGGTTGGGTAGTTTCTAATGAACCATTATTTACACAAACAATTTCTCCGGAAATTATCAGTCACTTAAAAGTAAGAGCTTCTTATGGTGAAGTTGGAAATGACGGTGGTACAAGTCGTTACATATATTATCCTTCTGCTTATGCATCGTCTGGAGGTGCCGTTTTTGGCGAAGACTTCAAAGGTTTAGCTGGTTATGCCGAGTCCCGATTAGGTAACCCTTTGATTACTTGGGAAAAAGCAAAAAAGCAAAACTATGGTATAGATTTGAAAATGTTTAATCAGAAATTATCAATTAATGTAGATTATTTCAGTGAAAAGCGTAATAATATTCTTGATAATAGAAAAACTACTCCTGTAATGTATGCTGCTACTCCACCCATCGAAAATTTAGGTATTATGGTAAATCATGGTATTGAAGTGGAACTTGGATGGGATTCAAAAATTGGAAAAGTTGATTATTTTATAAAGGGAAATTATTCTTTTTCGCGCAATAAGTTGCTTTATACCGATGAAGCTTATGATAGATTAAATCCTTATTTGGCTAGAACAGGTCGCCGAATGGAACAACCTTTTGGATACCAATTTATTGGCTTTTTCAAAGATGCTAATGATGTTGCTCAATCGCCTGTTCAATTTTCGGGCGCTTCACGTCCTGGCGATTGTAAATATGCCGACATTAATGGCGATGGTATTGTTAGCGATAAAGATCAAATTCCAATTGGATATCCTACTTATCCCGAAGTTGGATTTGGTATGAACGGAGGAGTTTCATACAAAGGCTTTGAATGTAGCTTCTTATTACAAGGTGCTACCAATGTATCGCTCCAACTCGACGGTTTTATGCAACGACCAGCGCAAGCTTTTGGAAACACCTTGGCGTCAGTAAAAGATGAAAGATGGACTCCTGCAACTAGTGCAACTGCCACTCGCCCAAGACTAACGCTCGATTATGCTAATATGTCTAATTATTTTGCATCAACACTTTGGTTGAGAGATGCATCGTATCTTCGATTGAAAAACGTTGAAATTGCATACCGATTTAAAGGAAAAGAGTTGAAGAAAATTGGCGTAAGTAGTTTACGTATTTTTGTGAATGGACAAAATTTAATTACTTGGGATAAACTAAAAATCGTTGACCCCGAAAATGGTCAAACTGCTTCATTGAGCTATCCACAACTCATTGTTTATAACACCGGTTTAAGTTTACAATTTTAATTGTTGAAGAAATATGAAAAAGTTAATAAAATATTTTATTGGGCTACAATTTGCTCTTTTAGTAATCGGTTTTTCTTCGTGCGAGAATTACTTGGAATTTCCACCTGTTCTTGAATTTAACGAGGACTCGGTGTTTGTAAAAAAAGCGAATGTGGAGAAATACCTCTCGCAAATGTATGCCTATAATTTTGATCAACTGCCATTTGCTGGCAATAGATTAGATCGGTCAATGTTGGATGCTGCAACTGATATTGGATCTGCTCTTTACATTCAAAGTGCTTATGGTGTGCATAAATTTAACAAAGGTTCTGCTTTGGCCGAATGGATTTCGAATGATACTTTTGGCGAAGATATGTTTTCGTATCATTATAAAGCCATACGTATTGGTTGGAAAATAATTGAACGTACAGATGAGGTAAAAGATGCAACTCAGGCTCAGAAAGATCGTATTAAAGCCGATGCTAAAACATTGATAGCTCTACACTATTTTGAATTAATGAAACGCTATGGTGGTGTTCCATTAGTAAAAAAAGCTTATGACTCTTCAGCAGAATCTCTTGTGATGCGGTCGCCTGTAGAAGATGTGTACAAATACATTTTACAACTTTGCGACGAAGTTATTGCTGCTCCTAATTTTCCAATGATCATAACCGATAGAAATGAACTTGGTCATACTTCCAAAGGGTTGGCTTTTGGTTTGAAAGCTAAAGCCTTACTTTTTGCAGCAAGTCCATTATTCAACAACGACAGACCATATATGGACAATTTGGGTACTAACAGCAACCTTATTTGTTTGATGAAATACGACAAAGAAATTTGGAAACAAGCCGCCGATGCTGCAAAAACTGCCATCGATTCATGCGAAACTGCTGGTTTGGCACTTACCAATATTGGAGATGTGGATAAAAATTATACAGCTGCCTATTTATATTCACCATCAAAGGGAAATACCGAATTGATAATGGTATATTTAGCTCCGTTTTTTGGTCGTAAAGAAAATTGGTTGCCACGTGGACTTCCTATCAATGGATATTCGTCGAATATTCCTACGTTCAATTATGTAGAAATGTTCCAGAAAAAAGATGGTACCTATCGCAGTTGGGATACCGATACTATTACTCCTGTAAATGACCCCACTTATCCATACAAAGAGTTGGATCCACGCTTCAAACAAATTATTTGTTACAATGGTATGGAGTACTATGCCGGATTTACGCTGGAAATGCATGATGACTTTGCTGGTAATAAGCTGGGTAAGAATGGTAAATTTGCAAGTGCACAATTTGCGCATTACAATCATAAATATGTGGTTGGCTTTGAAGATATGATGATAACCACCAAAACTTGGAGACCAATGACAATAGTAATGCGTCTTACCGACCTTTATTTAATTGAAGCCGAAGCGTTAAATGAATACAACGATGCGCCAACTCCAGATGCTTTTGCCAGAATTGATGCTATTAGAGCACGTTCGGGAATGCCACCATTGGATCAAACGGTTATTACCACAAAGGAGCAAATGCGCAAAATGATACAAAATGAGCGTGCTATCGAATTAGGTTGGGAAGATTCGAGGTACTTCGACTTGAAGAGATGGAAAATGGGTGACAATTTCAAAGGCCCAATTTATGACCTCTCGGTGCGCAAATTGGCAAACAACAAGTACACTTATAAAAAATACATCTACGAAACTAGGTATTGGGGAAATCATTATTATCTACACCCATTTCCACCTAGCGAAGTAAACAAAAATTATGGTTTAATTCAAAATCCAGGTTGGTAACCTTTTAATTAATAATTGATAATTAATAATTAAAAT
>CAIWCC010000030.1 GCA_903911085.1 uncultured Bacteroidales bacterium | reverse complement strand
GGCTGGGGATACATTGACCATTTTATCGGCAATCAGGCAGTCCCTTCGAAAACAATAATTGGCACTACCGGTTGGGAGTTTTCTGAAGACCCCAAAGGGTTTTATCCATTTGAAAGTAACTATAAAAAAGCTGCTTACGGATTATATTTTGCCCGACAGGAAGTTAACAACAAAGAAACCAACCCTACATTGCTGGTGTTACTTGCAACTATTGATTATGGTAAAGGTAAAATTGTACTTATGCCATCTTACTCTATTGATGCTGGCACTGCTTTTAATGATTTGCTTTTTTTTAATTTGATTAATAATGCTAGCAAAAAGGAATGGTAAGAGATGATAAGAAGTAGTTATTAAATTTTTAAAAGGGTCATTTAAAAATGAAAATCGTAAATTCTATAGTGTCGATGCTGGCACTTCCTATTGTGCCTTTAATAGCAGCTAGCTCTACCGCAAAACCAAATATTGTCCTTATTTATCTCGACGATTTAGGGTATGGCGACATTAGTTGTTATGGTGGCAAAATTAAAACGCCCAATATAGATGCTCTGGCAAACAACGGCGTACGGTTCACAAACGGATACGCCACTTCGGCAACTAGTACGCCGAGTCGTTATGGCTTATTAACAGGTGTATATCCCTGGCGCAACAAAGATGCCAAAATCCTACCCGGAACGGCACCTTTGATAATTGGCACGGAGCAGCAAACATTACCCAAAATGCTTCGCAGCGTAGGTTATCAAACGGCTGTTATCTCTAAATGGCATTTGGGTTTGGGCTCAGGCATAGTAGATTGGAATAAAAAGATTACTCCCGGTCCAAACGAAGTTGGCTTCGATTATTCGTGCGTGTTGGCAGCTACTCAAGACCGTGTGCCTACTGTTTATATCGAAAACGGACATGTAGTTGGTCTCGACCCGAACGACCCGATTCAGGTTGATTACGATAAAAATTTCGAAGGAGAACCTACCGGAAAATTAAATCCGGAATTGCTTCGCATGAAATGGCATCACGGGCACAATAGTTCGATTGTAAATGGAATTCCACGCATTGGTTATGTAAAAGGCGGTAAAAACGCCAATTGGGTGGATGAGGAAATGGCCGATTATTTTTTGCTAAAAGCTCAGAATTATGTGAAAGAGCATAAATCACAGCCATTCTTTTTGTATTACGCCATGCATCAGCCGCATGTTCCGCGAACACCACATCCTCGCTTTGTTGGTAAATCGGGATTAGGACCTCGTGGTGATGTAATTATGGAGGCTGATTGGTGTGTGGGTGAATTTATAAAAACACTTGAGCAGGAAAACTTACTTGAAAACACACTGATTGTTTTTTCGAGCGATAACGGCGCGGTTTTGAATGATGGATATTATGACGATGCCGTAGAAAAATTAGGCAATCATACCCCCAACGGGCTACTACGAGGTGGGAAATACAGTTTGTACGAAGCTGGCTGCAGGGTTCCGTTTTTTACTTATTGGAAAGGAAAAATAAAACCACAAGTATCCGATGCCTTGATTTGTCAGATTGATCTGCTTGAATCATTGGCTGCATTAGTTGGCACAGATGTAAAACCAACCGACAGTCAGAATCTGTTGAAAGTATTACTTGGAAAATCGAAAAAAGGTCGCGAAAGTCTCGTATTGGAAGCTAACACCAAAACTGCTTTCCGCAAAGGTGACTGGTTGCTGATTCCGTCCTATCCGGGTGATGCAGTTTTGGAAGAAGTAAATATTGAAATTGGATTTTCGCCTGAATATCAGCTTTATAATTTAAAAAAAGATATTGGGCAGAAGAATAATCTGGCTATAAAACATCCCCGATTGTTGAATAAACTAAAAAAGGTTTTCTATACAGTGAGAGGAGATTACAAAAATATTGAAAAAATTGAATTGAAATAAAATTTAAACGTATGAATCTAAAGAACTTACTTGCATTATCGCCATCATTGCTGTTGTCAATTTCGGCTAACGGAAATCAAATAGCACAACAACCCAATATCATTTTTATTTACACCGACGATATGGGCATTGGCGATGTCGGTTTTACGGGTGGAAAGGTAATTGCAACTCCCAATCTTGACAAACAAGCAGCTAAAGGAAAGATATTTACGCAATATTATACCACAGCACCTGTTAGCTCAGCTTCCAGAACAGCACTCACAACAGGAATGTATCATATCCGTTGGAATATCAATACCTATTTGCATATACGGGAACATAATGTCAACTGTGAGCAATCCGATTTTCTGGATGCTAAAGCTCCTACATTAGCAAAAAACTTAAAATCGGTTGGTTATAAAACAGCTCATTTTGGCAAATGGCACATGGGTGGTGGTCGTGATGTGAAAAATGCTCCTTCAATAACTCAATATGGCTTTGATTCGTATGTTTCAACATGGGAAAGTCCGGATCCTGATCCATTGTTGACCTCCACCGATTGGATTTGGGCACCTACCGATAGTATAAAACGTTGGAATAGAACTGCCTTTTTTGTGGATAAAACCATAGTTTTTTTAAATGAAAATAAGAATAAACCTTGTTTCATCAATCTTTGGCCCGACGATGTGCATACACCTTGGGTATACGATGCAGAATCGGAAAGTAAGCCGGAAGGTCATTTTACACTTGAAAATCTTCGACCCGTAATTCCCGAATTCGACAAACAATTGGGTCGCTTGTTTAGCTATCTTGAAGAATCGGGAATGGCCGACAATACCATTATTGTATTTACCAGCGACAATGGACCTGATCCCGGATTCAATCATTTACGTTCGAATAACAAGCGAGGGGTTAAAAATGGATTGTATGAAGGAGGAATTAATATGCCATTTTTCATTAGCTGGCCGGCAAAAATAAAAGCCGGACAAACTGATACTAAATCAGTTATTGCTTCGATTGACTTGATGCCAACGCTCAGCAAAATAGGAGGATTTGTTGGCAAAACAGATTATGAACTTGATGGAGAAGACATAAGCAAAGTTATTCTTACGAAAAAAACTTTTTTGCGAAAAAAGGATATTATGTGGGAGTTTGGTCGGAATAGATACTTTAATTTTCCAAAAGGGCATGACCGTAGTTTGCAGTTAGCCACACGACACAAAAATTTCAAGTTTTACACCGTGCCCGATGGTAGAAAGGTTGAATTGTACGATTTGAAAAATGACCCTACTGAAAGTAAAAATATTGCTGCTGAGAATCCGGCATTAGTAACAAAACTTACCAAAAAACTTACTGACTGGTATTGCACCAACGACAAACAAATGCTAAAAAAGCATTTGGTAATCGATAAGTAGGAAATTCAATCTCCATATATCCAATAAGTATCTAATAATCATTACTTTAAAAATGCCGTACGATTTTGATAGCAATAAAAATGATTTTGCTATCCTGAAATTGCTATATGCAATACATTTGCAAAAAAATCCGAAATTCAATTTAATCTTTAAAAATAGTCAACATGAAACAAACACGATTACTTATTTTATTCGTTTGCATAGCAAGCTTTGCAAACTCGTATGCTGCCAACCGGTATTGGGTAGGTGGAGCAGCAGCTACATGGGACGCTTCCACTACAACTTGCTGGAGTGAAACTTCAGGTGGAACTTCAGGTGCATCTGTGCCAGTCGCTGGCGACGATGTTATTTTTGACAATTCGACTAATGCAAATTCTACAAGCAATGCCAGCCCAACAGTTACATTAGGAGTAGCTACACCAGCTTTAAATAGCATTACTTTTACAAGTAGTAATGTAACATTTGTAGGTGCTAAAACTATTACAACAAACAATATGACGATAGATAATAGTCAGGTGGCGTTTGTAAGTGTTGTAACTATAAATAGTGCGCTTACATTCTCTAGTACCTCTGGTACAACAACAACTCCGAGATTTAGTCATAGTAGTGCCGCTGGAAGTGCTATTACTTTAGGAAATGGCGGAGCTTTCACTCTTACAGGTAATTCAGCTACTAATTATTTTACAGGAACTTCTAACTCCAGTTTTAGGTATAATACAACATCTGCTCTTACTGTGTTTTTTAAAACAGGTATTACAATATCAGGCATTTATGTTTATAAAGGGCTAATTACCCTTGGGAATAATTTAGCACTTCCTCGACTAAACTTTCCTCCTGCAAATTTAAATAATCAGGAGTTAATTGTAGCACCTAATATAACTCTTACACTTAGTGGTGGTGCTTCAAGTGGTTATACTGAATTAGCAGGTGGTGGAACAATTAATGCAAGTGCTTCTGGTTCAAAAGTGTTGATTACTCAAACAGCTCCAAGTGCAGGAAATTATAATTCATTGAATACAGCAGGTAGAATATTTAAAGCAAATACTACAATTAATAATTTAGAAGTAAATACAACAGGTAACATGGTACTGGGATTTCCAATTACAGTTCGAACTTTGACTAAAACAGCAGGTACAATTACTACTACTTCAACTAATAAAATCACAATTGCTGCTGGAGGAAATGTTGTAGAAGGAGCAGCAACAATTAGTGGAACTGCTGTAGAACTTGGCGTTGTTACAACCCGCTACTGGGTAGGCGGAGCATCAGGCAATTGGTTTAATGAAGCCAATTGGGGCACTTCATCTGGAAATACAGATACTGATAGAATTCCAGAATATGGTGATAATGTGGTATTTGATAATTCTACAGGAAATGAAAATCCTACTGTTACTTTAACCGACCATGTAACTGCTGCGGATATTAATTTTTCAGGTAGCAATGTAACTTTTGCAGGAGCTGACAGTATTAAAACAAACAGTATGAGTGTGAATTCCAGTCAGGTGCAATTTGTTGACCATGTTAAAGTAAACTCTTCGCTAACATTTTCAGGAACTAATCCACGCATAACTCAGCTTTCAACTACAAGTGGTAGAGCGTTTATTTGTGGAAATGGTGGCGCATTTACCTTAACAGGTAATTCTACAAACAATTATTTTACAGGCAATACCAATGCCTATTATACATTTAATACAAGCGATCCTTTAACGGTTTATTTTAATCCAACTACCACTACAGCAGGCGCGTTGGTTGTAACAAAAGGATTGATTACATTAGGCAATAATATTAACACAAACAGATTAACTCTAAGTGCAACTAATAGTCAAGAATTAATTCTGAGTGAAAATGTAACTCTCAATATTACAGGTGGAGGAACAAGTACATTTACCGACCTTACTAATGGAGGTGTAATAAATGCCAGTGCCACAGGCTCTAAAGTTCTGATTACTTCTACAGCACCAACTTTTCTGAATGCAGGAGGTACAAAGCGTATTTTTAAAGACGCAAAAACTATCAATCATTTGGAAATGAATTCAAACGGACAAACGTTTGTGCCCGCTTATCCGCTTACAGTTAAAAATTTAACTCTTACAGCCGGAGCAATCAATAACACCAATAATATTACCATTCCTTCAGGTGGAAATTTAGTAGTTGGTGCTGGTACAACTACAGCAGCTCTGGCTGCAAGTTTGC
>CAIWCC010000029.1 GCA_903911085.1 uncultured Bacteroidales bacterium | reverse complement strand
CGTCACAAATAATGACTTTAACAACTTTATATAAAAGAAATTACTAAGTTCATAGTTTTCTGAAAACGAACACAAAAGTAATAACAAAATTAATACCGTTGATGGTTTTTACAATTTTTATTTGATTTTTTTTTTAATTTGCTGTAAATTAATACTTAAAAGTATTTTTTTCTTTTTTGGTTGTTTAATATTGAACGGTAAAATTATAAATTTGTTGTTTATTTGAAATAAAAATCTAACTATTGCTAAAAAATAAGCAATGTTTTCAACTATTTTTTTATTCAAAGTGGTAAGCGAATTTTATTTTCATTACTTTTCACTGATAAAAATTTGATTGAAATCTGTTAATGGAGTACTCACCACAGATTTAACACTAACCATTTTTTTTAATTATTAGTGTGTTTCTCATTAACCTTATCAAGCTAAATAACTAAATAAGACGGCTATATATTCTTAAATGAATATATAGCCGTCTTTATACTAAAAAAAGCAACTCTTTAAAGTGGTATTTATTTGGGTGGTGGATTATGTTCTTTTCTGCTTTTGAAGCTTTGAAGTAATTGTCGTTTGTATTCTCTTTCTCCTTTATAATAATTGAATAATGTTTCGGCTTCAAGAATTTTACGTAATTGGTAATGATATTTTCTTAACAATAAGGCTTGTTTGAATTCAAAATCAATATATTTATCATTCAAATCCGCATAGTTTGGCTTAACTGAATTGTTTTTCTTCAATGCTTGCTTGTACAAATCTCGGTTCTCTTGATGTAAATTCCAAATTGACTTTTCGTATTCCATAAATACTGGATATACTTTTTCAATTTCAGTCTCTGATAAATTGGCTTTTGATATTAGAAATTGCCATTTTTGATTATGCATTTCATCAATTTTAGCCAAATCAAAATTATCTTGGGCTTTCAACGCATTACAAAAGAACATAAACATACCTAATATACTTATTGTTATTGTTCTCATAATCTTTCTTTTTATAATAAAATAATGTTTGATAAATTGTAATCTAAAAAAATGGGTTATTTAATTGTTTCGTCGGTAAAATAATCCATCATTACAGTTTCGTCAACTTGCGTTAGAACATACGATTCGTAACTGACAGTACCACGGTGTTTATTTTGATAGGTACTGTAAAAAATTGGACTCATAATTATTCCAATTGAAATGGCAGCAATATACATCCATGGTCTGATAAACTTGTGTTTAGATTTCTGAGTATAACCTATCTGTTCATCAATCTGTTGAGCAAATTGCACAAAATAATTATCGGGAGTTTTAAAAGGCAACTCCTTCCCTACTTCATTTAGCGTTATGTGCTTTTTTGTTTTCATACTATTTGTTTGACTAATAATTATTGAATAGGTTTAATATATTTTCAAAATAAAATTTGTATAAATGATTAAATTAAACATTTTTTACTACGAGTTAAAATACAAACATTTCATTCATCTTCATCGAAATATTTTTCGATTTTCTTTACAGCATGATGATACGACGCTTTTAGCGCCCCAACAGAAGTGCCCAATATATCGGATAAACTTTCATAAGTTATATCATCAAAATACTTCATATTGAAAACTAGTCTTTGCTTTTCGGGTAAAGTGAGTATGGCTTTTTGTAATTTGAATTGCAATTCGTTGCCATCAAAATAATTATCTGCGCGTAAATTTTGTAGAAGTATTTCATCTGTATTATCAATTGATGAAGTATTTCTCAATTGTTTATTCGATAAAAAAGTGAGCGTTTCGTTTGTGGCAATTCGGTACAACCATGTTGAAATTTGCGAGTCACCCCTAAAACCTTCAATTCCATTCCACGCTTTCATAAATGTATTTTGAAGAACATCATTGGCGTCTTCATGCGACAAAACCATTTTACGGATGTGCCAATAAAGCCGTTCCTGATAGAGTCGGACTATCGATGAGAATGCAGCTGCGCGCTTATGTGGTTGATTCAGTCGTAGTTGTAAGTCTTCTTCTTCAGGATTCATATTTTTATTACAATAAATCTGCTCACTGCTTTAGTAGATTTTTAATAAATACTAATCGTTGAGTAAAAATCAGTTCAAAAAAATATTTTCTTAATTTACTTGCGTAATATTTTTATTGCCAGCAAAGAAACGAATTATATTTTGACAAGTAAATTTGCTCATTTCTATTCTACCATCCAAAGTTGCTGTACCATTGTGTGGAGACAATACAAGATTGTCTAATCTGAACAGCTCTTGATTTATATTTGGTTCATTTTCATAAACATCAAGCCCTGCTGCATATATTCGTTTATTTTTAAGTGCTTGAATTAAAGCCATTTCGTCCACAACACCGCCTCGAGAAGTATTAATAAGAATTGCAGAAGATTTCATTTGTTGTAAACAGTCATCATTTATAAGTTGATGTGTTTCATTAGTTAAAGGAGTATGAATTGACACAACATCAGAAATTTTCAACAATTCGGTTAATTCTAATCTACGAGTTTTATATATTGCCTCTAATTCTGGTGAAATTGATTTCCTATTATGATATACAATATTCATACCAGATGCAATGGCTCTACGTGCTAATGCTTGACCAATTCGTCCCATTCCAATGATTCCCAAAGTTTTACCATAAAGTGACAGACCTAAATTTTCCATCACGCCCCATTTTAATCCATTTGGAACACGAATATTTTTATCCAATTCTGCAACTCGTCGTGCAACTGCCAACATTAATGCCATTGCTAGTTCGGCAGTTGGCTCAATCACTGGATCGGGCGTATTGGTAACAATAATACCTTTTAAAGTTGCATAATCAACATCAATATTATTATATCCTACTCCGTAATTAGCAATTATTTTCAGCCTTCCAGTACCAGCATCAATTACTTGTTTATCAACTTTAAACTGAAAAGTTGGTATAAATGCATCAAAATCTGGAAGTAATTGGATAACCTCTTCTTTGGTAAATATATCATTTTCGGGAAAAACCACTTCAAAGTGCTCCATTAGCTCTTCGAAACCTTTTGCGAGCAAACAAGTAGAAACAAGTACTCTCATAATATTTAAAATTTCAACTTAATAATTAAGTGGTTAATAAACCAATTATGAAGTTTTGAATTAGAATTATGACAATCACAGAATTATTGAAACTAAAATTCATAGACAAACGAAACAAACCAACCATTTTGATACTGATTAGTAGTATTTACTTTATCTAAATTAAGAATTCCAAAATTGTAACCGCTCTTAATTTGATACTTTTTCCATTGAACTCCACCACCTGTACCAATTTGAAGATTGAATCTATTTAAAATTGAGTTTGTATATAAATCTTTTTTGTCATTTGGAATATATAGTGGATTTGTTTCAGGATAAGTTAGAGTTGAAATAGTTTCTTGTTTTTGAGACAATCCAATGTTAATGTTTGGACCAGCATAACCAAATATCTTTACGTTTTTAAATAATGGAATTGAATACATAAAATGAACTGGAATATCCAAAAAATGTCCATAAGTTTTGTAAGTAACTGATGTTGTTGAAGGATAACCTTGAATTTTATTGGCATAAACAAAATTATACAAAGCACCTGTAAGTAAACTCATATTATTTTTCAAGTCAAAATTGACAGTTCCACCAATTTGTCCACCATAATAAAAAGTAGAACTAACATTTGAACCATATCGAATGGGATTTACATAACCGCCCTGAATGGCATATTTTTGAGCATTGGCACATAATGATATTGCTGATAACAAAATTAAAATGTTGATTTTTAAAGACTTTCTCATTCTATCGAATATAATTTATATTTAAATAATTTGTTTGAATGCAAAGATAGAATTTTTTTTGCATTAAAATGTTGTATTTTAGCTTGCATCTTAATTCGTTACTATATATTAACAGAATAAAATTACTTGAGAAGCTTTTGTTTGCAGATATTTAAGATTGATTATTGCAACAGAAAAATGCCATGTAAACTAAAAATTGTTCGACTAAATTATTTGATTAAAGTTTAATTTTTGTAGAAATTATTTGCAAAAAGACAAATTATATGTTAAACATCTACTTTTTATTTAAATATCAGCGTTAAATATATCTTTATGCTGTTTTTTGTTGTACTTTTGTATCGTTTTTTATGTTATACAACATATATCATGTCGTATAGATTATATTTTTATTATTATGGAATCAATATGTAAATACAATAAACCCGATTGTTACGGAGCTAAGGAATTGGAATTCTTACTCGAACTAAGTTCATTATTAAGCAATAAAGACATTAATCTGGATGATGTTATGGAACTATTGGCTCAGCATTTGAGTGCCGAACGAATAATATTGACAATATTAAACAGAGAAAATTCCAACATTGTGATTGAAGGAACTTATGGGATTACTGAAAAAGAAAAAAAACAAGCTATATATCAGATTGGATATGGGATAATTGGTCGTGTGATTCAAACTGGCGAAACTATTCTAATTCCAAAAATTGCTTTGTCGGTAGAATTTTTGAATCTCACACATGCACCAACAATAATAGATGGAAAAGATGTTTCATTTATCTGTACACCAATACGTTATAAAGACGAGATCATTGGAACTTTAAGTTTTCATAAGGTTTATAAGGGCGAAGTTTCATTTAAATACGATGCGCGATTGCTAAAAATTGTAGGTTCGATGATTGGAAGAACCATGCGGCGTCGTCAAGAGTATGCAGAGGAAATGGAGCAATTACGAAACGAAAATATTAGCTTGCGCGGTGAACTCCGAAATCGCATTATGCCTGATAAAATTAAAGGAAATTCAAGCAAAATGAATGAGGTTTTTTCATTAATTGAAAGTGTTGCTACCACCGATGCTACTGTATTAATACGTGGAGAAAGTGGTGTTGGAAAGGAATTGGTGGCCGATGCTATTCATTACAATAGTTTACGTAAAAGCAAACCCTTTATTAAGGTCAATTGTGCGGCTTTGCCTGAAAGTTTGATAGAAAGTGAGCTGTTTGGACATGAAAAGGGTTCGTTTACTGGAGCATCGAACACTCGAATTGGACGGTTTGAAGCTGCCAATGGTGGAACAATTTTTCTTGACGAATTTGGAGATATTCCAGCTTCAACACAAGTAAAACTGTTGCGTGTATTGCAAGAACGTGAGATTGAGCGCGTGGGAAGTACAAAACCAATCAAGGTAGATGTACGAATTTTGTGTGCTACCAACCGCAACTTGGAAGAGTTGATTGCTAATGATAAATTCAGAGAGGATTTGTATTATAGAATTAATGTTTTTCCTGTTTATATTCCGTCATTGCGTGAACGAATAAATGACATTCCTGTTCTGGCAGATTTCTTTATCGACAAATTTAACAAACGTCACAATAAAGATATTAAACGCATAACAGCCTCAGCTATTGATACATTGATGGTTTATCATTGGCCTGGGAATATTCGTGAATTGGAAAATTGCATAGAACGTGCTTGCATTCTTAGTTTTGACCATGTAATTAGAACAAATAATTTGCCTGCATCGCTACAAACTGCAGCTTCAACTGAAACGATGCAAAGTGGTACGCTGGACATTATTTTGGACAAGATGGAGAAACAAATTATTATGGATGCTCTCATTGCTACAAAAGGAAATAGCGCTAAAGCTGCTGAGCAATTGGGTATTACTGAACGAATGATGGGCATCAGAATAAAAAAATATGATATTGACGCTAAACGATTTAAGGTGTAGTTGATAGTTGTCAGTTGATAGTTGACTATTATCAATCCCCAATTTTCGCTGTTTTTATCGAACTTAAATAAGACAAAACAATGAAAACAAGTTTTGAACAATGTGATTTTGAGAATCCTGCACATTTGGTGGCTTTGGCAGATTTGCTGAACCAATATATGCTTGACCCAATGGGCGATGCGCCACCGTTGAATAAGTTGCAGCAATTGCGATTGGTGGATGGGCTTGCAAATCATCCATCTGCATTTGTACTATTTTTGATAGTAGAAGATGAAATTGTAGGCTTGGCAACATGCTTCAAACTCTTTTCCACTTTTAACGTAAAACCATACCTTAATATTCATGATTTTTTTATTCATCACAATTATCGAGGAAAAGGTCTTGCAAAAAGGTTAATGGCGGAATTGATTTCAATTTCAACTGAAGAAAAATATTGTAAACTAACGCTGGAAGTGCGTGAAGATAATGATGTAGCCCAAAAATTATATAAAAGTTTTGGTTTTGAGGAATGTAGTCCGAAAATGCATTTTTGGACAAAGAAAATATAGGTTAGTGATTAGTGGTTAGTTTGAAGATTGTAGTGAGTAGTAGTCATTAGCTGCCAATTTTTTTGATGAAGTTTTTACAAAAGGTAAATTTATGAAAATAGCCATACCAGTAATTAATATCGATTTACAAAAAAACAGTATAGCTGGCAGCTTGAGTGTTTTAGGCAGTTTATGTATATATGACACCGCCGAGAATTGGGGCAAATGGATAAAAACGCTGGATCTAGCACCCAATATGGGCGAGTTGCTACCTGCTCTGGAACGTGAGAAAGTTTCGGCAATTATTACGCGACAGGTTCAACCGATGGCGCTAAAAGTTTTGGTAAACAAAGGTTTTAAGGTTTATAAATCAATAGGTAATCAACTCAATGATAACTTAATGCTATTTAGTGAAAATAAATTATCTCAATTTGACATGGATGCTGCAATGGAATTTGCTACTATTTGCGGTGGCGAATGTGATGATTGTAAAACGGATTGCGAGACCCCTAACCCCTAAAGGAGAACTAAGCATGTATTGGTTTCTTTTTGACAATAGTTTCTTTTTGACAATAGTTTAAGTTTGATGGTACTAATATTTCTTATCCCCCTTAGGGGCTAAGGATTGTTTTAGGAATAATTATTTTTATATGAGTTTACAAAACGCAATAAATTTTATATCGAAAGTGGATTCGGACAGCGATTTTCGCAAGGGCTGCTATGCCTATAAATCGCAGGCTGAATTACTCAATGCGCTAAAAGAGAAAGGAATGGGTTTTAATTCCGATGAAATATTTGATGCTTTCAATGTGCTGGAGCTCCAATGCCAAACCTACGAACAGGCCGGAAGAGTAAAAGAAGTGAAAGCTTGGTTTACGCTGTTTCGGTAAAAAAAAAATAGACATTATCAATCAGTTAGTTGAATTAAAATTGAAAAATAAGTTAATTATGCTGTTTTTCGACTAAGTTTTAATATTGAAATTAGGCCAGTTAAATGTATTATAAAAAGAGTATGGCACATGCCGATATTTGTCAAAAAACTGTCTTTCCAGTCATTCCTGTCTTTCCTGCCAGCTACAAACTTTGCCATCACTAAATTATTTATTGTCAATTATGTATGATATTTGGGTGGATATAAAATCGGCTAAAATCCGAAAAACCATTCAGTATAAAATGCATTTTTAGCCTTATGATTACCATTGACTTCAACTAAAAATTGATTATCTTTGCACTTTCCAATCATAATTTGTATACAGTTAAATATTTCCATGTTGTATTTTTTATATGACTTCGGGTTAATAATAATTGCAGTATGAGTTAAAAAACTTTTGCCAAAGATAATGAATAATTATAAAAACATTTCGCTTTTTGACGGTCTTAATTCTTTGCGATTCTTTGCAGCTTTTTTGGTAGTGCTGCATCATGCCGAAAGCATCCGAAAAAAAAATGTGATGGAGAATTTAGAGTGGTTCGGTCTTTTCAGAAATGGCGACAATGCTGTAACCTTTTTTTTTGTGCTAAGTGGTTTTTTAATTACTTACTTATTGCTGAAAGAAACAAGTAAAACTGGAACAATTAGTATTAAAAATTTCTACATAAAGCGAATGTTGAGAATATGGCCGCTTTATTTTTTACTTGTTATAATTGGAACACTTATTGTCCCTGAAGTATTTGGTTTACTGCATATTAATTATGTTATGCCATATTCTTTTGGACAAGTGTGGTTTTATTTTGTGTTTTTCCTACCAGGTATTGTAAGCTTTATTTTTGGTCACCATTTGCTTGAACCACTTTGGTCGATAGGAATCGAGGAGGTTTTTTATTTAATTTGGGCACCACTTTTCAAAATTGCAAAACGACGGATTGTGCCAATTTTGTTAGCTATAATTATTATCAAAGTTGTACTACTTATTTTGGCTCAGTTTTGGATAAAAGACCCGCTATTTGTCTACACTGTAAATATTTTTCGTTTCGAGGCAATGGCTATAGGTGGTTTAGGAGCTTGTTATATTTTCAATAGAAGAACTTCATTGTCTGATTTAAGAATTTATAATAAACCGGTTCAAATTATAATCTATACAACTTTAATCGCATTTTTAATTTTTCAGTCCAATATTCAAAATGTAATCTGGCAAACAATCTTTTTCACACCTATTGTTTCGAGCATTTTGATTGACTTGATTTTTCTTTATTTAATTGTTGGTGTTTCACTTATCGATAATAATATTATCAAATTAAAGAACAAAGTTTTATCATATCTAGGTGAAATTTCTTATGGAATTTACATGTATCATGTAATTGTTATTTCGGCAGTAATTCAATTTTTGAAGGGTTATTTGAACAATTTGAGCCCATTTTTTAGTGCTGTAATTTTCTACACTATTGTAATTCTTGCAGTTATATTAATTTCTGCTATTTCCAAAATTGTATTCGAAGATTATTTTCTAAAATTAAAGAAAAAATTAAATTAGTTTTTCTTTTTTAAAGTTACAAATATATTTTTTTTCCATAGTTTTTTGGTACAGTTAATAGCCATAAAATGCAAATGCACGCACAAACTCACAAACTCAATTAAGATTTAAGTATTTGAAATTGAATAGCATATTGTTATTAACATCGTTGTAATTGAAGTTGATTTAACAAATCACAGAATTAACAGTCATTTTTTGTTATCAGTAAATTCAAAAAAAAATAACCACCCATGTCAGTGTATTCAAAAAAAAACAAAGAACATATTGGATTATCGCCTTACGCTCTAGTTTTTAGAGGTCAGAAAAAAACAGAAAGAGTTCTTTTGCGAGCTATGGATTTTGATTTAGATAAAGTTCGCGAATTAGAAGTGAAAACTCCAGCTGAAATTGTAGCATTACAAAAATCGAAAACAATTAGTTGGTTAAATATCGATGGAATAGATAATGTAGAACTTATGGAAGTTCTTGCAAAGGTATTTAAAATTGACAATAATATACTTTCAGATGTAATGAATCCATTTGTTCGTCCCAAAGTTCAAGAATTTGACAAAGGTGTTTTTATTACAATTAAAATGCTTCAATACAATGAAATAACAAAATTATTGTCCGTCGAAAATCTAAGTTTGATAATCACAGATAATACACTTATATCGTTTCAAGAACAAACTGGCAATGTTTTCGATCCTATCAGAGAACGAATACGTAAACATAAAAATAAAATACGAACTTCGGGTGCAGATTATCTTGCATTCACACTACTGGATATTGTTGTGGATAACTATATTTATGTTATTGGAGTATTGGGCGACGAAATTGAAAGTTTAGAAGAAGAAATGACCGATGACAAAAATATTGAATTGTTGGATAAAATAAATTCATATAAACGAGAACTAAATTTTATTCGAAAACATATTAAACCAGCCAAGGAAATGATTTTTAATTTGGCAAAAATGGAAACTGAATTTATTCACGAAGAAAACCATATTCATTACAAAGAATTACAAGATAATATTGACGAAGCATCGGATCTATCAGACAGTTATAGGGAAATTTTGAACGATCAACTTAGCATTTATCATAGCATGATGAGTACGAAACTTAACGATATTATGCGAATTCTGACTGCGTTTTCGGTAATTTTTATTCCACTTACTTTTCTTGTAGGAGTTTATGGTACCAATTTTACATATTTGCCCGAAAAGGATTGGCATTATGGTTATTTTATCATGTGGGGTGTAATGATTATTACCACTATTTTTATGCTGTGGTATTTTAAACGTAAAAAATGGTTTTAAAATTTTCCCTCTATACCAGCAAATCCTGATTTGATTAAAACATTAGCCCCCAGCATTCTACCTTTATTTTACAAAAAATAAGTAGATTTACTGGGGGTGTATTGAATAGTTTTTATTAGTTTAACAATGTTCCTAATTTTCGGATAATGGATTTATTTATTGATTTCGAAACAGGACATTTTTATAAAAAAAGTTGCTTTTATTGTAACACCTCGGCAAGTTTTCGGATATGTTCAGGCGTTGTACCACAGCAACCACCAATAATATTAGCACCAGATTTTGCAAGCTGAATAGCATGAGATGCCATCATTTCGGGGGTTTCAGGAAATATGGTATTAGTTCCCTCCAAAATAGGCAAACCTGCATTAGCGTGTATTAAAATTGGAATTTCTTGGTCGGCTGCACGTATTTCTTCTGTTATTCGTATCATTCCTTCAATACCATTACTGCAATTGGCACCAACAAAATGAGCTCCAGCTGCTTTCATTGCCACAACCATTTCAGCTGGTGAAACACCCATCATTGTGCGATATTCATCAGTTTGTAAATAGTCGAATGTCATTGTGCAAATCACTTCGCATGGTGTGTTCTCTCGAGCTGCACGAACTGCAATTGATGCTTCATCAATATCTGTCATGGTTTCTATTACTATGGCATCCGCACCACCATCATATAATGCCATTGATTGTTCTTTGAATGCATCATAAAGTTCTTCTTCAGTTACATCGCCCATCATCAATATTTTACCTGTTGGCCCAACCGATCCTAAAACATACTTTTCGGTTCCAGCTGCTAAGCGAGAAATTTCCGCAGCTTTTTTATTTAATTCATAAACTTGAGTCTCTAAACCAAAACCTTGAAGTTTAAAATAATTGCCGCCAAAACTGTTTGTTTCGATTGTGTCAGCACCTGCGTTGATATAGCCACGTGCAATGTCCAATACTTCGGAGGAATGAGTGATGTTCCATAATTCAGGACATTCACCTGGTTTCAAGCCTTTTGCTTGTAGAAATGTTCCCCAAGCTCCATCCGATACTAATGTTTTTCCTTGAGAAATGAGTTGTAATAATGTTGGTTTCATGAAATTATATGTTTTTTGTTTTTTTGAATTTGACAAATTTGCCGCTAAATGACAAACAAAGTGTTTTAAACGCTTACTGAGTTATTCTAATAGCTTATTATGAGGACGTTATGTAAATTAATTCAAACTAATATTTCTGTTTATGTAAATTTTAATTTCCGAATTGGTGGCATAAACTAGAACCAATCCGCTATCAATTTTCGTTTACGCTATAGCTAATGCAAAAACACTTACTTTTGCACCTTCAGCTTCAAGAAGTGCAATAATGCAAGCTTCGAGAGTTGAGCCAGTAGTTAATACATCGTCAACCAGCAGAATATGCTTACCTATCAAAGCCGTTTTGTTTTTCAATTCAAAAATTCCATCTGTATTTTCGTAGCGTTCAAAAACTGTTTTTTTTGTTTGAGTTGTATTCTCACGAATGCGTATTAAACTAGTAGTATCTAGTGGTTTATTAAGTATTGTTGACAATCCATTGCAAATCCATTCGCTTTGATTATACCCACGCTTTTGAAGTTTTTTAGGATGCAATGGCACTGGAATAATTACATCAATAGACGTAAAATTTGGCGAATCTAATAAATCAACAGCCGCATATTTTCCAAGAACCTCTCCTACTTCTTTGTTGTTTTTATATTTCAAAGCGTGAAGAATTTTTTGAAATGGTGAACCCTTTTGAAAAAAGAAAAATGCTGTACTCGATTGAATTGGAACCTTCCCCCAGAATCTTTTTTCAATTGGATTATCAATTGTATTATGATAATTTGTTTTTGGAATTCCGTGCAAGCAGGTTAGACATAAAAAATGCTCATTTCGGTGCAAATTTTCATTGCACACTATACATAAATTGGGATACAATAAATTAAAAAACTCAGTAAACAAATTTGCTATTTTCATATTTGGTAGTTATCAATCAAATAATAGTTTAAAATAAAGCCAAACCTTTGGGAATAAAAATAAGTAAACCTACCAATGCAGAAATAATTGCACAAATTAATACTGCACCTGCAGCTATATCTTTAGCTTTGCCAGCCAAAGGATGAAAGTTGGGCGATACTAAATCTACAATATTTTCGATCGAAGTGTTTAACATCTCGGCTCCTGTTACTAATCCAAAACATAACATACACAATATCCATTCAGTAATGCTTATTGCAAAGATAAAACCACAAATAATGACTAAAAAAGCAATCACCAAATGAATTTTCATATTGACTTCACTTCCAAAAACCATACGAATTCCACGTGCAGCATAAACAAAACTTTTTATTCTTTTATTCATATTTGTTAAACTGGCTTTTTATAAAATTTTCTCATTGATATTATTACTTAGAATCAAAAGTGCAATTAATATTGATTATGTAGAATGAGTTTCTTGTCTATTTATTTTGTTGGTATAAAATGCAAATTTCGGAATAAAAACTCAATTACTAATCATGTTTTCAAAAAAAAATCCGACAAACATTTCTGTTTCCCGGATTTCTAAGACTTTGACATATTAATGCCTAAACCACTTTTACTCTCTCAACGTAAGAACCATTGCGAGTGTCAACTTTAATTGTTTCACCGTCGTTAATAAACAATGGAACTCTTACTGTGGCACCTGTTTCAACAGTTGCTGGTTTAGTTGCGTTTGTAGCTGTATCACCTTTTAGACCTGGTTCTGTGTATGTTACAAGTAGTGCAACTTGAACTGGAAGGTCAATAAATAAAATTGTTTCAGACAAAGCATGAATTACTACTTCGCAAATCATACCTTCTTTTAGAAAATCAACACCGTTGATAATGTCCTTATTTACAGAAACTTGTTCATAATCTTCATTGTTCATAAAGTTATAACCCGCTTCATCTTTGTAAAGAAATTGGTATTCGCGACGCTCAATTCTCACATCGTCAATTCTGATTCCAGCGTTAAAAGTTCTGTCGATAGTCCGACCAGTAACAACATTTTTTAATTTTGTGCGAACAAAAGCGGGACCTTTTCCAGGTTTAACATGAAGAAATTCTGTAATAACGTAGTATTGTCCATCGATATCAAGACATAATCCGTTTTTAATATCTGCTGTAGTAGCCATTTTATATTTACTAATTAATTATTTACTGTTGAAAAAATTCAATTAAAATTAAATGACATCATGCCATATTAATTATTTTAGTCTGCAAAAATACTATTTTTATTTTGATAATCAAAACAAGCTAATTATCAATCGTTTAAAATAGTAATGTTTTAAACATTTTTCGTTGATAATAAATTTTACTGTTCATTTCTCTTTTGAACGTTGTAATATATTTTCATTTGATTTCCCAAAATCTTGGTAAAACCTTTCACGTCCTGAGCGCTCCAAGCACGATTTACTTCGCCATATTCACCAAAATCAGTTTTCATTAAATCGAACGAACTTTCAACTCCAACTAAAGTATAATTATAAGGACGAAGTTTTATTGAAACTGTTCCAGTTACGTTTTGTTGGGAACTTTCAAGGAACTGTTCAATATCACGCATTACAGGCTCTAAATATTGTGCTTCGTGTAAAAACATACCGTACCAATTACCCAACTGATCTTTCCAATACTGTTGCCATTTAGTAAGCGTGTGTTTTTCAAGCATTTTGTGAGCATTTATTATCAATAATGGAGCAGCAGCTTCAAAACCTACACGTCCCTTAATTCCAATAATTGTGTCACCAATATGCATGTCGCGTCCAACTCCGTACTTATTTGCAATTTGTTCTAATTGATTAATTAAGTTGACTTTGTTGTTATCCACAATGCCATTAACAGCCGATATTTCACCTTTTTCAAAGTAAATAGTAACTGTTTCTTCGCCAAGCTTTTCAACTTGACTTGGATATGCTTCTTCTGGTAAAGTTTGGTCGGATTTTAATGTTTCTTTTCCTCCAATACTTGTTCCCCAAAGTCCTTTGTTTATGGAATACTCCATTTTTTTGAAATCAGCTTCAAAACCGTGCTCTTTCAAATAATTTATCTCGTATTCACGTGTTAACACCATATCACGGGTTGGCGTTAATATTTTAATGTCGGGTGCTAAAATATCAAATGTGAGGTCAAATCTAACTTGGTCATTGCCTGCTCCTGTGCTGCCATGCGCCACGTAATCAGCGCCAATTTCTTTGGCGTAATTTATAATGGCAATTGCTTGAAAAATACGCTCCGAACTTACCGAAATCGGATATGTACCATTGCGAAGCACATTACCGAAAACCATATATTTAATACTTTTGTCGTAATATTCTTGTGTAACATCCAAAGCTACATGAGTTTTTGCTCCAAGTTTAAATGCCTTATCAGCAATTACTTCTAACTCTTTATCGCTAAAACCACCAGTGTTGGCAACGGCTGTGTGTACCTCGTAACCTTTTTCTTCTGACAAATATTTGGCGCAAAACGAAGTATCTAATCCTCCGCTAAATGCTAAAACAACTTTTTCTTTCATATTCTATTTTTCTACAGAACTTGCTTGCAGTCTGCATATTTTTATAATTGAAATTGTAAACTTAAATTTCCAATGTATATTACTTTTGTATTCTTTATTTTGCTTTTGGGTCGTACAACATTCCTGTGCATAAACAATGCTTACGACTTGTGCGTTGCAAAATATCATAATTTACGCAACTTTGACAGCCTTTCCAAAATGCTTCATCATCTGTAAGTTCGGAGAAAGTAACTGGTTTGTAACCAAGTTCAGAGTTAATTTTCATAACGGCTAAACCTGTTGTTAAACCAAAAATCTTTGCATCTGGATAGCGAACACGTGACAATTCGAATGCTTGTCGTTTTATACGTTTTGCAAGACCTAGACCGCGGAATTTATCAACCACAATTAAACCTGAGTTAGCAACAAATTTTTTGTTACCCCAAGATTCTATATAGCAAAATCCAGCAAATTCGGTTCCTTGAAGAGCAATAATGGCTTTACCCTCTTTTATTTTTTGTGCAATATATTCAGGAGATCGTCTGGCAATTCCAGTACCCCTAACTTTAGCAGCATCTTCTATGGTAGTTAAGATTGTGTCAACATATTCCAAATAACGTTCATCTGCCACTTGTACCTTAATTTCATCAATAGTTATTTCTGTATTCATATTCATTATTGAATGAGTTCTCAATTTTACTTATAGAGAAAAAACAATATAAGTATTCTATGTCTAAAACATATTCGACGAATTACAAATGAATAATTATTCACTTTTTGCCCATCAAATAATTTAAAAAAATGAACTTTTAGTTCTTTTCAGAAAAAGCAATATTTAACATTGATAGAATATCCTCGCGACTAACGCCTTCTCGAGGAATAACTAAAATAGTATCGTCGCCAGCTATAGTTCCTAGTACTTGGTCGTTTGCTTTGTTGTCGATATCCCATGCTATAGCACTTGCATAGCCTGGTTTTGTTTTTACAACTGCCAATTGTCCCGAAAACTCTAAAGAAAGAATAGCACCGTGTGCAACCAAAGAATTATAAGCTCCTTGACTTGCCAAGGGTTTGTTATATGACGGCAAAATATATTTGTATGCGCCATTTGACAAAGGTGTTTTTGCTACCTTTAGTAACTTTAAATCTCTCGACAAAGTCGCTTGAGTTACATCACATTGTTTATCAATCAATAACTTCAATAACTCATCTTGGCTTCCTACTACCGTTGATCTTAGAATTTCAGAAATAATTTGTAAACGATTTCTTTTGTTCTTCATAAATGCATAATTATTTAGATTTTCGGCAAAAGTAATATAAATTTTGCATATAGTCAAATAAATGTTGCATTTACTTTATAATTATTCTAAAATTAAGCATTTGTGCATGTTTATTGCAAATTAGATGTATTTTTATTCAAATATTGTTTTTAAATTTTGTAATTTGAATAAAATAAAATTGTTTAGTTTCTGATTTAAAATAATTTTCATACTCATACACATTGAATAATGTAAAGCAAATAGAAAAAAAAAAACATAAACATTGCCGCAATTAATTTTAAAGCGATAATTTCAAATCAACTGTTATAGATATTTTAGACGTATATTTTATGTTTTCTTTAAATTAACATGAAGTCTAAAACAAACTATTTTAAAATAAAGCCTGCAAAAGTACTACTTTTTTTTAATACCTAAATAGAAATTTGAAGATTCTTTTGATACATGATTAAAGTAGCATCAATCAATTGAATTCATTGTTTCAAAAATTAATTTGATTTTGTTTCAAAAAGAAAAACGTTTATTTTTTTAGTGACAAATTTTTAAAATATCTCTTGCTTATTAATTTCTAAAATATAAATCATCTTGATGTTATTTTTGTTAATAATATATAACATATTAAGAATATTTATTGATTTATTCAACTTTTTACGTCCTTATTATATCTTTTTAATGTACAATTTGATAACAAATTGTAGTATTTTCTACAGCGATACATATTATTAAACTAGTAAATAATTCTTTGAAGATAACATGTAAAATTCATATAATTAGAGCGTTAAATTGGAACATTATTTGTTTTGCTCATAAATTTACACATTTATATTTAATTTACTACAGAAAAACATTCACTAATAAAATTACAATGTAGTAATTATTCCATTTTTGATATTATATTCACTACAAACTATTAGATGTGAGCGGATTAAAAAAAATGCTTATATTTGGAGTCGAAATATAGAAATAGTT
>CAIWCC010000028.1 GCA_903911085.1 uncultured Bacteroidales bacterium | reverse complement strand
TTGATATTTTATAATTATAATCAGCGTCAAAATTACATAATCATTTTCAATTATTATTCTGTTTAAGTATTTTTGGTAAATATATTGAATAAAACATTCATTATTTTATTCATTCAAAATCTACTTTTTCCAAAAAACTTAGCTTTAATTTTTACTAGATAGTATTAATTCCGTAATTTTGCATTCAAAAATTTATAAACTATGTCCAAAATACAAATTCAATTAACAGGAATTGGAGCTGAGCTTGCTTTAGGTAATTATATGCCAAATGATACAACTATTTTTCAAAATTGGGAAGAGTTTTTTCATTATAATAATCTAGTTCACAATTCTTTGCTCCTTACTGAGCATATTTCTGAAATAGAAATAAAACAGGATGATGCAGTCATTTTTAAAGGAAAAATACCAGCATCGCAATTTATTGTACAAAAAGGTTTTACACCAAAAATGGAAAACGAAAAATTTTATTTGCGAACCGAATGTGCTGAACAAGCAATTTATTGTACTGAATTTGAAGTTGATAATTTCGACAAAATGAAATTATATTTTGAAACTCAAGACTACGATTTATTATTCAAAGTTGGAAATTCTTTTCTTGCAAAAATAGCTTATGAAGGAAAACCGTTAGAATTGTCATGGATAAGTGGCAAACCGGTTGGAAATATTTGTTTATTATGTACATTTAGCAATGGTTTTTTAGTACCAAAGTATGACGCAATAAAAAAAACAGGTTCTATTTAAAATCAACAAATCTGTTGAAAATTACAGCAATATTATTTTTAATATTCAACTCCGTTATTTAAATCTATAATAAACGTCATTTATAACCTTAACTTTGAATTTGGTAAAGTATTGATTAACTTCGTCTTATCTTTGCTTTTTGTTCTTTATTCTAATGTCTTTTATTATTATTCAATTTTGCTACTAATACTTTAAACATTTTCAATGCTGTTATGTTATTTAATTTATAATCAATAAATATTCAAATTACATAATTAACAAATATGAAAAAGGTATTATTTACAATAACAATATTGATATTATCTATTAATATTTTTGCCCAAAAAGGCATAATTAAAGGTAGAATTTTCGATGCAAAAACAAATCTGCCAATAGAATTTGGTGCAATATTAATTCAAGGTACTTCAATTGGATCAACTTCCGATTTAGATGGAAATTTTATTTTTACAGGTATTGAACCTGGCTTTAAACGATTAGTAATTAGTTCTGTGGGCTATCAAACCACTGTTTCATCGGAGGTACAAGTACAAGGCAATCAAACAGTTTATCTAGATGTGGCTGTAACACAAACGGCTGTTCAGCTTGGTGAAGTTACCATTCGTAAGAATTTGAATGCCAAGAAAATTGAGAGTCCGATTTCAGTTTTATCAGTTGGTGTTCAGGAAATTGAAAAAAGTGCTGGTGCCAACCGCGATGTATCAAAAGTTGTACAATCTTTGCCTGGTGTTGGTGCTACCGACCCTAATCGTAACGACCTGATTGTACGTGGTGGTGGCCCATCCGAAAATGTTTTTTATCTTGATGGAATTGAAATTCCTGTTATCAATCACTTTGCCACTCAAGGTTCATCTGGTGGTACTGTAGGGGTCATTAATCCAGATTTTGTTCGTGAAATTAACTTCTACACTGGCGCATTTCCTGCCAATAGAGCCAATGCATTGAGTTCGGTAATGGAAATTCGGCAAAAAGATGGAAGCAAAGATCGCATTCATACAAAACTTTCAGTTGGTGCTTCGGATGCAGCATTGACTATTGATGGACCTATTGGCAAAAAATCAACATTTATCATTTCAGCGCGCCAGTCTTATTTGCAATTTCTATTTGCAGCCATTGGTTTGCCGTTTTTACCGACATACAATGATTTTCAAGTAAAATACAAAATTCAGCTTGATCCCAAAAATGAAATTTCATTTATTGGAATTGGTGCTATAGACGATATGGTACTAAACACTGGTATTGCCAAACCAACTGAAAGTCAAAGCTATATACTTTCATATTTACCAACTTACAAACAATGGAATTATACTGTGGGTACGGTTTACAAGCATTTTTCGGAAACGCATTATGACACTTGGGTTTTGAGTCGCAATATGCTTAGAAATGCTAATTTTAAGTATTTAGATAACGATCAATCCAAAGCCAAAACATCGGATTATAGTTCAGATGAAGCAGAAAACAAATTACGTTTCGAACGCAATTATCCCGATTTACCGATTAAACTTTCGTATGGTGGAGGTATAAAATACTCACATTATACCAACGAAACTTCGCGTCAAATATATTTGAACGTTGGTAATCCTTTACAATTAAATTACAATACAGCCGTAAATACATTTGGCTATCAAGCATTTGCTCAGGCATCTAAAGAATTAATGGACGAAAGATTGAAACTTTCGTTGGGAGTAAATGTTGCTGGAATTGATTTCAATAAAAATATGATGAATCCACTTAATCAATTTTCGCCACGTTTATCAGCCTCCTATTCACTTTCCGAAAAATTGGATTTGAATGGCAATGTTGGACGTTATGCATTGCAACCAGCATATACTACTTTAGGTTATCGCGATTCAACAAACGGAATATTAGTAAACAAAAATGAAAACTTGCGTTATACTATTTCCAATCAGGCAATTATTGGCTTCGATTATCGTCCTATGGAAAAAGTACGTTTCACACTCGAAAGTTTTTATAAAGGTTATCAATATTATCCGTTTTCTGTTGCCGATGGTCTGAGCACTGCTAGCAAAGGTACAAATTTTGGACAAGTTGGCGACGAACAAATCACTTCTACAGGAAAAGGTCGTGCATATGGTGTTGAGTTTTTGGCCAAAATAATTGAAATGAAAAAATTGAATCTTACTGCAACTTATACTTATTTTAGGAGTGAGTTTACTGATAAAGTAGGAAATTATGTCTCTTCGTCGTGGGATACCAAACACTTATTTAATCTGATTGCCAGTTATAAACTTCCCAAAAACTGGAATGTAGCAATGCGTTGGCGGTTTGTGGGTGGAGCACCTTATACGCCAGTGGATTTGGTGGCTTCAAGCAAAAAGGCTGTTTGGGATGTAGCTCAACAACCTGTTTTAGATTATACCAAATTCAATTCTTCACGTTTGCCCAATGCTCATCAATTGGATTTAAGAATAGATAAAGAGTATTATTTTAAAAAATGGGTGTTGAATTTTTATACCGACATTCAAAATGTTTACAATTTCAAAACTGAAGGAGCGCCAATTTATACCAATTTGGACAATCCAGCAGCCGATGCAAATGGAAACAAAAACTATAGTCCAAATATCGATTCATCAGGTAATTATATTTTACGAACAATAGATAATTTTGGTGGTAATATTTTACCTACTATTGGGTTAATTATCAAAATATAGTTAGGAGTTATAAGTAATAAGAAAATTAGAAATTATTTAACATAGATATTTTATGAAAACAAGAATTATTTTTTCAATGCTAATAATTTTAATTGCATCAGTTTCTGGGAAACAAAAACCTGAAATTTTTTCGCAGCTGAATTATGGTATAAAAAACACAGGAACTTCATTTACAATTCAATTAGAAAAAGGAAAAGAACACAATCATCCATTATTTGCAATATGGTTGGCCGACGAGAATGGAAAATATATTCAAACACTTTATGTTTCGGAAAGTATTGGTCTTGGGGTATTTAAACGTGCCAATAGAAAGACTGGAAAATGGTTAGCTGGTGAAATTCAACGACCTGCAACATTGCCATATTGGGCACACCAACGGGGTATTAAAAATGCATTTGGAACATATATGCCTACGCCAAAGCAACCAGAACTAGACGCTAATACTGGCGCAACTCCCACTGCCTCGTTTATTATGAATGTGAAGTCTGACAAAACATTCTTTGGTAAATTCAAAGTTATGTTAGAGCTCAATCAATCGTGGGATTGGAACGAGTACTGGACCAATGATTTGTACCCAAATGATAAGGAATATAAAACATCAAGTCAACCCGCATTGATTTATTCTGTTGATATTGATACAAATAAACCACTTTCTGAATATATAATGCAACCAATTGGTCATAGCCATTATGCAGGTGCAGATGGTAGTATAACTAAAGATTTAAAAACCATAACAACAGCCTTGCAAATTGCAAAAAAAATTACTGTAAAAGTGAATTAAAATATGTTTTGGTTGATGTACAAATTAACAAATAAAAAAAACACCCCGCTAATTTATTTTAGCGGGGTGTTGTTTTATAACTTATTAAATACTACCAGATTGTTGTAATAAAAAAGGTTTATTCAATCGCTGCACCTTTTTTGGCTTTTCTGTAAAGATATGAATTAAATATATTTCTTTTGGCAAAACGTAATTGTTTGTCGGCATTCACAAATTTTGTAAGCATATTTTTTGTAACTCCGAAATATTCATAAGTAGAACCATCAAAAAAAGTAATTTCTAGCGTTTGACCTTTGTGCTTAAAATCTGCTATCCCCGATTCTGCTGTAACTTTATTGTATTCTTCTTCATTTGCAGCTTTTGTTTCGGGTGATATACTCACTAAAAAATGATAACCATCGATAATTTGTCGGCTTTTAAGCTCTGCTTCAATAGATTGCTCGTCACCATTTGGAAATTTATCAGGATGCCATTCTTTCACTAAATTTCTATAAATGGTTTTTAATTCTTTAAGATCTGTATCATGTTTAACATTGAATAATTTCTTGTATTCGTTAATACGCTTCATAAATTGACTTTTCTAATTTTATATTTGTTGATTGGTTTGTATATTCTTAAAAACACAGTTTAAACTGTACCTTTTTTCATTAATTGCCGCAAAGGTACTGAATTAAAACCAAACACCATAATTAAATGCTTTTTCTCATCATTATTTAGGTTGCTCAACATTCTGAACACCAAACAAATCATAAGGTTTTTCGCTAAATCTATCATTCAAAAAATAGATTGTAAGAATTATAAAAACAACAAATACTATCAGAGCAAAAATTTGAGCAATTGATGTTTTTTGAATTTCTTGTTTCTGTTTTACATCGCACACTTCACCTGGACAATATTGTACTTTATCTTTATAAAATAATGGATAAAACAAACATCCTAAACAAATTCCAAATGCCGATTCGAAGAACAAAAAAATTAAGCAGATAAGGCATATAATACCCGTGATAGCACTATAGGCATTTACAATAATAAAAAAGTAGAACATAGTAGCCGATAAAACGACTCCAATTATCCAAGCAAACTTCTTTTGAGCAGCACCAACATATTCAGGTGTTTGATTTCGAACAATTAATCGTCCGAGAATGAGGCTAGGTGAAAATTTCGGATTAACAAAAACTCTAATTAAAAAATCAGTAAAGAAAAAAGTTATTACAAATTTTATTGGAACAAAATTTCCTTTAAACAAGATGAACATCAATGAAATAAATGTTGATAAAAACAATATACCTGCGGCTGCTCTTATTTCCCGTTCGTTTAAAACAGGAATATCATAACCGTCTACTTTTTCTCCGAATCTTTTCATATTTACTCCCAATTTAATTGTGTTATTATTTATAATTACTAATCATATAAACCTTTACCATTAAGGATAATAGGTATGTATTTCTCAATTCTTGATTCACGTGTTTTTGATTGTTTGGGCTCTGAAAAATAAAAATTGTATGCCCTTTGTCGCCCTGGTGTAAGCGTATCAAATGCAGCTTTTAAGACTGGCATTTCGTTTAATTTTTGTTGAAATTCTTCGCAAATTTTGATCTCGTTATTCTTAATTAAATTTACTTTTAATCCTGCTTTTTCTACTTCAATAGCTTCAAAAATATAAGCTTTAATTAATGCTTCTTGTTCGACAATTTGCTGAATATTTGTAAACCGAATCTGACGGGCAGATTGAACATTCTCAGTTTGTTGTATTAAAATGCCATTCGCATCATGCAGTAAAGCACCTTTTACAAACAAAATTGCACAATAATTTTTAAACCCATGAATTAATACAATGTTACTATTCTGAAAAGTGTAACATGGAACACCCCATTTCAATTCCTCAGCCAGTTGACAATCAAGAATTATCACTCTCAATCTTTCAAGTTCTTCCTGCCATTTTGGGACCTTTTTTAGAAAATCATCTACTTTTTGATTCATTTTATTTATTGTTAAAGCATTAAATTATTACCTTCAAATAAAAAGCAAATAAAAGCATCAAATAAATTTCAAAAATAATACTGAAAAAACTATTTCATTTTTTGATTATGAGAAGCATCAAAAGCTTTCAATTGCTCCTTTAATACGTTAAGTTGGTCGAGTCGAACAAAAGAAACACAAGCTCTCAAACCATTTGGATTCTCGCTGCCAGTAATTGCCAATGAAATAGCGCTAATTCCATAATATAAAAATGTTTTCATTAGTTCACCACTCGTCATGCCAGGATAAGCAATTGTAAAATAGAAACCATCTGCTAGATCACGTTCTTCATCAGTGTAAACAATATAAAAACCATATTTTAAAAACATAGATTTCATCAATTTGGCTTTCTCACCATATTCATGGAGTGACTTTACAAAATCAATTTTTCCATCATTTACGGCTTTTAGAGTAGAAGCCAAAGCATACTGTGCCGAATGTGAAGTACCTGCAGTTGTAGCATACAACACACCATAAGCCATAAAATGACCTAGAACATCACTCGTAAAATAATTTTTCAGATTCGGATATGTTCTGGTACGTAATGCTTCGCTAGTTATCATCATACCAATACGTTGCCCGGCATAACTAAAGATTTTAGAAGCTGATAGAAGTAAAATATAATTATTGGTATAATGCGCCACTGTGGGCTGAAAAGGTGCCACTCCCGGCTGACCATAATCTTGACGGAAATCCATTGCAAAATATGCCAAATCTTCCACAACAATAACATCATATTTAGTTGCTAGTTCACCAATTATTTGCAGTTCGGCCTCCGAAAAACAAATCCATGATGGATTGTTGGGCGATGAATAGCAAATAGAACAAATATTATTTTCTATTAAATAGGATTCCAATTTTTCACGAAGTTTCTCACCTCTAAACTCCAGAATATCAAAAGATTTCAAAGGTAATCCAAGCAAATGCAATTGCGATTTCTGAACAGGAAAACCAGGGTCAATAAAGAGTGTAAATGGCTTTTCTTTGTTTGTTCGAGCGGCTGCTAGCAGTGCAGCAAAACTACCTTGCATTGCTCCCACTGTTGGCACACAACACGCCGGTGATACATCAATGTTCATAAATAATTTTGCAAAACGTGCTATTTCTGTTTTAGCAAATGGAATTCCTTCAATATTGGGATATATGGCAGCCAAACCATTGTCAAGAGCTTCTTTTTCGGCTTCGATAGTTATTTTTGGAGCAGGTAAACCTGGAACACCCATTTCCATGTGAATAAATTCTTGTCCACTTTGTTGCTCAATTTGTGCTACTAACTTACCAACTTCACGAATGGATAATCGTGTAATGTCTGATTCACCAAATTGAGCAAAAAGCTCATCAACGAGAGCGGAAGAGATTGTGGTCATCTTATAGTTTTAAAAATATTTGATATTTTATATAAATAGTTTGTGTTAATTCAAAATTATCCATTTAACGATTTTGCCTCAGGATAAGCAATTCGAGAATGATATATATTTTTAATTTTTTCTTTGAAAACCGTTTTCACAGTCTCTACATCGCGGAAAGTAATTGGTGCATCCCTAAATTGACCTTCAGCAATTTGAGAATTAATCATACTTTCCACCATATCGTCGATACTTTCGATAGTATATTCCGACAAACTCCTTGAACGCGCTTCAACAGCATCTGCCATCATTAATATCGCTGTTTCCTTGTTATTTGGCAATGGACCAGGATAAGTAAATGCCTCTTCATTTGGTAAAATATTCGGATTAGCATTGATAAATGAATTGTAAAAAAACTTTGTTTTGCCAAGACCATGATGTGTAACAATAAAATTGATAATTTGCTCGGGCAAATGACTTTTTTTTGCAATCTCAACTCCATCTGCCACGTGATTAATCACTATTCGTGATGCTTCTTCATAATCCATATCGGAAAGTGGATTTTTACCGCCCATTTGATTTTCTGTGAAAAATTCAGGGTTTTTCATTTTCCCAATATCGTGATAAAGAGCACCAGTACGCACTAACAAACTATTGGCACTGATTTTCTTTGCAGCTTCGGTAGCAAGATTTGAAACTTGAAGTGTATGCTGAAAAGTGCCTGGAGCAACCTCTGCAAATTTCATCATCAAATCGCTATTTATATTGGTGAGTTCTACCAAAGTAACACTCGACATTAAACCAAATATTTTTTCGAAAAAATAGATTAAAACGTACGCAAAAAGCAAAAAAATACTGCTAATTCCAAATGAAATCAATGGTTGCCAATGTATACGAAGCAATTCACCTTCCGAAATAAATTCAAAGGCCAAATGAATTAACGTATAACTTAAAAAAATGTAGAATGCAGATTGTGCCAATTGCGATCGTTGTGTCATATCTCTCAAACTCGAAACAGCAACCATACCAATTGTAATTTGCAAAAGAACAAATTGAAACGAATTGTCAACAACAAACGAAATGATTAACATGGTGATTACATGTGCAAATAATGCAGTACGCGAATCAAAAAACACACGTATTATCATAGGTAACAAAGCATAAGGCACAATATAATAGCTCAACGAAGTGTATCGAATGGTAAATGATGTAAGCCCAACCATCATCAATATTAGTAACGACAGAAAAAGTAAATTGCCTGTATTTTCAAATATCCTTGCTCTAAAAAGATAAAGATAAAGGAAAAATAAGCTAATAAGTGAAAAAATCATTATTATTTCACCTAAAACAACTACTGTCGATTGTTGTATAGAGCCTTTTCTTTTTTCAAACTCAATTTTGAGTGATTTAAGTGCCAAAAATAATGTTGGCGTAACAATTTCACCTCTATCAATTACCTTTTCTCCCGTTTGTACCATCCCAGAAGTTAAAGACATATTTTTCAACAAATCACCTTTTAATAAATCTGTAGTCACACTATCATATTTCAGATTGTCAACCAAATACATGTTCAAGTTGAATGAATTTAATGCACAAGGCGCATTCTTAACTATTTCTTCGTATGCCGTTTTTGGTGTATATATATTCTCGAGCGTTACAATATGAGTAACTCGGTTAGGTAATATACAAGATATACTGTTCCTGCCATCGTTAACTAACTTATTATACTCCTCAACCGAAATAATTCCACTTGCATAAATTGTATCAAATTTGCTTTTGAGATATTTTGATGAAACAGAAGATGAAAATTTACCATTTTTACTTTTACAATCAGATAAAAGCTTATTGAATTGGGATTCTTTTATTTTGGTATCTAGCTTATAAAATGGAGTGAAGTTTTTTAAAATTTCATCAGTCTCTTTGGATATTTGCTGCTCACTTTTATAAATTGGGAAGTCGAAAGATGCAGTTATAAGCTCATAAGACCATGGTTTTCCAACTTCAAATTGATATTTGAACTTACTTTCTGATGGAAATAGTAGAACAATGAATATTATTACACTCAAAAAAAGTCCGATTTTGGTAATGAAATGCAATTGAGATGGAGTAATTTTCATTTTCTTTTTTTTGTTGCAAAATTAATAAATTGTTGGGTAATAATCAAAAACAGCGGAAAATTACAAAAAAAATATCTAATTATGGCTATTTGCCCAATTTTTCATGTAATTTTGTAGATAATTATTCAATATTCTTAATTTGTTTTCAAGCAATTCTTGAAAATATATTTTCCAAATATAACAGAAAACATATTGAGATAATTAATCTAACATATTAATAATAAACAACATAATCAAGCATAAAATGTACGGAATAATTAAACTTCCCCTAGTACCACTTCGTAAAAACGCCAGTGAAAGTAGCGAAATGACATCACAACTTCTGTATGGACAAGTTATTGAAATCATTGAAATACAAGACAAATGGCTTTTAGTCCGCAATTTGGATGATAATTATATTGGTTGGGCAGATAAAAAAATGATACATTTTGCTAATATAGAAAATGATAACATCTCAAAAGATTTGAAATCATATATTGTCAATGTTCCACTATTAGAATTTAGAAATTCAAATTCAAATGAAAAATTCATTTTAATTGGCGGAAGTAAATTGAATTTTGTTGAATATAATAAACTCAATATTAATGAAAAAACTTATAAAATTGACCCTATCGACCTCATTTATTACGAAGATAGAAACATTGACAAAATTAGTTATTTTGCTGAGCAATACTTAAATGCACCCTATCTTTGGGGTGGAAAAAGTATTTTAGGAATCGATTGTTCGGGTTTAGTGCAAGTAGTATATTCAATGATTGGAATATTTTTGCCACGTGATGCATCTCAACAAGTTGAAAGTGGCGAAGTTATAGATTTTATTTCAGAAGCCAAAGTTGGAGATTTAGCATTTTTCGAAAATGCAGAAGGAAGGATAGTTCATGTTGGAATTATGCTTAATTCTCAACAAATTATTCACGCATCGGGTTGGGTAAAAATAGAACAAATTGACTCACAGGGGATTATTTCTGCACAAAACGGGGAATACACACACAAACTTCGAGTAATTAAACGTCTGAAATAGTAGATTATGAAAAGACTCTTTACTTTTTAAAATCAATTATTCAAACAAGCTCAAAATAAAACCGACAACTCCTATTAGAATAATAATTAAACCTGATATCTGATTTATTACTTTAAGATTTCTCATATTCAATTTATTCTGGAAATGACTTACTAAGAAAGTCAAAAAACTCCACCAAATTAAAGCTCCGCCTAAAATGGATAAAATTCCAATTATGGATATATACAATGTCGTGTTGCTATTTATAAATTGGAATCGAGCAAAAAGAGCTATTAACACAAATAATACCAAAGGATTGGAAAGTGTCAAACCAAATGACGTTAGAAAATCACCAAACAAAGTATGTTTCAATGTTTCATTTGGTTTAGGCTGAGTAGAGGGATTGCTTTTTACAATATAATAACCAAAAACTACTACCACCCCACTACCAATCAACTGAATTATAAAGCGGTGAATTTCAATAAAATCTAATACAAAACTTAAGAAGAAAAGTGTAATAATTGTATAGAATAAATCTGAAAAGGTAGCACCAAGACCTGTAGCAATGCCAAATTTTATACCTCTATTAAAGGTGCGTTGAATGCAAAGCATGCCAATGGGTCCCAATGGCACAGAAATACACAATCCAATTAATAAACCTTTAATAATAATTTCGAGCATTTTTCAACAATTAGGTTTGATAAGCAAAGATAGTTTTTTTAGTCAATAGTGCCACAAAATGAACAAAATTGTTTAGGGATTTTAAGATTGAAATTCTCATTTTAATAAAATTACGCAAATTTCCAACTTATTAACTACACTAATCAAAAATTTCTGTCAATCATTTATAGTTTCGTGTACTTAGAATTTAAAATCCGTGGTAAATAGAGAATTAAAATGTGTTCTGTTAATAGTAAGATTTTGCAATTTTATCACTATTAAAAAAGCAAATTAAACAATTATTATGCAAGTATTTTAGAAATTACTAATTGAAAATTACATAAATAATCCATTGAAATACATCCACACAATATAACGAACAAATTTGCCCAACAGCATAGAAATGGCTACTATCCACCATCTACAACGAAAGAATCCTGAAGCAACGGCAATTATATCACCTATTCCTGGCAAAAAGGAGAAAAATGCAAACCAATCACCATATTTATGAATTTTTTCGGTGAAGCTTTCAATTTTCTCTTTTTTGATTTTAAAATATTTCTCTATCCATTCCATTTTTCCAAACAATCCTAGATAATAGCAAGTCATTCCTCCTAGCCAATTACCTAAAGTAGCCACAAACACGCAACTCCATGCGTTCAAACCACCAAAAACCATTCCCGAAAATACTAGTTCAGAGCTAAATGGTACAACTGTTGCAGCTAAAAAAGAAGCTATAAATAAGCCTAATAAACCTAATTCTTGAAGTCCTAACATTTAGATTATAAAGAGTTTGTAAATGAAAATAGCAGTATTTAAAACGAAAAAAATGATAAATATTATGCTGTAAAAATTGTTTTGATTAAGACTAAAAGTATATGAAGCTAATACTGAAAAAAGAAGAGCTATAAATGGCAAATATGCTATAAATGGAATATTAAAAGTTATAGCAATCAAAAGAAAAGCTAAAAGAAATAAAAATAGAAAATTGAGTTTTGAGCGTGTATGAATGGCGTCGCTTTGGAATTTGGAGTACATACCAAATAAACATATAACCAATATTATACATAGCGCAATTATATAAACTAAAAAAGGAAGTGATGGAATGACTGGTTTAATAGTAATATGAAAGTTTAAATCATTTAATGCAAGTAAATGCTCAGGATGTATATACATTTTAGTTGCAAAATAGAGAATCCATGGTGCAATAAATCCGAACAATGATGCTAAAAAGGTGCGTAACGAAAAACTTTGCAACATAATAAATCCAATCCAACAAATAGGCAACAAAACAAGTAAAGGATTGAAAATTAATGAACATAGTCCAATAAAAAAACTACCCATAAACGATTGCTCAGAAGCCTGAGTATTTCGGTACATTCGAAAAAAATAGAATAATGAAAATGTGAAAAATGTAGTTGCTAAATGCGATCCAATCAACAAATGTGTTTCGGACCAAGTACACATTAAAAACAAAAATATGAGAATTGTTAGAAAAGTTCGTGTCCGAATTAAAGTGTAAATGTTATTGAGTTGAATTAGCAGTATAGCATTGATAATCACCAAAACAATGTTTATAATATTTGTGGATAATGTGTTAAATTTGAAATCGATTAATTTGAAATCGCTTATGTTTATATTTAGTAAATGAGTGTTGAAATCCCTGAAATAACCTAAAAACCACAATCCAAAGCACGATCCAATCATTAGAATTGTGATTGGAATGCTCGGTACAATTATATTTTTAATTGAAATCTTCATGCTACAATATAATATCTACAATTTCTTTTCTGAATAAATTTGACAAGTATTTTATAAAATAGTTGTTTAGTAATGAAAGTACAAAAACGTGTAAGCACCTTACAAAAAGGTGCTTACATGTTAATATTACTTTAAACCTCTTTTACGCAACAATGCGTCAGGGTTTGGTTTTGCACCTCTAAATTGTAAATACAATTTCATTGGATCATCTGAATCACCTCGTTCCAAAATATTTTTTCTGAAAGCGGTAGCATATTTTTGATTGTATATGTCGCCAGTTTCTTTAAAAGCTGCAAAAGCATCTGCATCGAGCACAGCTGCCCATGTATAACTATAGTATCCAGCCGAATATCCGCCACCAAAAATGTGATTAAAATAAGTACTTCTGTAGCGCACTATAATCTCTGGTATCATGCCCATGCGCTTCAAAGAAGTATTTTCGAAATTTGTAACATCAAATCCTACAGTATCTTTTATGGTATGGTAATCCATGTCCAACAACGAAGCTGCCAATAATTCTGTATTAATAAATCCTTGGTTGAAAGTACCTGCCAATTGAATTTTATCCATTAAAGCTTGTGGCATTATTTCACCGGTTTTGTAATGTTTTGCATAAGTTTTCATTACTTCGGGTTCCCAGCACCAATTTTCCATTACTTGCGACGGTAATTCTACAAAATCGCGAGCTACATTTGTGCCAGATAAACTACGATAGGTGCATTGAGAGAGCAATCCATGCAAAGCGTGTCCAAACTCGTGGAAAAGTGTCTCTACTTCGTCCATATTTAACAATGAAGGCTTGTCAGATGTTGGTTTGGTGAAATTACCTATATTACAAATTATTGGTCGATGGTTAATACCATTCATTTTATATTGTTCAACAATATTGTTCATCCAAGCACCAGCACGTTTTCCAGCACGTGGAAAATAATCGGTGTAAAGTATACCTATCAAAGAATCGTTGGCATCGGTTACTTCAAATACTTCAACATCTGGATGATAAATAGGCATCTTGTCTAATTTTTTATATTTAAGTCCATAAAGTTTAGTAGTTAAATCGAATACACCCTGTCGAACATTTTCCAATTTAAAATAAGGTTTCAATAACTCTTCGTCTAAATCATATTTTGCTTTTCTTAGTTTTTCGGAATTGTACCACCAATCCCAAGGTTCAAGTTTTTCGCCTTTACCCTCTGCGTCCATAAGCTTTTGTAATTCTGCAGCTTCCGCTTTTGCTTTAGCAAGTGCAGGAGTCCATACAGAGGCCAAAAAGTCATAAACTGCTTTAGGAGTTTTAGCCATAGTATCGTCCAATATAAAATCGGCAGAAGTTGCAAAACCAAGTAATTGAGCTTTTTGAGTTCGAAGTTTCATTATTTTATTGATTATCGCTTTGTTATCCTTGGCATTATCATGATTTCCACGAGTTGTATAAGCCATCAATAATTCCTTGCGTAATTCTCTGTTTTCACTGTATTGAAGTACAGGAATAAAACTAGATTTCTGAGTGGTAAATAGCCATTTTCCATCCTGCTTTTCTGCTTTTGCAGCTTCTGATGCAGCTTGAAGCACACTTTCTGGTAATCCGATTAGTTCGGCTTTATTAGTTATGAATTTTTTATAAGAATTTGTTTCATCAAGCACATTCTGTCCAAATGCTAATTCGGCAAGTCCAAGCTCTTTGTTTATTACACGCAATTTTGCTTTTTGGTCTTTATTTAAAGCTGCACCACTGCGAATAAAATTGCGGTAATATTTCTCTAACAACCGTATTTGCTCTGACGATAAATTAAGTTTACTTCGATTATTATATAAAGTTTTAATTCTATCAAAAAGCTTCTCGTTCAAATTGATATTGTCTCCATGTTCCGACAAAATTGGTGAAACATCATTGGCTATTTTTGCCATTTCATCATTTGTCTCTGCCGAATAAAGATTAAAAAAAACAGATGAAACCTTTTTAAGTAACTCCCCGCTGTAATCCATTGCGGCAATAGTATTGTCGAAAGTTGGAGCTTCTTTATTGTTTGCAATGGCGTCAATCTCTGTCTGTTCTTGCTTTATACCTTCAATAAATGCAGGCATATAATGCTCATTTTTAATTAATTCAAAAGGTGGAGCACCATATTTATTTTTGTAAGTTTCAAAAAATGGGTTATTGCTTTTTGCGCAGCCCATAAGTACTAATCCGGTCATAATGGTAATTGCTAGATTTTTCATTTGCGTATGTATTTTAATTTCGAAGAATAATTTAATGCACAAAGATACAATTTATTTACATTAAAAGTCAAATATCAATTTAAGATTGAAATTTTGTCTATTAAATTGCAGATGAGGAAATTTACACAATGAAGTATTCAGTTTTTATTGATGATGATTGATAATTCAGTTTTATTTCGAAAATCTAAATCTAGAGATGATCAAATTTTATGTGTGCTAAAAGGTATAGATGCAAAATCAGCCACAAACATTTTAATGTAAGTGGCTGATTTTCTTGTGTCGGGGTAGCGGGATTCGAACCCACGACCCCCTGCTCCCAAAGCATAAATAGACTTACGATTGATTTATCGGTTTTACCTTTATAGTACTGAAAAACAATGAAATATGTAATTATTTTATTGTTATTATATGTTTGTTATTCGTTTATTTTGTGTATCTTTGCAGTACGAAATGTATAGAAAATGTATAGATAATTTTTAAACATATATGCTATGGACTGCTCAATAACCATTTATTTAGACCAACGAATCAAAAGAAATTCAGGCATTTACATTGTCAAGCTTAGAGTATTATCCCCCACCCTTGGAGTTACAAAAATGTATAGTGTCAACTACAAACTAACTCTTGAAGAATTTGAACACGCCAGATCAAAAAAGCCCAAAGGCAAATTCATTGAACTATCAATTGAATTAAACAAACTTTTGTCAAGAGCCAATGAAGTGGCCGAATCAATTATTCCGTTTTCATTCGAGAAATTTGAAAAAGAAATGTTTGCAGAGCCACGCAACAAAGCCAATGTTATTGATGCATTCAATACAGCAATCGAAGAAAACAAAAGCATGGGTCGCTTGGGTAATGCTGATAACTACCAGAACAGCCTTAATTCTATTGTCAAATTCAACGAAACCAAAACAGGCAAGAAGGACCAGAAAATATTATTTACTGAAATCTCAACCGATTGGCTACAAAGATACGAAGAATTTATGAAAGCCAAAGGAAAAAGCACAACCACCATAAGTATGTATGTACGTGCTTTGAGAGCCATTTTCAACAACTCAATTTCAAAGGGAGATATTAGCAGTAAGATTTATCCATTTGGCAAGGAAAAGACCAAATACAAGGTTTCAAGCGTGAAGAAAGTCAAAAAGACCCTCAAGCAAGAAGAACTCAAAAAATTGTTTGAATCAACCGGCTCAGAAGAACAACTTCGCGCAAAAGACTTTTTCTTTTTCTCGTACAATTGCAGTGGAATGAATTTCAAAGATATTGCCAACCTTACTTATGGTCAAATTGATGGCGACCGCTTGAAGTTCTTTAGAAAGAAAACTGAGAACACCACTTCTGAGCAAACAGAAATTTCCGTATATTTGACGCCTTTTGCACACGATGTGATAAAACGGTACGGCAACGAAAACAAAGGCTCAAACACGCTCATATTCAACATAATCACTAAAGAAATGAGTGCAGAAGATAAGCAAAAGGCAATTAAGAACTTCACACGTTCAGTAAATCAGGGATTAAAAAAACTAGCTAAAAAAATCAATATCGATTCAAATATATCTACCTATTACGCCAGGCATTCATTTAGTACCAATGCAATCCGATCCGGCGCAAGTATGGAGCTTGTAAGTGAGCAGCTTGGACACGCTGATTTAAAAACTACTCAAAACTATTTCAGTGGCTTTGAGGATGATAGTATTGAAGATTTGACTAAAAAATTAATGGCGTTTTAAACCCAATTTGATTCAACTTATGAAAAAGGATAAACCCCTCGCCCCTTTAAAATCTGAAAGTTCAAACAACAATTCAGAAAATTTCAATATTCCGGATGATATAGATTTTAACGAATGGGGTAATGTTGAAAGTATTCCAATTTTTATACAAAAGTGTGAGGTATTTAATGCAAATCTATTAAAGGCGATAGCCAAAATTGACCATATCTTTATGCAAAAGCATTCAACTATGGAAGATGTTGAATACCTGAAAAATCTCGAAATTGATTTCCGTATTTTTTCTTTCGTGCCAATAGGACGAAAAATAAACAAAAAGGAGTCAGACAGTTACGATAATTTAGATTTAGGTACATTTTTTAACCTGCTCAAATTCGCACTTAGGTTTTTACGTATATTCTCACTTAAAAAGAAACGCAAACCAGTTTATTATTATCCTGATAAAGAAGTTGAATTAAACGATGAAAAAAGATTGTTATATAAAAACCTAATTACTAAATATTTGAATGAATCAATAGTTTCATATTGTAATTTTTTCGAGAACCAAAAAACTTACAAATGGGATGTCAAAAAAGATGAATTCAGATCAATAATAATTTTGAACGTTGAGGGATACAAGTTTCTAAATGAATTTTTCGAGGAACTATATTTGTTCTATATATGTCTACCATTTCATATTTTAGACGATTATACGCCAAAAAGTTTTGGATTTGGATTTAAGGAAAGAAGAAGTGTTGCTGAAAACGAACCCGATTTACTAAAAAGGAAAGAAATTTATGCCGAAGGTATGGCACAGCTAGAAATGAGCGTATTAGGGACAGAAGGTAGATATTTTGCATTTAATATGAAAGAATATCCTGAAGAAATATTAATGTATCGAAAAGCAATTGATGTACTTGAAGAGCGAATAAAACATTCAACAGCTTCCGAAGTTTCTAAAATCGAAAAAAACCAAGAGCAAAGCGAAAAAATCTCAATCTCAACTATCGATGATTTTTTAAATGATAAAACCAATATTAAATTATTTCAGGAGATTCAAAATAATTTCAAACACTTTGAAGGAAAGCGGTTGGCAATTTTAATCTATCTATTACAGGAGGAAAACAAAATCATTTTAATCATTTCAAATTCTAATACCCATTCAAGAAAGCATTTTATTAAGTTATTCAAAGAAGATACCTCTTTTGATAAATTTCAGGCTGTAAACAAATATATCGACCCTTTTACAAACAAATTAAATCTTCCAACTTTAAAAGAAAGCGATGCTGATTATATCAATATCAAAGAAAAACTCACCAAATTACTAGAAAATCCAGTTGCCTAGTTGTTTGTAGTTTTCTAACAACTACAAACAACTGAATATCAAGCAATTACGCAATATTAAAAATCTACTTTTGTGCCATTCTAACCAGTGGCACATTTTTTTTGTGCCACACAAAGCACAATAAAAAATGAATACAAATGTAGTATCTTTCGAAAACCTTCCCCAAGCAGTGAGTTTATTACTTGAAAAAGTGGACTCACTCGAACAGTTGCTTAAATCGCAACAAACAATCATTTCACAAGCACCTTCCGACAGACCAATGTCAATTACTGAAGCTGCAAAATTTGTAAATCTTACCGTGCCTACACTCTACGGATTTGTAAGCAAACGCACAATCCCATTTTCAAAAGTGGGAAAGCGACTTTATTTCTCCGAAACAGAGTTGACCTCTTGGATTCAATCTGGCCGAAAACAGACCAGAGATGAATTAATAAACACGCCTAAAGTAGCAACTTTAATGCCCAGACGAAAATGAGAATAGACGAAGATTTTATTGCAGAACATTTCGAGAAATTATCTGCCGATATTAAAGAATTACAAAATTCTTTTTTGAATAAACAAGACTTTATCGAAGACCCATTTATCGACAACGTCCGATTTATGAACCTTATGGGTATTAGTATTAAAACAGCTCAAAG
>CAIWCC010000027.1 GCA_903911085.1 uncultured Bacteroidales bacterium | reverse complement strand
CTAACTGTTCGCGTTTTTCTTCCTCCTTTTCGAGGGCTTTCTTTTTACGTGTGGCTGCTTCAGAACATTTCTCGCAACAGTACTTCGAGTAGACAGTTTTGGCGTTAAATTGCTTACCTCAATTTTCGCAATTTCTTTGGAGGATAAACTTGCTAACTGGCATAATACACGTTTTAAATATGGGTACGTATGTATAAGTATTTATAAGTCGCACTTTACTGCTAATTAAGTCGCGTTACAAATATGTTGCAAATATAAGAAAAATAATCGAATATAACAATAGATAAGCAAAAAATAAAATAAAAAAATCGCTGTAAACTAAGCGTTTACAGCGATTTCTGTTTGGATATAGACCCTTGTTTTTGGGATTTATTTTACTTCTTCAAAGTCCACGTCAGTTACATCGCCTTTAGGGCTTCCACCTTGGCTTTGTTGTCCGCCAAAGTCAGCACCTGGTTGTGCTTGAGCTCCTTCTTGGGCATTTTGAGCGTTGTACATTTCTTGGCTTGCAGCTTGGAAAGCATCATTTACTTCTTTGGTTGCAGCATCAATAGCGTCAATGTCTTGAGCTTTGTGAGCTTCTTTAAGTTTTGCCAAAGCAGCTTCGATTGGTCCTTTTTTGTCAGCTGGAATTTTATCACCAATTTCGGTCAACTGTTTCTCAGTTTGGAAAATCAAACTGTCAGCGTGATTCAATTTGTCGATTTTTTCTTTTTCTTTAGCATCGCTATCAGCATTGGCAGCAGCTTCGTCTTTCATGCGTTTAATTTCTGCATCTGTCAAACCAGATGACGCTTCGATACGAATACGTTGCTCTTTTCCAGTAGCTTTGTCTTTGGCTGAAACATGTAAAATACCGTTGGCATCAATATCAAATGTTACTTCAATTTGTGGTTCACCACGACGAGAAGGCATGATACCATCTAAGTGGAAACGACCAATTGATTTATTTTGATTTGCCATTGGACGCTCACCTTGTAGGATATGAATTTCTACTGAAGGTTGATTGTCGGCAGCAGTTGTAAATGTTTCCGATTTTTTTGTTGGAATAGTTGTGTTCGATTCAATCAAACGTGTCATTACACTACCCATTGTTTCGATACCTAATGAAAGTGGGGTAACATCAAGTAACAATACATCAGTTACTTCGCCAGTTAATACACCACCTTGAATAGCAGCACCTACTGCAACCACTTCATCTGGATTTACACCTTTTGAAGGAGCTTTTCCGAAGAATTTCTCAACAGCTGTTTGAATAGCAGGAATACGAGTTGAACCACCTACAAGAATGATTTCGTCGATATCGCCAATTGTTAATCCTGCGCTTTTCAATGCTGTACGACATGGTTCGATAGTTTTTTGTACTAAATCGTCGATTAATTGTTCAAATTTAGCACGAGTCAAAGTGCGAACCAAGTGACGTGGCACACCGTCAACAGGCATAATGTATGGCAAGTTGATTTCTGAAGATGTTGTATTCGACAATTCGATTTTTGCTTTTTCGGCAGCTTCTTTCAAACGTTGCAATGCCATTGGGTCTTTGCTTAAATCGATATTGCTGTTTTCATTTTTAAATTCTTGAACCAACCAATCGATAATACGGTGGTCGAAGTCATCACCTCCAAGGTGAGTGTCACCATCGGTCGATTTTACTTCAAAAACACCATCACCAAGTTCCAATACAGAAACGTCATGTGTACCACCACCGCAGTCGAAAACAACGATTTTCATGTCCTTGTTTGTTTTGTCCAAACCATAGGCCAAAGCTGCAGCAGTTGGTTCATTCACAATACGACGAACATTCAAACCTGCAATTTCGCCAGCTTCTTTTGTAGCTTGACGTTGAGCATCGTTAAAGTAAGCAGGAACGGTAATTACCGCATCAGTTACTTCAGTTCCAAGATACTCTTCGGCTGTTTTTTTCATTTTTTGAAGAATGATAGCCGAAATTTCTTGTGGAGAATACATACGTCCATCAATATCGACACGCGCAGTGTTGTTATCACCTTTAACTACTTTGAATGGCACACGACCAATTTCTTTAGACAAACGATCGAAGCTTTCGCCCATAAAACGTTTGATAGACGATACAGTTTTAGTAGGATTGGTTATGGCTTGACGTTTAGCAGGATCACCTACTTTACGTTCACCACCATCAATAAATCCAACTACAGAAGGTGTGGTACGTTTACCTTCGCTATTTGCGATAACGATTGGTTCGTTACCTTCCATTACAGAAACACACGAGTTGGTGGTTCCTAAGTCAATTCCAATAATTTTTCCCATAATGTTTTTATTATTATAATTTTAATTTTTTCAGTTTTTTCTGATATGTTTGTTTTACAATTACGCTTTCCTTTTTACAAACGATATGCCACGCGAAATTTAACCGAATGCATTGTTTTTTTTGACAGTCATAGTCATAAATTTGAATTGTAATAGAAATAAATGCTGACAAAACGTCATAAATGTATGCCAAAAATAAAATTTAGCATTACGAAAAGAAGATTGATGAATTGATTGATCAACAAAAATAACTAACTTTGCGTGAAAAATAGAGGTGATTTTTATGGCAAATGTATATTTTGGACTTGGTGCCAATTTGGGAGATAAGGAACAAAACTTGACAAAAGCAGTGTTGGAATTGTCATTAAGAGTAGGAGAGGTGCTAAAAATATCTTCTTTTTATAGGTCTCAACCTTGGGGTTTTGAGTCTGAAAACGAATTTTTGAATATGGTTGTGTTAGTCAAAACAGATCTTTTACCATTAGAATTGTTGTTGAAAACTCAGGAAATAGAACTTCAATTAGGTCGTACATCTAAAACTACCTCCAATTACAGTGACAGAATTATAGATATTGATATTTTATTTTACGACGATTTAATATTCACTCATCCAAAATTAAAAATCCCGCATCCACTTTTGGTAGAACGGGATTTTGTGTTAATTCCTTTATCCGAGATTGCACCCAATTTGGTACATCCTGTCTTGGAAAAATCAATTTCAGAATTAGTTGCTTTACAATCAATGTTATAAGTGATAAACAAAACATTATGACGTAAAAAAAATAGAAGGCGGATTTGACGGATTAAGCGGATAAATACGGATGATTTTTTAATGGATTTAAAACTGATTTAAGTCATGTAAACATGACTGATAATACCTAAACTATTGAAAATCATTAACTACGTTGATCTTCGAGTCTTATTTATCGGAACCAACGGTCATCGACCAACGAGAGATAATTATTTACTTCCACTTACTAAATTTATCTGTCCAACCATTCTCTAAAATCATGAGTTCGAGCAGTACTAACCAAAATTTCATCGGCAGGTGCAGGGTCAAGCATTAATTTTATTCGGCTTTTGGATAAAATATTTATTTTTTTTATGGCTTTGAATTCAATCAAGTAATTGCGGTTTATTCTGAAAAAATCGTTGGGTGATAACATTCCTTCCAACTTCTCGAGCGATAAATCCACGCTGAAACTTTTGCCTGAATTGGTTGTCAGAAAAGTAGATTTTTCGACAGAATAAAAATAGGCTATGTCCGAAGTTTGCACAGAATGTAAATGTTCACCCACATAAACCAAAAAACGTTGCTTGTAATCGCGCTTTTCTTTTTCGAGCAACGAAGCCAGAATTTTCCAATCGGTTTGAGTATTTTGCTGGTTAAGTTTTTTGAATTTATCAATACTTCGTTCCAATTTTTCTTTGTTAATTGGTTTTAATAGATAGTCTATACTGTTCAATTCAAATGCTTTAATTGCATATTCGTCAAATGCAGTTGTAAAAATAACAGGACATGAAATTTCCACTTGCCTGAAAATGTCGAAACTCAGTCCATCTCCCAACTGTATATCAAGCATCACCAAATCGGGCATAAGTCCTGTTTTAAAATACTGTACACTCGATTCAATACTGTCGCAACGTTGAATAATTTCAAACTCGGCAGAAATATCTAACAGCATTTTCTCCAGTCGTTTGGCAGCTGGTTGTTCGTCTTCAATAATTAGAACTTTAATCATTCGTTTTAGAGTTTATAATGCAATGTCGTTTAGTTAATCACGTTTTTTTATTCGACCTCTTCCTAATTCTTGGCAAGCCAAGCGGCAAAGCCGATTACCCTCTCCCGAGTAGAGGGACTTGGATTACAACTATTTTTAAATAACATTTACGAATAAAAATAAGTTGATGGTTGTAATTTAGCTCCCTCTCCTCGGGAGAGGGCTGGGGAGAGGTCAAAACTATACGACATTATATTATTCTGATTACTTAATTTTATTTTTTGGGGTTATTAGAAAATCATTGTTGATTTGTAAACTATATTCAATCAACTAATTAACCAATTAACTACTTTACTTTGAATCTCAGTACAGTTTTCAATTTTTCGGCAGCCACTTTTCGGGCATCCGATAAATAAATTTCTCGATGTAACATACTGATTCTTTTTAGATGATTTGCTTCCGCAAATTCCTTCATTTTCAAGAAACTAGCAGGTTCATTATCATAACTTCCTTCATGGAGCACTTGTACACAAAGTCCGTCTTCAATGGCTTCAAACTTAACATTATCGAGCAATGGATGTGGCTTTTTCTTTTTGGTTCGTGCAATTGCCTCTAGTGCAAATTCAGGTGTAACAAAGTCCGGTTGGCGCATCATGAGTTTGAAAATCAATGCGTTTTTATCCAATGTGCCGGTATAATTCTTTTTTGCTTCCTCATCAATATCCCAAACGCCCTCGAGTGGAAAAACCGTGTATTCTTGGTAATTTTCGGGTGAAAATCCTTGTTTTGGACTCATTTTTATGGCGTAAGATAATGAATATAAAACACCTATATATTCGGCAAAAAATTCATCGTTCGGATTTCCTTTTCCTTCGATTGTGAAGAAATTAAATTTTGGAACAATAATAGTTTCCGGTTTATTTTTTGGCAGATAAAACTGCTTGTCGTTCTTTTTCCAATCGTGTTTCATGGCATTATGCTCATTTATTTTTTTGATAATTAGATTTTAAATTTCCAAACAAAGTTATAAATAAATTTGGTTCTACACTCAATTTTGTAAGTTCTATTTGAAATAAGCCTTAAAAACAAAATAAATACAAAACCACATAGACATTAGAAAAAAGATAGAATCTAAAAAAAAAGAACACATTAGATAAATACTTTCGGTATTATATGATTCATTATTAATGCTGAAAGCAATTATTCTATTGTGAACTATGTGTCTAGTGTGGTTTGTTTTTTTTATATAATAAAAGACATTAGAACAAAGAGCAAAGACAAGACCTAGTTTATCAATACTTTACCAAATTCAGATTGTAGGTTATAAATGACGTTTATTATAAGTTGTCTTTAAAATGGATAAATATCAACCTAATCCAAAAGTGGTAGAACCATAAATTTTATTGATCACAATATTTTATAATGTTTTTTTTTAGTACATGACAAAAAAACATTAAATTTTATATTGTTGAAAATGTGCGTGTTACCAATCTGTCCGAATCTCGCATTGGACTGACATCGTCTGGTGAGCCGAAAAATGGAGTGAAGTATGCGTAGAAAACTTTTGTGTTTGAGTGCCGACGTATTTCGTCGGTACGAGTTTAAAAGTTTTCAGCATACAAACGACTAATTTTTCGAGTGAAGCAGGCGAAGTCAAACACTTCAATTCCTATTTTCCCTCTCCAGTTGGAGAGGGTGTCCGTAGGACGGGTGAGGTGTTTTTTTGCTTACTTTTTTGCATCAAGGCAAAAATAGTAAGTGGGGTTTGGGGCAAAGCCCCATGTTTAATTAATT
>CAIWCC010000026.1 GCA_903911085.1 uncultured Bacteroidales bacterium | reverse complement strand
GTCGTTTTTAAAGTTTGTAGATTGCTACTTATTGAAAAACAAAGTCATTTTACATTTTTTAGGCTTAATAGCTAATACCGTAGGTGATTTTTTAAATAGTCAAATATTTTATCCGTAGCTTTATGGACAAGTTTAAACAAAATTCAATGATAAAACTGTTTTATATTTAACAGTAAATTCTATATGAAAAAGAAAGAATGTCTGACCAATTATCAAACATTCTTTCTAACCTTAAAAAAATGAAGTCAAAAAAACTATCTTTTTATTTTTTTATTAGTACTTTGATAGACCAACTTCTATTATCGTTTAGAATATTAATAGAATAAAACCCATCCACTGGAACTTTGATTTCCATGGTATTACCGATAGCTATTTTATTAATCACCATGTGTCCAATAGCATCATAAACCCGAACAGTAGATGAGGGCGACATATTCGCTAAAGTTAATTTACCATTTACTATTGAAATTCCAGTTTCAGTAAAATCATTGCCAAATAAAATGTTATCTGTTGCCACTCGTTGTGCAGTTATTTGGAAACGTGTATTGTCAGTTCCGGCAGCAGCATCGAATGTGTAATTTGATGTCAACAAGTCCGTTACTGTTGCTGGGCTAGTTCCATTGTCTGTCAGTAACAATTTCGAAAGACTACCTACTTTTGAAGTAATTGCACTTATAATTGATGAACCTGCAGTTTTAGTATAGAAGCCAACTCTTAAATTGGATACACTGTTCATTGGCAAAGCATTGAAAGCATAATTTATATTATTAAGTTGTGTGTAAATTTGTGGTTTAGGAGTTCCTGTCCCTAGCCATTTCTCTAAATCTTGACCAATTTCGTAATCAGTACTGTTATTTGAGTCCATTATCAGATTTGTAAAATCGGTGCCCGTGGAAGTGGTAATACTTAGCTCTACTCTATCCGACAAATCTGTAGTTACAGCAGCTGGAACAAGCGAGCGACCCTCAATTGCAAAGGATAAATCATGGTCCGCTCCAGCTTGAATAAAGTATGCTGAGAAAGGTTCAAATGTAGCAGCCGACATTGCAGGTTGTGTATAAGTCATACCAGTGGTGGCATCGGGTATTGTTACTGCATTGGCTCCTGTAACCTGTGCTCCTACAAATCGACTTAGGAATGGTTGACCTACCAAATTCCAACCTGCATGCGTACCAGCGCCAGCATTCCACACTTTTACTGGTACGGGACGTGCTGCATTTTCAGCTGATTGAACAATTGATTTATCTAAAACGAACGATAATTGTTGAAAATGAGGTGCTGGATCTACGGCAGTTTTTAATCCAAAAATATATCCTTGGTTTGCTGTAAGCGATAAATTTGCATTTGCATCTAAATCTGCTTTAGTTATTGCAATCCAGTTTTCACCTATACCATGATCAGCGCGTTTTTTTCCATCGTAATACTTGAGAAACCAATCGGTACCCAATACAAAACTACCACCACCAACTAGTGTAATTTCAGAAATTTTTACGTCACATGGGAATGACATAAAGTACCATTTTGAATCGAGCATAGTTTTCACAAACTTAACCTTGCTGGCAGCATCTAAAGTTACACCAGTGCCTATTTTGGCACTGAACGAGCCACTTTCATCTGCTTTGAAAGTCAAATCACCTGTAACAGACAATGTGTTTGATAAATTCAGTTTTGCACCAGCTTCAATCACCACAGCTCCTGAGACGATTAATGGTTGAGCAACATCAAGTTTGCCACCAGCTGTTGCAGTTACACTATTTATTGTTTTTGTATCATTTATTGTGAGCACCGTGTTTGTTCCACTTACTGTTACATCGCAAGTTGTACAATTTGTCAAGGAAGTTGCATTTATTGATGTTCCAGTTGGTACAGAAACTGCAACAGAAGCAAAGTTAGCCACCAAGTTTTTTGCACCTGATACAGTAAATGGATACGAAGCCAAAGTTGATTGTTCAGCGCCACCACTTGTGTTTAGTGTCCAATTTACAAAGCGATAACCAGCATCGGGGGTTGCTACAACAGTTGCAGTAGCTCCGTTATCATACGTGCCAGCTCCTGAGCTTATACTTCCACCAGCTGAGGCTGAGGCTGCAACAGCAAATTGTTGTACAAAGTTAGCCACCAAAGTTTTTGCTCCAGTAACCGTAAATGGATACGAAGCCAAAGTTGATTGTTCTGCGCCACCACTTGTGTTTAGTGTCCAATTTACAAAGCGATAACCTGCATCGGGGGTTGCTACAACAGTTGCAGTAGCTCCAGAATCATACGTACCTGCTCCTGAGCTTATACTTCCACCAGCTGAGGCTGAGGCTGCAACAGCAAATTGTTGTACAAAGTTAGCCACCAAAGTTTTTGCTCCAGATACCGTAAATGGATACGAAGACAAAGTTGATTGTTCTGCGCCACCACTTGTGTTAAGTGTCCAATTTACAAAGCGATAGCCAGAGTTGGGTGTAGCAATAAGAGAAACATTATCACCCACAATGTAAGTTGCAGAAGCAGAAGCAGTACCACCACTACCCGCAGTTACATTTACTGTCGCAGTTATATTTGCTGATGAAATCGTCGCACTATTACTTAAATAAATATCGTCGATATAAGAGATAGAAGAGGCTGTTGTTAATGCAGTAGTTTTATTTGGACGAATATAAAAACCAAACACCGTTTTATCGGCTGCATCTACCGTTGATAAATCAAATACATAATCATAC
>CAIWCC010000025.1 GCA_903911085.1 uncultured Bacteroidales bacterium | reverse complement strand
TGTGTATTTCTGTAACCCGACAAAACCGGGCAAATGACCCTTCATATAGGCATTTACCGTCGAGGCCATATTTACATCCTGCCTGTGACATATAAAAAAGAATACTGTTTCTAAATCGGGCGATAACTTTTTTGGTCCATGCAATCTCATCCCATTTTTAGGTTCAGCATCGGTTTTCCCTTTCCCAAATTCCAACCTATTAAGTGTACTATTTTCATTAATCAGGGTGTAAGGTACACGGCTTATCCAGTCGGCATTTACCTTTATAAACTGCTCAATATCATGTGAGTATAAATACTTTTTTCTAAAATTGTCTATTTCAGTCCGATACCGCAAGTAACGATTACTTTTATCGGGTGCAGGAAAAGGGATATTTAATGCACGTTGTAATGATTTGTTTAAACAAGGATATACAGCATCTGCATTTCGCCGAGCATCATCAGGCATTTCGGTGTATTTAAAAAGTTTATTTTCGTAAAGTACCCATTTGAATACTTCCGGCGACAACTCTGCCAGATCATCACATGTAAGCGATTTTTTAAATACGGAATGTACGCCATCGTAGGTAACCAATAACTCGGGCAATAAACTTATTGCGTCAAACTGAACACGTAACCGAAACCCCTTGTAACCCGAACAGCCATTGTAGGGAGAAGTGGCAGGTAGCCAAACCTCTGTATCCGATACAAAATTGGTACGCACAGGCAAGCCGAGCGTTCTGAAATAACTGCAAAATTTATAGGTAAAATAGTTTTTCATAAAATTACCCGACCAGCATAAATCATTGGCATGTTGTACCGACAAATTTGCATTTAATGTTACAGGTACACCTTCTTCACACGGAGTATCAAAAGTGCTGTATAGCTCGGCAGTTTCAGCAGGTAATTTTAAATAATGTACAAAGAATTCTGTATCCTTCTGCGAAAGTTTTACAGCTCCTTCGAGCGCATGTGAAGTAATATAACAGCATAATTTCTCACTTACAAACGAAAAATTCAACACATTTAGTGTAAGGTGGTTTTGTAACAACATAATCAAATTTCAAATAGGGTTTAACGGTTTATTTTTATTTTGAGATATTCAGGAGAGTCAATGTCTTGCTATACTCCATGCATCAATTTCAGACTTCAGGTACATATCTTTATTGCCCTGTTTTACAGCCACAGGGAAATTGTGGTCTTTTTTCTGTCGCAACAGCGTGCTCTCCGAATATCCGAGTACAGCGAGCGCTTCCTTGGTAGTGTAATGTGTTTTTTTGGTAATTGTTGAGTTGGGGGCTGCTTCATGTTTCATTCCAGGTGGTTTCCGCCGTTTCAGGAATTGTTTTACAGGAAACTTTTCGCATACCAACGAACTATAAAGCATTGCTTCACTTTGCTTTACAATCACTACATCAGTAAGCATATTCTGAATCTCCAAAAAAGCCTTGGCTATGCAAACTTTCAGAAACTGAAAAACGAAGATATTGGAAAGTTGGTTATTCGAAACCTGATTTGTAGAATCGTTCAATAATTCAATGTACAATGCTTCTTTTTGTATCTTTTCACCCAATCGCATCAAGCAAGTAGTCAGATGCTTATCCAATAACTGATTGCGCATAAAAGAGCGTATTTTGTTATCGGTTTCCTCCTGCAATATTTCCTGCATATCAGCAATATATAGTAGTGTATCAGCCAGTATTTTGCGATGATAATAGCGTGTTTTCAAATTAAATGGCTGCTGAAAATTCAGTCCATAATTACCAGTATCTTTCACCGTAACAATTATCATTTCCTCTAGTCTTGCGGTATAATGATAACCATCGTCATTGGCAGATAGTTGCGGGTTTAAATTGCCATGTAGTATATTTTCGAATAAAGGAAAGTAAATATCAAAATTCATAGTCTATTTCGTCGTTAAAGCTTAATAGGGTTATTAACAGATAAAATTAAACCCGTACAACAAAAATAGTCATTTTATTTTTAACGCAAAAGGGTTATTGAAAAAACTTTCAACATATTTTCGGCTTTTTTCAATAATGTCACCCACTCTAAGCCTATTATCACAAAAGACTCAGAAAGCTCAAAACTTAACCATGTAAATAATACCTTCCTTTAATCAATTGAGGTTTAATTATTAATATACTCTGTTGGTGTAACTCCAAAATAGTTTTTAAATGTTTTACTAAAATATGCAGGGTCGCTGAAACCGCTATCATAGGCAACTTCTGAAATTGTCTTATTTTTTTCTTTGAGCATTTCAGCTGCAATTTTCATTCTGATGTTTAAAATAAATTTACTAGGTGAAACATCAGATATGGCTTTAAATTTCCTGAAAAACTGAGCCCTACTCATATTAATTTCATTTGTCAAATCAATAATTGAAAGGTCAGAGTTTGATATATTTTCTTTAATAAAACCTATTAATTTAGCCATAAATGGATCAAGTGTTTCAAGACTTTCTGTTGGTAAATCAGGATCTGACAAAATTTTCCTATATGACAGACGAAGTTTTGTACGGTTATCAACAATATTTTGAACCCGAATAATTAATAGTTCAGAATTGAACGGTTTGAGAATATAATCATCCGCAAGCAACTCATAACCAAGTCTTATCTGTTCATCCAAGGAACATGCGGTTAAAAGGATTATTGGAATATGTTCTGTTGCAAAATCATTTTTTAAAATTCGACAGACTTCATAGCCATCTTTTAATGGCATCATTACATCACTAATGATAATATCCGGTATGATTTCCCGCGCTTTCTCAATAGCCTCTTCACCATTTGATGCTAAAAATACCTGATAGATTGATGATAATAAAGAATTTATATATTGTCTCAAGTCATCATCATCTTCGGCAATAAGAACTGAAATTTTAGAATTAGATTGTTTAGATTGTTCAAAATCTTCTTCAATGGTTAGAAGGCTTGATTTCTCGACTTCAACAGGTGTGTTTACATCAAAGATAGGATTAATAAAATTCTGTTTAGTAATTTCTATTTCATTCGTCAACGGGATTTCAATATAAAATGTTGCACCCTCATTAATAACACTTTCTACCCAAATTTTCCCTTTGTGTAATGACAAAATATATTTTGCCAGATTAAGTCCTAAACCCGTTCCAAAAAACCCGTACTGATTATTTTCACGTTCCTGGAAAAATGGTTCAAAAATATTCTTTAAATTTTCCTCTGAAATTCCAATCCCCTCATCCCTGACTGAAATAGTAAGTTTTTGGTCTTTATTACTTGCTTTTATCCAAATTGTGGAGCCTTGATTGCTATGTTTTATGGCATTTGTTATGAGATTAAACAACACTTTTTCAATAAGATTAGGATCAAAGGTGATGTTGGATTCAGTTAAATTATAATCTGTAATTATTTTTATTCGTAATCTTAAACACAAGTCAGTAAAACTTTCCAGACGATCATTTATAAAGTCGATTAATTTTACATTAGAAAGATTTAATGACATGGCTCCTTGCTCTAGTTTGCGGAAATCTAATAATTGATTTACCGTCAATAATAATCGATTTGTATTTTTATAAATCATTTTTACAGGATTTATAAACTTTTCTGGCAACTTGTCATCTCTGAGTAAATCATTCGCAGGACCAGAAATCAAGGTAAGTGGAGTTCGTAGTTCATGTGAAAATTTTGTAAAAAGATCAATTTTTAATTGATAGTATTTCTCGAGATTCTCTTTTTCCTTTTGATTGAGTAGTTCTCTAAATCTGTTATTTTTCTGATTTAGATAATATCTGAAAATAAAGAACGACAGTGTAATTAATAAAACAAAATACATAAACTTAGCCCATAATGTACGCCACCAAGGAGCCAACACTTCAATTTTCAACTTGATTACTTTTGCATCAGGATAGCCCACTGAATTTACCGTACGAATTAAAAAAGTGTATTTTCCTTCCCAAAGTTTTAAATATTGAATTACATTTTTATCCGTGATATTCCAATCTTTATCAACCCCATCGAGCTTATAAGAATATTTAGTACCTGCTCCATAGGCAAAATTCAACGCTGAATACTTTATTTGTATGGATGCATAATCAAATGGAATTTCAACTTTTTTGTAATCCGAATATGATTTTAATGTTGCATATTTCTCTTTTGGATTTACTGTCTCCACAGCAATAAGTCTCACTTCATGTTTTTGTCTACTTTCATTTACTGACGAAGGATCAAAACTGGCAATTCCTTTGTCACCACCCACATATATCAAGCCATCTGAAGTCTGATAGAGGGCTTTCTGAGAAATTTCGTCAATTGGGAAACCTGATTTATTGGAAAAACTAACAATAGGAAATTGTTTTTTTCCGAAATTCGTAATCCCAAATCTGGTGGCAACCCACACATTTTTTGATTTTGTTTCAACAATTGAGCATACAAAATCGTCGGTAAGTCCTTTGTTTTTTACAAAGTGTTTTAAACTATGATTTCTCACATTACAAACATATAGACCTGAATTATAAGTGCCTATCCATATATTTTCTTTTGAATCCTGAAACAGAACAATTGCATTTTTTCCATTTAGCTCATTGAAAGGAAATTCTTTATAATGAAAATACTTTAATTCCGAATTCTTGGTTTCAGGTAAAAAAATTACACCATTTGTTCGGGTTGCCAGGAGGATATCGCCATTTTTTAAGGTGAGAATATCCTGAACCAAGGTATTGTTTGTAATATTATTATAATTCGAAGAAAAGTCGGAAGTAAGTGTTTGTTTTGTTGTATTATATTTAGTCAGATTATCTTCAGCAAGCCATAAATTACCATCAAAATCTTTTGTTATACTTTTTATTTGAGCTGATGGATTCGTTGGGATACGTTTTGTAATTCTGCTTTTTCGAAGATCAAATTCAAAAAGGCCTTTATTCAACACATAAAAATAGAGCAAATCCTTTTGACCATATAATGTCAATATCTCGGTATTTTGTTTTTTTACTCCAATCTGCGATTTTATATCTATGTTTTTATACGATTTTGAATCAAGACTAAACAAACCTAATCCACCAAAAAAACCAAAGATCAGATTTTTATTAAATTCTACAAAATTTCCAACAATTTTTGAATTTTGATTAATGGAGAACAAGTCATAATAATTAAATAAATGGAGTTGCTTACTACAAAATTTAACTCCTTCGGTGAAAGTTCCAATCCACAAATCGTTTTTAGAATCCTTATAAACACTCATTATTCGTTTACCGTTGAATGCATCTAAGTGATATTCATTTATAAGATTATCACATAACTTTCCGGATTTTGAATCGACCACAAGAACACCCGCATCAGTTGCCAACAATAAGGTTGAATCATTATAAGGGGTAATATCGTGAATAATTTCACTCTCGAAATTAGAAGAACGTCCAATTTGAATGTTGACCTGTATTACCGAATTTTTTCGAATATCGTATTTGAACAATCTGTCAGAGTTCGCAAAAAGCCAAATTGAACTATCCACCATTCTTAACATTTTGAGAATGGGGAATTTTCTCAATTCATTTACATCGTTAATGTATTCAGTTTCGTTTTTCTGCCGATTATAAATGGCAAGCCCTTTTTCATTTACATAAATCAATAATCGATTTTTGTCAATTTCCTCAATTGACATAATGCAACTTCCAACAAAATCTTTTATTTGTGAACACTTCTTGTAGTCAATCAAATATAACCCAATTTTGGTTGAAACCCACATTCCACGGTTTTTATCTTGTAAAAAGCCTGTTACAACTCCTTTGGGCAGCGCCCAGTCAGGATATTTTATAGCATTAAAACGAATATAGGTTTCAGTATATGGATTAAAAACTTTTATACCATTAAATGTCCCAATCCATAAATTATGATTTTGGTCTTTAAAAATGTTGGTAATATCGTTGCCGGATTCTTTTAGTTCATTTTCTGATTTTTTTTGATAATCGGGATAAATTTTGAACTCATAACCATCATAACGATTCAACCCATCTTTAGTCCCGAACCACATAAATCCTATTGAGTCCTGAATAATTGCTTTTACAGAGTTATTCGATAAACCATCTACAATGGTGTATGACAAAAAAGGCTGGTTATTGGCCGACATGTCCAATATAAAGCAGAAAGTTAGGATTAAAGTAGTTTTTAAACGCATAAGTGATTTTGGTCTAGACTTTACAAATGCAAATTTAGTAATAATTTGGACAATAACCCATATTTATAGATAAATGAACAAAGGAAGGCAATCAAAGTATTGCCTTCCTTTGTTCATTTTACATAAACTTTCATATAATTTCTTCAATCGAAAAGTCATCAAACCATACTTTTGAAGATTCTGAATCGTCGATAACCGGATCATAGCGCAGACGGAAATTAACAATAAAATAGGCTGTTTCAGGTATAATATATGTACATTCAATCAATGTCCAATCGTGTGTTCCTTTCACTTTATCAAAAGCCATTTCATTGGTTTTTGGAAATAATTCTTTAGCTATGTACTCTCCTGGTTTTCCGTTTTCATCTTTTATTTTGACATTGAAATCTAAATAAATGCGAGATTTCTTAGAAATGTTCTCTGTTTTAACCCACCCACTAATATGGTATTTCTTTCCTGGTTCAACAGGAATTGATTTTGTATACCTCATGGACCTCCACTCTCTGCCACTGTTACCAACCAATAGAATTGATCCCTTTGCCTTTTTACCTTCAGAAGGGTCTATTGAAATACAATTATCTGGCTTCACACCTGTGTCGGAATTTGTGCCACAATTTAAACGCCACATTGCGTTATTGGATACCCCGCCATCCTCTAATAAGTTTTTACTAGCAGAAGAAACAGTTTGTTGTCCTGCAATTGTTTGAATTCCAACAAAAAATGCACAAATTAAAAGTGCTGTTTTGAAAATTGTTTTCATGTTTTCTAATTTTAAAATTGTTACTTGAAATTGTTTAATTGAATTATTATCTGTTTATCTTAAATAAAGTTGTACAAGTAATTTATTCTATGAAATGAAGTATGTAATCCGTTGTTCCGTCACAAAAGATTGAAAATTAAATTTAAATTGTTTGGCTATTATTACATTTCAATTTTAATCACCTTATCAAGCATATACGGCTTCTGTGGCGATTCAATTTACGATTCACAATCCAATTCCCGTCATTGTTCATTTCTATCTATATAAGTAGTGTCTAAAATATAATGTCGTATTTTCTCCAAAATTGGATAACACATACAACAAGCGTTCTTTGAGATTTTGAAAACAGATATAAGTATCAAAAGTTATCCATTGATACTTGTTTCTCCGCCAAAGAATTTCAATTAGGTTCAGTTCTGGTGAATATGGAGGTAAAAAAGAAAATCAACATATCTTTTTCTTTCCATTCTTCCAATTTAGCCATGAACTTTTTTGATTTATGGTTTGGAAAACTATCAAGTATTACCACTGTCTTTATTACTGTTTGTGACACAAAACAATCCATAATACTGATGACTTAATAAGTGTTATAGGTAGTTTCAAGCACTTCAAAGAAAAACCCTATAACAATTAGAAACTTCCCTTTTACAGCTTGTAATAATATCGGATTTTATTTTGTTTACCATTCATAAACCCATGTATATGTTGTAAATTTGCTATTTGGAGCATCATGTAATTTTATATTATTTTTTTCAGGCCATGTTTCACCAGCTCTACACGTTAATCTTAATCCGTTTTTAAAATAAAAGGGGTCTCTATCGTGAATTCTATATCCAGCAAATTTTGCATTCTCTTTATCAAAATAAGTTAAACCTGCTAAGTCGTTAGCAAAACGACCAGACTGAAAGTAATACGTTCCTAAAAAGTAATCTTCCAAACCAGATGATAAAAATACTGGTTCTTTAGTCCCTCCTACATACGCTCTCACACATGCTTCTAAAAAACTTAATTTATACCACTCTTTCTTATAGATTTTATTTGGTTCAGCAGCCTCTCCTTGCATATATACCATATACAATAATCCATCTTTTTTTGTATCGCATAAATCAAATTCAGCATAAGCATAAACTAATTTGTCTTCGACTTTGTGCAATTTCATTCTTGCATTTTCAGGTAAAGTTACTCCATTAATTGTCAATGGCATATTACTTGTTCCTCTAAGAATCCACCAAAAATATTGTCCTGATTTTCCTCTTATTTCTTTGTTCTGAGCAGTAATTTTTATTTTTTTACCATAAGGTATTTTGAAGGTATTATAGACACCGCCCTTGCTCCCCGTTTTACCAATGATAGACGAAGATTGAAAATTATTGTTGGAATTAAAAGCATTGGCAAACCCTTCCGACATTTTCATTTCAATAGATGGTTCTTTTTCATCATCTACATAGACACGTATTACAGTATTATCTATACCATCAAAACCACCACCAAACCACATATGGTGCAACAATCCTTTTCCATTTTTTACATAAAGCACCTCTTCAATACCAGATTGAAGTATTTCACTTTGTTTCCCCATAGTGCTAAACGATTCTAAATCTGTAGCGTATGTTTGAGAAAAACTATCGGCAATATTCAACATGATTATCGCTAATATTATTAAGATTCTGTAGTTCATAATTCTCATTTTATTATTATTTAGTTTATTTCTACAATTCACTAGAAATATTCTGATTTCAAGTGAGTTTCCACAATGAATGGCAACATCTCACTATAAGTTATTGCTGGTTAAAGCAATAGTTTTTTGTCCTACAATTGTTTGAATTCTAATGAAAATTACACAAATTATTAGTGCTGTTTTGAAAATTGTTTTCATTTTTTTTCTTTTTAAAATTATTAACTGAAATTGTTAGATTGAATTATTATCTGTTTGTCTTAAATAAAGTTGTACCAGCAATTTATTCTATGAAATGAAGTATGTAATCCGTTGCTCCGACACAAAAGATTGATGATGAAACTTAAACTTTTTGGCTATTATTTCATTTCAATTTTAATCACCGTATCAAGCATATTTGGTTTCTGAGGCGATTTACTTACCTTAACAAAAAGATTACCTGTTTCTTTATTTCCAAACCAGGTTTTATAAGTTTCAAGTTCAGATCCTGAACTGAGCATTAATACATTTTTTACTGATTCAGTATCAATTCCTTTCGCATTTATATCACCTAATACCGGGTATAACCAATGTGCATAAATTGAATCCCCTTTTTGAGTGTAACGACCCCAATCTTGTCTTATAAGAGTACTGGCACCGCAACCATAAATGCTTTCGCCATTTTTACCCATCCACTTGCCTACTTCTGTCAATATAGTAACGCATTCGGCAGGAAAATTTCCGCGTGGATCGGGACCCACATTCAACAGCATATTACCATTTTTGCTCACGCAGTTCACCAAACTATGAATAATTAGTTCGGGTGTTTTCCAATTTTTGTCCTGCTCGCTATATCCCCACACATCATTCATGGTCAGGCAAGTTTCCCATGGAATTGGGTTGTTGTATTTATCAACTAATGCTGTTTCTGGAATGCCTTGTTCCGGCGTGTCGAAGTCGCCTAATTCACTGATTGCTCTTTTGTTTGCAACAACCCCACTATTCTCTTCCAACCTGTTATCCAGAATAATATTGGGTTGATTGGTACGTATCATTCTCACCAATTCTTTCGCCTTCCATTTTTCACCGTAATATCCCGGAAACGAATAATCGAACCACATAATATCAAGTTTTCCATAATTTTTAGTCAACTCTTCTACTTGACCATGCATGTATTTCAAATAATTGTCCCAATTAAATTTCCGTTTAGTATAAGCAGAATCGCCACGCTGCGGATGATTCCCCACGTTCGGATAATCAGGATGATGCCAGTCTATTATGGAATAATAGAGTCCAACTTTGAGCCCTTCAGCACGAAAGGCATCCAAAAACTCACGTACCAAATCACGGCCTCCAAACTTTTTACTCAATTTATATTCTGTCAGGTTAGTATTAAACAGACAAAATCCATCGTGATGTTTAGCAGTAAGTACAGCATATTTCATACCTGCTTCTTTAGCTAATTTAGCCCATTTTTTAGCATCAAAATCAACCGGATTAAATTCATCCACATATTTTTGATATTGTTCAGTGGTTAGTCGTTCGTTCGATTTCACCCATTCGCCACGTCCTGGTACGGCATAAGCTCCGAAATGTATAAACATTCCAAAGCGAGCTTCGCGCCACCATTGGGTTTGTTTCATAACTTCTTGATAACGTATCTGATACTCTCTAGATGGTGTTTCCTGAGCCAGTAAGTTTTGTGCAATAAAAATGATAACAAATAAGAATACTATAGTTTTTTTCATTGTAAAAATTGATTAAGTGAACTTTTTGGATAAATTGACAACTTTATAATGGTTGAGGTTATTGTTCTTTAATAATTACACACTCCCATGGATTTAAAAGTTGTTTCCATTGAAAAATTCCTTTAGTTGTTTTTATTTTCTCTATTTTCAACGATAGAGCTGCTTTCTTGAGTGTTTCGGTTTGCTGATGAGTCGGAGGTTCTGGACTTCCCATCTTTTTCCATAAGGGGTAAGCATATCCATATTCTTTATTCAGTAACTCTGTTTGGAAAGTAGCATTCATTTTGAGATTCTTCAGGTTTAGCTCAAACATTTTTGGATTTCCTTTTTTCTCAACTACATCGGCATCGGCTTCGAGTGATGTTTTAACTTCATTCGGATAATGATATGCCAAAGCAATAATTTTACCAGTTTTGCTGCTTTTAGTAACTATCAATCCTTCTTCTATATTTAACAATAAATCGCCCAACTGATTCAACATACGGTAAGCATGAAAAGCTGGCTTAACAATTCCTTGATAATTTATCATGCCGAAGCCTCCATGGAAAATTGAATTTCCGGCACCTCCTTCTTCAAATACATCAGTAAATGTCCAGTAGGATAATGAATTAGTTAAGCCGATACATTGTAGATTTGTTCTAATAATGAAAGCTGCTGCTGGTAAACGGTCATGATTATTATCACGTGGTGAAGGACTTGAACTCCACTCCGTTAGATGTATTTCCGCATTGGGATATGCGCTCTCCTTAATTGTTTTATTCAACCATTGCATATCTGTTTGAGTTGCATCTTTTCCGCGTATTCCTCTGAAACTCTTTCCAGATGCAGGGTCTAAAGCCCAGTCGGTAGGGTATGGATGCGTTGAAACAAAATCGACAGGGAGGTTTTCTTGCTTGCAATATTGAAGAAAATCTTTAATCCAGACTCCCTGCCAAGTCAATTCATCAAGATTCTTGGCTGTTGCTGTCGAATGTTTACTTTTATCCTCTTTTTCACCATCAAAACGAGTATCGGGCACAAAATTACTTGTAGCTGGTCCTCCAACCCTTAACTTCTTATCAACAGTTTTAATTGCCTTAGCAGAATAGTTATAGAGTTTGAAATATTCGGATTTTGTACCAGTCCAAAATGCATTGAGATTAGGTTCATTCCATACTTCAAAATACCAACTGCGAACCTCTTCCAAGCCATAACGGTCAATCCAGTGAGTGACACAAGCTGTAACTAAATCTGCCCATTTATCATAATCGGCAGGTGGGTTAGTGTTTCCTTTCCACCAAAATATCGTCTTTTCGCCCGAAGATAGTTTTGTAGGCATAAATGCAAGTTCAACAAATGGTTTAACATCAATTTTCAGCATACGGTCAAATAAATCATCTACATATTGAAAGTTATAAAATGGTTTGCCATTAACCATATTATACACAAACATATCATCGTGTAGTAATCCGTGGAAACGACAATATTTAAATCCACATTCGCTGTGCACTGTTTGTAGTTGCTCCAACCATGATGCACGCAGTCCTTCGTTAGCCCTTCCGGCACCTACACACGTACTCCAAAAATGATTAAATTCGACCGATTTCCCATTTACAACATCTATATATTGGGATGTGTTTTGTGCTGAAACTGTAAAAAGCATGAGTGACACATTTACAACAAGATACGCGATTATTATTTTCATTACTATTTGATATTAAATTTTAAGTAAGAGTTTATTTAAATGAAAACATCTTATCGCTTTACCTCCCATGATCCATTTTGAGTTAAAACGACTTCCACTTTACTGCTTTTATTCATCAAATTATTAGCTTTAATACAAATAAATGCATTTCCAATTGAATCTAATGACGTAGTTATTCCATTAGTTTTGGAATCTTTAGCTGCCGATATCAATCCACTATAATTTGTTTTTCCAGAAATTTCAATGCCATCTTTGGCTGCATCGTGTGGAACCATAACTGTAACAAAACGCGAAGAAACATTTGCCTTTAGTCGTGTTTGTGCATAAACAGCGTAGTTTTTATCATTTTGAAATTTAAACTGTGCCTGACTTCCATATCTGTTTTTCCTGTCGGGATGAAAATATACCATTAGTTTTTTGTCTATAGAATTGCCAGCTAACGCATCAAACCAATTCATTCCCGCTTGAGGAGGATTCATAAGTTGCCAAACTGGACCTCCAATCATACCATCGGCGGTATTTCCGGGTAAATACTCATCTACTACAATTAAGTACCCTTCTTTTGTGAGAACAGTTTTTCTTGTCCAATTAGAATCATAAGTAAAAATGCCATTATAAGTAAATGAACTGAAACAATCGTCACCATGTTGATCTGTATTTGAATTCATCAAAATACCACCCTGTTGTCGGTCAATATACATGCTTCGAGGTGCTTGTTCATTTACAGCCACTTTTAAAGATGGTCGTAAAAATTCGGAAACATCACTTTGATAGCAATAATCAAAATCAATGCGATTATAGGTTTTGTTGAAATTTACATTTATTTTTATATTTTTAAAAATAACATCTGTCCTTCCTAAATCAGACCTAACTTGTAGCACTTTTCCACCACCTGATTTTGAATCGACTAATGTAATTACCTGAAATATTTCATTTCCTGTTAAGGTTTTAATCAGTGAAGTATCGGTAAGTGATCCTAACGGATAAAGTTTTATTTCAATATTTGTAGGTGTATTTTCAAAATCAAACAACACCTTTTTTCCTGCAGGTCCACTAATTGATATATTATCTATCAAAATGGTTTTGGATTCATCGCAGGGTGCAATATCCCTGTATTCCCTATACCATAACATTCCGGGGTTGTAAGAACTTTTTGCCTGCACATTCCTTGGCATAGAATTAATTCGCAAAGCAATTTCGTTTATTTGAATTTGATCACATTTTCCGGCCAATGCATCTGGATTCACATAGTAATATCCCATTTCATTTTTGTTTGATGAAACAAATAATTTATCGTGAGCACTCTTATCACTTGTCTTGAAAACATAATCAACTGAAGCTTGAAAATTCCGTAAAATACGCATGTTAGTAGAACCTTTATACCAATAATCTTTTATCATGCCTTGCGTATTGTAAAATGGAAATTCATTGGCAGCATCTTCAACTACAAAAGTATTGGCGTGCCCTACCCATTTGCTCCAGCCCGAACGAGAGAGATACATTACACTATCTACCTCATAATGATAAATTTCACCTCTATTGTCTTCATGTGCATGATGCGTAGTTTCACCGCAATCTAACAAATAATAACCAACAAAAGGATTGCCAGTCTGACGGGAGGCAGACATTAAAAGTCTTTCTTTAACTTTGTATGTGGAAGGGAAAATTTCTTGTATAGCGCAAGAAGTGGCAGGCATTTGAGGTTTAATACCCATTTTAATCAACACTGCAAACTCTTTATTATAAAGTTCCTGATCTTTTGCAGAATATCGGTTTCTGCGGGCACCACCTTTATTTGAATAATTACCAGCCCAAAATGTTTGTTCGGCTGCCCAATAAAGTGTAGGATCACCCGTTATTTCTGCCATAACGATAAAAGCAGGCAAATAATCGGCTTGACTATTCCCATCTCCCGGAGCAAAAGTCAATCCCGAAGAACTTATATGGTCGCGATACCTGTAAAATGTCTGTCGTATTCTATCGCTACACAATTCTTTTTTCTTATCCAACAATAAACCCAGTTCAATAATTTGCTTTAAGTTATGAGCCACATATCCAGGCTCATAAGTATCACCGGCTATGTACCAGTCACTCCACACTCCATTGGCATAGCCACGCCATTTTGAAGCATACTTTGAATAGGGAAAAATATTAGCCGCATTTATATTCCCAATAGCATAATGAAACGGTCTGTTATTGGGACCTCTCTCAGTGTTTTCTGGAATCAAAAGTGATTGTTCTGCAATTATTTGCGCTCTTCGTAAGGTTTCTTTGTCTATTTTACCAGATTTAACCATGGGATAAAGTGCTTGAAAATAATAGGCTTGTGAAAAAAAGCAGGTTCCAAAAGTAGCTTTTATACTCTTAGAATGATGTGCATCACTTGAATTTAAGGCAACTTCTTTTTCAAAATAAGCTTCAGTGATTAATTTTATACGGAGCAATGCACGTTCTTTGTCTTCGGATGTTCCTGTAGTAAATTCGTTAAATGCTGGTTCTACGAAACGTCTGACTTCCATATTTGGAAATATCGATTTTAGCAGTTCCTTCTTTTCAATATTACTAACCAATGGAAACTGATCACATATTTTATCAAATGACTGACTGTGTGTGAAATGACTGTTTACCAGCATCAAAAATGCGATAAAAAGTATATTCTTTATTTTTTTCATATAAGTATTGTTTTCAATTTTCATTTAGTTTAAATCAAATTTAAATATTTTGAGAGTATGAATGCAATTGATTTATCACTTTGTTTTCAAAAGCTTTACTAGGTTTTTAGCTGCTTTTAAGTTGTCAAAATCAGACGGTAGCATAAAATGATCAATGTATTCGTTGTAGAACAATGGGTCTCCAACTGCAAACACATATCCTTTACCAAATTTAGCTTCAGCCATTAATACCTTTCCTTGTTCTATTAATATTGGTCTTGCAAGATTTCTACATTCAATAGAAGCAATTTCTTTCAGAAACATTTTAGAAACTCCCTTAAACAAGAGATGATCTGGTAGATTTATGGATGCACAACTGTTGAAATTTCTTGGCTTACCTGTTTCAAATTTTTCAGGATGCAGAATTAAGTTAGTAAACCTCATCCCAAATTTATCAGCCAAAATATTAAAACTATCCAATTCGCAATGTTGTGAATCATTTGTTAACATCAATAATACACCCCCTTTTTTGACCCAATTGGAAATTATATTTGCTGCTTTGCTGTCCATAAAATTAGGTTTTGTGGTTTCTAACCTATTATCAGGATCAACAATTATATATATTGATGCATCATTAAGCTTTTCAATGCTTGGTTTTTCCTTCAGAGTTGAAAGTTTAAAACCTTCCTTTCGAAAAATAGCACCAAATTGTGAGAATCCACTCATTAGTGTGTCTTCCCAAAGATAGTGAAATGGCAGTCCGCTTTGGCTATTATACTCATTATTAAAGTAGTTGTCCAATATAACTGTTTTTTGCGAAGAACCATTTGTACATATACAACTTAATACAATAGTAACTATAAGTGATATTTTTATTGATTTCATAATAGTTTTTTTTCCAGACATGCTGAAAAATTTAATTATCCCAATTATCAGTTCTGAAAGATGACACAGGCAACCCATTCGTTCCTGCAAGATTTCCTACGGCAAAGTTCTTGAACATATATCTAACTGCTACAGGATTTGCTACCACAGGACTCGAAACCAAAACTACACCCTTTTCAATCATTGCCACAGCCGATTCAAAATGTTTGTCTTCACCGGCAATTTCAAAACCTGTTACAGGTCCGGAAAATGGGATAATTCCTTGCGGAGCATTTTGAAAGGTTAAATAGGCTTTTCCATCTTTGAATTCAACCGATTTATATTCTGGACTTTGATAAGGTAAATCTTTATAATTGTATGTTTTTGCCAATGCTTGCAATGCCAATCGCTGACCTGCTACTTTTTTATTGGATGGATGAATGCAATTTTCATCTCCTACATCCGACAAAATGGCAATTCCCGTTTTTGGTTGGTTTTGGGCAATTTGCAATTGGGCTTCACGCATTAAAGCGCTTATAGTTAGGTCACTTCCATCATATTTATAGGGCGCAATCTGACAAAAATAAATTGGAAATTCTCCACAATTCCAGCGATTCTGCCAGTCTTTCTGCATCGCTGCAAACAAAGCAGGATATAATTGAAATCTATTGCGGTTTGTTTCGCCTTGATACCAAATAGCTCCACGAATAGGAAAACCAATAACCGTATTCAACATTCCATTATACATATAAGTGGGAACATGTTGTTTCCCTTTATATTCTTTATTTTGTTCAGGTAGTTGAATTTTTGAAAAACTTGTTAAAGACTCGCGACTCATCCATGCCTCAATGCAAGAACCACCCCAGGTTACATTAAGCAAACCAACAGGAACGTTTAGGACTTGTTGTATGTACTTCCCAAAGAAGTACCCGGTAGCTGTAAAGTTGGGTGTACCTTCTGGAGAAGCAAATTCCCATTTTCCTTTACAATTAAATTGAGGATCGTAACTCCATTGTTTTTCGAGGGTAAAGCATCTGAATGCATTGTTTGGAGCTGCCAATATTTCGGCCATTGCACCATCGACCGGCTGATTTATAAAACCTTTCATTGGCATTTCCATATTCGATTGTCCACTGCACAACCAAACCTCACCAATCAACACATTTTTTAATGCGATTTTACTGTTTTTGTCAGAAAGTATGACTTCATAAGGTTTGAAAGAGGCTTCCGGTGTCTTAACCCAAACTTTCCAGATGCTATCAGCTGAAACTTTTACCGAATAGTTTATATTATCCCATCCAGTTTTGACTTTGATTTCGTTTCCCGGAGAAGCTTTTCCCCAAATTGGGGCATTGCTAGATTGTTGAAAAACCATACCATCTGCAAAAATGGAAGGTAAAATAATTTCGGCAGATATTTTTCCGGTAATAATAAATAAAGAAATTGAAATAAAAATTCTAATTCGATTCATAATTAGTTGTTTAATAAATTATTAGTTGTTTACTTTGATATGTTTTGAAAATTAGATCTTAATAATCTCAGACGATAATAATTGTTTTTTAAAGGTCGTAAGGTACTCGCAATGAACACCAACTTTTCTAGGATAACCAAGTGGCAAAGCCGATTGGGTTTAATCGCCTGTTTTAATTCTCGTATCATAAAGAAAAGTAACATCCTTAACAAATCTCAATATTATGCATTAATTGTTTTATTTGAAATTAAAAGCATCCGCCACAAGCATTGTGATAATATTTCCCCAGAAATTCTATTGTGAAAATTTCTGTTTAAGCGGTGATTTATATTTATTGGGTTCAATGTCAACTCTTCTTCTAAATTGCATTTTAACCTTATTTTGTTGTTATTGAGATTGTTTTATTCAAGTATTTCAATCTTGCTTATTTGTAGGAAATTAGCGGAATTTTCAATTATAGATGCTCACATCTTTAAAATTCCTTTATTGCTTCAATCATTGCTACGATATTCTTAACAGGCACATCAGCTTGTATATTGTGAACAGTATTAAAGACAAATCCGCCATCTTTGCCAAAAATTTCGCATAATCTGAGCACTTCTTCTCTTACTTTTTCAGGACTTTTTGATGGTAGAGTTATTTGAGTATCTACACCACCTCCCCAAAAAGTAAGATACTTGCCATAGTTTTCTTTCAAATGTTTAGGATCCATTCCCGATGCATTAATTTGAACAGGATTTATAATATCAAACCCTGCATCGATAAATCGTCCCATAAAACTTTCGACCGCACCACACGAATGTTTAAACGTTTTCCAACTTGTATTTGAGTGTATCCAATCGTTTATTCTGCGATAATAGGGCAACCACAAATCATCGAATTGCTCTGGTGCACAAAAAGTAGAGTTTTGTGTTCCGAAATCTGTTCCGCAAAGAAAAACCACATCAATATTATTCCCCACTGATCCAAATATTTTTGTCAGATTCTCAATAGCCAATTCACTTTGAAGGTCAAAAATTTCATGAACATATTCATTGCGCATAATGGTACTCATATACCACTCGGTAATGCTTCGAATACCCTTGGGGTGCTTGAGTTGCATGCCTGGTACCAAGGCAATATCACCCAAAGCAGTACCACCAAATGCAGCCATAACTCCTTTACCGCTTGCACATGCTTTCAGCGTTTCAGCTTTCCAGTAAGCAAGATTTTTGTCTGTAATGGGCGAGAATTCTTCCAGATTATCCTGCACATTTAAGTTGCTATCATCAATAGTGTCTTGTCGTTCGATGGCATCAAAAAAATAACTGCTTATGGGCATTTTGGCTGATGGAGCAATACTTTCATCACCATCTGGAAAAGAAAGTAAATCGCCGTGAGCATCTAATTTTGTACTGAATTTTTCAGGAACTAATAATTCTTGTCCCCAAAAAGTTTTGAAAAGCTTTAATGGAGGATTGTTATTGTAGCCCAATAGATTATCTTCACCCCAAATACCCAT
>CAIWCC010000024.1 GCA_903911085.1 uncultured Bacteroidales bacterium | reverse complement strand
TGTTTAAATCCCAAATGGGTTCACATACTTACTGTCAAATTCATTCCATCGCACAAACTGCCAAAAAGAATAATCAAAATCCTTTCTTGGCAATCCTTGCCGTGGCTAATAATTTCTAAATATCAAGTGCTGAGTAGTTACCAATTATCGGTGATTATAAAAAATGAAAGAAAATCAGATTGAAAGAATTTTTGTCGATATCATTTCGAATTGAAATATAATGCGCAAATAAAAATCAAATTGAAACTTGAGATTATTTTTTTATACAAACACTATTCTAATAATCAAAATAACTATCATTTTAATTATTTTTGCAGTGTTTTTATTACAATAAGATAGAATTAGTCAAAAAATAGAACAAATTTAAAAAATAAATAACCCTCAAAAAATATAATTATGTCATCATTGAGATTTAATGCAGTAGAAGAAGCTTTTAAGAAAAAAGCAATTGCAGTTTCTGCACCATCAAAGTTCACATCCGACTTTTACGGAAAATATGTTTTTAATAAAGCGGCTATGGTAAAATATCTTTCAAAAGATACTATCAAAGCTTTGAACAATGTAATAGAAAAAGGTGCAACTCTTGATATCGCACTTGCAAGTCAAGTTGCAGCAGGAATGAAACTTTGGGCAACAGAATTAGGTGCAACACATTACACCCACTGGTTCCAACCTTTAACAGACGGAACTGCCGAAAAACATGATTCATTTATCGACTATGCTGGTGCTCCAGGCGAATCAATTATTGAAGATTTCTCAGGAAAATTACTTGCTCAACAAGAACCTGATGCGTCTTCTTTCCCTAATGGTGGTATTCGTAGTACTTTCGAAGCTCGTGGTTATACCGCTTGGGATCCATCATCGCCTGCTTTTGTAATGGATGACGCTCTTGTAATTCCTACTATTTTTATATCTTATACTGGTGAGTCACTTGACTTGAAAGCGCCTTTGTTGAAAGCATTGGCAGCAGTTGACAAAGCGGCTGTAGCTGTATGTCAAATGTTTGATCCTAGCGTTAAGAAAGTTGTTGCTTATTTAGGCTGGGAACAAGAATATTTCTTGGTTGATGAAGGTTTGTACGCAACTCGTCCTGACTTAGTGTTGACTGGTCGCACATTGATGGGACATGATTCTGCTAAAAACCAACAATTGGATGATCACTATTTTGGATCTGTTCCAAGTCGCGTTGCTGCTTACATGAAAGATATTGAATTTGAAGCTTACAAATATGGTATTCCTGCAAAAACTCGTCACAACGAGGTTGCGCCAAACCAATTTGAACTTGCACCTATCTACGGAGAATGTAATTTGGCAGTAGACCAAAACTTATTGATGATGTCAATTATGAAAAAAGTTGCTCGTCGTCATAGTTTCCGTTTATTATTGCACGAAAAACCATTTGCAGGTATTAATGGTTCTGGTAAACACAATAACTGGTCACTTGGTACCGATACTGGTGTAGTTCTACACGCTCCTGGAAAAACAGCTGAAGAAAACTTACAATTTGTAACTTTCCTTGTAAATACATTGATGGCAGTTCACAAACATAATGGTCTTTTGAAAGCTTCTATTATGACTGCTCAAAATGCTCACCGTTTGGGTGCAAACGAAGCGCCACCTGCAATTGTTTCAGCTTTCTTGGGAACTCAGCTAACTGCAGTTCTTGACAAAATCGAAAATAGCACAAGCGAAGATGCAATTATTATTGACGACAAAAAACAACTACATTTAGGAATACCTCGTATACCTGAAGTATTCTTAGATAATACAGACCGAAACCGTACTTCTCCTTTTGCATTTACTGGAAACCGTTTCGAATTCCGTGCAGTTGGTTCTTCAGCAAACTGTTCTTCGGCTATGGCTGCCTTGAACTCGGCTGTTGCAGCTCAATTGTTCGAATTTAAAGCCGAAGTTGATGCTAAAATTGCAAGCGGAATTACAAAAGAAAAAGCAATTTTTGATGTTATCAAATCGTACATTAAAGCTTCAAAAGCAATTCGTTTTGATGGTAATGGATACAGCGATGAGTGGAAAGTTGAAGCAGCTAAACGTGGTTTAGATTGCGAAACAAGTGTTCCAAAAATCATTGAAGCTTATACTAGCGCAAGTAGCGTTGAACTATTTGGTAAATTGGGTGTACTTTCTGAAAAAGAACTTCACGCACGTAACGAAGTGAAATGGGAAACTTATGTTAAGAAAATTCAAATTGAAGCACGTGTGTTAGGCGATTTGGCTATCAATCATATTATTCCAGTTGCTACTCGTTACCAATCTCTTTTATTGGATAATGTTTACAAAGTAAAAGCTGTTTTCCCTAAAGATAAAGCTGATATAATTTCATCGAAAGATATGGCTTTGATTGAAGAAATTGCATCACGCTTATCAGTTATCAAAGAAAACGTTGACGCATTAGTTGAAGCACGTAAAGCTGCTAACAACATCGAACATGAAGATAAAAAAGCAGTTGCATATCACGATCTTGTATTGCCATATTTCGATTTAATCCGTTATGAAATTGACAAATTAGAATTAATTGTTGATGACGAAATGTGGACATTGCCTAAATATAGAGAATTACTCTTTATTAGATAAATATTGATTGTCTATTTTTATTATCTAAATATATAGTGGGAAGCCCAAAATGGGTTTTCCACTATTTTGCACAAAAACAATAAAACAAATTAATACTGCACATTAGCAAAAAGCAAAAGTTTTTAAGCGTATAATTATTGAAAAGCTATGACTACAAAATTTTCAAATTCACAACACCTTGACGAGTATGAGCAGCATTCGCTCTATTCACCTCAAAACGAACATGATGCATGTGGTGTTGGATTGGTATTAAATCTACACGGCGAAAAATCGCATGAAATTGTTGAAAATGGACTCCAAGTTCTTGAAAACATGGTACACCGTGGAGCCGAAAGTGCCGATAATAAAACAGGTGATGGTGCTGGAATTTTAGTTCAAATACCTCACGAGTTTATTTTACTACAAGGCATTGCCGTACCTGCAAAAGGAAAATATGGAACTGGTCTTGTTTTTCTTCCTAAAGACAGTAAAAAAGCAGATCTTTGCATTGATGTAATAAGAGAAAATATTGAGAAAGAGGGACTTACGCTACTTGCTGTACGCGATGTGCCAGTTAATAGTAACATTCTTGGAGAAATCTCATTGTCAAACGAACCTCAAACAAAACAGATTTTCGTTACTGGATCAAGTTCTCAAGAAGAGTTAGAAAGAAAATTGTATATTGTTAGAAAGAAAATTGAAAATTCAATTTCTAAATCAAGTATTGCTAAAGAACGTAGTTTCTATATTGTAAGTTTGTCTACTAAGCAGATGATTTACAAAGGAATGCTTACTTCATTGCAATTGCGAGAATACTTCCCCGATTTATCAAACGCCAACTTCACTAGTGGAATTGCCTTAGTTCATTCACGTTTTAGTACCAATACTTTCCCAACTTGGGATTTGGCTCAACCATTCAGGATGATGGGTCATAATGGCGAAATAAACACTATTCGTGGTAACAGACAATGGATGGAGTCGCGCGAAAGTGTTTTAAAATCAGAACAATTAGGAAATTTGAATGATTTGTATCCAATTGTTCAACCTGGTATGAGCGATAGTGCATCATTGGATAATGTACTTGAGTTTATGGTAATGTCGGGTAAAAGTTTACCACACGCTATGGCCATGTTGGTGCCAGAAAGCTGGAACAAGAAAAATCCGATATCAGATAATTTAAGAGCTTTCTACGAATATCACAGTACATTTATGGAACCATGGGATGGTCCTGCTTGTATTTTATTTAGTGATGGTAGATATGCTGGTGGTATGTTGGACAGAAATGGACTTCGACCTGCTCGCTTCTTGGTGACACATGACGATATTATGGTTATTGCGTCCGAAACTGGTACTGTCGAGTTTGAACCTGCTAACGTTAAGGCAAAAGGTAGATTAAAACCAGGCAAAATGCTTATGGTTGATACTGAACAAGGACAAATTTATTATGACAATGAGTTAAAAGAAGGTTTAGCAAAAGCTTTCCCTTATCGCGAATGGTTGGATAGAAATTGTGTTAGTATTGACAATATTTCATCTGGTCGTACGGTAAAAAACGATTTGCAAAACTTCGATACTTTACTTCATGCTTATGCTTATTCTAAAGAGGATATCGAAAGATTGATACTCCCAATGGCTAATGATGGTTATGAACCTACTTCATCAATGGGTAACGATGTGGCTTTATCTGTTTTTTCAGAAAAACCTCAACGTTTGTTCAATTATTTCCGTCAACAATTTGCACAAGTTACAAACCCGCCTATTGACCCAATTCGTGAAGAATTGGTAATGTCGCTTACAGGCTATATAGGTTCTGTACATCAAAATTTATTACAAGCTGCTCCAGAAATTTGTAAAATGGTAAAACTGAAAAGTCCAGTAATTACCAATGCTCAATTCGATATTTTGAGTAACTTACAATATAAAGGATTTTCAACAATCTCATTACCAATACTTTTTGATCCAAAATCAGGAGCAAAAGGTCTTGAAAAAGCCATTCAAACTCTTTGCCTTTCTGTAGAAAAAGCAGTTGACGATGGAAAAAACTATATTGTATTGAGTGACCGTGGTGTTGATGCAACTCATGCACCAATTCCATCATTATTGGCCGTTTCGGCTGTTCATCTTTACTTGGTTCAAAAAAGAAAAAGAATGCAGATTGACATAGTTGTTGAATCGGCCGAACCTCGCGAAGTGATGCATTTTGCCTTATTATTTGGTTTTGGAGCTAATGCAATTAATCCTTATATGGTTTTTGCAATTATCAATGATAGAATCAAATCTGGTGATGTTCAGATGGATATGGATTCTGCTAAGAAACACTACATTAAGGCCGTAAATAAGGGACTGATGAAAGTGTTGTCAAAAATGGGTAATTCCACTTTGAGAAGCTATCGCGGAGCGCACATTTTCGAAGCTGTTGGTTTGTCTTCAACATTTCTTGCCAAATATTTCAAAGGAATTTCTTCTGCTATTGAAGGTATTGACATTGAAGATGTTGCAAATGAAGTTTTGAAACCTCACAACGAAGCATTTTTCGCTGCCGAAGGAAGCAATCCTGCTCAATTAGAAAATTTTGGACAATATGCTTATCGCAATGATGGCGAAAAACATGCATGGAATCCAGAAACTATTGCACGCTTACAAATTGCTACTAAAACGAATGATTACAGCAAATTTAAAGAATACACAAAAGCTGTTGACGAAAAAGATGCACCAATTTTTATCCGTGACTTAATGGATTACAAACGTAATCCTATTGATATAAGTGAAGTTGAACCAATTGAAAGCATTATGAAACGTTTCGTTACCGGTGCAATGTCTTATGGTTCAATTAGCCGCGAAGCACACGAAGCTATGGCTATTGCCATGAACATTATTGGTGGGCGAAGCAATACCGGTGAAGGTGGTGAGGATCCAGAACGTTACAAAAAACGTGAAGATGGACTTAGCACTCGCAGTGCCATTAAACAAGTAGCATCTGGTCGTTTTGGTGTAACTTCAGAATACTTAGTAAATGCCGACGAGATACAAATCAAAATGGCTCAAGGTGCAAAACCAGGTGAAGGTGGACAATTGCCAGGTCATAAAGTTGATAAAATCATTGCAAAAACCCGTCACTCTATTCCTGGTATTTCTTTGATTTCACCTCCACCACATCACGATATTTATTCTATTGAAGATTTGGCTCAACTAATTTTCGATTTGAAAAATATCAATCCAACAGCCATAATCAGTGTAAAACTAGTGTCGGAAACTGGTGTTGGAACAATTGCTGCTGGTGTTGCAAAAGCTAAAGCCGATTTAATTTTAATAAGTGGTGCTGAAGGTGGAACTGGTGCAAGTCCATCTAGTTCAATAAAACATGCTGGTCTTCCTGTTGAAATTGGTTTAGCTGAAACTCAACAAACATTGGTAATGAACAACTTGCGTGGTCAAGTTCGTTTACAAACTGATGGACAATTAAAAACTGGACGCGACATAATTATTTCTGCGTTATTAGGAGCCGAAGAATATGGTTTTGCAACAAGTGCATTGCTTATTTTAGGTTGTGTTATGATGCGTAAATGCCACTTAAATACATGTCCTGTTGGAGTTGCCACTCAAGATGAAATTCTACGTAAACATTTTACTGGAAAACATGAGTATTTGGTTAATTTCTTTCAGTTTTTGGCACAAGATGTTCGTGAGCACTTAGCTCAACTAGGATATAAGAGTTTAAATGAGATTATTGGTCACGCAGAACTGCTTGAACGTAAAAACAATATTGGAAATGCTAAAAGTCAAAAAATTGATCTTTCAAGACTTTTATTTGTACCAAAAAATAATTCTGAATTGTCTCTTCGTCATGATAAAAATCAAGATCACAAATTAGATAATGTATTGGATCGTGATTTGATAAAAAAATCGCTTCCAGCTCTTGATTTGTGTATGCCAGTTGAGATAAAAAGTAAAATTAAGAATACTGACCGTGCCGTAGGTGCAATGCTTTCTGGCGAAATTGCAAAACGTTATGGACAAGTTGGATTGCCAACTGATACCATTAAAGCTTACTTTAATGGATCTGCTGGACAAAGTTTTGGTGCGTTCTTAAGTAAAGGAATTTTCTTCCAACTTACAGGTGAAGCCAATGACTATGTAGGAAAAGGACTTTCGGGTGGTAAAATTATTGTAATTGCTCCAAAAGATAGTACTTTCAAACCTGAAAACAATATCATTGCTGGTAATACCTTATTATATGGTGCTACATCAGGTGAATTATATGTCAATGGTGTAGTTGGTGAACGTTTCTGTGTTCGTAACTCAGGGGCAATTGCTGTTGTAGAAGGTGCCGGCGATCACTGTTGTGAGTATATGACTGGTGGACGTACCGTTGTTCTTGGACAAACAGGACGAAATTTTGCTGCTGGAATGAGCGGTGGTGTAGCTTATGTGCTTGACGAAAAAGGTGATTTTGACTTTTTCTGTAATATGGAAATGGTGGAACTTTCGCTTATTGAGGATAGTATGGACAGTAAAGAGGTGCAAGGATTAATTTCTAATCACTACAAATATACTGGAAGTGCTCGTGCTAAACATATTCTTGACAATTGGAGTGAATATGTTGATAAATTCAAAAAAATTGTTCCTATTGAATACAAAAAAGTATTGCAAGAAGAAAAAATGGAAGCTATCAATAAAAAAATTGCGCAAGTAGAGCGGGATTATTAATTAACTACTACAACTTTTTCAAAGTCCTAGGACTTTGAAAAAGTTGACTAAATATAGCAATAAAACAAATCATGGGAAATCCTAAAGCATTTATAAATATACCCCGCAAAGAAGCGGGCTACAGACCTGTAATAGAGCGTATTTACGATTTTGGGGAAGTAGAACAAACATTAAACCGCGAAGACAGACGATTGCAAGCCTCACGTTGTATGGATTGCGGTATTCCATTTTGCCATTGGGGTTGTCCGCTTGGCAATAAAATGCCTGAATGGCAGGATCTTATATACAAAGGTCAATGGAAGGAAGCTATCGAAAATTTGCATGAAACAAATAATTTTCCTGATTTTACAGGTCGTATTTGTCCAGCTCCTTGCGAAAAATCATGTGTGTTATCATTACATGACTCTCCAGTGACAATTCGTGAAAACGAAACTGCTGTTACTGAAATTGCGTTTATTGAAGGAATGATTAAAGCGCAACCTCCAAAAACGCGTACTAATAAGAAAATTGCTGTAATTGGTTCAGGACCTGCTGGAATGGCAGCTGCACAACAATTAAACCGCAAGGGTCATAATGTAACTATTTTCGAAAAAGACAATAGTCTTGGTGGATTGATGCGTTATGGTATTCCAAATTTCAAGTTGAATAAAAATGTAATCGACCGTCGTCTGGATCAATTGAAAGAGGAAGGTATTATATTTAAACCAAATACCGAAGTTGGAAAAGATATTACAGGAAAAGAAATTATGAAAAATTTCGATGCTGTATGTATTGCCGTTGGTGCTGGACATCCGCGTGATATAAAACCAGAAGGTCGTGATTTGAAAGGTATTTATTTCGCTATGGAATTCCTAAGCCAACAAAATCAATTGGTAATGAATGAACCTGTTGCTGAAAAAGATTTGATTTCAGCAAAAGGCAAACATGTTTTGGTTATTGGTGGTGGAGATACAGGTTCCGATTGTGTAGGAACTTCTATTCGTCAAGGAGCTGTAAAAGTTACTCAAATTGAGATTCTTCCAAAACCACCTATCGGCAAAAATCCAGAAACACCTTGGCCATATTATCCTACAATTCTTAAAACCTCAACTTCGCACGAAGAAGGTTGTGAACGTAAATGGAGTTTAAATACCAATCAATTTATTGGAGAAAAGGGTAAATTGACAGAAGTGCTCGTAGAGGAAGTGGAATGGACAAAAGACGAAAGTGGTCGTTTCAACATGAAACCAACTGGAAAAACAGAAAAAATTAAAGCGGATTTGGTATTCTTGGCTTTGGGATTTGTACATCCTGTTCACGAAGGTTTACTTACTGAATTAGGTATTAATTTTGATGCTCGTGGAAATGTTGCTATCGATAAAGATAATAAAAGCAATATAGCCAAAGTATTTGCAACTGGTGATGCTGCTATGGGAGCAAGTTTGGTAGTACGAGCAATTGCATCTGGACGTAAAGTGGCTGAAAATATTCATAAAACATTAATCGATTAAAAAGTTTGATGTTTGAAAAGTTTGATGTTTGAGAGTTTGATGTTTCGATTATTCACCTTCAAACTCTTCAAACTCCTCAAACCTTTCAAACTCCTAAAAAACTAAAACTCTTAAAACTAAAATAACATGTGTGGAATAGTATGTGCATTTGATCTCAAACAACCCGCTCAGATTTTACGGCCGCAAGTATTGAAAATGTCAAAACGTGTGCGGCATCGTGGGCCAGACTGGTCAGGAATATTCTCCGATGATAAAGCCATTTTGGCGCACGAACGCTTGTCAATTGTTGACCCAGAATCAGGAAAACAGCCGCTTTTCAGTAAAGATGGCAAGTTAGTATTGGCTGTTAACGGTGAAATATATAATCATCAAGATATTCGCAAGCAATTTGAAGGAAAATATGAATTTTTGACTAAGTCGGATTGTGAAGTTATATTGGCACTTTATCGCGAAAAGGGACCAAACTTTATGGAAGACTTGAATGGCATCTTCGCTTTTGCTTTATATGATATCGAAAATGATATTTTTATGATTGGTAGAGATCATATTGGTATTATACCGCTTTATCAAGGCTGGGATGCTGCTGGAACTTATTATGTTGGATCCGAGCTTAAAGCTTTGGAAGGGTATTGTACAAAAATAGAAGAATTTCTCCCAGGTCAATATTACTATAGCCCTGATGGAAAAGCAACACAATGGTATAGTCGCGATTGGGAAAGTTTTGATGCAGTAAAAGACAATGTTTCTGACATTGATATTTTACGAGATGCCTTGGAAGCTGCCGTTGAACGTCAATTAATGACTGATGTGCCTTACGGTGTTTTACTTTCTGGTGGACTAGATTCTTCTATTATCTCTGCTGTAGCCAAAAAATATGCATTGAAACGCATCGAATCGGGTAATAAAGATGGTGCATGGTGGCCACAATTGCATTCTTTTGCTGTGGGCTTGGAAGGTTCTCCCGATCTGATTGCTGCTCGTAAGGTTGCTGATCACATTGGTACAATTCATCATGAAATACATTTTACCGTACAAGAAGGATTAGACGCTGTTCGTGATGTGATTTATCATGTTGAAACGTACGATGTTACAACCATTCGTGCTAGTACGCCAATGTATCTTTTGTCGCGTGTTATCAAATCAATGGGTGTGAAAATGGTACTTTCTGGCGAAGGTGCGGATGAAATATTTGGAGGTTATCTTTATTTCCACAAAGCCCCAAGTGCTGAAGAATTTCACAAAGAGACTGTTAGAAAGCTCGATAAACTACATTTGTATGACTGCTTACGTGCCAATAAATCGTTGGCATCATGGGGGGTTGAAGGACGTGTTCCATTCTTGGATAAAGACTTTATGGATGTTGCCATGCGTCTAAATCCAAAAGATAAAATGTGTGGAAAAGATAAAATGGAAAAATGGATTCTTCGCAAAGCTTTTGAAAGTTATTTACCCGAAAGTGTTGCATGGCGTCAAAAAGAACAATTTTCTGATGGTGTTGGTTACAATTGGATAGATTCTTTGCGTGCATTGACAACTGAAATGGTAACTGATGAACAAATGGCTAAAGTGAATGAAACTTACCCCATTAATCCACCAATGAACAAAGAAGAGTATTATTATCGTACAATTTTCACAGATTTCTTTCCATCTGACGCTGCCTCTAAATGTGTACCGTCTGTACCTTCTGTGGCTTGTAGTACTCCAATTGCACTAGAATGGGATGCTGCATTCAAAAACCTAAATGATCCTTCGGGACGTTCGGTGAAAAGCGTACATGAAGATGGCTATAAATAAGTTAATAGTTTAAAGTTCACTGTTATATAATAAACTAATTCGAGTTATTGTTGTTATTGAATAATAACAATGACTCGTTTTTTTTGCTCAACGATAAAAATTATATATAATGACAATAACAATAACAAAGGATAAAATATTAGACGCTTTGAAACATGTTCGTTATCCAGGCACTGGTAATGATATTGTTTCGTCTTCCATTTTGCAAAATAATATTCAAGTGGAAGGAAATAAGGTAACCTTTTCATTGTTTTTTGAAAAACCAAATGATCCTTTTGCTAAATCGGTAGTTAAAGCTGCCGAACAAGCAATTTTGACTTATGTCGGTGAATCAGTTGATATTAAAGGAAATATTGATGTTGTTTTTAAAGAAAACCAAAAACCACAAATAACTTCAATTTTACCTAATGTAAAGAATATTATTGCAGTTACTTCGGGCAAAGGCGGTGTTGGAAAGTCAACTGTCGCATCAAATTTGGCAATAGCACTGGCATCACTTGGCTATAAAGTAGGTCTTTTGGATGCAGACATTCATGGTCCATCTTTGCCTAAAATGTTTGGAGTTGAAGATGCAAAACCATTTTTAGAAGAAGTTGATGGAAAACAAATGATTATACCTGTCGAAAAGTACGGGGTGAAAATGTTGTCAATTGGTTTTTTTGTAGATCCAAATCAAGCATTAGTTTGGCGTGGCTCTGTAGCAAGTAATGCTTTAAAACAACTTATAACAGATGGAAATTGGGGAGAACTTGATTATTTTGTAATGGACTTACCGCCTGGAACTGGAGATATTCAACTTACATTGGTTCAGACCTTGGGTATTACTGGTGTGATTGTTGTTACTACACCGCAAGATGTTGCTTTGGCTGATGCACGTAAAGGCGTGAATATGTTTACTGGTGAAAAAGTAAATGTACCTGTGCTTGGGTTAATCGAGAATATGGCTTGGTTTACTCCAGCTGAATTGCCAGAGAATAAGTATTATATTTTTGGAAAAGATGGCGGGAAACGCTTAGCTGAAGAACTTAATGTACCTCTTTTGGCTCAAATTCCGTTGGTTCAAGGTATACGTGAGTGCGGTGATGCTGGAAGGCCGATTGCTTATGAACAAAATACGATAATCTCAATTGCATTTCAAGAATTAGCTGAAAAAGTTGTAGATCGTGTTGACTTTAGAAATGAAAATATTGAAGCAACCAAAAAAGTTGAAATGCAGAAATGATTTTATAGTAATATAATTGATGTTTTGTTTTTTTGATACTAAATATATCATTTTTTTGTAATTCATTACATTAAATGCTAATTTATTTGTATTTTTATTTGTATTTCTTGTTTTTTTTACATTCAATAATGATGATTAAATATGCTATATATCAATGTATTGTCTAATACATTATCATTTGTTGTAATAATATGTAATACTTGTAAAGAAGAAAATGTTTATAAATAACGAATCAAACTCTTAACTTTGTCTTCAATTATTAGTGGTTCCAAGTAGTTTTATGTTGAATAAATACTAAATATCATTTAAAAAATCTATTACAAATGAAAAGAAATATACTATTTATTTTGATTCTTTCTAATGTTTTGATGTCATTTTCTCAAAAAAATATTTACTATACTCGCTGGTCATTTACAGGTCATGCAGGTTATTCTTATTTTGATGGTGATATTAACCAATATCAATATGACCTTTTCCCAACATCCAAGCAAAAAGTTATGTGGGGTGCGTCTGTAGAATATGCAATAAATCCTGCGTGGGGTCTTTCATTAGATTATTTTTATTATCCACTTAGAGCTGCTACTGGCAAAAGTCCTGAAATTGACATTGCGACAGATTTGACCAATTATAATTTGAATGGAACAGTAAATTTTACAAAATTGATTTTCCCTGAAACAAGGTCAAAGCTACACTTTAGTGGTACTTTAGGTCTTGGTTTGGCTACTTATAATTACGATGTAACTCCAGCAATAGATACAATAAGTTCAACTGGTGGTATTGCAGGTTCGGTCCCAGTAAGTTTTTTTTTAGAATATAATTTTACAAAATCTATAGCTTTAGGATTAAGAGCTTGTTACACTGCTTATACGAAAGATAATATTGAAGGTGTTAAACACTTGAATTTTGCTGGTGTTACAAATGATTATATAGCTTCAGGTACTCTTTTTCTGAGATATAAGCTTAATTATGTTTCAAGAAAACATGTTCGGAATATTAGTACACGTGATTATACACCCAATCCAGCAATGGACTTAGCAATGGCTAATGCTGCAAGGTTAAATAAATTGGATTCAGCCTTTCAAAAACTTTCTAATAAGGTGGATTTGCAAGGAGCTAAATTAGATTCTTTAGCAAATGCGTTGAGTAACGATGGTCCTGATACCGATGGTGATGGTGTTCCAGATAGCAGAGACCAAGATTCTTCTACACCAGCCAATACACCAGTAAATTTCTGGGGTAAACCAATCAAATTCCCAGACTGCTTGCCACCTTGTCCTGGAACTAATAATTTGAATGGAAATGGAGCAATAAGTGGAATTTCTTTAGGCGATGATATTCCAGCCGTTTATTTTGATTTTGATAAAATCAATTTAGATGACGAAGCGTTAATTACCATTAGAAAAGTTTCTGCAAAAATGAAAGCTGATCCTACTTTAATGGTTGAAGTAAGAGGATATTGCGATTATATTGGGAATGTACCTTACAATCAAAGATTGAGTCAACACAGATCAGATGTTGTGAAAGCCGAGATGATTAAAGTTTGGGGAATTCCAGCAAATAGAATTATTCCTAATGGAAAGGGTAAAATTATTGAACCAAGAGATAAGTATCGTCCGAACAGACGCTGTGATTTCTTCTTTAGTAGATAATTAAACAAAATGCTATAACAATAAAAGCCCAACTATTATAAGTGGGCTTTTTTGTTTGGTGTACTTCATTATTTTGAATTATTGAAGTCGTTTATATTGAATTTTTTAAATTCTTTATTTTGATGTTTTAAATATATAATTGTATTTCAACATGAAATCTTACTTGAATTACTTGTTTTTATTCGATTATTTGTCATACAAATCATTTTCTCACCCATTTCAACAATTTTTAACCGCTTGTTCGATAGTGATTGTGAAATATTGATGTACTTTTGCACGACATTACACAAAAACTGTTTTCAGCTATCGAATTGCAACATCATGATTAAACCATTATTGCTCAAATCTACCCCGCACATTGCTGCCATTCTCTTATTTATTTGTATTTCATTTTTGTATTTTACGCCAGTGTTAGAAGGCAAACAACTGTTAGGTGGTGACACTGAAGGCTGGATGTGTATGGCTAAGGAAACACTAGATTACAATGCTACACACGACGATGTGACACTTTGGAGTAATTCTATGTTTGGTGGTATGCCAACTTTACAAATATCAATGACTCAGCCTAATAATATTGCAAAGTATTATGATGTTATTCCATTAATATTTCCTCCTATGATATACAACTTAATGTTGTATTTAATTGGTTTTTACATTCTGTTATTAGCTTTTAAAGTAAATCCTTGGTTAGCAATTGTTGGTGCTATTGCTTTCTCCTTTGCATCTTATAATTTTATTATTCTTGTGGCTGGTCATAATACCAAAGCCATTGTTATTGCTTATATGGCGCCAATAATTGGTGGCGTTTTTATGACATTTCGATCAAAGCGGCTATTGGGTAGTTTGGTAACTCTCATTTTTCTAAGTTTGGCTATTCGTGCCAATCACGTTCAAATATTATACTATACAATTATTGTTCTAATATTTTTTGCAATAGTAGAAATCATTTATTGTATCAAAAACAAAGAATATATTTCGTTTCTAAAATCGAGCGGAATGGTTCTATTTGCCGCCGTATTAGCTATTGGTGTAAATGCAACTGCTTTAATTACAACTTACGAATATGGTAAATATACAATGCGTGGTGAATCTAATGGATTGACTATGGATACGCAAAGCTCTCAACATGGTCTTAACAGTGATTATATAACACAGTGGAGTTACGGAATAGATGAGACCATGACTTTATTAATACCTAATTTCAAGGGTGGTGCTAGTGGTTCAGTTTTGACGCCTGATACTGAAACAGGTAAGAAACTTGCAAGTTTAGGAGTGCCCAATGTGGACAGTATGATGAAAGATATGCGTTTACCACTTTATTGGGGTACTCAGCCAGGTACTTCTGGACCAGTATATATTGGGGCTATAATTTGTTTTTTGTTTGTGCTTGGATTTTTCTTGGTAGATAAAAGAATTTTGTGGTGGTTATTACCTATGATTGCACTTACATTAATGCTGTCATGGGGTAAAAACTTTATGTGGCTAACTGATATTTTCATTAATTATGTTCCACTTTATAATAAGTTTAGAACTGTTTCAATGACGTTGGTTGCAACTGGTTTTGGAATGACATTGTTAGCACTTTTAGCATTGAAAGAAGTATTTGAGCCAAATATTGATAAAAATAAGCTTATTCGTTCGCTTACAATTAGTGCCGCTATTACAGGTGGAATAGCACTTCTCTTTGGCTTATTTCCATCGCTGTCTGGTAATTTTATTTCTGCTGGTGATGCACAATTTCAAGGTGATTATGCTTTTTTGAAAGAAACTTTACCTTTGGATCGTGCAGCTATGCTTCGGTCAGACGCTTTTCGTTCGTTGGCATTTATTCTTGTATCAGCGGGTTTTATTTGGTTGTATGCTAAGGGAATGTTGAAAAAAAATGTCACGTACGTGCTTCTCGCAATAATAATGCTTGGTGATCTTGTACCTGTAGCTAAACGTTATTTAAACGATAATGATTTTAAACGCAAACGAAAAATTGAAAATCTTGTTAAACCATCAATTGCCGACAACATTATTCTTCAAGACAAATCTCAATTCAGAGTTTTGGATGCAACTGTGAATATCTTTAATGATGCAACACCTTCGTATTTTCATAAAAATATTGGTGGTTATCATGCAGCAAAATTGCGTCGTTATCAAGAGTTAATTAATATGCAGATTGAGAAGGAAATGGGTCAGCTTTTTGCAACTTTTGGACGTGCTGCAACACCCGAAATTATTAATAATACCTTGGATTCTCTTGGGGTTTTGAATATGTTGAATATGAAATACCTAATTTACAACAAAGAAGCAGCACCTATTGTAAATCCTCACGCAAATGGAAATGTTTGGTTTGTTGAAAATGTTAGAGTTGCAAATGATGCTAATGAAGAAATGAAATTGGTTGGTGAAATTAACACTAAAACAGAAATGGTTGTTGATAAATCCTATGTGTCACAACTGCCAACAAAATTAACTCCGGATAGCACTGCAAAAATATCATTGGCAAAATACGAACCAAACCATTTGATTTATAATTTTAGTTCAACTACCAACCAAGTTGCAGTTTTCTCTGAAATTTTCTATGATATGGGTTGGACAGCTACAATAAATGGTGTTGAGGTGCCAATAATTCGTGCCAATTACTTGTTACGCTCTTTGGCTTTAAAAGCGGGTTCATATCAAATTGATTTCCGATTTGCTCCAAAATCATACTCATTAGGTAATATTATTGCACTAATATCTTCATTGATAATGTTGTTGTCAATTGCAATATATATATTTATTTCGATAAAAGAAGCTAAACGTAAAAGTAACGAAGTTTAAATTTCAAATATTAAGAAGAATAATAACAATGGAAAATAAAAAAATAATGAAACCTAGCTTTTGGAATATTCATTTTACATCTACATTAAGCATGTCATTTGTGTTGTTGCTTGTTGGATTAGTTTTTCTACTCCTATTTGTAGCCCGTGATATGAGTAGAACCGTGAAAGAGAATATCAATTTATCCATTGTACTGAATGATGAAGTAGGAAATCAAGATGCTCAACGTATTCAGAAATATTTACTTGCATCAGCTTATGCAAAAACTGTAAATTATATTTCTAAAGAGGATGCTCTAAAAGATCATATCAAAAATTTGGGCGAAGATCCACAAAGTTTTTTGGGATACAACCCTTTGATGGCTTCAATAGAGGTTAAGCTTAAGTCACAATATGCTAACAATGATAGTGTTGCGGCTATTCAGTCAAAATTAAAATCTTTCGAAAATATTAATCGTATTGTTTATCAAAAAGATATTGTCAGTTTAGTAAATGATAATGTAAAGAAAGTAAGTTTAATTTTGTTGGGACTAGCTGTTATTTTACTTTTTGTTTCGGTTGCATTAATAAATAATACAATACGTTTGGCGCTATACTCCAATAGATTTCTTATAAATACAATGAAATTGGTAGGTGCTACATCTTGGTTTATTCGTAAGCCATATCTGATAAGTAGTATGCTTAATGGGTTATTTGCTGCTGTTATTTCATTATTTTTATTGCTTGCAGTAGTATGGTTTATTCAATTTGAATTTGGTATAACAGGCGGTTTGTTTATTGACCCATTTACTGCTATTAGCGTAAGTTTTCTAGTTATTCTTCTGGGAATAACTTTAACTTCACTATCGTCTTTTTTTGCTGTAGGACGATACCTTAAAATGAATACAAATGATATGTATTTTGTTTAGCAAAATTTTGTAAGATTACTTCACATTAATAAGAAGCAAATAATTAAAATTATAAATAAACGCGCATAGCATCAAAGCTATATGTAAAAATTAAATTCATGGAAAATAACACTAGATTTACACTTGGCAAGATCAATTTGATTTTGATTGCTATAGGTTTTCTCATTATTGTTTTAGGTTTTGTGTTAATGTCTGGTTCAACAACTGGAACAGAATTCAACCCTGATATTTTCAGTTATCGCCGTATAACAATTGGACCAATGACCTCGTTCTTTGGCTTTTTATTTATCGTTTTCGCTATTTTGTATAAACCAAATGATAAAAAAGCATGAGTATTATTCAAACCATAATTATTGCAATTGTACAGGGATTGAGTGAGTTTTTGCCAATTTCTTCGACTGGTCACATGATAATTACGCAAAAACTTTTAGCCATTGAAAGTACCGATTTTGTAAAAGAATTTACTGTTATAATTCAGTTTGGATCAATTTTGTCAGTTTTGGTACTTTATTGGAAGCGTTTTTTTCAAACATGGGATTTTTACTGGAAATTAATTTTAGCTTTTTTGCCAGCCGGCGTTATTGGTTTTTTATTAAGTGATTACATTGATAAACTACTCGAAAATGTTGTTGTTGTTGCTGTGATGTTGGTAGTTGGTGGGGTTATTATGTTGTTTGTAGATAAATGGTTTAATAAGCCTATCGAAGACCAATCTATAAGTTGGAAGAGAGCCCTAAAAATAGGTTTTTTTCAATGTATTGCAATGATACCTGGAGTTTCGCGTTCAATGGCAACAATTGTAGGCGGTATGACTACCAAACTTTCTCGAAAAAATGCTGCAGAGTTTTCGTTTTTCTTAGCTGTACCTACAATGGCTGCTGCCTCGGGTTATAAATTGTTGAAATTGATAACCGACCCAGCAGGTATGACAATGGTGTCTAATAATTTACTTTTGTTGTTAATTGGATGTGTTGTTGCATTTATTGTGGCAATGGCTGCTATTAAGTTTTTCATTGGTTATGTTACTAGATATGGTTTCAAAGCATTTGGATATTATCGTATTGTGGTAGGTGTTACAATTTTAATTATGTTGTATTTTGGTGTAAATTTAAGCATTATATAATGGATTTTGAAAAGGGTGAAGTGCTATTTGTTGCTAAACCATTAGAATGGACTTCCTTCAATCTGGTGAGTAAAGTAAGATGGAAGTTGCAAAAAACATTGAAAATTAAAAAGCTTAAAGTAGGTCATGCTGGAACTTTAGATCCATTAGCAACGGGTGTAATGATTATATGCACTGGTAAGTCTACAAAACTTATCGAGACTTTTCAATATCAAACCAAAGAATATATTGCAACATTAAAGTTGGGTGCAACCACACCATCTTTTGATTTAGAATTACCTGTTGATGGAACTTTCCCAACAGAACATATTTCAAAAGAATTGGTAGAAGAAATTATACCTCAATTTTTGGGTGAAATATGGCAAGTGCCACCAGCATACTCTGCGGTTAAGGTGGATGGTAAGAGGGCTTATGACTATGCACGCGATGGACAAGAAGTTGAATTGAAGCCCAAGTTATTGGTAATAGATGAAATTGAGATATTAGATTTTTCAGTTGAGGTTCTCAAAATTCGAGTTGTTTGTAGTAAAGGTACATACATTAGGGCATTGGCAAGGGATATTGGCTTGGCGCTAGGTAGTGGAGCTCATCTTATTGGTTTGGAACGAACTAGAATAGGCGATGTACGGCTTGAAAATTGCTGGCAAATTGACAATTTAATTCAACATATTGAAGATACGATAGTACTATAAATATTTATTTGTCGATTAATATTTTATATGATATTAAATATTTATGCTAATAGTTGAGAAACTATCATTTTTCAATAATACAATAATACCGTTAAAAGATGGTTGTTTTATTGAGAGAAATTATTAAATCATTTTAGGGGTTAAAAATTACGAATCTATACCTTTCATGGTCATAGGTATATACATTTTTTTAATAAAAAAGAGAATATGAAGTTATCAAAGTTTAAATTCAAGTTACCAGATGAGCTTATTGCTCAACATCCTCCCAAACATCGTGATGAATCTCGTTTAATGGTGTTACATCGCAAAACTGGTGAGATTGAACATCGCATGTTTAAAGATGTACTTGAGTATTTTAACGAGAATGATTTATTTATTTTTAATGATACCAAAGTTTTTCCAGCAAGATTATATGGAAATAAGGAAAAAACAGGTGCGAAAATTGAAGTCTTTTTGCTTCGTGAGTTAAATCATGAAATGCGTCTTTGGGATGTATTGGTTGAACCAGCGAGAAAAATTCGTATTGGTAATAAACTTTATTTTGGAGATGATGATTCTATTATAGCCGAAGTAATTGATAATACAACTTCACGTGGTCGTACATTAAGGTTTTTATTCGATGGCACACATGAAGAATTTAAAAAAGGGCTTTTTGCTTTGGGTGAAACTCCACTACCAAGAAACATAACACGCGATGTAGAGCCCGACGATGCAGAGCGTTTTCAAACGATATTTGCTAAGAATGAAGGTGCTGTTTCTGCACCAGCTGCAGGTATGCATTTTAGTCGTGAATTATTGAAACGAATGGAAATTAAGGGTATCGAATCAACCTTTATTACGTCTCACATGAGTTTAGGTAACTTTCGTGAAATTGATGTTGAGGATCTTACAAAACATAAAATGGATTCTGAGCAAATGTCAATTACAATAGAGGCTTCAGATATTGTAAATGAAGCACGTGATAAAGGTCAGAATATATGTGCAGTAGGATTTACTGTTATGCGCGCCCTAGAAACAGTAGCTGGAACTGAGGGGAAAATTAAATCTTATGATGGCTGGACTAACAAGTTTATTTTCCCTCCATATGATTTTACAGTTGCAAATTCGTTGATAACTAACTTCCACCTACCATATTCTACTCTTATTATGCTTGCAGCTGCTTATGGTGGTTATGATTTGGTGATGAAGGGTTACGATATTGCTATTAAGGAAGGTTATAAATTTGGGGTGTATGGTGATGCGATGCTGATATTATAAGAACAATATTAAATACTACTTTAAAAAGACCGAAAACAATACATTTGTATTCGGTCTTTTTGTGTCGTAAGATGTCATATTGCATTGATATGCTTGATGTTTTTTTGTAAAAAAAATGAATAACCCATTATACAAAAGTGCATTGTATGTTAAATTACTCGTATGCGTGTTTGTTGAGTTATTTTTTTATTTTCAAAATCTATATTTTCCCAAAGTACCAATCGGGAGTAATTGTTGACCTCTATAGAATTCGAAATATTAAGCAATAATGCTGGGTAATATGTACAAGCAGCAATAATTTCAAATACCGTAAAATGCATTAACATCTTGTTTGTTTGTGTTAATGTGTTGTTAATCACTTCAAAATCATTTGTTCCAAAATCAAGAATTAGAGGTTTTTTAGTTGGCTTTATTTCGTCAATTGGAAATGAATAACTTAAGTCTAAGTATTGATATTCATATGTTTGTCCAGCTATTTTTTCGGCTCTAATATTTTCTTTCAATGAAATTATTGCGTTTGATATTATGCCATCTAAAAATAGAGTATTTGCAGGTTCAATATTACTGTTTCCTAAATTGAAAATAGCAGTCGTAATATTAAAATTATTTTGTTCAATTACTGCTTGGCGAAGAATTTTAGACGGCGAGCAAAAAGTAAATTGACTGGTTACACGAGTCATAATCTGCTGTATTATAGTTAATTGTCACCAAAGGAGGTGATTTCTTAAATTGAGACGTTATTTTTTGAGAAAAAGTTTTCTGCTAATTTTGATTTTTTTATCACGAATCGAATCTCCTTTTATTTTCGACAATTTTACAAAGTGTCTAGGGTCATTTTGTTTTACTATTTTAAGCAGGCTGTCTTTTAATTTAGGATTATATACTCGAATAAGTGATATACTATCAATAGATGCATTAAACTTGCCTTTAAAAGCTTTACATGCAAGCAATTCACCAGAAATAGATTTTATTTTCCATTTTTTCGAAGCTGGTAATTTTATCGAGTATCGTCTTAATAGGCTATCATTATATGACTTTGTAAAGACAGAGTCAGATTTTCCGTTTGCGTAATTAATACGTAGAACTACTCTCCGATTTAAGCATGAATCTTGATGTGCTATACGCTGCAAGAATTTTAAAATATATGCATCGCCGAAGAGCAAACTGCTATCTTTAATTTCAAATTTTAATCGTGTACGTATCGAATCGTTTTTATAATTATATGAACTACGCAAATTCCAAATATTAACTTTTATTTTCGCTAATTCAGCTGAATCAATTGGATGATACTTGCCTCTTTTTATTTGATTATCTTCTAATGATAATTGAGAGTAAATATCATCGTAAATTTTTTCGAATTTTTTCGGATGTTTAGTGTACCAAACAAGCGAGGAATCAAATTCAGCCTTTGTAATTTGATGTTTGTTTAGTATATAATTGTAGTATTTGGCTTTTAATGAGTCATTGTTAAATGCAATGCCTTTTTCGTACAGAATACCATCTAATCGGTGAAAGTCTGTTAATATAATAGTCATATCATCTTGATTCAGAACTCCTTTTGGGCGTCTGTCGCAGGATGAAAAAATTAGAGTGATAAAGAATATAATAATTAAGTTGGAAATAACTTTAGTTGGATAACTCACCATTAGTTTTATTTTTAGTTTCTAGACTGTCATTCAGTTCTTTACGGAAAAACAATAAAATTATACCTACGGCAATACTAATAGCTGAGTCGGCGACATTGAATATTGGACTAAAAAATAATGTTTCACCGGTACTGTTTTTGATAATTGGAAAGTATAACATATCAACAACTTTGCCATAAAAGAAAGAAGCATAACCTCCAGAATCGGGTAAAAAAGTGGCCAACTGACCTTGATATTCACTACTGCTAAATAGTATTCCGTAAAAAAGCGAATCCAGAATATTGCCTGCCGCACCTGCTAGTACCAGCGAAATGGTGAGAATATAACCTGTACGAACTTGTTTTTTTATTAGAACATGTATGTAATATGCCAAAAAACCAACTGCCACTATTCGGAAAAGTGTAAGAAATAATTTGCTAATAATTTCCATTCCAAAAGCCATTCCGTTGTTTTCAATAAAATAAATTTTAAACCAACTAAAAACTTCTACATGTTCACCCAGACTGAAATTCAATTTAATGTAAATTTTTGAAGTTTGATCGATGAGTAAAACTATGAAAATTAAGAGAATGGATTTTTTTGTAACAGTCATATTTGATTTTAAAATTGAAAAGTTATTGAAAATACAAATTATTATATTTGTGTTTTATTCTGTATATTTGATAGTTAATTGTACATAAATAACTGCAATTGTTTGAAATTTGTGGAGGGAAATCAAAATAATCAATTAGATTGATTAAAAAAATGATTTTGGCGTTGTTATTGTTTGAATATTTGATATTTATTTGGATTTTATATTCAATACATTTTGCCTTTAATAGCTTATCTCCTTATATATTTTCATAATTTCAATTTTTGATAAACCGGTTAAATCAACAATGTCATCAATACTTATTTTTTTTTCTAATGCTTTTCTTGCAATTTCGATTTTTCCTTCGATTTTTCCTTCAATTTTTCCTTCGATTTTTCCTTCATCTCTTGCATTATCAAGTGAATTATTTAAATCGCGATAATATTTTAGGCTGTCTTCGTAAGAATTAACTTGTTCAGGGGTAAATTTTGCAATCTCAGCAGTTTCAAATAGTTTGTCAAATATTTGCTCTCTTAGTTTGTTTGGAATTCTATCAAGGCGACTTAGATTTCTTAAAACGTATAACCATTTGTCGAAATGTGTTTCAAGTTCATCTTCCGATTTGTTGAACTTGGGCATTTCTAAGTAGATAAATGTCAATTTGTTATAAAATATAAGTTGGGTGTCTTTGTCTATTAACTTTACGTCATACCTATATTTTTGTGGTTCGTGTTTGTCGGCATCAAATACAAAATCGAGTATTCCAATGGTATATATTGCTTTTAGCTCGTAATTCCAGTCAGCTCGCTTTGCTTGTTCTCGAATCGGAAATGTTGAATAGTAAATGCTTCTATCTTTAAAAAAATGCTGTTTTGTTTTTTGCAATTCAACAATAAATTTTTCACCTCGCTCATTTTCGCAGTACAAATCGAATATTGCTTTTCTGTCGAGTTCTGAAGTACCTAGTTGCTCTGTTTTTAAATATGTCAATTCCTTTATTTGACCTTGTTCATCTTTCAAAAGCTCGTTCAAAAAATCCAAAAGCAGATCCTTATTAATCTCCTCACCAAATAGTTTCTTAAAACCATAGTCCGTAAAAGGATTGATATACTTCTCTGTGAATTCAGTCATTGTATTTGAACTTTAGCAAAATATCATTAATTAAAAATATTGGAAGAGAAGTTGCAGAAATCAATAACTACACTTTATATTGATAATTCTTAATTTGTTTCATTCGAAACAAATTAAGAATTAAATTTTGGACACAAGATATATTATCTTTGGTCATTTTTAGCTTCAATACTCAATGTGGCATGAGGAACAGCACGTAAACGTTCTTTTGGTATTAATTTACCTGTCTCACGGCAAATACCATATGTTTTGTTCTCAATACGAATTAAAGCTGATTGCAAATGTTGAATAAATTTCATTTGGCGTTGAGCAAGTCGTCCTGCATCTTCTTTTGATAAAGTTGCAGCACCCTCTTCCAAAACTTTAAAAGTAGGAGACGTATCCATAACGTCATTTCCATCTAGGTTAGATACTGCGTTTCTAAGTTCTTCGTATTCACTCTGAGCTTTTTCTAATTTTCCTTTTATGAGCACACGAAATTCATCAAGGTCTGCATCATTGTATCTTGTTTTTTCGGACATAGCTGTATTTTTTTTTGATTGTTCTGAAAATAAATTATAAATTATGAAGGTATTTCCATACTTTTAATAATGACTGCGAAAATAGGAAAATACTTTCAGTTAGGCAATTATTTTGGCAATTATATTTTTGTTTTATATCAAGAAATTTAATAATATATTTTTTGCAACAAAAACTCAATAATTTAGTTTTCAAAATGGTTATAAAGCTTCAAAATATTGTTAAATAATGTTCGAGCTAGATTATTTTACTGTACGATATAGTTAAAATATATTTTGATGATTTGTTTGGAAATATTTGTTGTAATTATTACTCTACTTTTCGGACAGATATATTGACAATGTATTCATCGAATTCAAGTTCGGTAAAATTCACTATATTGTCAACTAAAGTTACCGAATTAGCTAATGTTTGAGAAGCAATATAGTTTGAAAATTCTAATACAGCCTCTGCAATTTCATTACGGTTTTCAATTTCAACTATAATCTTGTCTACAATTTCGTAGCCGTTTGATTTCCGTATGTTTTGAATACGATTCACCAATTCACGTGCGATTCCTTCGCGTTGCAATGCATCGGTAACAGTAATGTCCAATGCAACTGTTAGTTTTCCTTCGTTTGCAACTAACCAACCTGGCATATCCTCGGTAATGATTTCTACATCTTCGAGTTCGATTTTTACATCTCCACTTTGTAGCTTAATCAATGTAAAAGATACATGTGGATAATTTTTCCCTTCGATTTCTGCAATCTCTTTTTTCCCAAATTTTGATACTGCTTCAGCAATCTCTTTCATTTGTTTCCCAAATTTTCTTCCAAGTATTTTGAAGTTCGGTTTTACTTTTTTTACCAAATTGTCCATATCAGCATCAGCTGGAATAATTTCTAATTCCTTGATGTTCACCTCTGTTTTTACAAGGTCGGCAATGTAAAGCAATTGTTTGTATGAGGTTTCATCTTGCGCTGGCACAACAGCTTTTTGTAGAGGTTGTCGAACTTTTTTGTCGGCTTTACGACGCAATGCCAAAATCATTGAGGATGTTTGTTGTGCAAGTTGCATACAAGTTTCCAAATTGTTGTCAATCAATGATTCGTCGTAAGTTGGGAAATCAGCTAAATGTACCGATTCTGCTTTGTCTTTTCCTGTAACAGCATTCAAATCAAGGAATAATTTGTCTGCAAAAAATGGTGCTATAGGTGCCATTAAGCGCGCTACGGTTTCTAGGCAAGTATAAAGTGTTTGGTAAGCAGAAATTTTATCTTCATCGTATGCGCCTCCCCAATAGCGTTTTCTATTTAAGCGTACATACCAGTTACTCAGATTTTCGCCTACAAAGTCAGATATAGCTCTTCCAGCGCGTGTTGGTTCGTATGATTCATAATATTCGCGGACATCTTTTACCAATGTATTGAGCAATGAAATAATCCAACGATCAATCTCGGGGCGTTTTTCCATTGGCACTTCAGCTTCCAAATAATTGAAATTATCTACATTGGCATAAAGCGAAAAGAATGAATATGTATTATATAGCGTTCCGAAGAATTTACGACGTACTTCATCAATTCCTTCCACATCAAACTTTAAATTGTCCCATGGAGAAGCATTGGTCATCATGTACCAACGAAGTGGATCGGAGCCGTATTTTTCGATAGCTATGAATGGATCAACGCCATTTCCTAAACGCTTTGACATTTTATTACCATTTTTGTCAAGAACTAAGCCGTTGGAAATTACGCTTTTGAAAGCTACTGAGCCGCGAACCATCGTACTAATGGCATGTAGTGTAAAGAACCAGCCACGAGTTTGATCAACACCTTCCGAAATGAAATCAGCAGGAAAATTGGTCGAATTGTCAATTAGTTCTTTGTTTTCAAATGGATAATGCAATTGAGCATATGGCATAGCTCCAGAATCGAACCAAACGTCAATCAAATCCAACTCTCTTTTCATTGGTTTGCCTGTGGCTGAAAGTAGTATTATGCCATCGACATAAGGACGATGTAAATCAATATTTTTTACTGCATAATTATCAGCATTATAATCACCAACTTTAAAATTTTTATAGGGATTTTCAGACATATATCCTGCCGCAATTGATTTTTCAATTTCAGAAATCAATTCTTCAACAGAGCCAATACATATTTCTTCCATTCCGTCCTCGGTGCGCCAAATTGGAAGCGGTGTACCCCAATAACGACTTCGACTTAAATTCCAATCTTGCAGGTTTTCTAACCATTTGCCAAAACGACCAGTTCCTGTTGAAGCTGGTTTCCAATTAATGGTTTCGTTTAATGACATCATTTCCTCACGGCATGCAGTCGTTTTTACAAACCAACTATCAAGTGGATAATATAATACGGGTTTGTCTGTACGCCAGCAGTGTGGGTAACTATGCGTGTGTTTTTCAATTTTAAATGCCAATCCTTGTTGTTTCAACATTACACAGATGTCTATGTCGAGTGTTGTAATTCCATCGGTATCACCAGTGGGAGTAGGGGCCGGCGAAGTTTCATAAGCATTTTTTACAAATCGTCCAGCAAATTCAGCATATAATTCTGTATTTACATTTGTTGCAACAAATTCGGCACTTAGGTCTTCAATTTTAAAAAATTTGCCAGTTCTGTCTACCATTGGTTGGCGGTTACCATCTTTATCAATAAGCAACAATGGTGGTATAGCATTTTGTTTTGCTACTCTATCATCATCTGCTCCAAAAGTTGGTGCAATGTGAACAATACCTGTACCATCATCGGTTGTAACAAAATCGCCAGTTATCACTTTGAAAGCACCTTCGCCAGGATTAATCCAGGGGATAAGTTGTTCGTATTCAATGCCTGCAAGTTCAGAACCCTTTTTTCGGTCAACAATTTCGTATTCGTTTTTGCCCATTACAGCTCCTAGCAGATTTTCGGCTAAAATCAAATTGCAAGCATCTTTGGTATATGGATTTTGAGTGGCAATCTTGACATAATCGATATTTGAGCCAACACATAAAGCTGTGTTCGATGGCAATGTCCAAGGTGTGGTTGTCCACGCCAAGAAGTAAGTGTTTTCATCATTTTTCACCTTAAATTGTGCCACACATGTAGTATCTTTAACATCGCGGTAGCAACCAGGTTGGTTCAACTCGTGTGTGCTAAGTCCTGTGCCAGCAGCAGGTGAGAATGGTTGAATAGTATAACCTTTGTAAAGTAAATTTTTGTTGTAAAGTTGTTTCAATAGCCACCAAAGTGTTTCAATATAACGATTATCGTAAGTTATGTACGGATCGTTCATGTCCACCCAGTAACCCATTTTGGTGGTTAAATCTTCCCATTCTTTAGTGTATTTCAACACGTCATGACGGCAAGCAGCATTGTAATCGTCCACGCTAATGGTTTTTCCAATATCTTCTTTCGTAATTCCTAATGCTTTTTCAACGCCCAATTCAACTGGAAGTCCATGTGTATCCCAACCAGCTTTACGCTTTACCTGAAAGCCTTGCATGGTTTTGTATCGGCAAAAAACGTCTTTAATTGTTCGCCCCATAACGTGGTGAATACCAGGCAAACCATTGGCCGAAGGAGGACCTTCATAAAATACAAATGATGGTTTTCCTTCGCGTGTTTCGATACTTTTATGAAAAATGTCTTTTTCACTCCATTGCGAAAGCATTTCTTTGTTAATGTCCGATAAATTCAGTCCAGAATATTCAGCAAACTTTTTCATTTTTGGAATCTTAATAGATGTTTTTTTATTGAGGTGCAAAATTACAAAAAATAACTGGAAAGAAAAACTGGCTTTTGCTATTATAATTTATTGCTTTATTCTTTTCATTTCTACGATTCTAAAACTGATTTTAAGCAGATTTGATTTAGTTTATTGATTTGACATTTTATTGTTTTAAAAAAACACAAACTGTTAATTTACATAATAATCTAGTAATGTTATCTGTCATAAAACAAGATGATTACTAAGATTTCTAGGCCACAAAAATTTCATAACTACAATGAGAAAGTAGTGTAGCATTAAAATTGTTATAAAGAAAAAATATATTTTTTTGTAACTACTCAGCACCTAACATATTTTGTATTCTTTTGATTTTCAGTTCGACAAGTCGAACTGAAAATCAAATGTTGGGTTACTTATTCACTTAAACCCCCAGTTGCGCTTCGCTTACTGGGGGCTAATCACATTTAACCCCTATCGGGGTAAAGACTTATTCTATTATGAATCAACTAAATAAAACTATTTTTATTTAAATAAACAGGTGCTGAGTAGTTACATTTTTTTTCTAAGCTACTGCAACACCAATCCATTTGCCTATACCATAGGTAATTAATGCGGCAATAAGTCCAAAAATTACTTGACGGAAACCCGAATACCAAAGATTTTTTCCTGTAAATAAAGTGATGGCACCACCAATAAGAAAAAGTCCAACGGCACTAAAGGCAACACTCATTACTATGGCTTGAAATCCTGAAGTGAAAAAAAATGGTGCAAGAGGAATTATAGCTCCAACAGTAAATAAAATAAACGAATAAATAGCTGCTTCAATTGCAGAGCCTTGTAATTCATCTGGATTAATGCCCAACTCTTCTTTTACCAATACGGCATGAGCATGCGTTTTATCTTTCATTATTTCCGCTGACATTCTCCGCGCTTGTTCTTCGGGAATACCTTTAGCCATATAAATTAAAGCCAACTCGCGTTCTTCGCCTTCGGGATTGGTTTCCAATTCGTCCATTTCTATTGCCATTTGGTTTTCGTACAGTTCTTGCGAACTTTTTACCGATATCCATTCGCCCAAAGCCATTGATAAAGCGCCTGCTAATAATCCAGCAATTCCTGCTAATAAAACTGCTTGACCACCACCCGTTGCACCTGCAATACCCATTACCAAACTAAAGTTTGAAACTAAGCCATCATTACCACCTAATACAGCTGCTCGGATGGCATTTCCACCTACTGAACGATGACGAGTTTCGAATTTTGCATGTTGCGTACCACTAATATTTTTGTCATTTTCAAGAATTGACCAAAGTATTTTTACATGGTTGGTTTCCGAACCAGTCAACTCCATTTTGTTTTTTTCTTTAGTCTTTATAATGGCATTCGACAAACTTTTTTCTGTATCCATCAATGCGCCTAACACATAATCGTAACCGAAAATTTTGCCAATTAAGTTCATTGTTTTGGCGCGCCACGAAGGAACTATCAGATTTTCGGTAGGAATATTCTCTCTTCTGGCAAATGCTTCGGCATGACTTTGTTCTATATCACCCATTTGTCGAAAAACATTTGCAATTGCCTCATCCGATTCATTTTCGGCTAACTTGCGGTATAAATAGCAAGCATCTATCTCTGTTTGAACACTTTTATTCTTCATGATTTGATATTTATGTTTCTAATAACTTCCTAATTTCTTCGTTGTTCATGTCTTTCAGCGGATTGGTAGAATTTATAAATGTATCTGCCAATTTTGATTTGCTTTCTTGTAAATTTCTGATTTTTTCTTCGATTGTATCTGTTGAAATAAATCTATATACCATCACGTTTTTTTCTTGTCCAATGCGATGTGATCGACTCAATGCCTGCATTTCTGAAGCTGGATTCCACCACGGATCAATAATAAAAACATAATCGGCTGCAGTTAAGTTCAAACCTACACCACCTGCTTTGAGTGATATAAAAAAGCAGTTGACATTTTTGTCCGTTTTGAATCGTTCAATTTCACTTTCTCTATTAGCTGCTGGTGTAGAGCCAGATAGCCAAGCATATTTCCATTCCTCTTTGTCGAAATAATCAGCCAATAACCGCAAATGCTTCACAAAAGAGGAAAAAATCAGCACTTTATGATTTTCAGACTTTAGGGTTTCAAAACGCATTAAAATTTGTTCAAATTTCCCAGAATCGCCAATGTAATCGCTATCCATAAGTTTTGGATGATTTGCCAATAAACGCAAACGAGTTAAACCTTGTAAAGTTAAAAACGCTATTTTTTTAGGGTCATAAACTTCATTGTTGAGTAATAAACTGTTGCGCAATTTGTTTTTCTCTTCATTGTAAGCACTTTGTTGCTCTTCGCTCATATCGCAATAAACAGTTTCCTGACTTAAAGGAGGCAGTTCGGGTGCTACTTCATCTTTGGTCCGTCGCAGTATAAATGGTTGAATGATACGTAGTAATGCATCTTCTTTTGCTTTGTTATTTTTGATAATTGGATTTAAATATGCATTTTTGAAAGTAGTTTGGTTGCCTAGCATTCCTTCGTTTACTATGTTGAGTTGAGCCCATAAATCTGTTAATGAATTTTCGACTGGTGTCCCAGTTAATACAAGTTTATGTAATGCATTTATCTGTTTTACAGCGTTGTACGCAAGTGATGCAGGGTTTTTGATATATTGGCTTTCGTCTAAAATTAAGTGATGAAATTGGCACTTTTGAATCAAATCAACATCGTTACGAAGTGTTCCATAAGTGGTTAAAACCACATCGTTAAAACTGAAAATTTTGTGTATATCATTGCTTTTTATTCGGTTTACACCTGAATAAATGTATACCTTGAGGCTGGGAGCAAACTTTTTAAACTCGTTTTTCCAATTGTGAATCAGCGAAGTAGGCATTACAATTAATGACGGTAGTGATTTTGTTTCTTCCTCATTAATTGCATCAAAAATTGTCAATTGAACTAACTCTTTCGATTCATTTATTTTATTCTTATGCTGAAACTCCGTTTTTTTGTTTTTTTGTATTATTGATATGTGTTGTAGCAAAGTTATGGTTTGCAGTGTTTTACCTAAACCCATGTCGTCAGCTAAGCAACCACCAAAACTATTTTCGTACAAATGTACCAACCAAGCAAATCCTTTGTGTTGATAGTTTCTCAGTTCACCACAAATGCCTTCGGGAATTGCTGTAAGTTCATTTCTATCGTCGAAAGTCGAAAGTTCAATTTTCTTTATTTGTTGAATTTGACTTACAATTCCAAAGTGATGAATTTTTAATCTAATACTATCATTCTCTTTTTGAGTAAAAAGAAACATTTCATAGTAACGCGTAAACCATTCCATCGGTAGTATGGCAATCGTGTCATCGGGCAAGATATACTCACGGATATTGTTCAGAATATGATTCCTAAATCGCGCAAATGGAATTTTATATTCACCAAAAATAGCTACAACGCGAATATCAAACCAATCTTGTTTCGATTCAATATCCGTATTAACCGAAATCTCGCCAATAAAAAATGTTTTGTCAGGAATTTGTTGTGTAAATTCAAAATGTTTCAGAATTTCAGTATGTTCTCTGAGCCATTCTACCATCGAGACCATTTTTTCATTTTCGGTGGAATCATCAATGGTATTGATTATTGAAAAATGATTGATGCCAGTTTTCTTCAATCCAGCATTCAAAAGCATGTTTATCAGTGATTTCTCCCATCTTTTATCGGGATAATACCAAGTTAAAAATACTTTTCCATCTCGCTCTTCAACAAAAACATTTTTTTTATTGGGAGCATCCACTGCAAATTCCTTATTATTATATTTGAAATTCAAATATAAAACTGGTGCCATGTTCCAATCGTTTGCCAGGTATAAAAATGCTTTTTTGTTGGGATTAATTTCATGTATTTCAATGCCTTCCGCCTTGACTTCGTATTTTTCGACACAGTTTTTCACAAACTTTTCAATATAAGTTTTTTCCGCAGATGCGGGAACTAGAATGTGCTTTTTTGTGAAAAATGGAACTAATTTTTTAATGTCTATATCGCTGAATTTGTGTAATTTATGATTTATAACAAGCACAGCAGGTTCGTTACAAAGTGCATAATAACTTTTCGAATGTAAATCGAATTCCTCATTTTCGCATTTTAAGCTTATGAAATATCGAAAGCCCGATTCTGCGTCTTTGTGAAAATTGAAAACTACCTGCGACAAATTATTGGGGATAATCACTTTTTCGGTGTCGTACAAAACTCTTGTTTTGACACTGTTTCTAATGTAAAGTGATAATTTAGTAGCTTTTAATGTTTCGATTGTTTTGCGGTGAAACGCATCTATAATTGGGCGAATATATCTTTCAATCGTTTCTATAGATACATTTCGGTGGAATTCGGCAATGTTTTTATCTTTCGAAAAATTCTTCATCAGCACTTTATCAGATACCTTTTCGGCCATTTGAACAATTTCTTTCTCCGAATCACTTAATTGAGTAAAAAAAGTAGATTTATTTCCTATAATTTCCAAAATGGTCAAAGCACCCGTCAACTCCTCCTTTACCAGAATGGGTTGAAGTATAGGTCCCCAAACGGCATGTTCGCTTAGCGTAATTATCATTTTTTCAATCATATAGCAGAAAGGAAATTTTGTTTTTTTAGAGGTTTATATTTGGCAATTTTGTAATTTTAATTTACATTTAGCGATTGAAAATGAAGAATTTGAATATTTATTGAGAATAAATCGTTAAAATTATTAAATGATTTTAAGTATGTATATTGAATGTGAAATACTAAGAAATAATCAATCCATCTCTCATTTCTATCACTCTGTCTGACAATTTGGCCAATTCCTTATCATGTGTTACTATTACTATTGTCAGTCCAAATTTATCACGTAAATTGAACAACATTTTATGCAATTCGTCTCTGTTTTTTGAATCTAAACTTCCCGAAGGTTCGTCAGCTAATATTAGACCTGGAGAATTTATGAGTGCTCTTGCCACAGCCACTCGCTGTTTCTCACCACCCGAAAGCTCATTGGGTTTATGTTCTTTACGGCCGCTAAGTTTAAGATATTCAAGAAGTTCTAAGGCTTTGCTCATTGTGAGTTTTTGCTCTTTACCACCAATCAAAGCAGGAATCATCACATTTTCAATTGCACTAAATTCTGGTAAAAGTTGATGAAATTGAAAAATAAAACCGATGTGCTTGTTCCTAAAAGCAGCTAATTCTTTTTCGTTCAACTTACTAAAATTTATGCCATCGACAAGTATTTCACCCGAATTAGGTTTGTCAAGAGTTCCCAAAATTTGCAGAAGTGTTGTTTTTCCTGCACCACTTGGCCCAACTATTGATACAATCTCACCTCGTTCAATAACCAAATCAACGCCTTTGAGCACTTCCAACTCACCAAAACTTTTGTGTATATTTTTTGCGTGTATCATTTTTCGTTACAAATTTATGAATTTAAAAACTGTTGAAAACAGAATATTATGCAAAGTTATTAGTTTGAAACTATAAACCGACATTTCTTTTATAAAAAAAACTACCTTTGTACTGTTTTCAAATTAAATATGACTATTTTTAAGTAATTTTATGCTGACAGATGCAGAATTAGGTACAATAGAATTTGTTAGAAACGATAAGTCGAAACATATCCGTGTTAGGATATTGAATAGTGGTTTAAAGGTGACTATGCCACATAGAACAACTGAGGAAGAGGCTTTAAAGTTTATTGATTCGGTTCGAAAAAAAATAGTAGCAAAGCAAGAAAAACTTGAAGAAGGACTCAAAAGTGCAAATATTATTATTGATGAAAATTCTTGTTTGCAGACACTTACATTTAAAGTGCAAGCACAAGCAAAGGATAGGAAGAATATATTCTTTTCGTTAAAGGAAGGGGTTTTAAATATTGAATTTCCATTAAAAACAAATGTAGAGGACGTAAAAGTTCAAGAACAATTTTGGAATGGCATCAGCTATTTTTTACGAAAAGAAGCCAAGCGACTTTTGCCTAACCGCACAAAACAATTAGCTGATAAATTTGGTTTTGCTTTTTCGGAAGTTAAAATTCAATCCAGTAAAACTCGGTGGGGCAGTTGTTCGCATGTCAAAAGTATAAATTATTCCCTTTTTTTAATGTTACTTCCAGCATATCTTATTGATTATGTGATTCTTCATGAGTTGTGTCATACAAAAGAAATGAATCACGGTGTGAAATTTTGGCAATTGATGGACAAAGTTACTGATAATAAAAGTAAGGCATTGCGAGCTGAGTTAAAAAATTATCATATTCCTCAATAAAACTCTTCAAACCATTCAAACTCTTCAAACCTTTCAAACATTAGAAACCATGAATTGGAATCAATTATTATCCACAAAACGTTTTGGAATGGAAGCATATCATGAGAAACGTTCAGATGACCGTACTGAATTTCAGCGCGATTATGACCGTTTAATATTCTCAGCACCATTTCGACGATTGCAAAATAAAACACAGGTATTTCCACTTCCTGGAAGCGTTTTTGTGCACAATAGGTTGACACATAGTTTGGAAGTAGCTTGCGTAGGTCGTTCGCTTGGAATGAATGTAGCTCATCAGTTAATCGAAAAAAAGAATATTAGTTCTCCTTTTTTATCTGAAATTGGATCGATAGTTTCGGCGGCTTGTTTAGCTCACGATTTGGGAAATCCACCTTTTGGGCACTCTGGCGAAAAAGCCATTGCCACTTTTTTTTCTGAAGGAAATGGAGAACATTTGAAATCGCAAATGACTGATGAAGAATGGAAAGATTGCACTTGTTTTGAAGGAAATGCAAACACTTTTAGGCTACTGACACACCAGTTTGTGGGTCGTAGAGCTGGTGGATTTGTTCTTACGTACAGTACTTTAGCTTCTATAGTGAAATATCCATACGCTTCCATTTTTTCGGATGCTAAGAAACAAAAATTTGGATTTTTCGATTCAGAAAAAAATGATTTTGAAAGAATTTCGAAAGAACTAGGAATACCACGATTAGCAGAAAATCTCAATCGTTATGCACGATATCCGCTTGTTTATTTGGTAGAAGCAGCTGATGATATTTGCTACCAAATAATGGACATTGAAGATGCTCATAAATTGAAAATATTAACCACAGACGAAACAATTTCTCTGTTTTTGGGTTATTTTGATGACGATAGAAAAGCAAGAATTCTTGAAACTATGAAAATGGTGACTGATGAAAATGAACAAATTGCTTATCTACGTTCGTCAGTAATAGGAAAATTAATTGACCAATGTTCTGCCGTTTTTGTCGAAAATGAAGAGTCAATTTTAAATGGTAGTTTTAATTCTTCGCTAGTAAAAAAAATGCCCGAACAAACTGCCAAGGCCTATGAAAATTGTTCGAAAATTGCGATTAAAAAAATATATCGTTCTTCGGAAGTGCTTGATGTTGAATTAGCTGGCTATAAAATTATACTTACTTTACTCGACAATTTAGTTACAGCAGTTTTGAATCCCGAGAAAGCATATTCAAAGCAATTGCTTATGCGAATACCAGAGCAATTTGAAACTAACAGTGACAGCACTTATAAAAAAATTATGGCAGTACTTGATTACATTTCGGGAATGACAGACGTTTATGCATTGGATTTATACCGAAAAATTACAGGTATGAGTATTCCAACATTATAATAAGGACGTTAGTGTAAAGATCAAAGAGTAAAGACCAAAGAGTAAAGATCAAAGAGTAAAGACCAAAGAGTAAAGACCAAAGAGTAAAGACCAAAGAGTAAAGACCAAAGAGTAAAGACCAAAGAGTAAAGATCAAAGAGTAAAGACCAAAGAGTAAAGACCAAAGAGTAAAGACCAAAGAGTAAAGACCAAAGAGTAAAGACCAAAGAGTAAAGACAAGACATTATTTATAAACACATTATAAAGTAATAATGCTAAATTTGGTTGACGTTTATTTTATAATCGATTGCTGTTTAGGGTTAATATGAAAGAATAAAGTTCATATTAAAAAAGAAATCGAATTTAAAAACTCAAAACCCGAAACTTAAAACTTTTCATACAAAATACAAATGCCACATACTCCTTACAAACCAAATACAATTGGGTTAATTCAGCTAACCGATATTGATTTAAGAGAAATTGTTCCTTTTATCGATTGGGTGTTTTTTTTTATGGCTTGGCGCATGTCGGGCAAATATGATGGAATAGAGACTGTTCATGATTGTTTGTCATGTAAAATGTCGTGGTTGCACACATTTAATGAACCAGAACGCGCTAAAGCAGAAGAGGCATTGAAATTATATAGAGATGCGCAAGAAATGCTTAAACAAATGCTCGAAAAAAAAATTGTGAGCGTGAATGCAAGTTTTGGAATATTTAATGCGCATTCGGATGATGATGACATTATTATTGAGCATGATAATAGCACTACAATTCTGCCAATGTTAAGACAGCAACATGCGTCTACGGATGGTTTTTGTTACTCATTAGCCGATTTTTTAGCGCCCGAAAATGATTATCTGGGAGTATTTGTAACCACTATTCAAGGTGTGGAGGCTTATGCCGAAGTTTTCGATCAAGACGATGATGTCTATCATTCTATTTTGGCAAAAACACTTTCCGATCGGTTAGCAGAGGCTGCTGCCGAATGGTTGCACTTTAAGATTCGAAAAGAATATTGGGGATACGCTTCCGACGAAAATCTTTCAATTAAAGAAATGCTTAAAACTCAATATAGTGGTATTCGTCCTGCCGTGGGTTACCCTTCTTTGCCCGATCAATCCATTATTTTTGAATTGGATAATATATTGAAATTCAAGAGTATTGGTGTTGAACTAACCGAAAATGGAGCAATGTTCCCAAATGCATCGGTTTGCGGATTGTATTTTGCTCATCCACAGTCAAAGTATTTTATGGTTGGTAAAGTCGATGAAAATCAATTTGTTGACTACGCTCGCAGATCTAATAAATCACCAGACTTATTAAGAAAATGGATGGCAGCAAATTTGTAATTATAAAAATTTTGATAAACTAGAAACATTATGAAATCAAGAAATTTTTTCGCATTATTTTTATTATTGTTTTCAATGTCTATTTCGGCATATGATGCTATCGGACACAGAATTATAGCTGAAATAGCCTATGAAAACTTAACACCAAAAGTGCGTGAACAAGTTGATAAAGTGCTTGGGAAACATGGTATTGTTTATTCTGCAACTTGGGCAGATGAAGTCCGCAGTGATAATAAATATGCATACAGTTATCAATGGCATTATCAAAATTTAAGTGATGGATTAAAAACCGATGATTTCAAAAAACTTTTAGAAAAACCAAAAAGCGAAGGTGAACATTTATTTTTTGCACTTGATACGCTAACTAATCAATTGAAGAAAGATAAAAATAATGTTGAAGCATTGAAGTTTTTAGTGCATTTTGTAGCCGATTTGCATCAACCTATGCATTTGGGACGATTGGAGGATAAAGGAGGTAATGGTCTGAAAATAAAATGGTTTGCTAAAGACATTAATCTTCATTCGTTGTGGGACACATATATTATCGAGAATCAAAGAATGTCATATTCAGAATACAGTAACTTTTTACAGGATAAATATGAACCAATGAAATCAAAATGCCTGAAATATAACATTTTGCAATCAGTTGAGTTTTGTTATAATATAAGGAATCAAATATATAACTACGATTCTTCCGATACTAATAATTATCATTATATTTATTATTTTGACGAAATTCGGCGGATTTTACTCAATGTGTTTCAGCTACAAATATATAACATTAAAAAGAATAATAGGTTATTCTCGATGTTATTGGTCATTGCAAACGAT
>CAIWCC010000023.1 GCA_903911085.1 uncultured Bacteroidales bacterium | reverse complement strand
GCATGAGATTGGTTTCAATCAGTATTTTATGTATCCCTACGCAAAGCCCGGACATTGGAACGACCCCGATATGCTGGTAGTGGGCAATGTGGGCTGGGGCAAGAACCTGCATCCTACACGACTTACTCCCGACGAACAATATACCCACATCAGTTTATGGAGTTTACTTGCTGCACCGCTTTTGCTTGGTTGCGACTTAGCAACATTGGATGATTTTACACTGAGTTTACTTACCAACGACGAAGTACTCGATATCAATCAGGATCCGCTTGGGAAGCAGGCTCGACGTGTTTATTGTAACCGTTCGCGGTATAAATTTCACTTGTATGCCAAAGAGTTGGAAGACGGTAGTGTGGCGTTGGGCATTTTTAATCTAATGAATTATAGCTTAAGCTACAACGATATTTCGCTTTCGCAAATGGGTTTAAAGGGTGGAATGATTCGTGACTTGTGGCGGCAGCAGGATTTAGGGGTATTTGATGATATCCTTAAAGTCAAAATTCCCGCACACGGAGTGCTGCTTTATAAAATATCGAAAGTTGAAAATAAAAAATAATAGTCTAAAACAGCATAAAAAAATAATCAATGAGAACATTCACCATCAGCCTTTTAATAGCGTTGTCCTTTTCGTTATTTGCAAAATCGACTTTTAAAAAAGCGAAAGTAACTGCTACAAGTGCGCAAGTAATACTTTATCCGGCTCCTGCGGGAATGGCTGCCTCGCCCGACTATTCGGTTACTGTGAATGGTCAACAGGCATTTGTCTACACTACCAAAGTCAGAACCTGTGTTCACCGGCCTGTAAGGGCTATGGGAATGAGTTATTTTGATTGCAACGAAAGCGCTTCAGTTACAGTTAATGCAAATGTGTCAATGGAAAATGCAGTCATTCGCCCCAAATCTTATGGCATCAAGCCAGTTATAAATGGCAAGTCCCTCACTTTTACACTGCGTAAAAATCAGAAAGTCACAATAGAACCCAATGGTTATGATTATGATGCAATTGCCATTTTCGCCAACGCATTGGATGCAAACCCACCACAAGAAAATGACCCCAATGTTATCTATTATGGCCCTGGCATTCACAATGTGGGAGTGGTAAAACTTTCGAGTAACAAGACTGTTTATCTTGCAGGTGGATCGGTGGTGAGAGGACGCTTTGACGCTAGCGGCGTTAATAATTTAAAAATCCTTGGTCACGGAATGATTGACCACAGCCAGGATACCATAGAATCGAGGTTTATCAGATTACACAAATGTTCGAACGTCGTTGTTGACGGACCGATACTTTTCGACGGTTGGGGTGGGGCATTTAACTCACTTACCTGCAATAATGTTAGCATTTCGGATGTAAAGTTAGTCGGGAAATCGGCAGACGGCATTAGCATGGATGCCTGTAAAAATTACCTCGTTGAGAATTGTTTTATCAGGAATCACGACGATGCCATTGTTGTAAAATCAAAATATGGTGTTGGCGATGTCAGAGGTATCACGGTACGCAATTGTATTATTTGGAGTGATAGAGCGCAAGCATTGGAAATTGGTTTCGAACTGCAAACCGCTCTTGTCGACAGTATTTCATTTAAAAACATCGACATCATTCACGCCTACGGAAATAATGCCATTTCTATACACAACGGTTCTCAAGCGGTGGTATGCGACATACTTTTTGAGGATATACGCATTGAGGATTTGGATGCCACTTATTGCAAACCCGTTTCAACGCCGAGCACCTATATTCTTCTGCTTGAGATAGGAAAATCAAAATGGTCGAAAACCGGAGGACAGGGCAATATTCAGAATATTTACTTCAAGAACCTCTGTGTGACCACAAAACCGGGCTCACAATTTCCAGTTTCTAGCTTTGTGGGCTATGACGCTGACCATACCGTTGATACGGTCACTTTTGAGAATTTTACTATTGACGGCAAAGTCATCAAGAATATAACTGACGGGAATATCGAAGTAAAATCGACTGATTTTGTAAAGAATATCACTTTCCTTAACACAAATAAAAAATAACAACACGAAATCAAATGAAAAAAACACTACTTTTTATAGCTGCATTCTTCTTTGTAGCACAGGTATTTTCGACAATAAGATTAGTTCCAGGTGGCTATTCGACCATTCAGGCGGCATTAACCGCATCAGTTTCCGGTGATACTATTCAAGTTGCTGCTGGAACTTATACTGAAAAAAATCTCACTTTAGGCACTGTTAAATCTGTCACGCTAAAAGGTACCGGAATTGGGCAAACCATTGTACAGGCTTTTGCCACCCCAAATAATACCCCCGCAGCAAGTTGCAGTGTGTTTAATCTAGATGGCGCTTATTCATCGGCAATAAGTATTACGCTGCAAGATATGACCATACAAAATGGATATAATTCAAGTAATGGCGGGGGAATAAGATTCACCAATACAGGAACAGTAGCCCCAACATTGAATTTTACGAATTTGAAGATAGCCAACAATATTGGTATAGCTGGAGGTGGAATCTATATTAGTGGATATGCCACTACCACCATGACAGGATGTAACATAACTGCAAATACAGGTTCTTCCATTACTGCCGGTAATGGTGGTGGTATTTATATCTCTCCAGGTACAAATAAACTGCTGAGCGCCACCATTAAAAACAGTACCATTTCTTTCAATACATCGGGCTACCTCGGTGGAGGCATGATGGTACAATGTTCGGGTGATGCGAATAATCTTATTTCCAATCAGTTAAACCACAGTTTAATTATTGAAAATACTACTATTTATAAAAATAGCTGCATAACTGCAACCAAATCGGGCGGCGGTATTGAATTCAGACAAGCTGGAAGTTCTAGTACCTATTGTTCGCATACCGTAAAGCTAAATCATTGTACAATAGTTGGCAATACAACCAACGGTGGCTCAGGAGGTGATGGTGTTTGTTTCGAAAACAATTATAATACCACTTTAATTATGAACAACTCCATCGTTATGGGTAATAGTGGTGCAACAACTTATCCATCTCAAATAGGTATTTTGGCAAGTTCACAGGCAAAACTTTTGAATGGTGGAATTACTAATAATATAATTGGAATTTGGGTTGGCTCAGGTTCAGCCAACACGATTACAACCGACAACAACAATAAATTAGACGCGGTGATTGCTAACTTGGCTTTTCCAACGCTTGACAACAACGCTTTATCTTTTGATGCCGCGCCTGTATTATTGATTGGTTCAAGTAGTATGGCCAAAGATTTTGTAACTACCAATGCTTTATCAATAACTATCGATGAATTAGGCAATCAACGTGATGCGACTCCCGATGGTGGAGCGTATGAATATAATGCAAGTCTTGCTATTGCAGCATCAGCTACAGCGGGTGGTTCAGTTAGTTCCGGAACTGGAAATTATGCTTCGGGTGCATTGGCTACCTTAGTTGCTGTAGCCAATTCAGGTTTCAGTTTTATCAATTGGACGGAGAATGGAACTGCAGTTTCTACCAACGCTACCTACACTTTTACGGT
>CAIWCC010000022.1 GCA_903911085.1 uncultured Bacteroidales bacterium | reverse complement strand
TACCCTTTGATTATCTGCTATTTGCGTATGTTGTAGAACTCCTCTGGAGTTCAATTTACTCTTTTTATTTTACCCCCAAATAAATTTTGGGGTTATGCATAGGCAATCCCTACGGGATTTAAAACTTCAACCGAAAGATTAGTGCATGATATTTGAATATAAACCTTTAAATACCTAGCACAAATCAATTTTATTATTATACTAATCATTTGTTAATCAATGATATTACAGTTTTTCAGCAGACCCTACTTATTTAAATAATATGTCAAAAAACACACCATTAAAAAAAAATAAAGTACTAAAAGTGAAGTTTTATTGCCGCCCGCTAGCGCAGGCCTGCGACCTGTGATACTTAAATCATATTTTATTTTGACACGGGTCACAGACCCGCACCAGTGTGCGGCAGGAGGTCATGCACAAAGAACCTACAAATCCATGTAGAATAGGCTAATAATTCAATTGTGTATTACTTTCAATTAGCTTTTAGTTTTTTTACAACTTCCTCTTTTGTAATAAAGCCTTTATTGGTCCAAATAAGTTTTTTACCTTTGTATAAGTTTAAAACAGGTAAATCTTGTATTTTTAAACTTTTAACAAGGTCTTTGTTTGCGTCTGCATCAATTCTAATCACCACAACTTTATCTTTCATTTCTTTTGAAATTTCATCTAAATACGGTTTCATTTTTTTACAAGGTGAGCACCATTCTGCATAGAAATCAATAAGTACTAACTTGTTTGTGTTAAGTAGAGCTTGATATTGTGCTATTGTCATTCCACTTGAAGCAGGCTTTGTGCTTTCATTATTGGTAGTTTCAGGTAAATTTGCTGCTCTCCAGCGCATCATGCCACCGGTGAGATTATAAATTTCATTGAACCCCATTTGACTTAGTACATTCATTGCATAAGAACTTCGGGAACCACTTAAACAATACACGTACACAGCTTTGTTTTTATCTAATTTAGCAGCTAGTTGCTGAAAACTATTCGAGCTGACATCAATGTTTTTCGCATTTTGAATATGTCCCTGTGAAAACTCGCCAGATGTTCGCACATCAACTATTTGAGCACTTGGTTGTTGTTTCAATTTACTTGCAAATGTATTCGCATCGAGGTTTGCAGAAGTTTGAGCCATAAGGTTATTGCTTCCAAACAATAGAATTATAAAACTAATTATGCCGATAATATTTTTCATAATATGCTGATTGATTATTTTTGTGCAAATATATTGATAAATGTTCATATGTACATGTGATTGTGCGGAATTTAATATTTTTTAATTTTGAGACGAGAATTTTTTATATAAATTATCTTTGAGTTATTCTGACTTTTTGCTGCTCTCCATGATGTGCTTAATGTATTCTGTAGGTGACATTCCAAATTCCCCCCGCTAGCGCAGGCCTGCGACCTGTGCTACTTAAATCATATTTTGTTTTGACACGGTTCACAGACCCGCGCCAGCGTGAGATGCTGTATGTTCATTTTATTTTTTTTATTTTTTAAAACGGATTACAAATCCGAAGAATACAAAGGGTGGGATTAGAAATAAATCCCACCCACGTGCAACGTCCATCTTCTGAACATCTAATTGATTACATATCCGTTTGGACAGGGCATACTGTCACTATCTATCTCAATGTTTCAATAGCCCCGCTCTTGAATATTTAATATAAAACTTATCTGGCGATGCGTTCTTAAAATACTCGGTGTATTTCATATTGTACACATCAATTACCTCGCCACAGTTCTTATCAAGTTTCCGTTCTATAATTTCGGATTGCGGGTAATTGGTAATTTCTGAAATATAGAATTTGTTTTCAAACTTAATTGGCGTTCCCATTTGTCCTACTTTATATTCAATTCTGTTGCTGTAAGTTAGTGGGCTATTTACTGTCGTAAAGTACAAAGTATTAATTTGCTTTTTGGTAGGATGAATAAATAAGTCACAATCCCTATAAAGTGATTCCTTAATGTTATATTCTTTTATTTCTTTTGAACTTAAAGCTGGAATACATACAATTTTTTCTTCATTCGAAGATATAGATTTTCCATTTGAACTCATCGTATTTGCCGCTGCACTATTGGTTTGAATCAGCTGCAAATAATTAAGACCAGTCATCGACTTACCCACTGATTGTGCCGAGCCAGTGTTCGACGAAAATGTATAAACTCTATTCTTAAAATAATTATTGGCTATACCATTACTGATAAAAAAGCATTCTTCCAGATTTAAATAAATATTTGATTCGGTTTTATTGAAAAACAGAAAGCCAATGTTGCCACCATCACCCCACTGATTATAAACCACTTTGCAATTATTGTCTTCATACGCTAACACTTTATCTTTCATTGCAATGTTTGATTCTGTTGTGGTTTTGTACACTTGAAAAAAAGATTCTGATGTTATACAAGATGACATGGTTACGGCAATTAATGCACAGTAAATGAGTTTTTTTGTTTTCATTGTTTTGAAGAGTTATTGAGTTTTAAATCTTTGCAATTAACTTCGTCAAAAGTGAAACCTTCGACGAGCGAAATACCTACAGCATTCGAAAAACTGATTAAAACTTTCTCCGAAAGTAAAGACCGAACAACCTACATTGAACCTAAGAGTACAATATCCCCCGCTAGCGCAGGTCTGTGACCTGTGCTATAAAAGTTTTCCTTATTACATATTTGCACGGGTCACAGACCCGCGCCAGCGTGCGATTAGTGATACCCTACATACATCCTACAGACTTTACACTGCCTTCAAATATAATCTCATTATTCTGAAAGATTTGAATCTTGATCTCATTAGTATTAAAATCAAAATCTTTATTTGTGTAAGTTTTTTTTCCTTTAATTTCGATGTTTTCTTCTTTCAAATGTACAAAATCTTTGTCCTCTACAGGATCCAATGGCTTTACAATAAATTTAATATGGTCAGCATTACCTTCAATTTGTAACTTACTGAAAGTCTCACTATCATAACAATGTGTATAAGTTTTTTGAGTGTTGAAATCTTTTATTTCATATTGCTCCTCATTTTCGCCTCCTGTAAAGAATAATCTGACCTTTAGGATTGCTTTTTTGTTTACTATTTTAGCTTCTGCCGTATCATTTTTAATGGTATTAGAATCTCGACTAATTATACTAATAGAGTCATTGTCATTTTTTGCATTTTTGTCAGAATTCTTCAGAATGCAACTTGTCATTAAAAGTAAAGAAATTGTGATTACTGCAAGAACTGTCATTATTTGTTTCATAATACAAAAAATTTAAATTTTCCTACTCTTATGCCTTTTCGGAGTTGCCTCGTTTATTATAGTGGGTTCTGAGCTCCACTTTATTCGTTACTTTTTATATAGATATATAGATTGTTATTTTTTGCCAATAAATTCTCTGAAAAGGAATTGTTTTTCTGTGATTAATACTAATTTGTTATAGATTATTCCAACTTATTTCATTTGCCTCTCGATGACAACAGGACTAAATTTAATCATTTTCACTTGCTTTATCCTCCCATTTTTTTACTAAAACCCATGTTAGTCCATTATCATTAGAAAGCATTCTTGCATAATGGCGTGGAACAAACATTGATTTCTCATTAATTTCAATTTCGATTGTATTTCCGTTATATTCAATTAGTATTATGTCGGCTCTATTAATATTAAACCCATTTTGACTTGCGATTTTATCCATACTTTCATAAACTGAATGCCATGTCCACCCCCCATCATTTGAAATTTCACCATTACTAATAAAAATCTTCTTGTTGTCATTTTTAGAAATAACTATATTAAATCTTCGTTCGTCATCAATTTTATGAAGTACTGTTGACCCTAATGTTGTCTTATCAAATCTGACAAGTTTATTATCGCCATTATGATAATAGCATGTAACAAAAAATAAAATATTATTGTCTAAGGGATCGAATTGAAAATCTTGAATTTCGTCGACAACTTTGATTTTATTGTTTGTAATACTTCCCCAATTCTTTCCACCATCTAGAGAAATTATATTATAGCCTCTATCAAATAACCAAACTTCATTAGGATTAAATGGAGATACATATAATTTTCTTAAATCATAGGTATTGTCTGGTTTATTGTAAATGATACACCTTTGCCATGTCTTTTTTAAGTCTGTAGATTTCCATACACCATATTTTTCAACATCTACACTGCTATTGTTTTCAATTAGAGCATATGTTATTTCTTTATTATCTTGCTTACATGAAATCTCAGAATGAACTATTGAATGAGTTAATAGTCCGTAATTTAATCCAATATAATTTAGTGCAGAATCAATGTACACAATTCTATTATTGGCTGTTGTTATAAAAATTCCAGAATGAGAATCGTCTTTATAAATACCAAGAATATTATCAATTTCCTCCGATTTTAATTCAATTTTGTTCCATTGGTCACCATATTCATTTGATTTATATAAAACAGGTTTACTTTCTTTTGTAATTGAGTTATAACTCATACCTCCAATATAGACATCGGTTTTATAAATGTAAGTGGAATTAATATAGTCATTGTTTATCTTAGTCCATTGTTCTCCATTATCCATAGTTTTGAATGTTCCTTTCTCTGTTTGGGCAAGTAGATATGAATTTGTGTTAATATTAATATATGAAATTGAATAAATATCGATGGATTTATATTCTGCAGTACCTCCAGTTCTTTTAATTAAGACAGTTGGCAATTTACCACTTATGTTTTTCCATGTACTTCCTTCATCATTTGAGAATAAAATTCCCTCTTTATTTAATACATATAATCTTTTTTTATTCGTACAATCAATTATAAACTGTCTTAACTGCTCACATTGTTTATATATCACCCAAGTAAACCCTGCATCTATTGTGCGGAATATTCCAGAAGATGTCAATAAATACACCTCTGATGTATTGGATGGATTTACAGTGATTCTGTAAAAATTTAAACCTGAGGGTAATCCATTTTGAATGACAATCCAATTATTACCATTATCCATACTTTTTGAAATTTCATTTGATGAATTGATGCGATATATAATCTCTAGATTAGTTGGATCTTGGCAAATTGAAATAGTGTTTTCATAAGCAATTCCCCAATTATCACAAGTATTATTCAATGAATTATATATTTTTTTATCACGATATAAATAGCAACCTCCTGTAGGACTTGAAAAAAAATAATTTTGAACAAATAGATTTGGGAGATAATTATTATTGGATTTTACAATTGTGAGTTTATTTGGTTGACTTGATTCTTGGGAAAGTATATTTCCACAGACAAGTGAAACAAAACATAAGATTAGAATTTCTTTTTTCATGATAATTGAATTTAAGTGTTTAAAAATATGCTTGGATTCAAAAAAAATAATTTTTATTGATTATGTCAATATAAGATTTCTCGAGTGTATTAGCAAATCTATTAATGAGTTATGTTTGTTTCGTGCGCTTTTGCATTGTTTTTTTTTCTAGAATTTACATAGTGAACGAGGCTATAAGCATTTGACAGTTTGCGGCAGCGTTCACTGTCTACCTACGACAAAGAGAATGCGGGAGTAATAACTGTCAAATGCACATTTTAAAGTTTAGAAAAGAGTAACTTGGACTGAAAACCAAAACAGGTTATAACTGAATATAAAACGCACTAAAAAACTGCTTGATATTCCTAGCACAAGTTTCGGCAAAGCATAAACTTTCCCTATACACTGAATGCAAAACCAAAAACTACGAAATAGTGTTTCACGATATTTCTAAATGTCTTACTTGAAAAACTAGCAGTTTTATAAAGGCACCACCTCAATAAACGTATTTTTATAATTTTCGGGTGTCCACTCATTGCCTTCTTTTTTAAACTTCCAGATTGTTTCAATTTTTTCACCATGGTTCTTTAGTAAATATGAATGAATTTTATCAACATAAACTACTTTGATAAAATATACACCTTTTTCATTTTCATCAGACCATTGATTTAATAACTGTACATTGTCAAATCGTTGAACATTATTTTTGTATTCTTTTGTGATTAAATCCTGAATTAAACTTTCAGAAGGTTTGTCTGGCGCACAACTAATTAGCATAATGCTTAGAATAAACATTGTAAATAAAGCTTTTTTCATATTTCAAATGACTTAATTTTCCTACTCTTTTGGCTTTTCGGTTTCGCCCCGTTTTTTTTAGTGATTTCTGGATTTCACTATTTTTTTTGTCACATTGGGTTGTCAGCCCTTGGCTTTCGCAGACTTCTTTTTATTTTTTTGAATGGAACCTAACACGTAAGTATGCGTTGTCTAATTGGCTATGCGAACTCGTAGTTCGCATATATCTACTGTAAGAACTTGATTTGTATTTGTTATATTATTGATATGAAGCAGATTAAATAAATTATTCGATTTTCTAAGTATTCGCATAGCCAACTTGTTAATAAATAAAAATATCTATATTTGTTGTTTGCTTTTATTAGTAAGCCCCAAAGATAAATATAAAATTCGGGATTAACAATGTTTTGTTTAAATAATTTTTAAATTTTTTAATGGACTTACTCTTTGATCAAATCCCCCTGCTAGCGCAGGTCTGCGACCTGTGCTATAAAAGTTTTTCTTATTCCATATTTGCACGAGTCACAGACCCGCGCCAACATGCGATGACAATCTATTGTTTAATCTGAATAGTTTTATTTCGAGAGTACAGAAGTTCCAAATATCCAAAAAACAGGTAGCACTTTTTTCCACCGAAGTGCTTGCAATATTAAATATTTGTAGCACTTTTTTCCACCGAAGTGCACAAGATAAATGATGATGTAGACCTTAGACCAAAAATTGTTGAGAGTCATGTTAATTTTGTGGCATTTGGAGTAAAAAGACCAAAATATATTATATATATTTAGCTTAAAATTATGAAACCTGCACTATTTTAGCTCATAAATCGCTTTTTTTTGTCGCAAAGTAGTCTTTTTGGAGAAAAAAAAGAGGTTTTGTGTTGAGGAGGTCATTTATATCAATAAAATGAATAGCTTCAATATTTTGGATGTATATGCTAATAATCAAATAATACTATATTAAGCATCAAAGTCTTTAAATCGAAAATATAATGCTATAATTAGAATATAATAGTTAGATATTCTACATTTCAGAATGAAATAATGATATTTTAAAGAATTGAATTGCTCAAAAAGGTGGTTTTGATGTAAAAATGATGGTATTTATATTATAATTGGAGGTATAAACAGTTAATATATGTTATATATTTAAATATTTTGGAATATTTTATAATCCTATATCACTGTATTACAACTGTATAAGTTATTTTTTAAAAATGATAAAAAATTATAGCATTATTTCTTGTATTTATTAAAAACTATGCGTACATTTGCAGAACAAATTTCACATTTAATAAACAACTAAATATACAATAGTGTATATAATGTTATACAACATATATATGAACATGTCTATAATATAAACTATAAAACATTAATATTATGAGAGCAAGAGATGGACCGGAATCTTAATTAAGAATTAAGAATTAAGAATTAAGAATTAAGAATTAAGAATTAAGAATTAAGAATTCAATGTCGCTTATTTAAGCATATTTTTTATATTCGACCTCTCCATAACCTGGACAAGCCAGAACCAAAAGAATTGGAACGCTGATGGAGCTGATGGAGCTGATAAAAAAATGGATTAGAAAACACTTTGTGTTTTGATTTTAATACCCTATTTTGAAAATATTTGAACGCAAATAACACAAATATACGCAAATAAAGATAGAAATATTTGAATTTTCAAAGGGCTTTAAATGGTGTAATTAGTAATTTTGTTTCCTCAAATTTTCGCAATTAAAAATCACCACTAAATGTATAATAATAAAAAAAGAGTCTCCATATTTACGTTACCAAAACGATTAAATAATGAAGACTCCAAAACAACAC
>CAIWCC010000021.1 GCA_903911085.1 uncultured Bacteroidales bacterium | reverse complement strand
GATTTGGAACCGTTGGAACCATAGAAGTGTGACGGCACTCCCTGTTTCACAACTAATCCTTCACATTCTTTTGCACCCCATAAAACATCTTCGGTGTGGATTAATAATGACACTGGCGGGTTTCCATTTGCCTTACCTTGAAAAGCATCTACCGTAAACTTGCGGATGTACACCTGATACTCTTCCCATTCTTTCTCGGTAATATTGTACTGAGGATCTTTTGGCTTCCCTTTATAGGCTTCGCCATCTCCCGTAGATCCTTCAACGGCTTGATGAAATAACACTCGATTAAAAAGTTCCGGCGGTAAACTTCGGATATGTTCAGCAAATTTTTTTATTATTCTCTCAGAATAGTATTTATACTTTGTATGCATCGGGTAGGGTAGAACGGCAAAGTTTGTGTCTGCTTTGAAAGTATTGATTTCTACTTTAGGGACTCCGTTCTCAAACAGCCAGTGGGGATGCACTGGTATCAGCCATAGCAATGTAAACACATATTTATTATTTGATACGGCTTTTTTAATTATATCATCAACCAGCTCCCAGTGATAGACACCATCTTGCGGTTCAATATCTTTCCAGCCTACCACAACCGGTACTCCGCGCATTTTTGGATACGTTTCGTCAGGGGTGATTTTTCCGGTCCATTTATTCGGTGAACCGCCCGTAGAATACCAGCACCAAATACCACAGGCTTCCCGCGGCAATACACCAAGTGGATATCCCGTCCTCCCCTCGTGGCTTTTTTGTGCATTCATCACAACCGGTAGTACACATATTAAAACGATCAATACCGTTTTACAGTATTTCATTGTCCATCCTAGGCATATTCATTACCAGATAACTCTTAAAGCAGGTTTTCTTGTTTCATCACTATACACGACCCAACTCCGTGACTGCATTGACAACACAATTGAGTCTGTATATTAAAAAACGGGGAATCATTAAGACCCCCCGCTTTTATATTTTCACGTCATCGTTATTTTAACAACATCATTTTTTTTGTACTGACCTGTGAATCCATTCTTAATTGATAAAAATAGATACCACTTGCGAGCGCCTGGCCAGCACTATTTCTCCCATTCCATCGAACCTTATGTACACCTGCATTTTGTGTCTGGTTTACCAAGGATAGTATCTCTTCACCCAAAACATTGAAAATAGTAAGCGAAACGTTGCCAGTTCTGTTTGTGCTATACTTTATTTCTGTCTCTGGGTTAAATGGATTAGGGAAATTTTGTTCTAATGAAAATATTGTCGGAATGTAATGGTCATTCTCTTCAACAGAAGTTGATCGGCCCCAGCCCTTCATATCCCACCGTTCAGCATATTGCTCATACCAATTCAAATCACCAATAGGCTTTCCATCGTCTCCAACAAGGGCAGCATTTTTAATTCGTAAATCTTCGATCGGCGGCCATTCAATTGTATTATTGGGGACCGCAACACCGACAGGTTCCCAATACCAACGTAGAGGTGACTTACCTTTCAATCTGATGACATTATTGATGAAAGCAATCATACTGTCAGTGCCAACAATTGGCGTAACAAAATCAGGAAGGCCGTTTACTGTCCGGGAATATGTTTTGGTCTCAGTGAATTTTGGCCATGCTGTTTTGTTCCCGAACATACCCACCGTTCTGGTATTCATCCAAGGTGTCTGAACTGAAGCAGTATCAATATTGATGTAATTAATAACGTTATCAGTCCAACCAAACCAGTTATTCGCGACTTCGAATACTCTGTCTTTTTCCTTAGTGTACCATGTTGCATCAGAAATTGTATTACCGAGCAATGTATCAGCATCAACAATACCGACTGGCTGG
>CAIWCC010000020.1 GCA_903911085.1 uncultured Bacteroidales bacterium | reverse complement strand
TGCTTGGATGGACAGTTTCAGATCGCTACTTAATAGATTTGATTACACAGTTTCAAGCTGGAAAAGCTTCAATTACATAGCTTTTATGATTATATTATTCAAGAAAATTAAAACTAACAAAAAGTCAAGATGACTTCAATAAAAAAAACACCAATGATGAAACATTTAAAAACGAAAATCATTTTTATTGCTATATTAGGAATGATTTTTTCGATCAATTCTGTGTGTGCTCAAAGTCCAAAACTCGACAAAAAAGGGAACCTCATTTCGATGGACGATGTAGATATTAGTTCTATGGTACGCCCCATTCCAGATAACTATATTTTTTCCGATTCCATTTATAATATTTGGTGTGGCTCGGTAGTGAAAGGTAACAACGGCAAATTTTATATGCTCTACAGCCGTTGGCCCCGAGCGCATGGACATTATGCATGGTTGCCAAGTTCCGAAATTTGTTTGGCTAAGTCGGATAAACCCGAAGGACCTTATAAACATGTGAAAGTGGTTTTGCCTCGTCGTGGAAGTCAGTACTGGGATGGTGTAACCACTCACAATCCGGCGGCCATTGTTTATAAAGGAAAATTTTACCTTTATTACATGGGTTCTACTGGCACAAAAGAGGTAAAAATGCCCGCTTCTATGAGCGATCCTAATTGGTGGCAATATCGTAACAATCAACGGATTGGTGTTGCAGTTGCCGATGATCCAGAAGGTGAATGGACGCGTTTTGATAAACCTGTGATTGATGTCAGTCCCGATTCTACGGCCTACGATGCTCTGATGATGGCCAACCCTGCAATAACTGTTGACCAAAATGGGCGTGCAGTGTTGGTTTACAAACAAGTGGCTAAAAATGGTGCCATGCGTGGTGGGAAAGTGCGCTTTGGTGTAGCATTTTCCAATTCATTGTTAGGACCTTACACCAAAAGTCCAACACCAATTTTTGAATCGAAAGCTGGTGGAAAAAGCTGGATGATAGCTGAGGATCCATTTATTTGGAACTACAATGGGACAATTTATGCCATTGTAACTGATGTAGTCGGACTTTTTACCAACAAAGAAGCAGCATTGGCATTGTTGAAATCGAAAGACGGAATTAATTGGGAACAAACAAAATATCCGAAAGTGGTACCACACCGTTTGAAATTTGAAGGAAGTATTGTTTCGGATGATAAGCTTGAAAGACCTTGCCTGTATTTAGAAAATGGTGTGCCAATATATTTGTTTGGAGCGCATGGTGTGAATAAAAGGGCGTATTCTGTAAATGTGGCTGTGCCGCTGGTGTGGAAGAAATAAAATAAGTGGTAATTTAATTAATGAGCAGGCTATTGAATATATAGTTTGCTCATTTTTGTAATCGTTTACGATAGTTTTAAGTTCGATGTAAACGATTACAATGCTTTTTATTCAATCAATATGTTGAGAACTGAAAGATAGTTTTATATTTTTGTTGTCTCACATTTTTATTTGTCAATATCTATGTGCTTGTTATTAGCATTAAATTGAATACAATACAATGAATCAATCACTAATATCATTTTACAAAGCTATCATTTTACCGATATTACTTTTCGCAAATTTAATAGTGTCAGCACAAACAGTTGTTGATATTCAACCCAATGTAACCAAATCTATTGCCGGCCATTCTGTTTTGGATCGGAATAAATATTTCAATTTGTGTTATACTGGCGTCAATTTTGAGGCTGTTGTGGGCAATACTACTATTTCCAACAGGTATCTCAATGACTTGGAAATAGGATTTGGACGTTCATTGAGTTTGGTGGCAGCAGCTACTAAATATACTAAAAATATCGTTCAAGATGCCGCTCGTCCGGGCTATGTGAATGTGCCTTACCTCATTGCCAATGCTAAACCTACGAATGGTAATACTGCACCTTCTGCAACAATTAAGGCTCGTTTTCCCACAAATATTGGAAATCTGTATACCGACAATCATAATTCATATCCGTCATTTATGCCAAAAGAGGTCTATGCAGGAAGTACGGATAGTTTGCCAGTAAACAAGGTTGCTGCGGCTGAAATTGCAGTTTCTTTGCTGAAATATAACTTCACTGATTGGACACGGCCTCCCATTTTTGAGCCTATCAATGAACCTACTTGGCAGTTGTTGGATAAAGCAAAAATGCTGACAAATTTGGCTGATTTTCACAACCAAATGTGGATAAAAGCCAAAAGTTTGGGCGTTTCTACTTTGATTGGTGGTGCATGCTCTTCTTTTTCGGCTTACTATAATGGTAATTATGGCGATTTCAGAAAATTCAGTGATTTTGTGGATGCTACTTCTGGCAACCTCGATTTTTATTCCTTTCATATTTACGATTTTCACCGATGGGACAGCATTAATCACAAGCAAATTGGGCGTGTTACGTCAGGGTTACCCCTCGAAGGCATTATGGATTTGGTGGCTGCTTATGGTAAAGTAACCTATAACAAAGACCTGAAATTCTACTCATCTGAACATGGTGGTACTTTGAACGTAGCTGACCAGAAAAAGGCCATGCAGAAATGGTTTATTGGTTCAGGAACTGATTTTGCCTATGATATGAAAGCCAAGTCGATAACCGATTTTTTGATGGTAAACAGTTGCATTTCCAATACGATGGTTTTTATGGATAGGCCTCAATTGGTTGAAAAAGTAACGCCCTTTATTTTGATGGAATCCTTTGCTTGGGATCCAAAATACCACGCCTCCATTTTAGTGGCCAATAATTATACCGACAAAAAAAACTGGTATGAATCTGCTCAAATTCATTTTTTCAAATACTTTCAAGGCGTAAAAGGCCGTCGTATTTTGACTAAATGTGCACATCCCGATGTTCAGCAACAAGCTTATGTGAATGGAAATAAGCTGATGGTGTTGCTCAATAATTTGTCAGACAATTCAATTACGCTTTCGTTGAATTATCCAACTCTCAATCTGGATTCGTTGGTTCTGCGTCGCTTGGTTCGGAATGCTGATTACACTCCCACTTTTAGTCAATCGAAAGTGGCTGATGCTCAAAGCATAACACTTACGGGTAAAGAGTCGGCGATACTTTTTTGCAACTACAGTCAGCCAATATCTGAAAGTTATCAGGTGGAGGAAAATCCATATTATGCTACCGAAATGATGCGCCAATTTTCTACCAATAGTTTGTTTAATGTGTCTATTCCCTCATTGAGCAACATCGAATATGCCTATTTGCGTATCGGGGTTGGTCGCGGCACTGGTACCGACCGCAATATCTCTGTATGGCTCAACGGTACACAATTAACCGTTCCAATGGAGTTATCGGCCGCAAGACTCGAAGATACGAGTGGTTACGGAAGTACCAAAATTATTCAGGTAGACAAAGCATTGCTTCAAGTGGTAAATGTAGTGAAGGTGGCTTTTAACGATGCTAAAACTGGTGGTATAGGCACTGTAACGCTTTGTGTTGGCACAAAAAAAGCTCCTTCTGCGGTGAATATAATTGATGCTGAACCCGCATCATTAGATCAAAACTTTCCAAATCCAGCAATTGGATCAACCGTTTTATCGTTTTCGCTGACAAATCCGGCACGGGCATCTTTAAAGGTATATGATGTTGCTGGAAAAGAGATTCAAACAGTTGCTTCAGGAAATTTTCAGCCAGGAAAATATCAATATAATTTTTCTACAAAAGGGTTAACGAAAGGTGTTTATTTTTATCGTTTGACAACTGAGTCGGGTGACTTTAATAGAAAAATGGTTGTTGAATAGTGGTTTGAAAAATATTTTGATTGTTATTTATTTTGAATAACAAAAAGTATTTGCAAATTGTCAACATTGATTTTAATCGGTTTATTTTACAGATGTTGCATACATACCTACCACAGAACCTACAAAACCACCAGCTTTTTTGGTGCTCATGTTGGTGACTTTAATATTATCCATTAAAACATTTATTTTTCCATTTTTCGTTGAATAAGCAAAAGTGGCATCACCTCCTTTAACAGAAATACTGACAAATAATTCATTAATCATACTCTCAGCTGGAAGTTCTTTTTCGGCAATGACGCGAGCAACTCCATTAACCACGCTTTGCAGAACTATAGTTTGTCCATTTCCAGTAAGAGTTTTACCTATCACATAATAGTTTTTTTCATTCTGAAAATATACCATTCCAGCCAATTCTTTATCTGTCTTTGGAGTAAAATTCACAGCTGTTGATGCTTCAAAATTCATATGTTGCTGGCGGCGACCGATAAAAGCTGGATTTACCAACTGACTTAGACTACGCGGCAACACATCCAATTCAAGCCGCCCATTGGCAATTTTCCACCATTGCTCGCGGGGCGTACGCAGCATCAACCATTTCATATCCAATGTTGGTTTATTAAACTCATCGCGCCAGTTAAAGTTGCCAGATTGTTTTTCGCCTTTTGGGGCAATGTTTTTCTTGGTAATTGTCGGTGGTACTACTTTGCCATTTTCGAGGATTACGGGAAAGCCATCCACCCATTTAACGGGCAACATAAATGTTTCTCGACCAGTATTGAACTGCTCATCGGCATAAGGTCTGCAACCAAGGAACACGGCAAACCATTCACCGCTTGCAGTCCTTATCATATCAGCATGACCCACATTGGTTACTTTGTTGGGTCGGTCGGCAGGAAGTCCCAATTGCGTAAGTATAGGATTGTTTGGTCCCTGAATGTAAGGCCCTTTCACCGATTGGCTTCTGAAAATCACCTCCTTGTGCCCCGACTGTGTGCCACCTTCGGCTGCCATCAGGTAATAATAGCCATTCTCTTTGTAGACATGCGGACCTTCGAGCCAGCGCGGATGCTGAATGGTATCCGGTCCGCCATCTATCACTATTTGTCGTTCGGCAGAAGCTTTATCGTTCTCAGCATCAAACTCATGCATCCAAATCACACTATGTCCGCTCCACTTGGGAGTCGGGCTTGCCTGACTGCAAACAATGTAACTTTTGCCATCTTCATCAAAAAAAAGTGAAGGGTCAATGCCTTTCACCATTGGCAAAGTTATGGGTTCGCTCCAACCTTCAAACGGATTTTTGGTTTTAACAATATAATTACCAATGCCACCCACAACAGTATTAATTATGTAAAAGGTCTGGTTCCGTTCGTTATACTCTATTGCCGGTGCATATACTCCGCTTGAAACTCCAAGCCCATCGAGTTTGAGCTGCGAAGGACGGTCGAGCGCATTCCCTATTTGCTTCCAATGCACCAAATCTTTGCTGTGAAAAATGGGTATTCCCGGAAAATAACTAAAGGAGGAATTTATCAAAAAATAGTCATCGCCACGCCGACAAATGCTCGGGTCGGGATAAAATCCAGGGAGAATTGGATTGCGGTACTGGGTTTTCGGGTCAATTTTTTGCTCAAAACAGGCATCCTTTCCTTTGTATTGGAAATATGAGAACGAAGCTTTATTGTTTTGAGCCACCAAACCAGAGCTTATAAATACGAGTAAAATTGATAATTTGAAATTGATATTTATCATATTTAAAATATTATCATCTATACAACTTTTGACTAGAATTAAAGAACAAAAATAAGAAAACAATCTGGTAAGAGCTGTGTTTTAGAAAAAGAAAACGTATCACAGCCTTACCTGATAGACTGCAAAAACTATTTATTAATCATTATCTTAACGCATTTATTCTTTCCCTTGGCTTTAATGTTTAAAAAATAAAATCCTGTTTTCAATTCCATCAAATCGAGCTGGAACCTATTAAAGGAAGTTTCAATATTGTCTGTATAAACAGTTTGACCAGTCATATTTACAACTTTAACTTCCACTTTATTGTAAGCAAGTTCATCATCTTCAATTATGATAATTCCTTTTGTTGGAATTGGATAAACGCTTAAATTTCCAGACATTTCTTTTTTATCGATTCCGTTGTTCAAAAGTACAGTAACATACACCGAAGCTGAACTACTTCCGCCATTATTATCGGTAATTGTAACCTTGTATATACCTGATTGTAATTGTGTTGCATTTGCCACAACAGGATTTTGGTCTGTCGACGTAAATCCATTGGGACCAACCCATTGATAGGAAGTATAAGTTCCAGATCCGCCATTTGCTTGAGAAGTTAAATGAATAGTACCGTTGGCTTCCACTGGACCATCACTGGTTGCAACTACCGAAAAAGCTTGCGTTTTAAAAGTATAAACAGAATCGCGAACCATTGCATTACCAAAAAGGTCGTTAACGGCTGATTTAACTATAATTTGATATTCGGAGTTAAATTCCAAAGGTCGATTGAATGAAACTTTGAAACGCAAAGGTGTCATTTGGATTATTCGATAAGTGGGAACAATGCCACCACCAGTTTTATTTACTGTCACTGTAGAAGCCGTCAGAGTACTTAAATTCATTGCTTTATTAAATTTGAGTACAGGTGCTACGTTAACTGGTTGCTCTGCTGCATTGTTTATTGGCAGACAAGCTTCAGGTTGCAGTTCTGGCAACCAAACCACTTCTTTGTACACACGCACCCAGTCGCAAGCAGCATAAGTTCCATCAATTTGGTCACGGTCTAGCGGTCCATCGAAAAAAGAAATGACTGTGCTCATCAAAGCGGCATAATTGGCAGTTGTAGCACCTCCAGTGGTATTCCATTTATCCGACAAAGGCTTCACTATGCCATAAGGTTTTCCATCCCAAACATAAAAAATATCATCCTCGCCAGTATAACCTCCATTTGTATGGAAATCGGAAGACAAATTATCTTCAGTCTGGAAACCATACTGACTTCTATATGGTTCTTTCAGGAAGTAGTTATTGGTACCTATTGAGTTTGGATATGCACCTTCGTTGTAGTTGTTATCACCTACACTTCCACCACCCGACCAGAAAGAAGTATGCGAGCCAAAACATTTTGGATATTTGTATCTTGCTTCGAAGAATCCACGATTTTGGCTAAATTTAGAACTAATATTTCCACTACTATATGGTACTTTGTGATTATCTAAGTAATTATATCCTTTGAACATACCATCCTCCACTTTACAATTTTCCTTCCATTTGGCAGCATAAGGAGCAAAACGAACATAATCGTCACAACCCCACTTATTAAAATCAAGCTGATTACCTTCAAACTCATCAAAAAAGGTTAGTTGCCAATCGCACTTGCGATAAGTAGGACCAGAGCCCAATATGTTTTCTTTAAACTCCTTAAGCAATGTAGCCACATTGGCACGAGTTAGTATTTGTTTTGGCAACAACTTATTATTGAAATTTTGTAACACTTTACACTCAGTCATCCGCGCCATTGCTTCACGGGCAAAGTCGCTAACAGAGCTGGCATCAGCATAATTTAGCAAAAATATAGTAGGATTGGCTTTAAACAGATTTCTCACATTGGTATAACGTCCAGCATACTCCATGGCGTTAAGCATAAGTTGAGCAGCCACTTCGCGGGTAATGACTTGATTTGGATAAATTTTTGATGTATCCGGCAAGCCATACAATAATCCATTTTGGCGAGCAGTACCAATATATCCTTTAAAGGCATCCGTGCTTAATACATCACTATAAGTTGGTAAATTAGTGTTGGCTGTTAAACCAACAATTTTGACCAATGAAGTAATAAAATCAGCTCTTGTCATTCCAGTATTAGGTGCAAACGTTGTTGCATCAACACTGGTCATAAATCCTTTTTTTACCATCACGCTGATATCATGTTCAGCTGGTATTCCTTTGGTATCCGTAAATATTTTTTCTTTGTAATAAGGAAATGCCGTAACCGCAACTTGTTTAAGTATTGCCCCATTGGATATATTTTTCTCCAACAAAACATCGGCAAATCGCCCAATATTCATCTGAATATATTCATCTGCTAAACCGCCATTAAATGTAGCTTTACCGATGGTTGTAAACTTATATTGCGGAAAAGATGCTACAGAATACGATTTTGTTCCAGCGCCAGTATTTATAATAAATGAGCCAGCTCCTGGAGGATAACCTGCGTACAAAGACAATTCATATTCTCCAGGTTCCGTAATTAATGGATTAATGTAATGGGGAGTTCCAGCACCTTTCTTCAGCACGTACTCTCTGGAATAAACTGTTGATCCACTGTACATACCACCCGAGGTGGAGCTCCATATATTTGCACCTTGTACAGAAAGTCCAGGGGCAATAGTTGCCGCAGCTTCCTTTAATTCGAAAGTGGCAGGATAGCTACCAACAAAAAGTCCATCTGAATATGGATTGGTAGTAACCACGGTGCGACGCAGAATTGTTCCTTCAAACTTCACATTTTCAAACATCAAACAATCATTAAACGTAGTGTCGGTGCTATTTTTTGTCAAACGCACATATTCGTTTCCTGTTCCCGAAAAATCAAAAACACCCAATTTGCACCAGCCCAGATCCGCCATAGGGTTAGTAGGAGAACCGTTTTTTGAATCAAGATTTAGGTTCGATTGTTTTAAATTATTTAAATAAATAATATCAACTTTTGAATCGTGGAAAATTTCATATCTGTCATTGGATTTGATATTCGGACGGTAAGCATATATCATATATTTACCTGCATCCATATTACCTGGTTTCCAAATAGCTGTAGACCCAGCTGTATTCGATTCGCTTGGTATAGCAAAAGTACGGTATCCGGGTTTAGTAGAATTTCTCCAAACACCAGTCTGAGTATATCCGTTAGGCACATTAGCGCTTGCTTGCTCATTGGTTTGCGGCTTGCATTGAGTGTCGTAATAAACATCCAATCGGATAGGTAGCGCAGGCGTAATGCCTACACTTGTTGTTTCGCGAACAATGCGAATATATTCTGTTCCATCAGCATTGAAATCGAATTGACCCACGCTATAATAATCATCACGCACACTGTTTAAATTTGTATATACAACATCGACTTTTCCATTATGAAAAATTTCAATTTTAGCACGCGTATCAAATATTGAAATACTAGTATTCTTATAAATTAGCACATCTACACTGCCTGAAATTCCTAATAAATTTGGAGTGTATTGCACGAAATCACCAGCAGTAGTTGTTGAGTTATAACTCGCACCATTTCTCATTTTTGTGGTGATTGTCCAATTAGCATTATTGTTATAGGTGGTCAACGAATCATTATAAAAAAATGTAAAACGTGTAGCCAGCCTGTAGGTAGGTGCATATTCCGCATTTCCGCTGATAGTAATTGTATCCGTTCCTTTTGCGCCCGAAAGGTCAACTGCTGTTGCTGTAACAGCCACTTTTCCATTTACTTTGGCTGTAACCAGACCATTACCATCGATAGTTGCGTATGTTGGCTTGTCAACCGACCACACCACTCGCTTTTCGGCAGCTTCCACTGGTAGCACATTAGCCAACATTTGGAGTGTGCCACCCGCCGTGGTAATTACATTCACACCATTTTGCCCCGAAACTGTAACCTTCTGTACCAAAGGATTATTGGTAATCACAATATCATAACTTCCAACAATATTGGTTCCATCAAGCGAGGTGGCAAAAGCCGTTACAGTTCCATTCTGAATGGCCGTTACTATACCCGCTGCACTTACAGATGCTATCCGGCTGTCGCTTACTGTCCATGCTACTTTTCGGTAGGTGGCAGTAGTAGGCATTATCACAGGAAATAATTGTACAGTTCCTTTAGCTGTTGTAATTGTGTTTAAACCTTCTGGCTTGCTTGTTATGCTAATTGAATTTACAGGTATATTGCCATAAGGGAAAAGATCAATATCATCCAATTCAAAAGTACCTATCTTATCGAATGTAAAAAACACTCTAAAATAATCTTCAGCCGCTGGCATCAATTCAAACACACACGAATAGGTTTGCCACGTAGTGGTAGGTGTAATATAAATCAGATTTGAGCTCAATGTAATGCCAGAGGTAGCCTCGGCCAAGTTGGCAGGAATTGCAGTTCCGGCGGCAGTTTGCGTACTCAGTTTGAGGTAAAAACTATTGCCACCAACCGATCTGGCCCTGAATGTAAGTTTATATTTTGCAGGAAATAACTTAACCGCAGTATATTGTGCCAATGCGCGTTGGTAAATATTACTGGTTGTAGTTGTAATACACTGATAATACTTATTCCCATCCGTTTCGGTAATAATAGAAGAGGTAAAAGTCGGTGTACCAGTTGTTGGATAAGCACTATAGCTACTCCAACCAGCATCGGAAGTTGAAGGATTATATAAATTTTTGATGCTTTTATCAAAGGTTTTGTCCTTGATATAAGTCTGAGAATTTGCTACATTAGCAAATATACAGAAAAAAAACAAGAAAAATAATTGATTTTTCATCTCTAATAGATATTAATTCATTTTTTATCTAATTTAGCAAACTTTTTTATTTTTACTTCAAAAACATAATTTTCCTCTATCGGCTGCATCAAATATGTTGATTGAATTGTATTTAATAGAAAATGTAGTGCTGTCACCTCAGCATACTTGTAAAGGGGTTTTCGGCATACTAGCAGCCATAAACTTGACTTTTCGACATTAAATAGATGTTAGAAAAAAATCTTTATCTATTTTTATCGAAACCAAACAATGTGTTAGGAGTTGACGAAATTCGGCGGATTTTACTCAATGTGTTTCAGCTACAAATATATAACATTAAAAAGAATAATAGGTTATTCTCGATGTTATTGGTCATTGCAAACGATTACAATGACCAGAAAATCATTGTAAACGTTTACAAGGATTCGTTTCTAACAACATTATGGTTTGGAATTTAAATAATTAAAAAATAAACATTTTAGGGGATAGCTTTTCAATTTTTATATCAGAACAAATAAAACGTCCGAAACTACACTCCAGCGTTCTGGTATTGATTTAGGTATGATAATTTTTTAGACCAAAATTCCATTGAGATTTTGCTTTGGCATAATAATTTTATGAATCTAACGAAATCTACCAACTTTCATCAAATTTTCTATGTGTGATTCCATAAAAAAGTATTAATTTTTTATCAAAAAAACAACTTTTCCGATTGAGCCCAAATAAATTGAGAATTTTCAAAAATAAAAAAAAGAGAAGACTTTTAAGGATAAATATATTAAAAACTAATTAGAGGTAGTAAATTTCATATGGTTATTATTTCGAAGAAAATGCACATACAAAGTAACTTTATAAGATCAAATTTGTCTTAGGAAAAATTATTAATAAAATCATCATCCATACAAATCCAATTAACAACGTCCACGCCCAATAACAAAATTTTCTGTTCTTATGTCTCAATGTGTACATTAATACAAAATTAACAAATACGCCACCAGCTAGTTCTAAAAAATGTAAAGTAATCTCAGGAATTCGTCTACGATTTTTCTTAGCTGCTTGTTTATCATAAGCAAAAAGAATTCCAGTTACAAAGTTGATAATTAACAAATAAATAATACATTCATAAGTCCAGTTCATTTTTCTCTTTATTATCGGTCAAATAATTGTTACTTGAAACCACTTTTTTCCCCGATTTGAGTTCTAACTGTTTGCGTGCATCACCCGCAATTTTACCTCCCGCTTTGGCAGCTTTCTTATTTTCAATAAAACCTTGGGTATCTGTATTTACCGCTATTTCTTTGGTAGAAGCTTCGCCAAGCATCGAGAAAATAAGCTCTAAATCGGTCATGTGATCGCGAAGATTCTGACTTTTCAAACCCTTTATTTCTTTGTATTCCTTTGGAGTAAAACCGAAAGTTGCTTTTGAAATTTCTGATGTGAGTATGGCATATTCTATTTGTTCTTTAACCCCACGGTTTTTCCATTCCTCGGTCAGTTCCTCACGAATGGCTATACTTCGCATTCGTTTTTCAATCCAATCGTCGGGATATCCCTTCAGTTTGTAAAGTTCTCTGGTTCGTTGAGTAGCAACTTCTGGATTTTCAATTTCCTCAAGTCTTTCGGCGCCCACTTTTGCCAACCATAATTTAAAAGGTTCTGCTTTTGGCGAAGGAATTGATTGGATGATTCGAAATAGATTTTGAGCATTGGCACATCCCATCTTTTGCCGACCACCACTGGTTTCAACGTAAAGGGTGGGTACAATTTGTACCCACCCTTTGGCAAGTTCCAAATCACGTTGTCGCATACGTTTAATATACTGTTTTGGGTCTTTACTATCTGTCAAAACTGAAATGACATCTTCAACTACAAAATACCATTTCTCTTCAGCTTCATTCCAAACGGAACGTATTTGATTGCTTTCAAATAATTTAATGTTACTCATAATTTCGAGAATTTAGGTGCATTATTAATTGTTAATTATTAATTCAAAAGGTCTGGCCTCAATAATTTTGTGCGCTCCACCGATTGTTGATGCATCCATTCTTCCACTTTTGCCTGATGTCCCGAAAGCAGAATATCGGGCACTTTCCACCCTTTATATTCGGCAGGGCGAGTATAAACTGGTGGTGCCAATAAATTATCCTGAAATGAATCGGAGAGTGCAGACATTTCATCACCAATTGCTCCTGGAATAAGTCGCACAATGGCATCTGTCATCATTGCTGCTGGCAGCTCTCCGCCCGTAAGTACAAAATCGCCAATGCTAATTTCTTTTGTAATTAAATGTTCACGAATGCGATGATCAATGCCTTTATAATGCCCGCAAAGGATAATCAGGTTTTGTGACATAGACATCCGATTGGCCATTTTCTGGTCAAATTTCTCACCATCAGGCGAAGTATAAATCACGTCATCATAAATTCGCTCGCTTTTAAGAAGTGAAATAATACGCTCAATTGGCTCAATTTGTAGTACCATGCCAGCACTAAATCCAAATGCATAATCGTCAACTCGGCGATGTTTATTTGTACTATATTCACGAAGATTATGTACACGTATCTCTACCAAGCCATTATCTTGGGCACGTTTTAGTATTGAGTAATTTAAAGGACTTTCAAGCAATTCGGGAACGGCAGAAATTATATCTATGCGCATTATAATCAATTTATTTTAAAATATACAACGTAAACAAATAGAAATTAAATGTTCTAATTTGTTGCCTCATACTTAATTACCAGGATTGGACAATTTTCAATAGCATAAATAACTTCATTCTCATATAACTCAAAATCAGCATCTTGTTTTACGGTCATTTTATCTGAAACTTCAAACACCTGCGGAACGAGCGTTTCACAAAGACGACATGAAAAACATTTGGCCGAACTTTCATCGAGCCACACTCTTTTTATTTTCATAATATAATCAATTTGTTATTTCCAAATTCTACTTTACCTATAGAAATAATACTCCTTTGGAAACTTGGATTACAAGTTAACTAGACAAAAAACGATAATACTATATATTACCTCACCTATAATTAACTATAATTGAATAATTTGGCAAAGTAGAATTAATTAAAAACAAAAGCTCAATTACTTAAAATAACTATTAATTCAAATTATTTTTTGACTGTCATTATTTTCTTTCATCAATTTTAATAACATTTTGAGGGCAACTTTCCGCTGCATCTTTGATTTCAACTTTAAATAAATTGAAATTAGCCTTTTGATTTACAGTTGTTTTATTTCCAACTTTAAAAACTTCAGGCGCAATCAATTGACACAAACCACATACAATACATTTTTTACTTTTTTCGTCAAGCCATACTTTAGAAATTTTCATATCACTAAAAATTTTAATACAATTTTCTCTATTTTGAATTTAATTTAATTTTATATTTATCTTGTAGAATATCCCCCATCTACAATTAGGTTAGTACCTGTAATCCAACGCGCTGCATCCGAAAGCAAATATATGCAAGCACTAGCTACATCTTGAGTGTTTCCAAGTCCTAAAGGATGCATTGAAAGTATATCCATCTTATTTTTATCGGACATTTTCGCCAACATATTATCTGTCATTGCCGTATTTTCAATTTGTGCAGGCGAAACTGTATTTATCCGTATACCTTTTGGCGCATATTCTAATGCTAAAGCCTTACTGCCTGCAATTAATGCACCTTTTGTGGCGCAATATGAAACATGCGCTATTTGACCTAAAGTTCCCATCACCGAAGCGATAAAAACCATACTACAACCATTATCGGAACAATATTTCTTTTTTGCAATTTGCTTTGCAAATTCAAATGCAGAAACAACATTCACATTATACATTTCTTGATAATAAGTTGCTTTCATTGAAATTGTTGGCAAAATAAGTTCGCTGCCTGCGCAGTGAATAAAGCCAGAAATTTTTCCATGAACTGCCACAATAGATCTAATAATTCCTTCAATTTCGTCAAAATCAACAACATCAAAAACTATAATCTGATGATTTATATTATTTTCCATCATAGATAGCGTTTCTGCAAGTCGTTCATTGTTGCGAGCAATAAGAAAAACATTTGCACCCCTTTTGCTACAAGAAACGGCACACTCACGACCGATACCAGAAGAAGCACCAGTTATGATAATATTGTGATTCGCTAATGAAAATAAATCTTGACTTGTCATATCTCAATCAAATTTAATATTTTAGCATTACTGATATTTGTACAACAATTACCCCACGAAAGTCCAACACCAAATCCTGAAAGCATAACCTGATTGAAATTTCTTTCACGGTTCACTACTAATGTTAATGGTATAGACGCAGCACTGGTATTTCCAAAATTTTCTAATGAATTTAGAAATTTTTCGGGTGCTATTTTTATTTTCTTACACAAAAAATCAATCATAAATTTATTGGCTTGATGGAACACAAATTGATCAATATCAGCAATTTCAATCCGTTGTAATTCCAGCAATTGATGAATACTCTTTGACACTTCACGCAACGTAAAATTGAAAATCTCTCCACCATTCATATACAATTGCTCTGAATGTCGTACATTTCCATCCTCATCAGTTTCGAGCGTAAACGAATCTGCATTTGATTGATTTCGATAGGCGCCTCCTTTGATTATTAACGAACTAGAACCGCCTCCATCCGAAAATAGATTAAAGGATGTTACCGTTTCGCTACATGTTTTCTGTATTAAAGTAGCTGTACCTGCATCCCCAAACAGCAACGCTGATGATTTATCATTCTCTGAAGTAAACTTGGTAGGTGTATCGCCAACTAGTAATAAAACTTTGCGCACACCAGCATTATTTGCAAACGAATATGCTATGGATAAGCCATATACGTAACCTGAACATCCAAGATTCACATCAAATGCTATTGTTTGTTTTGATAGTCCAAGCTTATTTTGCAATAAAATAGCTGTTGCCGGAATACGATAATCAGGCGTTTGTGAAACAAAAATAACTACATCAATTTCGGAACGATCTATTTCACATTCTGTTATCAACTTTTCGGCTGCAGCAAAACACAAATCGGAACTACAAATTAAATTGGACGTTACCCGTCTTTCTTTTACACCTATGGTTTCAATAGTTTTTTGTAATGAAACTTCGTCGGGAAACAATTGCTTCGCAAACTCCTCGTTCCGAACAATTGTTTTTGGCACAGAAGCAGCTACAGCTACAATATCAATCCCTTGAAAACTAAGTGTATTCATATTATTTTTTTATTCAGCAAAATTTTCAACACCAATAAGGTTCATTAATCCCGAAACACTTTTTAATGCTTTTAAATCTGAAGCATTTAATTGTTTGTCGAAATTTTCATCAACCAAGGCAATCACCGAAAGTATTGACATTGAAGTCAATTCTAAGTTTGAGGACTCTTTTAAATTATCTATTTCAAGATAATCGCCTAATTCCGAAAAGAAATCTTGTTTTTTCATATTTATTTTTTGTTATTGCACATTTTTATTATTCTCATATCAATGTCGTTTAGTTAAGCATGTTTTTTTTAATTGGACCTCTCCCTAAATCCCTCTCCCGAGGAGAGGGACTTGGATTACTACTGTTTTCATCAAACTTTTCATGTAAAAATCATGTAGCCAGTTGTAATTTAGCTCCCTCTCCTCGGGAGAGGGCTGGGGAGAGGTCTAAACTAAACGGCATTGCTTCTCACATCTCTATTAAAGTTGCACCCCACGATAATCCAACGCCAAAACCTACCAATAAAACTTTATCTCCTTTTTTTACAACCTTTTCATTTAGCGCGTTACAAAGTGCTATTGGTATTGTTGATGAAACTGTGTTTCCGGTATATAGAAGATTGCTATAGAACTTCTCAATAGGTATTTTTATTTTTTTTCTCAAATAATCGAGCATAAATTTATTGGCTTGATGAAAAATAAAATAATCAATATCATCCATCGTCATATTATTTTTTGCCAAAACGTCTATTACCAAATTTGGAACGCGCTGAATGGTAAAGTTAAAAATCTCTGGTCCATTCATATACAAATCATTAGCAGTAAAAGGCTCATCTTGATTCAACATCGGTGCATTAGCGTCATATTTCGACCGCAAACCGCCATTAGGAACAATTAACTTATCAAATCCACTTCCATCGGTTCCCAATTCAAATTCAAATATTTGATTTATTTCAGAATATTCAATGATTGAAGCAGTTGCACCATCGCCAAAAATTGTTCTATTGCCTTTATCGTTTGCATTAATGTGCTTGCTATAAGTTTCGGCAGTTATGAACAAAACTTTCTTTGCTAAACCAGCACTAATTAACCCTTTAGCAATTCCTAATCCATAAACATACCCCGAACAACCTAAATTGAAATCGAAAGCCGCTGTTTTTTGTGATAAACCCAACTTATTTTGTAAAATACATGATGAAGTTGGAAGAAAATAATCAGGACTTTGCGTACAAAGAATTAAAAAATCTATCGTCTCTTTATCTTCATTTTCAAGAACTTTCTCGGCAGCATTAAATGCCAAATCCAAAGCTGTTTCGTCATCTTTTGCTACGTGACGCTGCCTCACTCCTACCTTTTCTTCAATTTTTTCAGGAGCCCAATCAGGAAACATATCCGAAAGCTCTTCGTTTGTAACGATAGTTTCCGGTAAATAATAGTCTATTTTGGTTACTCTTGCTCCCATTAATTTATCTCTTTTTCAAAGTGCCACATTGTCAAATAAGCATTACGCTTTCATTTGTAAATTGTTATTCCTTTTTCAGCTAATTGTACCACTTTGTCAAAAAGCTTTATGGAATCTGCCCAAAAGAATTCACTACCATTTATATTATAATCTGAAAATATGTCCTTCGTGAGATATTTTTTTGCATATGCTGGAAAATCTCTATTTACTATATTGCTATGCGCTGCCAATGTCTGAACTGTAATAACATTTCCATCTGGAAGTTTTACTTTTCCAGCAAATACATTTTCAGTTCGTGTTTGCACCGGAAAATTTTCTTTCAATACATCTTCTGGACAGTGCATAAATGATAAAAATTGAGCATTAACGCCTAACCCAATAATTGTGGCGTTGTAAGTCATCATTTTATAAAACGGACTCATAGCACCACAAGGATAAACCGATTTTTCGTGATCTTCGAGCAATTCCTTAGCATATTTACCAATAGCTACAATAGATGTAGTTGGATGACAACTCCTTAACGCCATAGGATGTCTACGTGCAGTTTCTGGCAAAAGCCCCAAAACTGTAGGCGAACGCTTAACATCAAACACTTTATCTTTTTGTAAATAAACTTCAGCTCTATAACCAAAATGCCATGCTGGAAAAATTAATGTGCCCTCATTACCTACAATATCCAATAAAATATCGAGTACTTTTTCGGGTGTAGCTTCATAATTCAAAAAGTCCATTGAACTATGAATAAACACCATAGCTCCTTTTTTCAGCCCTAACTTCTCTGTTAGCATAGTCTTAAAGCTATCCTCTGTAAAAGGTTTATGAAGTTTTTGTCGGTATGTAAAAAACTTATACCTGATTTTCAAAAACGCGCGTTTGGGAAGTATTTTGAATAATAATTTACTTATTATCATAAGGTAGAAGTTTGTTGGTGCAATTGCGTATAAGTTAGAAATTCTACATTTGGATATTTCCGATATACCTCCTGAATAAAACTTTTCATTAATTCAAATGAATACTTTCCCATACTTTTAGGATGAGATATTATACTTAACATCAACGTATCATGCGCATTATGCTTCAAAACATTATAATCTAAAATACGCAACAAGTATTTCAACGAAAGTGTATAATTATCAAACGACAGCATTCTTGACGAAAACAACATTTTTAATTTTGCAATTTTATCTACTTGATTCTGAATATGAATTACCTGTCCATGATTAATTGGAGCTCGATAGGCATATTTTTTCATTTTAAATGCAGTTGGAATTTCAAATAGTGTTTTTGGAATACATGCAATTGGAATTTCGAGAATTCCATGCGTGTTTGAAGCATCTCGCAAATTCTCAGAATTAACAAACCAATTTGGTTTATTGGGCAATTTACGGAAATCGACCTCTGACATACCCGATTTAAAATAAAAACCATGTGCCATGGAACTATCATAACAAATGCCATTCTTATACAAAGATTGAAAAATCTCTTTTGTTGCTGGAGCAATATTATACCCACCAGCCCTATAAGCCAAGCATTTATAATCCGAGTTTACCTCTTTACATATATTATTTATTCCATCTATTCCTTGAGTGATAATTCCACCAATTCCACCAAACTCCTCACTATTAACAAAGTCAGATAACCCAAAGTCTGTTGATGGGAAATAAGCGCCATTCTTATAATTTGTTGTAAGCCAATGAGGATGAATATGCAATTGCACATCATGTCCAGATTTTAAGGCTTTTTGTAATTGATTTTTATACGGATCATAAAAGTTCATTTTGTCCCATTCATAAAACCGTTGTGCACAAAGTATGTCTGTAAAAAGCGTAATTCCCACACCTAATTCATTGGCAATATCCATCACTTTTTGGGTAGGTTCGAATAAAGAAGACTCGTAGGAAGTTTTCAATTTTCCTAACGGTAATTCGTGATCGAAAGTGAGAAAGAGTTTAATTTTCATTCAGTTTACACATATTTGAATGCGTTCAGTCAAGCGCTAAATGCATTAATAGTGCAAAGATACGAATATTTTTATATCGACATTAAATGGAACTTCATTTAGGTAAAAAAATTATTTAAAAGCTATAAAAAAAAAACGAAACGATCTGAATTCAAATGAAAGACCGCTTTAATGTGATCTATATTCGACTTTAGAATTATATTTTCAAAAAAAAAATGAGCTTGAAATAATTTTTTAGAAAAACACAAACTGTTTATCAACCAAAACTTTTTCAAACTCATTTAAGACAGAATGAATAAAGACACTAAACTTAAATATGTCAACGTAAATCTTCTGTATAACGAATAATTGTTTGTTCGCGGTCGGGACCAACGGAAACAATTTTGATAGGAACTTCCAATTCAGCTTCTAAAAAACTAATGTAAGCATTGAATTCTTCAGGAAATTCATCTTCTGTACGCACTTTGGTCATATCAGTTTTCCAACCCTGCAATTCAACATAGATAGGTTCAGCGCCGTCATTCAAGTCATAAGGAAATTGCTCCACTTCTTTTCCGTCAATTTTATATGCCACACAAGCTTTAATGGTATCAAATCCGTCCATCACGTCGCTTTTCATCATAATCAATTGCGACACACCATTAATCATAATTGCATATTTCAATGCCACCAAATCAACCCATCCGCAACGGCGAGGTCGTCCAGTAACTGAACCAAATTCGAACCCGATTTTGCGCATATCTTCGCCTGTTTGGTCGAATAATTCGGTAGGAAAAGGACCACTTCCTACGCGAGTACAGTAGGCTTTGAAAATTCCAAAAACTTGACCAATATTACTTGGAGCAACACCTAATCCGGTACAAGCGCCGGCACAAATAGTGTTAGAAGAAGTTACAAAAGGATATGAACCAAAATCAATATCAAGCATTGTGCCTTGTGCGCCTTCGGCCAAAACCTTTTTATTAGCTTTAATTGCATTATTTACATAATGCTCACTATCAATAAGTTCGAAACGTTTAATACATTCAATGCCTTCGAACCAAGCTTTTTCAAGTTCTGGCAAGTCGTATTCAAAATCGTATTGAGCTAAAATTTCTTTATGACGACTAATAGCTGCAGAATATTTTTCTTCAAAATTATGCAATATATCACCAACCCGAACACCATTACGACTAATTTTATCTGTGTACGTTGGTCCTATTCCTTTTCCAGTTGTTCCAATTTTTGAATTTCCTTTTGATAATTCATAAGCAGCATCAAGCAAACGATGAGTAGGAAGAATTAAGTGTGCTTTTTTTGAAATTTTAATGCGTTCAGTAAGTGGATGTCCCGACAATTCAAGTGCTTCAACTTCAGCTTTAAAGAGCGCAGGATCAAGAACAACTCCATTGCCAATCACATTTACTTTATCGCCCTGAAAAATTCCTGAAGGTATGGAACGTAAAACAAATTTTTTACCTTCAAATTCTAATGTATGACCAGCATTTGGTCCACCTTGAAAGCGAGTAATTAAATCGTAATTTGGAGTCAGAACATCTACTACTTTTCCTTTGCCTTCATCGCCCCATTGGAGCCCTAATAAAACATCTACTTTCATCTATTATATATGTTATTTATTTGATTATCAATTTATTTCAAATTATTACAAAAACTTTATTTGACCATACTTTGCTTACATTTATTACATATACCGTACAAATAAAGCGAATATGAAGCTGGTTCAAAAAGTGCAAAAGTTTTCGATTCAATAGAAATACGAATATTTTTATCAGCAAACTCTTTCACTTTGCCGCAATTTGTGCATATCAAATGATTATGAGCTGTGCCACCAAAAGCCTTTTCATATTGAGCAATCTGTCCACCAAGTTGGTGTTTTACAACTAGTTTTGCGTCCAACAACAAATCGAGAGTATTATAAACAGTTGCTAAACTCACACGAAAATCTTCAATCATGCTGTTGTAAAGAAATTCAGCATTAAAATGACCAACGTAAGCGTATATTCTTTCCAAAATTGCATACCTTTCGGGTGTTTTACGATGATTATGCTTAATAAGATAATCAGTAAAACTCTGTTTGATAGTTTCGTAAGAATATTCTTCTTTCATTAATAGCTAACTAATTGGATTAAAACAAACAAAAAGAAAGGTTTTTTCAGCGTCAAATAAACAAAAATTTAACTTACTAGAATTTATAAATTGTTATTTTTTTGTTTAAAAAAAATGACCAACAAAAGTACAACTTTTACTCAAAAGTTTGCTATAAAATATTCAAAAATAATATTTCTTGTTTCACTTCGTCCAAAATATAATTCTGAGCAATTGAATTTGATTGAAAACTTGTTGTGATTTTTTCTAAAATATATTCTGCCATATCATTGCTTGTACGGCAAAAGCGACTCAAGCAAAGACCAACTGCTTTGTAAAGATGCAATTCATTGGTAGTAGAAAAAACTAATGCCTTCTCAATTAGAAATTCCATTTCAGGAGTATTTATTTTATCAAAAATTCTTGCAGCTAAAATAAAACCAGTAACTTGGAACCAAAACCCGTCGGAGTTAACACATTCAACAGCTAAAGTACTAGCAAATGGCAGTTTGCATAACAAATTCATAGTGGTTTGCTCCACCATTTCAATTTGGTCGAACTGAGAAATCCATTTTATTGCCAGATCAAAGGTAAATTTATCTGTGGGCTCGAGTAATGTGGCCATAATCATAGTTTCACGAATTTGAAGCAACCAAAGTCGTTGGGCTAAATCATGATTTTTACTATAGCTAGCTGCAATTTCTTTAATGCGAGGAATAGCTACTCCATAATTTTTTTTGTACAAAATACCACTTTCGGTCATCCTATCAGACACAATTCCATTCATTGAAAGTCGAATTCTACTCCGAATTTCCTTAATTTGAGCATCAAATATGGGTGTAATAAGAGAATAATTCATTTACTTTCGCTTGTTAAACATTAATAATTAAGATTTTATATAAAAGTTTTGTTTTTTTCGTTGAAATAGTTGCATAAAATCATTTGCTGTAGTATCTTTGCACTCTCAAAATACGGTGGTTGTAGCTCAGTTGGTTAGAGCGTCGGTTTGTGGTTCCGAAAGTCGCGGGTTCGAGCCCCGTCTCCCACCCTTCAAAAAAGTATTTTCAAAAGGAAGACATTAATTTGTTCTTCCTTTTTTTTATTTTTCAGGTTTTGTTCCGTACTTGTCATACATATCAGTGGATTTGTAAAGATCTACAAAACCGTAACCAATCTTTTTGAGTTCGGATAATAAGGAATATAACCTTGGATAAAACTTATCAGTTCTACGTTCATCCGAACCGATATGAAATAGTAAAATATATCCATTTAAAGTTTGTTTATTTTCCACCTGCATAATTCGGTTGTAAATTTCAATACTCGAATAGTATTTTTCGCGCATTTCGGGAATGCTAAAATCGGCATTTGAAAGCGTTCCAGGTGTGAAATTAACCAGCTGAACACCCACTTCCTTGCACCAACTACTAATGCTATCATTGTACCATTCGTGTGACGGAATGAAGAATGGAGCATCCTTTTTATAAATACCATACTTTTCCATTGCCGAGTAGTTAGCCTTTAAATCGTTATAAAATAACGACTTACTAACTAACAAAGAATCTCTTTGATTCCAAGAACAATAGAGTAAATGTTTATTAGAATGTGCACCTAAATAATGATTATTTCTCAAAAGTTCCTTTATTAAACTTTTGTTATTGGCATTTCGGTAAAAATCGCCCGTAAAAAAGAATGACGCTTTAATATTAAGTTTATCAAGTGTTTCGGCAATTGTTTTATAACCATCAGCAAAATCGGAACCTGTAAAAACCAACGAGATTTGCTTTTTGGTTTTATCTGTGCGCACAATACCGCCAAGATTATATTGGTTGCAGTCGGATGTTTTTTCTTGAACACCTTCTTGTTGTTTGCTTGCAAGTAGGTAGGCTAAAGCCGCTGTACCTTCTAATGTTGGCTCATAGGTTGTCATATCAGCATTATCATAGTGATACACGCCCCAATCTGTTTGAAATCGCTGCAACTCATCATCTTTAATCGAGCCAGTATTGATCTCATTTTTAAGAAATTTACGAGCAACGGGACCATTAACCAGCGCACCAGCCTTGTTATTTATCGGTTTATGGGATAAATCAAAACTATTTTTCAAAAAACCATCACAATTTTTTGGAGTTTTTACAATCATACTTTTACCCCATGGATTACATCCAAATAACCAATCGAGAGCCGAAGTTTCAATATCTAAGTATCTATTGTTATTGACTATAGAATTGTACAATTTACTTTGCGCAGCAATTGATGATATTAAAACATTTGAGTTCCAAGATAATGGTGCACAAATATTGAATGGATTTTCGGCAGCACGCAGCTTAACTCTATCAAGTCCAGTTTGCATGTTAAGCAAAAAATCTTTTCGTACACTTGGATTTTCTACAGCAGCTAAAAAATAGTGTCCAAGACTAATAGTTGGATACCACTCATCGAACTTAGCAGAGTCGGAACACATCCATGGCGAAACAGGTTCAACACGTCCATAACTAGCAGCATCCTGTAAATATTTGCTATCATAAGTAAGCCTATACAGCTGTGTTGCTGCCAGTTCCATGTCATCTGTCCAGTTTTGCTCCTTATAGTAAAAAGGCAATTTTGCTGGCACTGTTTGACAAACGCCAGGATTTGCTTTTCCATATTCGTAAGCTTCAAAGGCTTTATTAGTCAAACTATCGGCATAAGTTGGTGCAATTTTACCAAACACATCGGCGCCCAAAGCAAATGCTGAAGCATATTTTCCGGCAATTGACGCTATTCCATTAGAATTATTGTGATAGCTAAATAAACCTTGCGATTCTCCTGTTGCCAAATAAACTGGTCTTCCAGTACCATTTTCCATTCCATATTCACTTCTATCTTCGGTAGAAAGTCGGATAGAAATTTCACCACGATCGTCGGCAATTTGGTGATACAAAGTGTCCTTAGAAGGATACATTTTCATCAACCAATCGAGACCCCATTTGGCCTCATCTAGTATGTCGGGTATACCGTTTGAAGTATTATTCCCTGCTTTATCGTAAAAATCTGAAAACGAATTTGGTTTTAATTGGTAGGCTAGAAGTAATTGAAAAATCGCATTTGCTGAACTGGCACCATATTGTAAATAGCCAGTTGCGTCGTGCCAGCCACCTTTTACATCTACAAATCTTGTAGGAGGTGCAACCTGATTATTTTGCTTTTTATAGTTTTTTGCTTTAAGTTTGTTTGGGGCTGTTACTTCAAAACATTTATTTGGATGGCAAAATTCGTTTTTTTCAGTGTGATAACCACATCTTTGATGGCGCAAGTAATTTAACAAATAATCGGCAGCCCCTAAGTATACGTTTTTATTAATATAAATGGTTGAACTATAAGCTGCACCAGCTTTTATGTAATATGCACCTTGAGTGCTAATTTTTGTAAAATCAAGAATATAAACACACTTAAACTTCTGAAATTCACCCCAGGTAGAATCGGTTTTAAATGTAGCTACCTCGGTATTTGTGAGCACATCGTATAAAGTAAATTGTTTGATTATTTGAGGTGATTCGCTAATAAAAACAGCTTTTTTAGAAGCATTTGGCAAATAGCCTAACTGGTTAATACGAATCCACGAATCGATGCTAAAACTATTTGTAACAATACAAAAAATAAACGATAATATTAAAAAAAATCTTTTCGACATGTGATTGAATCTTATTATCTTGCAAATGTAGAGTAAATTATTGAAATATCAAATGAAAATTATTGAGAAAAAAATATTACTTTTGTACCTAAATTTATTTTATCCAATTTGAACATAACACTAAAGAAATGAAAGTATTAAAATTCGGTGGAACGTCCGTAGGTTCTGCTGCGCGTATGAAAGAGGTTGCAAAGCTAATTTGCGATGGTAATCAAAAGATTGTAGTCCTATCGGCAATGTCAGGAACCACCAATAGTTTGGTAGAAATTTCAGATTATTTTTACAAAGGTAATACTTCTGGAGCATTAGAACGAATAAATGTTTTGCAACAAAAATACTTCGATGTATGTGAAGAATTGTATGCAAGTGTGGATCACAAAAATGAAGCAAATGTTGTAATAAAAACGCATTTCGACTTTCTCCGTTCATTTTCGAAATCGGTATTTACACTATTCGAAGAAAAAGCTATTTTGGCTGAAGGTGAATTGCTTTCAACAACACTTTTTCAACTGTATTTGAGTGAAATAGGCGAAAACAGTGCACTACTTCCAGCCTTGGAATATATGCGCATTGATAAAAATGCCGAACCCGACACTGCATTTATTGCTGTTGAATTGGCAAAACAGCTTGAACTTCAACCCGATAAAATGATTTACATCACACAAGGTTTTATTTGCCGAAACTTTTATGGCGAAATAGATAACCTTCAGCGTGGTGGTAGCGACTATTCAGCCTCTTTGGTTGGGGCAGCAATCAACGCATCTGAAATTCAAATATGGACCGATATTGACGGTATGCACAACAATGACCCTCGTTATGTGGAAGGCACAAAACCAGTTCCTGTTTTACATTTTGAAGAAGCAGCCGAATTGGCCTATTTTGGTGCAAAAATACTACATCCAACATGCATTTTGCCTGCTAAATTGGCTAATATCCCAGTTCGTTTGCTCAATACTATGGAGCCAACTGCGGCAGGGACATTAATTACTACAAAAGGGAAAAATGGTAAAATAGAGGCTGTTGCTGCCAAAGATGGCATTACAGCTATCAAAATAAAATCGGGTCGTATGCTATTAGCTCACGGCTTTTTGCGCAAGGTGTTTGAGATTTTTGAATCATACCAAACGCCTATTGATATGATTACAACTTCAGAAGTTGGCGTTTCGGTTTCTATTGACAATGCAAAACGATTGGATGAAATTGTAAATGATTTAAAGAAATTTGGAACAGTTACAGTTGACAAAAATTTAGTAATTATTTGCGTTGTAGGCGATATGCCTTATGAAAACGTTGGTTTCCAGGCAAAAGTTGTAAACGCACTTAAAGACATTCCCGTTCGCATGATTTCTTATGGTGGAAGTAATTATAACATTTCATTCCTTATCAATGCCGATGACAAAATACCTGCATTGAAAGCACTTAGTGCAGCACTTTTTAATTAATTATTAAACAGCAATAGACAATTCATAAATATCAGCACATTAAACGTTAATATCGTTTAATGTGCTGATAACATATAATTTAAAGCATTATGACTAAAGCAATATATCCTACTGAAAAATTTTCAGCAATTCAAACGCCATTTTATTATTATGATTTGGACGTACTTCGCGCTACTGTGGACGAAATAAATCTTCATGCATCAAAAACAAATTTCCATGTTCATTATGCAATGAAAGCGAATGTTAACCCTTCAGTTTTGGAAGTTATCAAAAACGCTGGACTTGGTGCCGACTGTGTAAGTGGTGGCGAAGTGGAAGCTGCAATAAATGCAGGAATTTCACCTTCAAAAGTAGTTTTTGCTGGTGTTGGAAAAGCTGATTGGGAAATTAACTTGGGCTTAGACAACGATATTTTTTGCTTTAATGCAGAATCTATTCCAGAATTAGAAGTAATAAATGAATTGGCAGCTGCAAAAGGAAAAATTGCAAATGTTGCATTGCGTATCAACCCGAATGTAAGTGCTAATACACATCACTATATCACCACAGGTTTGAACGAAAATAAGTTTGGTATCAATCTTTCGGAATTGGATCAAGTGACTGATTTATTCCCAACACTTGCCAATGTAAAATTGATTGGTATTCATTTTCATATTGGTTCACAAATTACTGACATGACTTCATTTCAAGGTCTATGCGTAAAGGTGAATGAAATTCAAGAACATTTCTCAACACGTGGAATTGAGTTGCAACATGTAAATGTAGGCGGTGGTTTAGGTATCAATTACGAACATCCAAATCATTTTCCAATACCTGATTTTGCTTCCTATTTTAAAATTTTCCGCGACCATTTAATTCTACAACCACATCAAACTTTGCATTTCGAGCTTGGACGTGCTGTGGTAGCACAATGTGGAAGCCTAATATCTAAGGTTTTATATATAAAACATGGAACTTCAAAGAAGTTTGCAATTTTGGATGCAGGTTTCACCGATCTGATTCGTCCAGCATTATATCAAGCTTACCATCGTATCGAAAATCTAAATTCCGAATTAAAAATGGAAGCCTACGATGTTGTTGGTCCAATTTGTGAATCGTCGGACACATTCGCCAAAGATTACAGCATGAACGAAACCAAACGTGGTGATTTAATTGCCATACGATCGGCAGGTGCTTATGGCGAAATTATGGCATCGCAATATAACCTTCGCAAATTACCAAAAGCATATACTTCTGACCAATTGAAATAATGAATTATTGCCTCGTATAGGGGTTCATATCATGGAAATATACAATTTTTTCTTTTCAAATACCGAATTAATTATTTTCGGTATTTTATTACTTGCATTTATCTATCAAATATATTTCTATTCACGTTATTTGAATGGCGTATTGCGTTTAAAAAGAAAAATCAAAAACAACAAAGTTTCTTTTTCTACTGAGCAACCACCTGTTTCGGTAATTATATGTGCAAAAGACGAATCAGAAAATTTGAAGAAGTTTCTTCCTTTTGTTCTTCAACAAGCATATCCAAATTATGAAGTAATTGTAATAAACGATGGCTCAACCGACCAAACAAAGGATTTACTTACAGAATTATGTAAAGATTATCCGAATTTGCGGACAACATTTGTACCTATTGGCGCTAATAATTTAAGTACAAAAAAGCTTGGATTAACTTTAGGAATAAAAGCTGCGCAAAACGAGTGGTTGCTATTTATTGACGCCGATTGTATGCCCGAAGATAGGTATTGGATAGCTCGACTGGCACGCAACTTTAACAAAAATACAGAGTTTGTACTTGGTTATGGTTCATATTTTCAAAAGGAAGGATTTGTCAACAGATTAATCACCTACGACACATTATTTGTTGGTCTACAATACCTTGGAATGGCTTATGCTGGCAAACCATACATGGGTGTTGGAAGAAATATGGCATATAGAAAAGAGACTTTTTTCAAAAACAAAGGTTTTGCATCAACTTTAAACTTACAGTCGGGAGATGATGATTTAATGGTGAATAAAGCAGCCAATAAGTCAAATACAAAAATAGAAATTGCTCAAGATAGTATTACCTGTTCCGAGCCAAATACGACTTACAAAAGCTGGTTTTACCAAAAAGAACGCCATTTGTCAGTATCATCATATTATACCGCCAAAAGCAAATTTCGTTTAGCGCTCGAACCGCTTAGTCGTGGTTTTTTCTATGCTTCGTTTTTACTTGCACTTGTATTTGGCAATCCAATTACGATGATTTCTACAGGAGTGCTGTTTTTCATTCGCTTACTAGTTCAAATCTTAATAATAAATCGGTCGTCGAAGCATTTTGGGGAACGTAATTACTTCTTGACATTAATGTTATTCGATATCTTTTTACCATTAGTCTCTCTTTATATTCTTACTATTGGAAGAATTACGTCGAATGGAAAATCGAATAGATGGAAATGATAGCTTAAAACGCTATGCATGTTTTTTCGACACTGACATGATATTCCTTTTGATTTGTGTATTGTTTTTTAATTCTAATTGCATGTATCACAATGGCAAACCTTTAATTATAAGGCAAAGTTTCATCATTCATTTCAAATTGAGACAAAACAATTTTTAATTCGATGTTAGTCATTGATTTTTGTTGCACCCTTTAATACTACAGACTGCAAATTTCTACAATCCTCAAATGCAGATACGTCAACAACTTTTACAGAAGCTGATATAGTCAAGTTTTTTAAATCACGCCATCCTTCAAAGGCTGATGATGGAATACTATCTTTTCCATCTAATACTTCAACTGTAGAAATAGAAGCTTAATTAAAAAATGTGTTTTTAAAATTAGTTACATTTGCTATTCTCAAAGTGTCAATGTTAGGGCAATTGTAAAAAGCAGATACTGTAATATTACTCAGATTATCTGGAATTATACAATTTGGAATAGATATGCTTGTTATTCCAATACAATTATTAAATGTTCTAGTTCCAATAATTTTAACGCCAATTGGAATATTTAAATTACCAGTTATCCCACTACAACCCCAAAAAGCAGAGTTTCCTATCGTAGTTACAGAACTAGGCAGGATTAAACTGCCTGTGAAACCTGTACAATTGCTAAAAGCATTTACTTCTATGTTAGATAGCGAATTGGGTAGAGTTAAACTTCCTGTGAAGCCAATGCAACTCCAAAAAGCAGAGTTTCCTATAGATTTTACTGAATTGGGAATAGTCAAACTGCTTGTTAAGCCACTGCATTGAGCAAAAGCGTAACTTCCTATCGATGTGATACTGGTAGGCAAGATGATAGTTTTCAAGTAGTTTTGCCTAAATAAGAACTGCTATTAAATGAATACTGCGGCATTTCGTTGGCTGGGTAGGTAGTGGAGCTAAAATAAGTTGCATTGCCAGTAAACTTCTAAAACTCACCCCACCCAAATCCAACACAGCCAGCAATGGCATATTATCACGCATGGTTAGTACATCCCTCGCATCTATGTTACCAGTTATGGTAAGGTTGGTTTGTGCTTAGATAAGTAGAGGCTAAAGTGGCCAATGTACCTGGTGTGGTTACATTAATGATTATTTCGGCAAAAGTGAGCCACCATTTCGGCAAAGTGAGCCACCTGTAGAAGTTGGGTGGATTTGTATGTAAATATAATACTTTTATTTGATATTTCTCTTTCTTAGTGACTCACCTTTGAGTT
>CAIWCC010000019.1 GCA_903911085.1 uncultured Bacteroidales bacterium | reverse complement strand
GTTTCAATAATTTTGTTGATATGTTCGTCACGCAAAACGTTTTGAGTTTTTACTTTATCGTATTCATTACTTGCATCAATAAACAGAATATTATCAGGATTTTCGCGGCATTTTTTGAATACCATAATACAAGTCGGAATACTTGTACCGTAAAAAATATTGGCAGGTAAGCCAATTACAGCGTCCAAAAAGTTTTTGTTTTCAATTAGGTAACGGCGTATGTGTTGTTCCGCTCCACCACGAAACAAAGCTCCATGAGGCAAAACAATTGCCATCGTTCCGTTTTCAGCTAAATGGTAAATCATGTGTTGCACAAAAGCAAAGTCGGCTTTGCTGCTCGGTGCTAATTTTCCGTATTGGCTGAATCGGTCATCGCTTGTAAACAATGGATTGGCACTCCATTGAGCCGAAAATGGCGGATTAGCCACAATGGCTTCAAATTGTTGGTCAATATGTTGCGGACGTTCAAGCGTGTCTTCTTGCTTAATGTCGAACTGACGATAATGTACACCGTGCAAAATCATATTCATTCGGGCAAGGTTGTAGGTGGTTCGGTTCATTTCCTGACCGTAGAAGTTGTTTACTTCTTTGACTTCCTTTGCCACTCGCAGCAATAACGAACCCGAACCGCAAGTTGGATCGTAAACCGATTTAAGTTTGTGTTTTCCAGTAGTTACAATTTTGGCAAGAATTTTAGAAACTTCCTGCGGTGTGTAAAATTCTCCCGCCTTTTTTCCTGCTCCACTGGCAAACTGTCCAATCAGATATTCGTAGGCATCGCCCAATACGTCTAATTCGGTGCTTTCGAGTTTGAAGTCTATCTTGTCAAGATGGGCAAGCACCTTGGCAATAATTATGTTTCGGGCTTCGGGTGTTTTTCCGAGTTTTGTACTGTTCAAGTCCATATCTTCAAAGAGGTTGTCAAAATCCTCTTCGCTGTCTGTCCCCATTGTACTCAACTGGATATTGGTCAGTATCTTTTGTAAATCTTCGAGTATAAAATTAGTTTTGCTTTCGTCAAACAAATCCTCTTCGGTATTGTCTCCATTACCACGTTTTGCAACTTCGGTAAATAGTTCTTCGGGTTTCAGAAAATAACCCAATTTTTCTAACGCTTCTTCTTTAATAGCTTCCAGAAACTCATTGGCTTCTGGCATTTTAGGTGTGATTTCACGAAACTTTATTTTGTCTTGTTTCAAGATTACGTTTGCGAAAATTTCCATTTTCTCGCTCAAATACTTGTAGAAAATAAAGCCCAAAATATAATCACGGAATTCGTCCGCATTCATCTTGCCTCTCAGCGTGTTGGCAATATTCCAGAGTTGTTGTTCCAACACTCTTTTTTGGTCTTCACTCATTTATGATTTCTTTATTAATTTAGTCGTCAAAGTTAGCAAATTTAAGTCAAAAGTCAAGTTGTGTTATCCTAAAAGTATACACCCACCACGTTGGGGTGGTGGGCGGGCTTTGGGTGCGTTGAGCAAAATTAAATGTGGTGTTTCAGCGTTGATTTGTGCGTTGAAAAAACACCTCTTTTAATTTTGTGAAGGGTTGATTTTCTTTCGTTTTCTTTTCAGTCGTTTCCTGTAAAAGTTCCACATTTCACAGTGTCGCTGTTGTTTCTTATTTTTTTTTCGGCTTGCTGCCAACGACCGAGGCTATGGGCATTTGGAGATATTCGGGAGTTCGACTTGTCGAACAGCATACCGCTAACAGCGGGCGATTAACTGCCGAAATGCACGTCAGCCAGCCAATGGACATAGGCGTGTGTTGAACTAAATTCCCTCCGGGAAGGGTTTTAAATACTTCATTTATAAAACTCTATTAAAAGATTTTCGTTTCAGATGCTGAAAGAGGAATTACCAGTTCCTTTTTAAATTATTAATGTCCCTATTATTCATTTAATTTTTCAGCATCATGAAACAAAAATCCGATTTTTCTATCGTTGGTCGCGCCATGGCATCAGTTGCCGGTTTCGACCGTGTGTATCACACCCTTGAGCATCAGGTTGTACTGCGTGGACAAGCTAAAAGCACTTTCGAGAATTACATTCACCGTATTGCGCAGGTGAGCTTGCATTTCAATCGCTTGCCCGAAGATGTATCTTGTGACGAACTCAACGAGTATCTTGTTTCGCTGGCCGTATCGGCAGTGTCGCCATCGCGCAGTGCATTTAAACATTCGGTTTACGGACTTCGCTACTACTATCGCTACGTAGGTTTGCCCGATCGTGCCATTAAACTTCCTTCGCTCAAGAAAGATGCAAAGTTACCAACAATTTTCAATAAAAGCGAACTTCGCCTACTCTTTAAAGCACCCACTTTACTCAAACACCGTGTGCTGCTTATGCTTATTTATTCTGCCGGACTTCGCTCTTCGGAGGTGATCAACCTCAAAACCGCCGATATCGATTTTGAGCGTCGTTCCATTCATATTCGTCGTTCCAAGTATAACAAAGACCGCGTTGTTCCGCTCTCGGAATATATGTCCGTTGGACTTCAAAAATATATTGCTCTGGAACGTCCACTTACCTGGCTTTTCAACGGAAAGGCTTTAGGTACACCGTATTCAGCCAAAGGTATCTCGTGGGTGATGCGCGAAGCAGTAAAAACTGCCGACATTGCCAAAGACGTCACCGTTCACACCCTACGCCATTCGTATGCTACGCATTTGATTGAAGATGGGCTGAATATTGTCACTGTTAAAGATCTGCTGGGGCATTCCAAGATTGAAACCACCATGGTTTACCTGCACATTGCACAATGTGAACTTGTCAAGGCGCATAGTCCGCTGGATACGCTTTATCCTGAAGCTTGTAAGGCTAACTAATGGCACGCCATGGTTTTGAACTGGCTACCGTAATTCAACGTTACGGAGCCGCGTTTGTTGCGCAGTGTAATCCCAATGTGTATCAGTTGAATGTGCTCAACAGTTTGCAGCTTTGTCGTACCGCTCCGTTAGGCGGACACAAAGACAAGTGTGATAACACCAGCTGTGGACACGAACAATACAGTTATAATAGTTGTGGCAATCGCCATTGCCCCAAATGTCAACTTGCCCGTCAAGTGCTGTGGGCCGAAGACCGTATGCGCGATTCTCTGTGTGTGAAACATTTTCATATCGTGTTTACCGTACCCGACGAACTCAATCCGGTTTGTTTGTCCGACAGTGCGTCCTTCTACGAAAGTCTTTTTGCTTGCGCAAAAGAGACACTTACTTCCTTTGGTTACTCACACTATGGCGTGGAAACAGGTGCTATCTGTGTGCTGCATACCTGGGGGCAAAACCTGAGTTTGCACCCACACCTGCATTGCATTGTTCCTGCTGTAGGCCTTACGCCAATGGGCGGTCTGAAAACTATTGGTAACGAAGGTAAATACCTCTATCCGGTTCGTCAGCTCAGTGTGGTTTATCGCACCAAACTGCTCGAAGCCCTCAAATGCAATTTGAAAAAGAAAAACCGTTTGACGGAGTTTCAGTCAATAATCGACCATTGTTACGCTAAGCCCTGGGTTGTTTACTGCGAACCTTCGCTGGGCAATGCCCGCCAAGTGGTTAATTATTTAGGGCAATACACACACCGTGTAGCTCTGACCAATACGCGTATCAAAAATATCGACAGCAATGGCGTTACTTTCTCGTATAAAGATTATGCCAACGATTCGAATCAAAAGCTTATGACCCTCACGGGTGTAGAGTTTTTGCGGCGCTTTTGTATGCATATTCTGCCAAAACGCTTTGTGAAAATACGCTACTTTGGCATACTTACCAGTGCTTATCGCAAGCAAGTGGAATCGCTCAAAAGCAAACCGGATATTGTTCAACTTACTGAAACTCGGCAGCAACGCATTGTTCGTTTAACCGACTTTGATTCCTGCCGTTGCCCCAAATGCAAAACGGGCAACATGCAAGTGATAGAAACACTTCCGCCTATTCGTTCGCCTGATAATGTGTTTTACACACGGACATCAAACCTGAACCTGTAATTTATTCCTTTCAAGCCCTGTTGCTGAACAGGGATGGCCACTGCTTTGCCCAAACTCAAGCAAAAACCACTGTTCTTGCTTGTTCTCTTATTTTTTGACAGCTGTGTTCTTGTAGAAAATCTACTACTAACAGCATTATTCATTCTTACTTTTGACTTTTCCATCCTGCGACAACTAATCAAAATAGGTCGCTTTCTCCATAATAATACTTATCTTCTCCACGCTCGTTGAATCACCTGCCCGCTTGTCGGGAATACGGTTCAACCGATGCTCCCGTGCTGGGTCGTGCCGACCGCAGGAAGCCTTAGTATTATGGCTCGTTATTTTGTTTAGTCGTTTCAGAAATATGTCTTAACTGCAAATTCGAACTGGTTGATAAATATCTCTTTAAATCTCGACAAGTTGTTTTGTTCGTAAAACAGTAACATTGCTTTCTTGTAGTCTACTGAGTCAACTGTCCTGAATGAAATGGGACAATGTTTGTAATTCATTAGAATTGCATTACTTACTATTCTTGCTGTTCTCTTGTTTCCGTCCATAAATGGTTGAATGTATGAAATCAATACTAAAATCAGCAGTGCCTTTTCAAATATACTTTCTTTCTTATTCACAAGCTTACAAGCGGATTCTAATGCTTCACGTATTTGAAATTCGTTGTCGAGTGGACGATAATTTGTTCCTGAAATACCAACTCTCCGTTTTCTTAAGTTTTTGTCAACAGCCAATTCTTTAATAAGCAAACCATGAATATCTTCTACTTTTGAAATTTTTAACGGAATTAAGTAGTCTGGATTATCGACAATAAAATCTAGTGCATCTTTGTGATTTAGAAGCATAATTGCTTCTTCTTTCGTTTTTCCGGCTGCTGTTTCTTTGTCTTTAAGTAATCTTTCTGTCTCAAGTAGCGAATAAGTATTACCCTCAATCTGTGACGATTTCCAACTTAAGTCGATAGCAAGGCGTTCAAGTTCTTTTTTATATTCAGAATCTGATAATTGCGAAATGTTCTTAGTGTATATTGCTTGTAAATCAGCTAGTTTTGCAAGTTCAGTTTCATTAAAAGTCTCAGTCTCGTTCAATAATTCAAAAATGTCTAAATTGAATTCTTCTTTAATCCTCCTTTCGTCGAT
>CAIWCC010000018.1 GCA_903911085.1 uncultured Bacteroidales bacterium | reverse complement strand
ATAAAACATAAATGTTTTATAATAAAACGACTATTCTAAAAAAAACATTTATGTTTTTTCCTTAGTGTTCTTAATTTGTAAAATTATTCTTAGTGAAACTTTGTGTAATTTAGTGTAACTTTGTGTCTAATCTTAAATCTTTGTTTTTGAGAACTATAAACTTTTAATCTATATAAACTCTAATAAAGTGCACAATGATGCAATAATGGAAAATCAATTAAGATACACACCATGAAAATTTTAAAAATTACAATAATTAAACTTTATCTGCTCAGTCTTTTTTTGTTCAGTATTTCTATTGGAAATTTATATTCAAAAACGATTGCCAATCAGGATGTTAAAACTATTTCGTTAGATTCACTACTTCGTGGACCATTAATGTCCGAAATCGTTATCAAAAAAGTGAATAACGAAGAAGTAAAGTTATTCTATATCAAACCAATTGACAATAAGCCAATTAAAAAACGCACAGCTGTAGTTTGGATTCATGGTGGTGGTTGGACAGGTGGCATCACCGAAACATTTTTCCCACATGCTCGCTATTTTGCCTGTCGTGGTGCGGTGGGTTTTTGCATACATTATCGCTTGGTGAAAGCAGATGGAAGTGTTATGGTGGGCGATTGCCTTGCCGACTGTAAATCAGCAATTCGATATATTCGCGAACATGCTGCCGAACTTGGCATTGATCCAAATAAAATAATCGTGTTAGGCGAATCGGCAGGCGGTCATTTGGCGTCCTGCTTGGGAACAATCGATGGCTTTGATGACCCCCTAGATAATTTAAAAGCCAGTGCAATACCTAATGCCTTGGTATTGTATAATCCATTATCCGATTTTACTACCAGCGTTTTAATCAATCGCATTATTGGCGGTGCAGCATTGGATAAAAAGACAAGCCCGGAAAATCTGATTCCAACAAAGGAGCAAATTGAACTAGCAAAAAGACTATCACCACTTTACAATGTGCATAAAAATCAACCGCCTACCTTGGTCTTACATGGTTTGGACGATACAGTCATTTTACCAGAACAATCCGTAAAATTTACAGAAGCCATGAAAAAATATGGCAATAAATGCGAACTGATTCTTCTCCCCAACACCACCCATGCTTTTGTGTGTGCCAATTACAAATCTCCTGAGGATGTGGTGATTGCAGCCTTGCTCAAAGCTGATAAATTCCTCATTTCATTGGGACTTCTTAAAGGCAAACCTACTTTGGTTATTTCAAAACAGCCCGCCTGGAAACCAAAAGGTCAAACTAAATAATCGAGTTAGAGCTCAATCGGAAAAATTGTGTATTATCTTCAAGCGATTAATGTGGTTATTCACTCAGATAAGTGGCTTCTATTTAGCATTTAAGATAAATAGTACTATTTATAATTAGAATATTGGTCAAAAGGGTGGCGCTATATAAGTGCCACTTTTTTTGTGTCTAGTAATTAGATGACAACTATAGTAGTATAACATTATTATCACATAATAGCATCGGACGGTCATCGGAGGGTCATCGGACTATAGTGAGTATTAATAGCTATGTAATATAGAACTAGTACGGTATTAGAAATATGTATTGAATATTGCTTGCACAACTATTTTTAGAAACAAATACTATGTTTAGTAAATGATATTCCGTGAATTGCTAAACCTATATTTCAAGCTATTATCAAATCTCAATTGACAAACAACAGGACTTAAAAAAATCTCAAATGGCAAAGAACCTAGTGACCGTCAGTTGCAAACAGACGAATTAAAAATACGAGGTGCAACTTTGTTGAAAATAGTTTTTTAAAGTGGTGGAGTTCGACCACTTTAAATTGAAAAATATGAGAACTCAATTTCAATAAAAACGATATACTTTATTTGCATTTATCAACAAAAAATATAATCTCCAAAACATGTTGTTAAACAAGAAATTTAGACTTACAAAATTTCACTAAATACTAATTGTTTTATCTATCTTTGAAGTCTTAAAAAATAAAGATAGTAAAAAGCCAAAAAATAAACATTTAAAACCCCATAACACAGCATGCGCGGATTCTCCTTCTCACTTAAACGACTCCTCGGAATAACACAAGTAAAGCAACAAATTGCACGGGAAACCTGCATTCCTACTACTAAAAGTGGACTGGAACGGAAAATTGGGAGTACGGTGATAAAGGTGTTGTTTTTGGGGAAATAATTTTAAAGATATATTTTTACTATTAAACGACTAATTTCAAAAGCTGGTTGATAGTCATTAAGAATTTATGACATAAGTAGAATTTCACAAACGCAACCAGTACAACCCCATCACCGACTACTTGGGCGAAGGTGGATTTGGCAAGGTTTACACCAAAATTTAATTTGAGTATGTATTCCACTAAAAGCTATAGCTTACAGACAATTAACAAAACAATCAAAGAGTTATCATTACTTTATTCTAAAAAAAATTATCTATGCAGATACACTGCACACCACAATATCACCTTTGCAAAGTCAAACAAAAAAACATAAGACTATGCAAAGCAACGAAATCACATTGTTCCAAAAATTCGGTTTAGCTAAAAACGGTAATTTTAATTATTCCGAAGGTGTAAATGCTTTTATTGGCAATGGTTTTACTTCTAATGCGGGTAATACCTATATGAATGAAATTAGATTGATGGAAGGACTCCTCATTAAGGAAGATGTAGGACAAGGATATGCGCATACCTTTGTTAATGGTATTAGGATTTTTGACATAAAAACGAAACAGTTACTTTGTGAAAAAGGATATCACAAAACCTACTATAGCCAAAGCTACATTAAATCAGAAGTTAAAGCAATGCTCACTGACTTGTTGCTAACAGCTTCACGAGAAGATAGGATAAGCATAAACTTATTGGATGTTGAAAATCACATCAATATGTTAGTTAATAATGCTTTTAATATTGATCAGCGTCAAATGTTGATGCAGCAGTCACAAAAATTCCTAAACGCATAGCTATGGAAAATACGCATGAAGGATTAGCAAAACTAACTGTTCCAATAGGTTTTAGCGACACTACTGGAATGAGTGTGTACCAATCGTACACTGCAAATTCAGGTTTGAACTATATTGTGGGAATGAGAGAAATGCAAGATTTGCTAATCGTTGAGCAGATTGCAGAAGGTACTGCTTGTACTTTTCTTTGCGGAATACTTATTTATCACAAAGAAACTAAAACACTTTTAAAAGAAATTGAAATTGACAGAAACGTGAATTATTCTCGCGAAAAAGTGGTGACACTAGTTCATAAGGCACTTTTACAGGTGTTAAGTAATGCAAGTGGAAAAGAATACACATCAATTGATATGCAAAGTGCCAATGAGTTTTTATCTGAGGCTTTAGATAAATGCTATTTTGAAAATAGCCGTAAAACAATTATTGATTGGGCAAAAACAGTAGGTATAATTAAAAACTAGGACAATGATGAAAATAGCAACTGGTATTAAAAAATCAAATGATTTTGGTTTTCAGCTCATTATCAATGAAGACGGCATGGTAATGGGAGTAAATTTGCTCTGCAAAAACAAAGTGTTGGTTAAGAAAAGATTTGATTCTGCCTTGACTGTTTGCAACAAAAAAGAAGAACTTGAATTGGTGAATCAAGTATTGATTGAAAGTCTTAAAAATTAACTAAATGCTCGTTTAAAAAAAAACAAGGGATATGCCTTTAAAACGATAAGAAATAAATTGTGTATTTCTATATGGAAAATTCAATGGGATCACATAATAGTTCAAATTCTCGAAATTAATAACACTTATATTGAATGGTGTATTAATCATTTAGATCATTTTTATGTTACAGATGATTTAATTAAACTTATATCAGAAAAATACTTTACTTTTGTATTAACGAAGGCTACAGAAGCTATTTTAGAAAAAAAGGATGAGGTATGGATGTCTAAAAAACAGCCACAATAAAGAATTGGGTGGCTCAGGGTCATACGGCTGCCTAAATTGTTTTTGATAGAGCAGATGTGTTTAAATATCTGTCGATGCTAGCCCATTTTAAAGTTTTTTTGGGGAAGATATAATTAAATTAATTTTACAATATGTGCAAACTGACGAGGTAAATGGATACCAGCAGCCAACAAATAACGGGTATGGAATATTAATTTATTAGAATCAATTTTGTCGAGAAAATATCTTTTGATAAATAAAATTGAACAAATACAAAAGCGTGCGGATAGGTTGCACACATAGTTATGAACTTTGCAGAGTCAACCAAAGAAAGGTTTAATACAGAATACTAAACTGATAAAATTCAAATCTGTTTATTTAATCTTAAGTAGAGAATTTCATAATCGTCACTCAAATAATTTATGTCCACAAATAAAAACGCAGTAATCAGATATCAAGCACTGAATAATTGTTTTCGTAATCCGGGGCGAAAATATTATATGAACGATTTGATAAATGCTTGTAATGATGCATTGTTGGATATTGAATCTGGTTCTTCTGGTGTGAAGCGTCGTCAGATATACGATGACATAAAATTTATGCAAGACTCATGCGGCTATAATGCGCCCATTGAAGTGTTTAAGGACGGTCGTTACGCATATTACCGATATTCAAATATCAATTTCTCAATTAATAGTCAGCCGCTAAATGAAAAAGAATCACTCCAATTAAAAGAAGCATTAATAACTTTAGGTAGATTTAAAGGGCTACCACAATTTGAATGGATTGATGAAATGAATGCAAGATTAGAAGATACCTTAAAATCTAATTCGGAGAATAAAATTATTGGATTTGATGAGAATCAATATTTAAAAGGAGTTGAGTACATAAGTAGTATTTATAATGCAATTACCAACAAGCAGGTTTTAAATATCAAATATCGGTCGTTTAAACAGAGCGTAGATTTGAATTTCGAGATTAATCCCTATTACTTAAAACAATATAATAACCGTTGGTTTTTATTCGGTTTAAATGAAGAGTTAAATCAAATCACTAATCTTGCTTTAGACAGAATCGAACACATAGAAATAACTAAAAAGCCGTATAGATTAAATAGAATTAACTTTGATGAATATTTTGAAGATATTGTAGGTGTATCAATTCCAATTAATCCAGAAGTGGTAAAACTCACCTTGAAAATAGCTAACAATTTAGTTCCTTATATAACATCAAAACCAATACATGGCTCACAGAAACTTAAAATAAAGTCGGAATTTTTCTCAATCATAGAATTAGAGTTAATTCTCAATTATGAAATTGAAGCTTTGTTGCGTTCCTATGGAAGCGAAGTGGAGGTGATTGAGCCAGAAGATTTCCGAAATAAAATGAGCGATGAAATTCTAAAACTAAAAGAAATTTATAACCTTTAATCTAAAGGCAAAATTTAAAAAAACAACTGATATGAATAGTAGCATAATGAACAATCCCAAATTACAATTAAAAAACTTCAGGGTATTTGGCGATGAAGGAGCCGAATTTGAAATGGCACCCATCACCATACTCACTGGTTGCAACAGCTCTGGTAAAAGCTCAGTGATAAAATCGATGATGCTTTTGCAAGATTTTTTAAAGCAAATTATGACTGATTGCGAAAAAGGGAATAATGTTCACTTGGAAAAATACGAGTTGAGTTTTATGAATGCTAAACATAACTTGGGTACTTTTGATAATGCCATAAATATGTTTTCTAAAAGCAAAACAATCACCATAGCTTGTCAGAAATATTCATTATTTTTAGGTCATGATATTGATATTTATTTTAAATTTGTGAAAAATGAAGACAATGTTTTAAATAGCGGCAGGCTTAAATCCTTAAAAATAAGCTTTAATGGATTTCGAATTTTTGAATTCGATGGTTTAAATAAAACCTATTATTTTAATTTAGTCACTACAAAATCATTCTTTCTTGATTTTATGAAGGAAGTGAAGGAACACAACAGAGAAAAGAGATTGGAAGAAGAGTTTAAAAAACAATGTTATGAGCAAAATGAAAAGCCATATCAGGATATGTCGTTAGGAACATCGTCAGATGATGAAATGCATGAAGGTTTTGAAAAATTGAATAAGTTCTTATTCGAAAATAAACTTAGTAAGGATGATTTTGCCAATTACACATCATTTAAATCATTGGATGCTGCCAGTTCAGTCTTTTTAGACGCTGATAGAATATTTGACAGGGAGTTGAAACATAACTCACTTTTCAACCTGCCATTGCTCGATTGGTTGGAGAATGTTGAAAAGAAAAATATTTCAGATCTTATTTTTTCTTTGTGTAAAGAAAACAATATCGATGAGTATTCACAAGCTGAAATCTTTAAAATTATTGACAATTTTAAAGACTCTAAATTTAATTATTTCATTGATTACTACCGATATTATGAAGATTTATTTTTGGAAGCAATTTGCATTGATAATTTGACTTACCGACTTGATTTTCAATCAGATTCATTTTTTTCAAATATACTTGATGGTGCCAAAGAATTAAAATCAATATTAGATTTGAGAAGGACATTACTAATAGTTAATCCTAGATGGCAACCTTTTCAAGGTGCTGATGGCGAAATCGATTGGGAGACATTTGGCCATGAAGATTTTAATGATGTAACTATGCGTTTCAAGGTTATTTACAAAACCATGCTCGGATTTAGTTGCCTAGTGAATGACGAGTTTAGAGAGTCTGTTGGAATAAAAAAAGATAAGTTTGACTTAGGCTCTGCGAGAGCCAAAGATTTCGAAGTATTACTCTTTTTCTACAGTCAATTTTTATACGATTCAATTTTAAAATTACCATCATTTGTAAATAACAATTCATTTATTGGTTCAGAACGCATTAACGTACAAAGACTTTACACCAAAGATCAAAATACGGACTTTACAAATACGCTTTTTGAATTAGCTAAAGTTAGTGATTATGGTAAAAATCATATCGATGGTGACCATAAATACAAAGCAAAAACATTTCTAAAAAAATGGTTACGTAAGTTTGAAATAGCAGACGATGTTATATTTGAACCAGCTGCTGAAGGGCTTGGTCTATTTGTCTATTTGACAACAGGAAAAGAAAAAAGACTTTTAGCGGATGTTGGTTTCGGTGTTTCAAAATTATTAGCGATGTTATTTAAAATTGAACTTCATTTAATCAACACTCAAATTGTTAATGAAGATAGGCAAAATTCAGGTAAGCCAGAGTCAAGTGAATGGGCAGAGATTTGTACAATTGTAATTGAAGAGCCTGAATCGAATTTACACCCAAAGTTGCAATCTTTACTGGCGGATATGTTAGTAGAACTAATGCATCCAAGTGATATATGGGAGAGTATTCGTAAGAAAAAGGATGGGGAAAAAAGGTTCGCATCATATAAAGGTTTTAAATTTATCATCGAAACACACAGTGAATATCTTATACGGAAACTTCAAACTTTGGTGGCTCGTAAAGAAATTGAACCAAGTGATGTGTCAATTGAGTATATCTATCATCCAAATCCCACCAATAGACCTGCTGGAAAAGCTCAGGTAGAAAAAATCAACATCAAAGATGATGGACGATTGGATAAACCGTTTGGAAGTGGCTTCTTTGATGAAGCGGATAATTTGGCAATGGATTTACTCACTATTAAATCTATTAACTAATTATGGAAAGGCAAAAAGTGTATTGTGAGATTGGATTTATTAAAAGATTTATGGAATTGTCACCTAATCATGAATCTTATGATGTCTCTGAAAACGAAAAATCAATAATTTGGAAGAATTACCTTAAGTTTATTTTTAATTCAAATATATTCTTGAATATAAGTTCTTTAGAACTTAAAGAACATTTTGAGAGTGGAAATGGAATAGTAAAACAGTTAGTTAAGAATTGGTCAAATGGAAATGAAAGTTTACTTGAATGTAAAAAAATGAATTTTGTCATCAACAATGATTTAGACAAACAATTAGAAAACGACAACGTTTATTTTAACTCAACATTATTATTAGATCAACCAATATCAATATGTAATTCTATTAGAAATAATTATGGTTTACAAGTTATTAGCCCCGAAGAAATATTCTCAAATTCAAAAATATTCGTTGAGTTTAAAAAGTCTGTCAAAAAAGACGAGTTCTATCTTTCAATGTGGAACGTACTGAAAGATTTTAAATATCCATGTAATGCATTATCAATTATTGACAACTATGTTTTACTAGATGATAAGATTATCAAAAAGAACTTAATTCAAATACTAGAATATCTCTTACCGAAATCATTAAAAATACCATTTCACATATCAATATTTACTTTAAAAGAACCAAATTCTAAAATACTAAACTTTGAAAACAAGAAGAAATTTATTGAGAGTGAAATCAAGTTTATCAGACCAAATTTGAAATTTAAGCTATCAATTTTCTGTCTTCAAGATAAAACAGAGCACGACAGAAGTTTGATTACTAACTATTTGCAAATAGATTCTGGAAGTGGATTTGATTTACATGGTACAAATAATAAAACAACTCATAAAACAACTTTAAATATTTCTTTTCCGATTACAGCCACCTATATTTCAGACAATAGTGATAATGTGACTGAGAACTTACGCATGACGATGAAGAAAATATTCTCTAATTCAAGTGATTCTGTATTAGCTAAGAACTATTGGGGAGATAAAGAAAATCGTTTATTTGAATACTAAAATTTAAAATATTATGGAAACAAAAATCAGAACAAATTTTATTGCAATATCAAATTCTTTAACAGAAAATCAAAAACTGTCGGTTGTCAATTTACTGTTGCTTATTTCAAGAATAGAGCGAGAGTCTGAGAATAATATAACTGAAAATGAAGAAGCATATATAGGTGCTTTATTGCTCAATTTCAATATTAGGCTTTGGGACATAAAATTAGGAAATGGCGAACTTGTCTTTAAAGGATGTGGCGAGTATATGAATAAATATGGGGTAGATAAGTTGTTCGATGACTTAAAGTGTTTATCAACAAAGCATAAAGAACTTTTATCTGGATTGGTAATTGAATTTTCAAAATGTGACTCAATTCCGGCTGAAGCAAAACTTCTTTTCATTGCGCATGCGTACCATAATATTGGAATTCAAACAAGAAAACCACAGGAGTCAGAAAAGTTTGAATCTGAAAAATATAGAACAATTTTATATTCCGCCGACGTTGGTAACGCAGATGCCCAATATATACTCGGTACTTGGTTTATGGAAGGACAAGAAGTTGGTCAAGATACTAAAAAAGCCATAGAGTGGCTTCAAAGGTCGGCAGAACAAGGACATGCTAGAGCTCAATATAACTTAGGTGCAATTTACTATGACGAAGAAGATAATTATTTCGATAGTGCTTTGGCATTTAAATGGTATTATAAATCAGCAATACAGGGATTTGTGGATGCTCAACTTGGACTTGCAACTTTATATTTCGAGGGAGATGGTGTCCTTCAGAATTTGCAAGAAGCAGTTAATTGGTTTCAGAAAGCTGCTGCACAGGGTGATTCTACGGCTCAATTTCTTCTTGGAAAATTATATGCAGAAGGTTATGGAGTTCCTAAAAACTATACAATTGCAGCAAAGTATTTTCAACAGGCTGCTGACCAAGGAGACCAAGAAGCTTATGAAAATTTGGAATTATTGAAGTTAATCATGTAAAATGTCTCTATTTAAAAAAACAATTCAAATAGAAATAATTAAGCAGTAATAATCAAAAAAATGTCCAAATAATAATCCATTTTAAAATAACTAATTATGATTGAACTTATTATTATTATTATTATTCAAGAAGCCTCGGCAGATTCTGTTTTTGCGGCAATGTTAGGTGGTGTGGTCATAACAGTTGTATTCTCTTTGTTTTCAAAAATTGGAAGCAAAAGAAGGATGAAAAAACAACAAAAGGATATTCTGTCTTTTAGGAGTAGAATAGAAAGTATGGGAATTATCGGATTAAATGATAAAATCAATGGTATATACTATCATTTGTCTGAATTACGCCCTGATTTAGAGTTGTTATCAATGAAAGATAACCAGATATCTGCATTTTCAAAGAAACCAAGTTTTATGTCAATAGATATGATTATTAATAATTTAGAACAGAAAATTAACCTATTTATTATTATAGGACGGAAACCAAAAAAAATATCTTTTGATATAAATACTCCTTTAGAATCAATCATTGGAAGTATAAATTTAAACAATTAGAATCAAAACAACCTCTATGAAACAATTCAAATTTCTCGTTCTCGTACTTATTCTTTCAGTTTCATGTAAACAAGAGAAACCTAAACCAGCAACAAAAAAAAAGTAAATCAGCAAGTTATTGAAAAGGACACCGTTTATTATGATAGTATAGCTCTACTTACACCTGAAGGTAGTGTCCGTTGGATGATAGATACAACTTTAGTAAATAGTGCTTCAAGAAGAAAACTAGCTGCGGAAAATTCAGAAAATATTCCCGATTATGTAAATACCATCAAAGGTTATCCAATGGCAGATACTATTGTAGGTGATTTTAATGGTGATGGCAAAAATGAGAATGCTTGGTTTAAGTACAAAAGGAATGAAAGACATTACAATATCGACAGAGAGAAATTAACACAAGAAGAATTAGAAAAGATACCCGATTCTTTGTTTGTTGAATTAGATGACAATGAGTTGCATTTTTCAGATAAGTCAATTAAGCCGTTGAAGATAAAATATATTAAGTATGACTGGGCGCTTAAAAATGAAGGTGATTTAAATGATGATGGAAATGATGAAATCGGAATCTTACCAGGCTGGGGAACAAGTTCATGTAGGGATTACAACGTCTATACTTATAAAAAAAATAGATGGAAAATGATTTGTGATATAGGTAGTACATGGAATATGAGAGCTAAAGGAATAGTTGTAATTGAAAAAAACAAATACAAGAAAGGTTATGTAACAATAAGAGAATCTGTGGATAGCTACATTTACTCACATCCAAATCATAAAATTCCAGCTGAATTTACAATTGGTAGTTGTTGCAGTCGTAGTAATGTGATGGAATATAGTATTAAACTGAAATAATAAATAATACAACAATATGTATAAACTTCAATTTCTTGTTCTCTTACTTCTCTTTTCTGTTTCGTGCAAACAAAACAAGCCGAAACCATTGGTTATCAAAAAAGGAACACTTAAAATAGAAGTAAAGAAAGATGTAATAAAAGATTCAATATCAGGTTATATAAACCCAAAACTTGGTTTGTATAGCTTTAAGTTTGACTTAGATACAGCACATCTAAAATTGAAGAAGATAAAAATTTATAGTGATGGTAAGTTAGTTCAAACTATAAAAACTAACAAAGAATGTGAGCATCTTGACTTTAGTTTGATTGACTGGAATTTTGATGGTTATAAAGACATTACAGCTATATATAATTGTGGTTCGGGTGGTTGTGCATACTGGATTTGGAATTACTCCCCAAAGTTAAATAAATTCGTTTACAATACTGTCTTGTCAGAACGTTTAGGTTTGGAAATTGATTTAGTTTCGAAGTGTATTGTTTTTCATTTTCGTGATGGAGTACATCTAGAGTATTGGGACACTATGAAATACTGTAACAACAAATTGGTACTTGTAAAAGGCTTCACACAAAAAAGATGGTTCGACAAAGATGGTAATATTTGGCTTAAGGAAATTCACAAAAAAGTCATACATGGTGTTGTCAGAAGAACTGTTGATAGCATGATGATTATGGAAAATAAAAAGACAAAATAAATAGAACACAACAAGATGTACAAACTCCAATTTCTCATTCTCGTACTTATCCTTTCTGTTTCGTGTAAAGAAGACAAGCCGAAACCTGTGGTTGTAAAAAAAGATACTCCTCCTATCGAAGTCAAGAAGGAATATGTAATAAATGATTCAATTTCTGGGTATATAAATCCAAAACTTGGTTTGTATAGCTTTAAATTCGATTTAGCAGATTATAAATTGAATAAGATAAAAATATACTGCGTTGGGAAGTTAGTTCAAACAATAAACACAAGTAAAGATGTATTAGATAATGAATTAAAACTTACAGACTGGGATTTCGATGGTTACAAAGACATTTCAGTTTTGTATAATTGTGGTTCTGGTGGTTGTGCTTATTGGATTTGGAATTACTCGCCAAGATTAAAGAAATACGTTTACAATGCAGTCTTGTCAGAACGTTTAGGTTTGGAAATCGATTCCGTTTCAAAATATATAGTTTTCCATTATAGAGCTGGTTATCAAGAGGAATCCTGGGACACAATGAGATATGTCAATAACAAATTAGTTTTCGTAAAGGGTTTATTTAGAGAAAGAGGACCTGAATGGGCATTTTTCACCAGATCAAAGATGGTAAACCACAAAATAGTTACTACACAAGACAGTTGCCTTATTAAAGACCTGAAACCAGATGAAGATCAGCGGTTTATAAGATAAAATAAAAATTACAAGAAAAATAAAAAAACTGGAGTTGACCACTGCAACCCACATCGGACGAAGAGGGTGTCAATGCTAGCGCATTGTCAATACCTGCGATGCTCACTTCGCTACGTTTCTCGGTATTGACAAGTAAATGGATAATCAGCAACAACTCAATTTTTTATCAAACTTAACAATGATTGATTATTTATCGATAGCCAAAACTAAATCAAAGCATAATAGTTTTGATTATTCTTCGTTTTATGTACCTTACACTTCGTTCCTCGTAGCGTATCTCGCACCTAAAGTTCGGCGTATGTCTCCAGACTACTACGGGTTAAAAGCAAAGCTCCGCTTTGAAATAAAAATAATAAGACAGAAAATAGTTGTTCAAAATTATTTATTGAATACCGTATTTGCACATATTAAAGTGAGAAACATGAAAAAAAAGTCATAAATAAAAAGTTTTGATGAGCAGTTAAACGAATGGTGCAAACAGTTTAACAAAGAAAAAGGACATTTTGAAATGTAAAGTGAGCGTATAAAGATTTGTTTCGTTTGTTTTTGTCAGTCTAAAACCTTACATTATTTTATGTATGTCAGGTTTAAGGTTGACTTTAATTTGTATATGTCAGGTTAATACCTTACTTTTGTAGTTAATTAGTCAGACTAAAAACTTACAAAATGAATAAAAACAAACTTCAATTAGAACAATTAGAGTCAAAAATGGAGGTGTATGCTACTGCAAATAAGGTAGTTGCTCCTCCTACAGGATGGATAAAAGCAGTTCGTTTAGGGCTAGGTATGACATTGCAGCAATTAGCCAACCGCCTTTCTGTGAGTAAACAAAGTGTACTTGAAATGGAACAAAGGGAACAAGATGGTTCCATTTCGTTGAAACTATTACGAGATTCGGCTCGTGCACTTGATATGGAGTTAGTATATGGATTTGTTCCAAAAGATGGAACATTGGATGCGTTAATTGAACGAAAAGCCCGGGAATTAGCTTTCAAAATAGTCGCCAGAACATCCAATACAATGAAATTAGAGGATCAAGAGAATTCTGATAAAAGAATCAAGAAGGCCTTTGAAGAAAGAACAACTCTGCTAAAAACCGAAATGCCTAAAATATTATGGGATTAGATTTAGAATATATCAATGGTCAAACTCCATTAGATGAAGACGAAAAAAATGGATTACTTATACCAACTATTGCAACCCGTGGTGAGTTAGATGAATTTGAACAACAAAATATTGAAGAAGCCATTCAATGGGTTCTTACTCGAACACTTAAAGCAGATATAATTTTAACTGAGAAATTTATTAGAAATCTTCATAAACGCATGTATGGTAATGTGTGGAAGTGGGCGGGTGACTTTAGAAAAACAGATAAAAATATAGGTATCAATAAATGGCAGATTCCAAGTGCATTGAAATATCTATTAGATGACACCTTGTATTGGATTGAACATGAGATATTTCCCCCTGATGAAATTGCAGTACGCTTTAAACATAAAATAGTAAGCATACATTGCTTTCCAAATGGAAATGGAAGACATAGCAGATTGATGGCTGACATCATAGTGAATAAAATCTACAAATTACCTGAATTTTCGTGGGGTGCAGAAAACTTGGTGAGAGATAACAACGCTCGAACAAATTATATAAATGCAATTAAAGCAGCAGATAAAAACAATTACGACACTTTAATTTTATTTGCAAGGTCTTAGTTCCTCGTTCCTCGTAGCGTGTATCGCACCTAAAGTTCGGCGTATGTCTCCAGACTACGTCGGGTTAGAAGCAAAGCTCCGCTTTGCAATAAAAATAAAAATACAAAGACAGAATATAGTTGTTCAAAATTATTTATACTGTATTTGCACATATTAAAGTGAGAAACATGAAAAAAAGACAGAAATACAAGGTTTTGATGAGCAGTTAAACGAATGGCGCAAACAGTTTAACAAAGAAATTTCTGAGCGGGTTGGACTTGCTATTTACACAAACTATGCTGGTGAGGTAGAAATTGAAGTGTATATGATTGATGAAAATATGTGGATGAGTCAGCAAATTATGTCGCAATTATTTGGTGTAGAAGAAAATACAATTACATATCACATTCAGGAAATATATAAAAGTGCTGAATTAGAAGAAACTCCAACTACTCGAAAAATTCGAGTAGTTCGAAATGAAGGTAAACGCCAAGTAAATAGAGAGATACAGTTTTATAACCTCGATATGGTAATTTCGGTTGGTTATCGAGTAAATTCCATTAAAGCAACACAATTTAGAAAGTTTGCCACAAGGATACTTCACGAATATCTACAAAAAGGCTATGTGCTTAATGATGATCGATTTAAACAGGGTCGAAAATTTGATGATGAATATTTCAAAGAGATGCTCGAACGCATCCGGGACATTCGTATAAGCGAGCGCCGTCTTTATCTTCAAATAACTGATATTTTTGCACTTGCTTCAGATTATGATAAGACCAGTCAGATTACAAAAGAGTTTTTTGCTTTTATTCAAAATAAACTTCATTATGCTGTTGCGGGAGGAACAGCTGCTGAGATTATTCACAATAGGGTAAATGCAGCCAAAGAAAATATGGGTTTAACTACCTGGGCACATTCGCCTCATGGTAAAATATAAAACTGATGTTATTACTCCAAAAAACTACCTGAACGAAGATGAAATACACAAATTGAGACTTTCTGTTTCGGCATTTCTTGACTTGGCTCAATTGCGTGCCGAAAGGCAGTTGCCTACTACTATGCAAGATTGGATAAACTTTATGAGTAGTTATCTGGACCTTAATGGTTACCCAGTACTCGAAGGTTTGGGGAAAATTAGCAAAGAGCAGGCAGATGAAAAAGCAGTAAGCGAATACTCAAAATTTAGGGTTATTCAAGATGGGAAATACGAAAGCGATTTTGAAAAAATGCTCAAAGTTTTTGACAAGAAATGAGAAAAAAGTTTGAGATATAAACATATGCTTTAGCAACTTTAGGTAAAAAAAAATAATCTTTCATTTTAAAACCTCACCTTGTTCAATGCCCACACTGCGACACCGAATTCGCACCAAATAAAGAACTCGAATTTCAACATGGCTATTATAGCTTTTCTTAATAGGCAAACAAGTGGATTTCTATAAATGGTGCGGTTTACTTCTGGTAAAATAGAATGTAAAAATATGGTTTTGTAGCATATTTTGAACAAAGAAAAATATAAATCAAACTATAATTAGCACAATAAAGTGCCGTTTATTACTCTTTTGCTTGCAGATATTAAAAATTGTTGTATATTTGCAAGTAAAAGAGCCATATAATGCACTATACAGAATTAATAAAAACAATAAAGGCGCGCAGGGAAGTGTTACAGGTAACACAAGAAACGGTAGCCGAATTATCGGGCGTGGGTTTACGCACTTTGAAGCAATTTGAAAGCGGAAAGGGAAATCCTACATTGCTTACCTTGCATAAGATAGCCGATGTATTAGGTATGGAAGTTAGCCTGACAATCAAAAATATAACCACTAACAAATGAGAGAAGCCAAGGTGGATGGATTTGTGGAGTTGTTGGATGGTGCAGAAGTGTAGGAATAATGATTCTTTATTCAGGTTTCAGTACATTTGCATGTAATAGCCTGCATAGGTAATAAATATAATTAATAACCTATATAGGTTATATTTTATCAAAATAACCTGCAAGGGTTATAGTACGGCATAATAACCTTAAGAGCTAATAAAAAGGCAAGATGAATAGAAAATTAATCAATTCAAAATAAATATAGAGATGGAAACTTATGCCGTCATAACTGGCGATTTAGTAAAATCGCGTAAAATAAAAAACGAAGATGTTGAGTCCGTTTTAGAGTCATTAAAGGGCTGTTTTTCGGAAATCAATCGTCTTTTTTTAAATGGGAATGGTAAATTTGAGCTTTATAGAGGAGATAGTTTTCAGTATTTGATTCCGGAACCTCAAAAAGCATTGTTAATTGGGATTTTAATCCGTGCAAAACTGCGAACTTATGAACCGATAAATAGTGCTGTTTCTCAAAAGAAATCAGAGAAACCAATTAAATATGCCTTTTCTGATGCACGCGTAGCAATAGGTTTAGGTAATATGAGCTATGCTGCAAACAAAGTTACAGAGTCGCAGGGTGAGGTATATGAAAAATCTGGAAATGCATTCGACAAACTCGAAAAAAATAATGACCGATTGCTAATCGTAACACCTAGTAAAGAAATAAATGAAGAATTGGACACGGAATGTTTACTTGCCGATGCCATTATAAGTAAATGGACGGCAAGTACCGCCGAAGCAATGTATTATCATTTATTGTACGAAAAGAATCAATACGAACTGTCGGAAATACTTAATATCTCACAACCAGCAGTACACAAGCGACTTAGTGTATATGGTAACTTGAAGAGTATTCAGTCATTTATTAACCGCTATAACCGCTTAATCACTAAAATGTAATCCAATGAATACTCTAAGTTTAGAATTATTAATTCGTATTTTAGTAGCCCATTTCTTTGCTGATTTTAATTTTCAAACCACAGCAATGGCAAAAGAAAAAGACAAGAATGGATTAAAATCGGGCAGTTTTTGGCTACATATAGGCATTCATGTTTTGGTGCTATCACTTGTGCTTTGGGATTACCATTTATGGCCTATTTTGCTGATTATTAGTGTAGGGCATTTTTTGATTGATGCAATTAAAACAAGAATATCAAATTCATCAACTTGGGTATTTATAGTTGATCAAGTATTACATTTTGTGATAATTGTTACGGTTTGGCTCGTATATACCCAACAAGAAGCATTATTAGTTGGCAATTTATCCGAACTGCTTTCAAATCAAAAAGCATGGGGATTAATTTTAGCATATACGCTTGTAACTATCCCAACAGGCGTATTTATTGGCAAACTGACTGAGAAATGGGCAAAAGAACTAGAGAAACAACCCGATGCAAAAAAGAAAAGTGGATTAAATAATGCCGGCAAATGGATAGGTGTTTTAGAGCGAATTTTAATTTTAACCTTCATAATTGCAAGTGAATTTAGTGCAATCGGGTTTTTGCTGGCAGCTAAATCGGTATTTCGGTTTGGTGATTTAAAAAATGATTCCGAACATAAAAAAACAGAATATATAATCATCGGGACTTTATTAAGTTTTGTTTTTGCCATTGCGATAGGGTTATTGTATAAAGTTGTTTTTAAGTGAACATAGTTAGTTTGACAATAAAAAACATCTCTACTAACAAATGAGAGAAGCCAGCGTACTATTCAAAGACCAGGAAGCCGGTGTATTGACCCAACACGATGATGGTTCATTCACATTTTGCTACAAAGATGCATGGTTGGCAGACAATTCCAAACCAGCTATCAGTGTTACTTTGCCCAAGCGAGAGCAGCCCTTTCATTCGGAATATTTATTTCCCTTTTTCTTTAACATGCTACCCGAAGGCTCCAATAAGCAGGTAGTATGCAAATTGAATCGGATAGATACGGATGATTATTTTGGTTTGCTTTTGACTACTGCAAAATTTGATAGTATTGGGGCGGTGAGAGTAATAATGGCAGAAGTAATAATGGGAGGAGTAATAATGGGAGAAGTAATAATGCAGGGAATAATAAATGAACAGGTATGAAAATAGCATTGCT
>CAIWCC010000017.1 GCA_903911085.1 uncultured Bacteroidales bacterium | reverse complement strand
GCTTACAAAAGTTCCACTTCCCGTAGTTGTTCCCCCAGCTGTAGGACTGGCAGATGTACTTATTGAGTAGTTCACCGCATTAAGTGTGAAGTTTGCAACCAAAGTCCTGTTTGCACTTAATGTGAAAGTATAACTTGCCGAAGTTGAAACAACTGTTCCATTTTCAGTCCAGTTTGAAAATGTATAACCTGTGTTTGCTGTTGCAGTTACTGTACAAGATGTGCCAAAAATAAAATTTCCTACTCCTGTAATTGTGCCACTTTCTGATGATTTTGAGGTAGCTGAAATCAGATAATAATCACCTTCCAAAATATTTATAAAATTTTTCCATTGCAAACGGCTATTATATGCTGATTTTGAACCTAAAGGAACATAAAGTGTACATGTAGAAGTTGGTACTCCTGAAAATACAGTAGTACCAAGCGTAATAGATGATGGAGAATTATTTTTTTCAATAATACTCGTTAAATTTGAACACATTGTAAAAGCATTAGGGTTTATCGTTTTTACTGAAGCTGGAATATACATTGAAGTTAAATTTGTACACATATAAAAAGCATAAGGTCCAACCTCTGTAACTAAAGGAGGAATAATCATAGAAGTTAACCCTGAACACCAACCAAATGCATACCAACCTATAGATTGCACAGAAGATGGTATTATAACTGAAGTCAAACCTTTACATTCACTAAAAGCAAAACTACCAATACTTGTAACTGAAGTAGCTATATTTACGGATAATAGTCCAGAACACTGTTCAAAGGTGCCTTCTTCAATAAATGTTATAGATGATGGGATAGAGATATCAGTTAATTTCCAGCAGCCTGAAAAAGCATAAATCCCAATTGATTTGACAGAATTTGGAATTGTCAAAGAAGACAATTCAAAACAACCTTTAAATGCATAATTCCCAATTGAAGTAATAGATGTAGGAATGGTAATTGAAGACAAATTTCTACAGTTCAAAAATGCATTTTCTGGAATAGAAGTAATTGATGAAGGTAGTATTACTGTTTTTAAATTGATGCAACCTGAAAAAACATCAGATCCAATCAAAGAAACAGAAGTAGGAATTGTAATAGAAGTCAAATTTGAACATCCGTAAAAAGCATTAGAATTGATGTATGTAACTGTTGAAGGTATACTGATTGAAGTCATATATTTACAATCATAAAAAGCGAAAAACTCAATACCAGTAACTGAATAAATAGTTCCATTATTTGTTACATTTGAAGGAATAATAACATCTCCTCTACAGTAATCTGAATTAAATACAAAATCTTTAGCAATTATATCTACGGTATTAGGATTAGTTTTATTTATCACGAAATAAAATCCATCAGCAATAAAGTCTTGTGCCCAAGAATTTATAATTATATTAAAGAATAAAACAATTAACAAAGTTTTTCTCATAATCTTTAATTTATTTTAATATTATATTTGTATTGCAAGAGTAAAGTCATTTTGAGAAGATTTGAATTTTTGATGGTATAAAATATGAAAAATAAGTTGTCATTTTTTTTGTTGCTTTTCCTTTTCTTTTCTAAGAATGAAATCTAATCACCTAGTCTATCGGCATTTGAGGGTTTGTTGGAGCATTCGCTGTCTCCTATCATGGGTACCTACTAATCTTTTGAGTACTTTGTTAAATACTGTGTAGGAGTTAAATCCTAGCTATTTGCATAAATACTTCAATGGTATTTTCAGCTTTTCATCCAGAAACAAAATCTTTGTTTGTCTATCCTTTTTTATTAATAAACTACTGAAGTTGGTTTGGAGTCATGCTTAAAAAAAACTAATCGTCAATCTATATGGCAATAATAGTTACTCGATTCTGAATCGTTTTATTAACTATGTTATAAATTATTTTCACACTAAAAAATATACACAATCATTCGCAAAAAAAACAAATCAACATTTTTGAATAAAGCAATTCAAAAATCATAGGTGCTTGTTATTAGTGTTTTAGCTATTTTGAAGTTTTTCTACTCTTCTTTGGAAACCAGTATTGCCGTATATGTATTCTATTGTATATTTTGTTTTTTTTGTCTTCCAATGGTTGTTGTTGTTACTTAATTATTTTACAATTAACCGTTTTATTCGCAGACAGAATTGTTACAACATAAACACCATTAAGTAATGAGTTTATATTGAGTTCTTCGTTACCAAAAATAGTTTGTGTTATCAATAACTTACCATTTATATCAGTGATATTCATATTTGCTCTATCTGTTAATCCATTTATTTTGTAATTACCTGTCGCAGGGTTTTGATAAATACTAATCTTATTACTTATGCAATCATTCAATCCAGTTGTCATTTCTACAATATTTGTAAAATCTTTCCATTCATTTGCGAACTCATATAATGCCTTAAATCCTATTGGTACATATAAAGTTGCTGAGTATTTTCCAACTTGCGAAAGACCTGTAAAGTTGATACTTATAGGCGCTGAAGAATACGCGTACACGGTTTTTAAATTAATACAGTTTGAAAATGCTAACCATCAAATAATTATTACTGACTCAGGAATCTTAACGGTAGTCAATCCTTGGGAATATTCAAATGCCATCGATTCAATTGAGCTGACTTGTTTGTGCAAACGGTATTACTTTTCAAACTCCAATTATTCAAAGAAACAAGATAATACCGGAAAACGGCATTATCTTGTAATTAATTGGATTATTTAAATTTAATTGCAGTTCCTTTAACAAAAACATTTGTTGTAAGAAAAACGAAATAAGTTGCTGTTGAACTAGTTGACAGAGTTACGTTAATAATTGCATCGGCGCCCATCGCCTCTCCTTTTCTAACTAGGCCGTTGTTCAGAGCATCTGTTTTCATTTGGGATATTTTAGATTCTGTTGGCAATCCAAATCCCATTTCACCAGCTGTTGACTCAACGAAACCTAAAACTTCATAATTCTTATTTGGCAAATCACCAGATGTTACAAGCATTTGCTTTTTAGGTGCAGGGGTTGCAATTGTTGTATAACTAACACTACACGAAGTCATTGCCAAGATAGCAATAACCATTAGACTTAATAAAACATTTTTTTTCATTTTGAATAAATTTTAAAAATACACCTACTCTTATCGATTTTTGGCAAACTCGTCGTATTTTTTTTTTCTATAAGTAATACGAAATACTGTGCTTAATTATTCGGATTCAATAACTATGGACTTCTACAAAAACGCATAAATATAAAATTTTAATTATTTAGAGTATGTTTAGAAAGTGACATGTTTTATGCTCGATTGTTGGAAATTCTATTCGTTAGTAAATTTAATATTGACTTTTTATTTTGCAATTATGAACTTACTTTTGCTGTGTAATTTCTAAAGATATGCAGCTTATTGGTCTAAAAGTAGGCTTAAATTTCAACCTTAACTATGTGCTAATTCAGATTAAAAACTCATTTAACAATCCAAATAAAGATTTATCAGATATTTAACAAGTTGGTAAATGCCTAAAAAAAACATTTAATATCATTATTTTGTGTTGTAAAAGTCAATAAATGGCATTAAATTTTTGATAGTCGTAATTTCAAAGTTTTCATCTTACATTTTTAAATATTATTCAAATACGTATATATTGACAGTATTCTATTAAGATTTTAAAGTTCTTTTATTACACTCTTTTCACTAGCGTCCAATTAAATAGATTAAAGTTTTGTTATTTTGGTTTTATCAAAAGTTTTTAATATCACCCAATTGTAATCTTTTCATTTTTCTTTAATGTGCTGATTGTATTGAAATTAAATTAAGTATTTTTCCTATGTCTAGCAATGTTTTAAAATTTCTTTTTTATTATTTTACAATTAACCGTTTTATTCGCAGACAGAATTGTTACAACATAAACACCATTATGTAATGTGTTTATATTCAGTTCTTCGTTATCAGAAATAGTTTGTGTTATCAATAACTTACCACTTATATCAGTGATATTCACATTTGCTCTATCTGTTAATCCAGTTACTTTGTAATTACCTGTCGCAGGGTTTTGATAAATACTAATCTTATTACTTACGCAATCATTCAATCCAGTTGTCATTTCTACAATATTTGTAAAATCTTGCCATTGGATAGCATTTTGATAAAGTAATTTTTTACCTGATGGTACATATAAAGTGCAAGTAGTGGTTTTTACATCATAGAATACACTCTGTATTGAAGTCAAATCTACAATTGTAGTTGGGTAGGCATAAATCGATGTCAAACCACTACAACCATAAAATGCGTAATTACCAATACTGATAACAGAGGATGGCAGAGTGATGGATGTCAATGCACTACAATAATAAAAAGCTAAACTGCCAACTGTAGTTACAGTTGATGGAATTGAATAAGAGCCAGTTTTATAAGTTGGATATCCTACAATTGTTGTCTTTTGCTTATTAAATAATATACCAGCATTACTTGAATAATATAAATTTGCATTATCAACATTTACAACTCCGCTACAATATACAAAAGCATAGTTTTCAATAGACGAAACAGTAGATGGAATTGATATTTGGCCAGCCAGTGCATTACAATTGCAAAATGCCCCTGCCTCAATTTTACTAAGAGATGGTGGTAAGTTGATAGTAGTTAGCAGTTCGCAATTTTCAAAAGCCCATGCACCAATTGTAGTAACCGATGAGATAATGGTAAAGCTTCCTACCTTGGAAATTGGGCATTGTATTAATTTTGTTTTATTTTTATCAAACAGAACTCCATTAAGACTTGAATAATTGGGGTTGTTGACATCTACTGTTATAGCTGCGGAAGAAGCATCAAATGCTAGGTCTCCAATATTCGTCACTAAAGAAGAAACTGTAAAATCCAGCAAAGTACTACTATAACAAAAAGCTTGAGACCCAATAGATGTTAGGGAGGTAGGAGGAATGATGCTTGTAAGTGTTTTATTTAGTGCTCCATTATAAAAAGCATTGGCCGGAATTTCATTAATAGGATAAAACGTACTATTAGTATCGTATGTACCTTCAGTACCCTCATAAGGCGCAATAGTAGCTGCTTTAATATCTATTGACGACAACTTTGGCATTTTATCCCTCATGGTTTTAAAATCGCGCGCATCTATCGTCCCCAATATTGTAAGGTGAGTAATTGTGTTTAATTCATCTGAAGACAAACTGTTGAATAGACCACCTGGCGATAAATTAACCGTTTTGTAACCTACAGTTTGATTAATTTCAACAATGTTTGTAAAATTTTTCCATTGAGCCGAAAGCTGGTAGGCACTTTTAGAACCAATTGGTACAAATAATGTGCAATTGGATTTGTTGACATTTGTAAAAACATCATTTGTATTGATTGGGTTAATATCCACAGGCTTAGCAGGACTGGCATAAATGGAAGTCAAACCAGTACAATCGGCAAAAACAGTACTCCCGATATAAGTTACTCCTGATGGTATATTGATAGATTTCAATCCATTACATGCACTAAATGCACCCCCTGCAATATAAGTTACCGATGATGGAATTGTGAAAGAAGTTAATGATTGACAATTATGAAAAGCTTCACTACCAATTATCGACATTGTATTTGGTAAAATACAAGTAGTCAGACTTGTACAATCCATAAAGGTTGTTGCACTTAAATAAGTTATTGATGATGGTATACTTATTGATACTAATCCACTACCGTTAAATGCATTAACTCCTAATGTGGTTACAGATGTTGGAATAGAAATAGTTGTCATAGATGAACAACCCGAGAAAGCATCACTTCCAATATAAGTCAACGATGATGGCAAATTTAATGTTGCTAGGTTATAACAACCCGAAAACGAAAATTTTCCAAGAGCAGAAATATTGGATTTCATTTCAACATTAACTAATTTACTGCACATATAAAATGCCCATTGACCAATTGCTTTAGCAGAATTTGGTAGAACAATTGAAGTAAGCGTACCATAGTAAAAAGCATTTGTCGGTATTGTATCAGCTGGATAATAATTGCTTAAAGAATTTATCGTTCCACCAGTACCTGTATATGATATTATGTTAGTTGCACTAATATCTATTACTTTCAACGCCCCCATTGCATTATCCATTGTTTTAAAATCGCGTGCATCGATAGTACCCTTTACTGTCAAATTTGTAATAGTCGATTTTTCGTTAGCAGATAATGAACCAGATAAGTTTCCAGCTGTTACAGTAATTGTTTTTGATACTTGCCCATTCAAGGTCGTGGTCAACAATAAAACCACGAAAAAAAAGATTTTCTTCATAATTGATATTTTTTGCTTCGTATTAATTACATTTTCAACCTACTCTGATTTAATATGCAGTTGTTGCAAATTTGGCACTTAATTGAACCTCACCACCACCATTTACCATATCGTTAGCATCTGTAGTAAAGTAATAGAAAGTGCCTGAGAAAGTTCCCTCAATATTTCCTCCTCAATAACTGCCATAACTGCCTATTTTGGTAATTGTAACATTTACTTCATCATATTTTGCATGATAAACTGGTAAATCACCAGATGTAACTTTTAAAAATAATCCATCTGTATATTTGTAAGTTCCTAATTTGACAGAATCTGGAAAACTCATCCATAAAGCACCAAGTGAACTTTCATCACTAGGCATTATGCTATTTAGTAATGTTGACCACCTTGTTATACCTATCTGATATGTTTTCCCATCAATCGTAAATTCATTTTTTCCAGTTTCTTCCTTAGTATTATCAATCGGATCTTCAACAGTTGTACAACCAATTAGAAAAAAAACCGATAAAATTGACAGCATAATGTATTTATTCATAACTATTTTTTGTTTGTTTATTAAAGTTGTATTATTTAAAATCAACTCACAAATTTCCTCATTTCCCACCATTCAAAAAAATATATCTCCTTCTATTCTCTACAAATTTACCAATATGGAGAAAAAAAGATTTTTCACGCCATAAATTATTGGGTAAAAAATATGTTAAGTTCTCAATAAATAGCTATGTAACTATTTTTCATTTTCTTTTTCCGCTTTCATGGTTCTCAGGAAGAAAGCGGGGGTAACACCTACAAATCTTTTGAATGCATCGTTAAATACCGTGTAGGAGTTAAATCCTAGCTGTGTGCATAAATGCTTCAACGGCCTATTAAGCTCTTTTCATCCAACAGTAAATTCTTGGTTTCTTTTATCCTCAATTTGTTGAAAAAAGTTTTTAAAGTTTATTTATTGTTTTCACTTGCTGAAAAAAAAACTATTCGTTAATATTAAAAACAAAAAAATACCTATTCCATAATCTTTATATTGATAATGGTATTATGTTATTTTTCAACAAAAATATACACAATTTTTCGGATAAAAAAAATTAACATTTTTGAATTGGTCAATTCAAAAATGCTAAGTGTTTATAATAAGTGCTTTAGCTGTTTTGAGGTTTTTTTAAGCAAGGATAACTTTGAGTAAAATAGGGTGCGTTTTTTTTAGTTAGTTATGATTACATGCATCTGTTATGTTAATATATAGCGGACGAAATGGGTAGTTTGGCGCTGAAATCTTGCGTTTTTTTGGGGCTTTAGTGTGAATGAGCTAGAGACTACAATGTTTATTGTGTCTTCGGCTATTCTTACAAAAATCGAAACTTAAGTTCACAATTTGTAATGTAAAATGCCACAATAGCTAAAATGAAATGGATATGAAATGTAATTTTACTTGCCAAATTATAGGTTGAAATACTGTTGACGTTTTTCCTAAAAGTGGATGAAGCAGCAGAAATGATTTCATTGAATATTAGATATGACATAATACTAAAACCGTATATTATTAAAATGAATAGAGTCGAATAATGGTGTATTTATTCATTTATTACAAAAGAAATATTCCGTTGATTGTTACTGTCCACCATATCAGTATGGAAAGGGTACGAGAAAACGGAATTATATTGTTTAAAATGTCTGATTTTCTTGTGTTTGCGTCATAAATATCATTTATTCGACTTTTTGTGTAAAGTCATGGTAATGGATGCAAAATTTCAAACTTTGCGAAAAAAAAGGTCGAATTGAATTTTACTTCAATCCGACCATTTTTTTTGTTGATAAATGCAAAAACTTAGTAGCGTTCAGAAACAACTTTCCAATCTACTAAATCCCATAATGCAGCCACATAATCGGCACGACGGTTTTGATAATCAATATAATAGGCGTGTTCCCATACATCAAAAGTCAATAACGGAGTCAATCCGCGAGTAAGTGGATTTCCTGCATTGCTTTCTTTTGCAATTGATAATTTTCCATCAGCGTCTTTAACCAACCAACCCCAACCTGAGCCAAATACTGAAATTGTTGCTTTGTTGAATTCTGCTTTGAAAGCTTCAAATGAGCCATAAGCGGCATCTATTGCTTTTGCTAATGCTTCGCTAGGCACTGAACCTTTGTTAGGTGTGAGTGATAAAAAGTAGAAATTGTGATTCCAAATTTGAGCAGCATTGTTGAAAATAGGACCATCTGATTTTTTGACAATTGTTTCCAAATCAGCATTTTCGAATTCTGTACCTTCTACTAATCCGTTAAGATTAGTTACATAAGTTTGGTGATGTTTACCATAATGAAAACTTATTGTTTTTTCACTAATGATTGGTTCTAATGCATTTTGAGCATAAGGTAATTCTGGCAATGAAAATTTCATGATTTAACTTTTTTATATGTTATTAATTTGAATGATTTTGATTTTTATAAACTCTAAACGTTATTTCTAGTCATTTTGTTTCGGTAGATTGTGATTTTTTTGAAAATATATGGTAGATATTTGGTTTGCAAGAATTTTCTTATCATCTTTGTAGTCGAAATGCAAAATTAAGATTCGCAATGGGCGTTTCGACAATAATATATTTTGCAATTAACGATAATTAATGAATCAAATAATCAAATAAATAAACATTTATGAACAGAACATTAAGATTAATCATTGCCCTTGCTGTAATAATGATGGCAACAAGCTCTTGCAAAACGAAACAAAAAGTGGCTGAAATTCCTGCTGGTGCAAACATTGAAGCTGCAGCAACAACTACAACTCCAGCTACTTCAACTAATGCAAATGCAAACGCTGTAAGCACTGTTAATTCAAGCGAAACAGTTAGTAATGTAGCTGAAGTTACGCGTAACGAAAATTTTAGCCTTGCTGAAGGTGAAACTAATGCCGATGTATTGAAATTCAAATACCATGTTGTTGTTGGTAGTTTTTCAAAACAAACTAATGCTAAAGGTTTGCAAACAACTTTAAGAGCCGAAGGCAATAAAGCCGTTATTGTAGTTAACGAAAAAGGAATGTTTCGTTTGTTGATTTCTTCTTATAACGATTACAACCAAGCTCACGTACGTATTAAAGAAATTGCTTCACGTTTTCCAGATGCTTGGGTGCTAGTCCAAAAATAATTGACAATTGATAATTGACAATTAATAGTTTATTCGCAGTAGATGATATTTTTTAGTAGTACAATTAATTTTTTATTTCTACTGATTTGATTTTTCAAAAAGAAGGAGATAAACCACTGGTTTTTCTCCTTCTTTTTGTTTTCTGACCTTGTAAATCATGTTAATCCTGTCAAAGTAGAATTAGCTGATGTAATTCTTAAATTTGAATATTATGCCCAAAAACATCCAATACAAAGTCGAATGTTGATAATTGAAATTTGGAATAATATCCTTACATTCTTCTAGTCACGCCATAAGTAGGTATACTTTCGTGTTTATATCTATTTATTGCTGTTACTACAAAGCTATAATGGCTTTTAAACTTGCGGTTTATTTCACGTAAATCAATGCAGTTTTCTGTGGTTCTGGCAATTATATTTGAAGGGTCATTTAAGTCTCCCACTTTTTTCCCTTTAAAGCCATATACAACATAATATGCAATTTGGCATCCACCTTCTTCTTCAACTTTATCCCAAATCAGATAGGCATCGTCTCCATCTTTAACAATGCGTATATTCTGTGGTTGCGCTGATGGTTCACCTGGGATGTTACGATTAATTGGACAAATGGCAGGATATTTATACAAATTAGCTTGCAGACTGTCGTTTAATCCTTGTTTGTTTTTTAGAAATGGTTTTGCACTAAAAAACATGGCACCGTCAATTTTTGGAAATTGCATGTTCATATTCAACTGGCGAATCACTTCATTGCCTTTGCGCCAAGCTATATTTGCTTCGGGCGAGCCCAATTGGGAGTTGTATAAACCTACATAAAGATTTTTACCAAATGAATTGTCGCTCCACCATTTTGCAAGAACTTCATAATCGGCCACTTTTTTACCAATTTCCCAATAAAGTTGTGGTGTAACGTAATCTATAGTTCCTTCTTTTAACCATTTCAAAATATCGGCGTAAAGGTCATCATAATTTTGAACTCCTGCTTTTGTTGCCGATCCACGTGGGTCGACACTATCATTGCGCCAAACGCCAAAAGGTGAAATCCCAAATTCGACCCAAGGTTTCAGACTTTTAATGGTTTGTTGGAGTTCAGCAATTACCATATCTACATTGTTGCGTCGCCAATCGTCTTTTTGATTGGGTGCAAAACCTCTTGGATTATTCCTAAAAGAAATTTCGTCAGGAAACTCTTCTCCAGCAACACGATATGGATAAAAATAATCGTCGAAATGCACAGCATCAATATCATAGCGTTCTACAACATCTTCCACCACTCGGTTCAAAAACTCACGCGTTTCGTCCAATCCAGGGTTAAAATAATATTTACCACCATATTTAAGGAATAAATCTTTGTTCTTAAAATATTGATGTGTTTTACTTAAACCGTCCAAATTATCGGAATTTGTCACTCGATAAGGATTTAACCAAACGTGCACTTCAATGCACCGCTTATGAGCTTCATCTATAATAAATTGTAGTGGATCGTAATAAGTATTCGGTTTTGATCCTTGTCGTCCAGTCAGCCAGTTCGACCAAGGTTCTAACGCCGAAGGATAAAATGAATCGGCAGTGGGGCGAATTTGCATAACAATGGTGTTAATATTATTTTTGGTAAGTCCGTCCAGCATTTCTCGCATTTCATCACGCTGAGCTTTTGAAGTTAAGTTTTTCTGACTAGGCCAGTCGATATTTGCAACTGTAGCAATCCACACAGCTCGCATTTCTCGTTTTTTTTGTTGAGCTGAAATGCTTGAAATAATCAATAGTGAAAGTAGGATAATAAGATTCTTTTTCATTCTTTGTTGATATTGTGTTGTTATTTTATCGTTATTGTTTTACAAATGCTAATTTATTTTTTTTGAGTTGTACATTTATCAATCAAATAAGCTATTGATATATACGGTATTCCACTATGAGTGCTCAATCCAATTTCGCAGGTTCTACTGTTGCTGTAGCCTGTTATTGCACGTGCTTTTTCTATCTGAGGACGTAGTTTTCGTAAGCCATGTTCGTTCAATTCCGGAAATGTAAATCCTTTGTCGCCAGCAAACCCGCAGCAGCCCACCTCTTCGGGAACAAGAACATTAGTGCTACACATTTTTGCAATTTTTATTAATGTGGGTTTTAAATTCATTTTTATTGTTGAACAAGTGGCATGAACGGCAATTGATTCATCAGTGGGATGAAAATCAAGTCGTGAGAGCAAAAATTCGTTTATAAATTCTACTGGTTCGTATAATTTTAAATTGCTCATAGTGTGTCGCATACGCAATAAACACGGACTTTGATCGCACAAAACAGGATAATGTCCATTGTTGGTAGCACGATAAAGTTCAAGTTCTAGCTCAGCCGCCTTTTGGTTTGCAATTTCAAGCATTCCTTTGCTTTCCCATATCGATCCGCAACAAAGATTTTTCATGTTTGTAGGGAAAATGACTTCGTAGCCGGCTTTGTTAAGCAAACCCACCATTTTTTGCACTAACGGAGTTTGGTCGGGGTCGCCAGGACTAACGCCCATCATTTGATTCAAACAACTCGGAAAATAAACAACCTTGAGCGGATTGTCGGTTAATATTTGTTTCTTAACTCTTTTGGCGCGCTTAGGCAACGAAGGTGTCCACAATGGAATCTTGTTGTTGCTCATCAGCCTCAAACTTTTGGTAAAAGCAGTCATAGCTTTGTTTCCAATTATAATTCGAGTAGCATTTGCTGACCAAAGTGTGGTTTTTACACCCGATGCTAACACACTAAAATTAACGGCCGTCCACAATCCTATTTTTTGAACACACTCATTATTTCTAATTTTATTTTCACGAATTACATGAATATAATCGCCTACATTGATAGCTACAGGACAAGAAGTGGCGCAAAGACCATCGCCAGCGCAACTTTTTTCGCCAGCCAAAACAAAGTTTTCTTCCAATGATTTGAGACGCTCTGGATTTTCATTTGTCGATTTCAAACGTGTTATTTCGCGTTGAATAACAATGCGTTGACGAGATGATAATGTGAAACCACAGCTAACGCAATTTATTTCGCAAAAACCACATTCAATACATTTGTCAATTATTGGATGAGTTGTTGTAAGTGGTTTAAAGTTTTTTATATGACAATTTGGGTCATCGTTGAAAATAACTCCTGGATTGAGAATGCCTTTTGGGTCGAATAGGTGCTTAACCTCAAGCATTAAATCGAAAGCTTTTTTCCCCCATTCACGGCGTACAAACGGTGCCATATTTCGTCCAGTTCCATGTTCTGCTTTTAAAGAACCATTGTATTTATCCACCACTAAATCAATTACTTCATTCATCATGTTTTCATATTGAGCCACTGCTTCAGGTGTATCGAAACTCTGATTGATAATGAAATGAAAATTGCCTTCGAGTGCGTGACCATAAATCACTGCATCGGGATAATTATGACGAATCAATATTGTTTGCAAATCGGTTACAGCGTCTGTAATATCAAGCAATTGGAAAGCAACATCTTCAATTAGGCATGTTGTTCCAACTTCACGCATACTACCAATGCTTGGAAAAATACCCGAACGCATAGTCCAATATTCATTGTATTCAGCTTCTTTGGTGGTAAAGTAAGTTGGATAAAGTGTGTCGAAGGTATTGATTAGATTTGTTATCTCTTCATTGGTTTTGTAAAGTGAAAGTGCTTCATTCGATTCAACTTTAACTAATAACACAGCTCCATTTTCGGGTAGAGTTTTCAATAAAGGCAACGATTCCGATTTTTCTTCAACAGCCCGAATGGCTTTGCGGTCGAAAAATTCTACAGCAGTTACTGGGCTGTTTTTCAGTTTTATAACAGCTTGGCAAGCTGTGCGAACATTCGAAAAATAAAGAATTGCACTTGATTTAAATTGAAAATCATTCACTGTTTTCATGTTTGCTTCTGCCAAAAATGCCAATGTGCCTTCGGAACCTACAATAAGGTGCGTGATAATTTCAAATGGATCGTAAAAATCAACAAATGAGTTGATTGATAAGCCAGTAACATTTTTTATTGCATATTTCAGGCGAATCTTTTCACAAAGTTCTTTATCGGCCAATACAAAGTCCCGAAGTCCGCAGATACGTCGTATAAATGCAGGATGCGACTGACGAAAATCTTCTTTACTTTGTTCATTTCCAGTATCGAGCAATGTGCCGTCAGCAAGAATTATTTTGGCCGAAAGAAGCATATTAAAGCTATTCTGTTGCGTGCCACAACTCATACCAGACGCATTGTTCTGAATAATTCCCCCAACCATAGCCGATTTTAACGATGCAGGGTCGGGTGGAAACTTTTTACCTAATGGATTAAGTATTTCATTTACTCTTTGTCCAATAATTCCAGGTTGAAGTTTTATCGAATCACCATCGGAAGCAATTTCATACTTTTCCCAGTTTTTTCCAGCTATTACAAGTATTGAATTACTAATGGCTTGTCCAGAAAGACTTGTTCCTGCTGCTCTGAAAGTGACTGGAAGACAATATTTTGTTGCAGTTTTAAGTATTGCAATAATTTCTTTTTCGGTGGACGATTGAATAACAATTTGTGGCAATAAACGATAAAATCCAGCATCTGTACCCCAAGCCAGAAGTCGCATTTCGTCAGTGTAAATGCGTTCGGAAGGTATATATTCTTGAATTTCTGACAGAAATGATTTCATCTTTTTATAAAGGATATGATAATGTAATGTTAATTTAGAATTAGACATTATATCGTACCAATCCTTTTTTTTTTACTAAGTGAGCTTTTGTAAATTTATAAAAATTACCTAATTGTAATCAATTACATTTACCCACAAAAATACAAATAAATTCTATCCAATACAATTCTAGTATTAAAAAATTGTGAACTTTTGCAATTGTTGTTTGTTTAACTGAAATAATTCTTAACTTTGTATGATTAATTATAATCAAGAACCAAGATTCATAAACCAAGTAATAAGATTCAAGAAAAAAACATAAATATGAATAAACAACTTACAATAGCTTTGGTAGCACACGACAAACGCAAAGCCGATATGGTAGAATGGGCGGTATTTAATGCCGACATGTTATCTAAACACAAACTAATATGTACAGGCACCACAGGTGGTTTAATTCAACAGGCTCTGGAAGAAAAGGGCGTTGACGTGGATATTACTTGTATGAATTCTGGCCCATTAGGTGGCGATGCCGAAATTGCTGCATTGGTTGTTCGTAAGCAAGTAAACTTAGCAATTTTTTTAATTGATGACCTAAATCCACAACCTCACGAAGCTGACATTCAAATGTTGCTCCGCCAATGTAGAGTTCACAATGTGCCAATTGCCTGCAATAGATATAGCGCGGACTTAATGATTACTAGTACTTTGTGGGACAAAGATGATTACGTACCAAGTGAACCACGCTATATTCATTATCAACGATAGAGATTGAACATACATTTTATTATAAAAACATCAACAGATTTATTTGTTGATGTTTTTTTGTTTGATTTTTTCATTAACTTTGCCCTTTGTAAGAATATATTTTAATTGAAAAACCTGATAAAACATTTATCAATACAGTCAAAAAAATAATGAAGAAAAAAGTATTTGTTAGCGGTTGTTACGACATGCTGCATAGTGGTCATGTGGCATTTTTTGAAGAAGCTGCTGGATATGGCGATTTGTATGTTGGAATTGGTTCCGACAAAACAATCAATGAATTGAAGGCGCGGAAAACTATCAATTCCGATGCCGAACGATTGTATATGGTTAAAGCTCTGAAAGTTGTAACAGATGCTTGGATAAACAAAGGAAGTGGTTTACTTGATTTCTTAGAAGAGTTAAAGGAATTGAAGCCAGATATTTTCTTTGTAAATGCCGATGGTCATACACCTGCAAAAGAAGCATTATGTAAAGAATATGGTATTGAATATGTGGTTAGCAAACGTATACCGCACGGAAATTTACCAACGCGCTCTACTACTGCATTGCGACAAGAATGTAAAATCCCGTATCGAATTGATTTAGCTGGCGGATGGCTCGACCAACCTTATGTGAGCAAATTTCATAGTGGCTCGGTTATAACTATTTGTATAGAACCAGATTATGAGTTCAATGACCGAAGCGGAATGTCGACAAGTAGCCGTAAAAAAGCAATTGAATTATGGCAAACTGACATCCCCGAAGGCGACAGCGAGAAGCTAGCCAAAACTTTATTTTGCTTTGAAAATCCGCCAGGTACAAAATATGTGAGTGGCTCGCAAGATTCGCTTGGAATAACAATGCCTGGACTCAATAAATTTCATTATGATGGTGGTTATTGGCCAGATGATATTCAAAGTTTGTTGGTTTCGGGAGTTCTCGAATGGATTGAGCAACGCATTTGGATGATACCACTTTATCCGCGTCATGCCAACTACGATGTGCTTGCCAATACAAAAATTGATGAAGCAGGTGCTAAACTCCTTAGTGAAGCTACCGAAGATTGTTGGAAAGCTTTACAACAACAAGATGCTAAGGCTGTGGGTGAAACAATGATTCGTAGTTTTGAGGCACAAATTTCAATGTTTCCTAATATGGTTTCCGAAGATATACTTAACCAAATAGAAGTCTACAAAAATGATGTACTTGGTTGGAAAGTAAGCGGTGCTGGCGGTGGTGGTTATCTTATTTTCTTTAGCGAAAATCAAATTGAAAACGCAATTCAAATTAGAATAAGAAGATAATAACCTGCAAAAAATAATATCCGATTGAATCTCTTTGACGAGTTTCAATCGGATTTTTTTAGCATTAAACCTTAAAGATAGCGATAAAGCCTATTTCTATAATTTTACTTTAAAAGTTCTACCCGCAGTTTTTACCATATATACCGCTTCGGATTTTTGTGGATTCGCTATATATATTTAATGCAAGACAGAGAAATTTATGCGTAAATTCTTGCACTAATAATCTCTTGGAAATTCAAAATTGTTCCGTCTTCACTTGTCCATTCTTTATTGTCATTTGAATATGAAAAAACTTTAAGTTTTGGATTGTTGGTCAATGCTTCAGTCACAATACAAAGTCTATATAATTTTCTATCGGCATTTAGATTTTTAAATTCGTTGGGTGTTAATTCTGTTACTATAGAATTACCTGACAATCCTTTTACTTCAAGTTTTAATTCTACTTTGTCATTTGTCGCAATCAAGTCCCAACCGACATTATCTTTTTCAACAGATTGAACCTCATAACCGAGTTTTCTATAATGTTTTGTTACAACTTTAACCGCATTTTTTTCTACTTCAATTCGTTTTAGTGGGTCTATTTGACGAGAGGAACCTTTGGGATTAGTAGATTTCTGTGCCTTTGTAGGTATTCTCCCATTGTAAATATAGTTTTTGACAAGATTTATAAAGTCTGGATTGTTATCTGCATACCACACATTACTTTGCCCCATCCAATTTTTCTCTTGTCTTCGAATATGAAATATTCTCTCATCTACAGATAATAGTTTTGCATATTTGCTTTTTGTAGTTGCATAAAAGCCTAGCGAAATATTATTATATAATCTATTAGAACCTTTTGGTGAAGGTTGTTGGTTCCTATAAACTGTTGCATTTAGATACCACCCAATTATATATGTTCCACCATTAATTGGGTCATTGGCTGTCCAAACTACAGTAACTTTACTGAGTTTATCAACATCATCGGAAATATCAATTTTTTCTATTTTTATAATACTTGGATTACCATATTTTTTGTCAATATAGGGTTGTACAAAACCATAAACATTCCCCTTAAACTCTTTAAAATTAAACATTTCATGACCCCATCCTTCACTGGCAACATGTTTTCCGCCACCCGTAATAGTGTCATTTAAGATTCCTTTGTAGAAATCCATCCAACCTGTATTTAAGAATACTATTCTGTCATTCATACATTAAATTCGTTTGTTAATTAGGCGATAAGATTATTAAGTATTGTGAACGAAACCTTATTGCCATACTTTTTTTACTTCGTAAGTTCTATTCTCAATATTATAACTTAGAATCATATAAATCCCTTCCCTAACATAACCTCCATAAGCATTTTTTGCTCTATATATAATTGAACATTTCCAACCTTGTTTTACTTTGCCATTTACTACAACTTTTGAAATGTCAAGACTCTTTGGGTCATTAAGGCTTTCATTCAGTACTGATTCAGCTTTGTTTCTAGCACAAAATTCGATATCATTTAAATCTTCATTTCCATATACTACGAATCTCGCATATTGTTTATCGTACTTTTTTGCACACTTTGTATATTCCTTATGCGCCAATGGTGTTTTTTGACCTATCGAATCCAATTTTTCCATTTCAGTCCACCATTTATTAAATAGTAAATCTTGAATTCTTTCATGACACCCGACTCTGTCATACGAACCATTAGCATCATTGTCCAAATTCATTAGTTTTGTGTAAAGACTATCAAATTTAGGTTTGAATTGTTGAATTATTGATGAATCATTCACAATAACTTTAGTAGTAATTACTGTTTCACCTTTTTCTTCTATTGACTTTTCATTTTGTTCTTTTACCGTATTAATAGAATCTTGAATTTCTTTTAGTCTGTTTTCGGCATAATATGATTCTCTTTCCTTTGACGTGAAAATATGTTCAATTTTATAATTGATAATTGCATTACTACTAATAAGCAATACAATAGAAATTAGAAAAAGTAATAATCTTCTTCCAAAAAACTTCTTTTTTATTAGAATAGATGGTTTAAATATAGCAATTAAAAAGACTCCTAGGGTAGCCAAAACGAATACAAATGTAATAATGTCAAATAGTGTTTTCATACTATATAATTTGATTGAATAATGAATTTCAATTCAAGAAATAATCCCCTGCCACTACTTTCCAGCAGCAGGGAAAAAATCCACTTATTTCGCTTTCACCTTTACCCCAATAGCTTCCAGTGCTTGATTTCCGGCAAGGAGGATTTTGGCGTACTTGATGTATTCGGAATATTGCGGGTAGAGAGCGTCAAATGCACGGTCGCGGGTATCGGTGGCAGTTTGTGCTTCGGCGGTTTCTTTGCGCAGACTTTCTTTGAGTGTTTGCAGGTCGAGCAAAGCTTTCGATTGTGCCGAAACTGCGGCTGCCGTGATGCCTAAGGTTTGTACTTTTGCCTGTAAAGCAGGTGTTGCAGCTATTTGAGCATAGTAGTTTGTGAGCAATTGCACCCAAGCCGGATATGCTTTTGGGTTTGCGGTATCCAATTGTAAAGCCACCCAAGCGTGAATGTCGCCTTTGAAAAGTACACGTGTCAACGACCGATGTTTGTTGAATGTGTCATTGATTTCAGCTCGTTTGTTGTCGAATTTTTCTTGTTCTGCATCTTGGTCTGCGTACTCTTTAATTTGCCCTTGGCTCAGGGTTTCCAACTGTGAAAGTTCTGCGGTCAAACTTGCAATTTTTTCGGCAGAATAACCCACTGTTTCCATTACTGGAAAAATTTCGGGCAACAATGCATTGCCAAAAGTCATTTTCATTTTGACAATCGATTCGTCCATAGTGTCAAAGTGTCGGGTTGAAGTTTTTTTTACTTCGGGTGTTGTAATTTCAGGATTTTCCATAAAGCTAATTTGTTTTTTTAATGATTAATATTGAATTTGTTGAGATATAATTGTAGATATTGTTGTGAAAATGCTTGGTAAGCTGCTTCCCTCGCACTTTCACGTGCTTCCCTCGCATTTTCTCATGCTGCTGTTGCAACTTCTCTTACATCCCTTGCATTTTCACGTGCTGCCCTCGCAACTTCTCCTGCCTCCCTTGCGTTTTCACGTGCTTCCCTCGGACTTTCACATACTGCTCTTGCAACTTCTCCTATTGCCCTCGCATTTTTCAGTGCTGACTACTGTACTGGGAGTGTGACTTGAAACCGCAACGTCTGCAAAGAGTCTTAAGCCGAACAAAAGAAAACTTGTGTTATTTATAATTACATTTTCTTCAAACTAGCCACGGCTTCATCGGCAGTTGATACTGCTTCCAAAAAATCGCGAAATGCGGCATATTCTTCTGCTGGGAAAGTCCCTTTTTTCAATTCAAAATGGCGAATATAGGTAATGTTATTTCCTTTTTGACTTGTATTTGCAGCATAGGTGCCAAATTTGCCCTGAATTTCAACTTTGCTAGGTAGTTCTGTAACTATATAATTGGGGGGTAATTGATAGCTTACTGTATCATTCTCCAAATAGGAACGACGGATACTCATTTCCGATTTTCTATTCCTAACTTTACGAGGAATACTGTGAAATTTATTCATAAAATTCAAAGGAAGCAATGCAACATCACCAATTTTACGAATATAGTTTGTAATTGAAAGGTTGAGATGCTCTTCCATTGAAGGGGTTTTACTTCTATTCTCGGTAAGCGAAAATTTTGTAAGCGAAAATGAAGGGATATCTATGCTTTGAGTTATTCTCTTTTTTTGATCGGCATCATCGGCATAAAATATTGGTAACAAATCATCGTAACACAAACCTGAGTACTTTGCAGCGTAGTTGGCTACAGCACTTTCAGCATCACTGAAATTAACGATGCTAGACCTTGTAATGCAATTTTCGCTTGCTGGATAAATTCGGGTATGTACCAACTTACTTTTTTCTGCGTCTATAATTAGCACGTCTCTATCATCTGTAAAATCTCCGTTGTAACCACAAGGCATACGCTGACTTGTGCACTCCAACCAAAGGGTATCATTTTCCAGCGGGACACAAACAATTGCATGATTAAACTGACTGGATGGAAAATCGGTCAATATGCTACGGCTAGTCGAACCGGCTCTCACAAGCGTATAATACGACTTTATACCCACGGATGATAGCAATGCTTTTGTGTAGTTTGATAACGCTTTACAGTCGCCATAAGAAGTCTTGTCTACCGTTGCGGCATCGAATGGCTGCCATCCGCCAATGCCAACCTGAACGCTTACATACCGAGTTTTTTTCTGCATGTACTCGTAAATAGTTTTCACTTTTTCAAAGTCATTTTTACACAAAGCAGTAATCTCTTTCATCTTAGCTTTGGTCTCATCTGGCAAAATATCTTTCTTGTCATTTAGGCCAGTTATCCAAATGCCCAAATCATTCCATGTTTCGGATGAACCTTTTGTATCTCCGAACTGGAATTTATTGGAAGCCAATAAAACTGTTGGATAATTGTGAGAACTGCTTGAAGTCAAAGGCTCTGCCTTTTGAGCAACTAAATTCCTCAACGTCCATGTATAAATATCTTGTTCTGGGGTATTGGTTTTTGTTACTGCCGATTGCAAATTATATTCCTTAAATCGAAAACTGTAAGATTTAGGAACCTTTACAATGAAGCTTGAATTTTCGTAGGAAGTATTTTCATCGTCGTGACTCCAACTTGGTAAAAACAAGGTGTGCTTTAAGTCTATTTCGTATGAATATGCTACGGTATAGGGGTAAGTTTGATTTTTTGGGTCAATAAATTTCACTCTGTTATCCTCGTACAACGAGTACCCACTTATGGCACTATAGTCCAAGATGTCATCTCCACCAAAGCTTTTAATTTGCTTTCCTTGTTCATTATACATTTTCCCCTTCAGGTTGGAAATTTTATTCATCGGATCGTACGAACCATTAAAAATACCATTTTGTTCACCATTTTTATTCAAAATAGTGCGCACATCAGTTACAGAAAGCACAGCCGACTTTTCCGATTTTATTTCAAATTCCTGCTTGAAATGCCGAATAACTGTATGTGCATTTTCTAGCAATGCTGGTTGAATTTCACTTACAGGGTACATTAAATCTTTAGCCGAAACAGATATGCATAAAGCACATATAAACATACAGATATAAACTCGTTTCATACTTTAATTATATTTTTTTTAATATCAACATTTCAGATTCTGTCTTAACTAGTTCATCAAAATACGCTTTTAAATCAAGATATTCTGTAACGTAAAAGATGGGTTTATTGATGAGGGTTTTAAATTGGATTACTATCCTATTGTCCATAACTGTTGATTGCATCTGGAAACTAGCAGTATTCTCAGCCAATCCAACTTTCACGTTTTTGGGCAGTTGTTCTACTACAAAACCTTCTGGAATCTCTAAGTTAAGCAGTTGCATATTTTCTATTGGAGTTATAAAATCAATCGGAAAAATTCTGGTTTCTTGTTTAAAAGGGTTTTCCGACCATTTATCGAACAGAATTGGTTGAATGAAATACTGATTATTTGCTTTAGTAACTTTATTTTTAAGAGTGATATCAAAATTTCCATTAATTGGTTTTTGAATGCTGTCAAAATTATTAAACAGACAATTGTCAATTGTCAACCCTACGTACTTACTTTCTATTGATTTCAAATAATCATCCTGACTATTAAACGACTTGTATTTAACCCGCTGATCTACTGCCGCATAATCACATTTTGAGATGTTCCAAGTTCCCTTCAACGCACCTTCTGGAGTTAATTTGAGGTTTAGAATTTGAATGGATTTGTCTTTTCTGACAGGGTCCAATTCTATCCATTCATATTTATCGTTTATCACAACCAACCCTTTGCCATTTAACGCCCTTTTAGGCAATAATCCAACAGGAAGATACTCCTCTGTGGCATCCAATAGAATGGTTTTATCTGCAATCTTAGCGCGTACAGCTACGTAATTCAATTTATTTATACTTACTGAGAATGCAGGTAATGTGCCATTTTCACGTGTACTTAACACAATTGGATTGGCATTTATATCTAACTTTCTGAGCAACAAAACCAGATTCAAATTAATATCGGCCGAATTCCCGATTTTTTTGTTGAATGAGCTACTCAATCCACTTTCCGATATCCAAACACTAGATTTTTTATTCCATTTTATCTTTTTTATTTCCTGGAATGCCCTATTCAAACGCTCTTCGGGACTAGTGGTCTCCTTCTTAATTTGATTTGCAATGTCATTAAGATACAAATGAAAGGTAGAAAGTTCCAATCCAAAATTGGTCTCTTTACTTAAAGTCTCTGCTACAGCCTCCCATGAAGTTGCAAATTCTCTATAAAGCAAGCCTGGCACATGAATAGAGGAAACCTCAATATCGAATCTAGACATGTAGTTTTTAGAATTGTTGACATAAGGTTCCGATTTAAAGGCAGGTACATCTTTGGTCACCCATCTATCCCTCTCAGAAACAAAAAAGGGAGTATACCCAATGGAGTTTTTACGAAAAGTAAGATTGGAATTATCTTCAATAATCAACTCACTCCATTTAAGAGGAATAGTTTCCTGGAAATCCCACGAAGAAGGCAGTCCTGAAAAATAAAATTCAACATCAAGCACAGAACCAACTTTTACATTCGGAAAAGCAACCCTTGCTTGATAATTGTTTTTGTTAAGTTTTTCGACAAAAATTGATTCCTTTCCAAGCTTCGTGACCACTGGAACTCCATTTTCGATGTTCACCACCTGTCCTTTAACATTTGCACCCTCAGAAGCGGGTGTCACAAAGTTACCCCAATGCTTGCCTTCCTCTTTTAATATCTTTATTCGCATTTGATGAACGAATTTGAAATCATTCGCATCAAAGTAGCCATAATTACACAGAATTACTGCAGAAGCACTTGTATCGGCAGCATATACCTTCATATCCAAATCTGATTTGTCTACCTTGCCATACTTCATTGGAGCTTTTTCGGCATACATTTTTAATACTAATAATAGGAGACATGTCAAAACAAAAGACGGTTGTTTCATTTGATGGTTTTTAAGGATGAATTGTTTTTTTTAGTTTTAAACTGCGAATGTAACAATTTTGTACATTTGAAATATTTAATCAATTAAAATTAAGTTTGCAAATATAATACAAAAATTTTAATTAAATCAATATTTTTAAAAATATTTCAAGCTGTTTCCGTTAGAACCAGTCCTTTTCTTAATCATACTTGGATTGTTAATATCGATTAATCTCATAGTGAAAATATCTAAAAAGTTTATCGAAGCATTTTTGCAATTGAGAATTATCTAATAAAAAAAGCCCGCTGTAAAATAAATTACAACGGGCAAATATATTTAAGTATAAAGTGATATTACATTCCGAAACTAAATACAGCAATTTGATCGTAGAAAGTGCTTACCAATCCTACAAACAAAATTCCAATAGTACAAAATACCAAACTGATTTTTACAGGAATATCACTAGTAATTGTTTCAATAGGTTGTTCGTTAGTGTTTAAGAACATAGCTTTTATTACCAATAAATAGTAGTAAAGCGAAATAATAGTATTCAATAATGCAATAAATACCAGCACGTAGAAACCTTGTTGCGCAGCAGCTGAGAAAATAAAGAATTTGCTAAAGAAACCAGCAAAAGGTGGTATTCCAGCCAACGAAAACAATGCTAACATCATTACAAAACTCAATTTTGGATTTGTTTGGTACAAGCCGTTGTAATCATTCATTTGTACTTTAGAAGTTCTCTGTTCGATTACAGAAAGTACTCCAAAAGCAGCTAAATTTGAGAACATATATACCAACACAAAATAAACCAATGAAGCCATACCTAAAGCAGTTCCACTAATTATTGCCAATAGAATATAACCTGCTTGCGAGATAGAAGAAAATGCCAAGAAACGTTTCAAATTTTGTTGACGAATGGCAAAAACATTTGCAACAGTGATACTTAGCACAGCCAAACCGTATAAAATTGGTTGCCAATCGGAAATTATTTTTGGAAAAACTTTAACCAATAACGTGAATAAAACAAATACAGCTGCACCTTTCGAAATTACTGATAAGTATGAAGTGATATTTGTTTGTGAACCTTCGTAAACGTCAGGTGTCCACAAGTGAAATGGTACAAGCGAAATTTTAAAGAATAAACCTACCGAAAAGAATACAAAAGCCATTAACTGAAGTGGTGTTCCTGTAAAAACTGTTGCAATATCGTTGAAGTATAGAGTTCCTGTTGAACCATAAATAAGCGAAATACCAAACACTGAAATACTAGAAGCAAAAACTGCAGAAAGAATATACTTTGCACCTGCTTCAGCAGCTTTTTTATTGTATTTATCAAATGCAACCAAAGTAGCCATTGGAATTGAAGCTGTTTCTAATCCAATGAAGAACATCAAAAAATTACCCGACGAAATCATAAAATACATACCCAACAATGTTGACAGTGTTAGGAAATAAAATTCACCACGCTTAACACGATTAGCATCTTCGTCAAGGTATTTATGAGCTTGCAGCAATACAATTAAAGTGCCGATATTTAAAATGGTTTTGATGTATGTCTGCATTGGTACATATTGGAACATACCACCAGCTACTGCAAATGCTTCACGTGGCACACAGTTGAGTAAAGTGTGTAATGTAAACAAACTCAACGCCACTGTTTGAAATTGCTTTAACGCTTTTTCAGTTGCAAATATATCGTAAACCAAAAGGATAACCATCACTACTAAAAGCGAAAATTCCTCTCTCATTTGTAAAAAACTACTGTAATCCATATCATTATTTTTAGTTGCCAGTCAACAGTCGTCAGTCAACAGTCTTTGTAAATTTATTTTTATAAACTTGGTCTTAAACTCCCCTTTAGGGTTTTGGGGTCTTTTATTTTGCTAATTGAGTAACTACAGGCAATACACTTTCACCAATCATATTTGAAATCCAAAATGGAGCTGAACCCAACGCAAATATTGCAATAATTAGTGTTACAACCGATAAACGTTCAAACCAAGTAGCATCGGTTAAATGTTTATGATGCTCATCTTGAATAACTCCAAATAAAATTTTGCCAACCACTCGCAAAATATATACTGCTGTAATTACAATTGAAGTACATGCTACAATTGTCAATACGCGGTGGAAGGTATCAGTTTCTTGAAAAGAACCAACAAAAATTGTCATTTCAGCAACAAAACCACTCAAACTAGGTAAACCTAATGAAGCCAAACCAGCGATAACATAACTAACTCCAAGAAAAGGAAGAACTTTCATTAAACCACTCATTTCGGTAATTAGTCGGGTATGTGTTCGTCCGTAAATCATACCAATCAAAGCAAAGAACAATGCTGTCATTAAACCATGAGATAACATTTGTAAAATTGCACCTGTCATAGCAGTTTGGTTCAACATAAGTATGGCAAATAATACTAAACCACAGTGACTTACCGAAGAATACGCATTGATATATTTCAAATCTGTTTGAACAATGGCTGAAAATGCACCATAAACAACGCTGATGCCTGTCAGAACAAGGAAAATCCATGACATTTCGTGTGCAGCTTGAGGCATTAGATAAATGGCAACGCGAAAGCAACCATAACCACCCAGTTTCATCAACACACCAGCATGCAACATTGAAACTGCTGTAGGAGCAGATGCGTGACCATCAGGCGACCATGTATGGAAAGGAAACATAGCTCCCAGTACACCAAAACCCATAAATGTGAGTGGAAATAGATAGTATTGTGCTTGAATTGGAATAGTAGTTTTAGCGATTTCCAATATGTTCATACTAGTAGCGCCCGATTGATAATATATACCCAAAATTCCTACTAACAAAAGCGCAGAACCACCCATAAGCATTAATGTCAATTTCATGGCACCATATTCTTTTCGTCCACTTCCCCATACTCCAATTAGCAAATACATCGGTATTAGGGCAATTTCGTAATACATAAACATAGTAAACATATCTGTAGAAATGAAGAAACCATAAACACCGATAGACAATAGACAATACCACAAGAAGAATTCTTTTGGAAGCGGATCTATTTTCCACGAAGCAAAAACACCTGTAAACACAATGATTGAAGTGAGCAACAACATGGCTACAGAAATTCCATCAATCCCAACTGAATAATGAATATTAAAAGGTGCATACCAAACTGTATCAGCTGTAAAAAGCATCTCTGCCATATTACCAGCAGCACGCTCAGAGAGGTACATATAAGTAATAACACCTGATAAAATCATCAAAATAGATGCCCCAGTTGCTGTAACAAATTGTATTTGTTTCCTAGTTTTGGAAACATACAAGCCCATCATCATTAATGCTGGTACGAGAACGAATATTGATAAAAAGTTCATAAAATAATTTTTTGCCCCTTAAATTCCCCGATTGAGAACTTTAAGAGTGTGTTTCCTTAATTTAAAAGTAATAAGCATTTCGGTAAGCCACCATTTTAGTATTTAAGTGCTGTTTTAAACAAACAAAACTAACGCTGCAATAATCAATGTTCCTAACAAAAATATGTATGCATATTGTTGTACTTGACCTGATTGAAATCCTTTAATCTTAACTGATGTCCATTGCGTCACACCAGCAAAACCATCCATTGTTGCATCAATAATGTGCTTGTCAAACCATGCAATTGGAGTAGAAATGTTTTTGAAAATAATTTTCTTGGTGATAAAAATATACACTTCATCAATATAAAAACGATTTGAAGCCGATTTATGTAAATGAGAGAATGTTTTTCCCATGATATTTGGAATTTTACTTTCCTTACGATACATAAGAGTAGCTATTCCAATTGAAAATATAGCTATAGATACACTCATAACTGCCACTGTCATATCTAAATGTATATCGTAGTTAGCAAGATCGCTTGTTACAAAATGTCCAAATGGAATAAAACCTGCAAAAATAGTTACAACTGCCAAAAAAATCAGTGGTATCGACATTGCAAGTGGCGACTCGTGTGGCGTGTGATCATGTGCATGTTTGTGTCCTTTACCCCAAAAAATACTGTAATATAATCGGAACATATAAAATGCAGTTAACCCCGCAATAATACTCATTACTCCGCCTAAGTATGGACTAAATTCAAAAGTAGCTGCTAAAATTTCGTCTTTACTGAAAAATCCGGAAAAAGGATAAATCCCTGCGATAGCCAAACATGCAATTAAGAAAGTATAGTTTGTAATAGGCATATATTTACGCAATCCACCCATATCTTTCATCTCATTACTATGTACAGCATGAATTACCGATCCAGCACCAAGGAACAACAACGCTTTAAACATTGCGTGTGTAAACAAATGGAACATCGAAGCCATATAACCCAAACCTTCGTGAGCACCATAACCCGAAACTCCAAGTCCTACCATCATAAATCCAATCTGTGAAATAGTAGAAAATGCTAAAACGCGTTTTATATCTGTTTGTACACAAGCAATAACAGCGGCGAAAAGCGATGTAAAAGCACCTATGTATGCTATACCGTGTAAAACATCTGGTGCATAAACTTCGTAAACAGGGAAAAGACGGGCAACCAAATATACACCAGCTACAACCATTGTTGCAGCATGAATCAAAGCAGAAACAGGTGTTGGACCTTCCATTGCATCAGGTAACCAAATCTGTAATGGGAACATAGCCGATTTACCAGCACCACCAATAAAAATTAATCCCATTGCCCAACTCATTACCGAAAGTCCCATAAACGAAACACCTACTGTACTTGCGAAAACATTTGGATTACCTGAAGTTAAAATTCCAAAATCAAATGTTTTGGTATAAAACGAAAGAAATAAAATCCCTACCAAGAAACCTAAATCTGCAAAACGAGTAACAATAAATGCTTTCTTAGCAGCTGCCACAGCCGATGGTTTAGTATAATAAAAACCGATTAATAAGTATGACGAAACGCCAACTAATTCCCAAAATATATACATTTGAAATATATTGGTGGCAATAACTAATCCCAACATTGAGAATGTGAACAATGATAGAAATGCAAAATAGCGTTGGAAACCCTTTTCGCCATGCATATAACTGGTACTGTACAAATTCACCATAAATGATACTGTGGTGATTACCACCAACATCATAATAGAAATTGGGTCTAGCAATATACCCAAGTCGATATGGAGAAATTCTGTAAACCGCACCCATTCAATATGCAAAGGTATTAAACGTTCGTAAACACCCGCAATTTTATGCATTGTAAAATACTCAAAAGCAGCAGTATATGATAGTGCAGTGATAATACCTAAAACTGAAGTTCCAATAATACCAGCCACCTTTGGCTTCAATTTAGAATCCATTAGCCCCAAAAATATGAAACTAATTAATGGAAGTAAAACTATTAATAATGTATATTGCATCTTTGTTAATTAATAATTAAAAATTAATAATTAAGAATTTATTCCTAACTTATTTGTTTATGAAATTGTAATTTGTAAATAAAAAATTTGTAAATTATCTTACTCTTTCATTTCATCTATTTCACCAACTTCTACGCTAGTCAAATTGCGATAAATATTGATAATAATAGCAATGGCAACCGCTGTTTCACATGCAGCAATGGCAATACCAAAAAGCGTAAAAAAGAAACCTTCCATTTGGCCTGGATACAAATAGCGATTAAATACCACAAAATTGATGTCGGCAGCATTAAGCATAAGTTCAATAGAAACCAAAATCATAAGCAAACTCTTACGTGATAAAAATCCATATACACCAGCAAAAAACATGATTAAACTTACGCCTAAATATGCTTCAATCGGTACAGAACCTGTGAGAAAATTTGAAAATAAATCACCCATATATTTTTAGTTGATAGTTGTTAGTTGAGAATTGACAATTGTTAATATATTAACGTTTCCTTGCAATCATTATAGCTCCTACAATACATGCAAGAAGCAAAACGCTGATAAATTCAAAAGGCAATAAGTATTGATATTTTTCAGTTCCCATCAGTTTTAAACCAATATCTTGTACTTTTTGCTCAGCAGGTACCAAAAGCGTATAAGCTTTATTTACATTCCAATAAATAATATGTCCACAAAAAGCCAAACCTGCAACTGATGTAATTCCTGCTGCAATTCGTCTATCTTTACGTTCAGCTTTTACATTTTCACCAGGTCGATTGGTAAGAAGAATTGCAAAAATAAACAGCACCATTACTCCACCTGCGTATACAGCAATTTGTACAGCAAAGAGATAATGATAACCAAGCAATAAATACAATCCAGCAGTACCAAGCAATACGAAAAGCAAATAAGTTGCTGACCGAATAATTTGTTTAGAAGTAACTGCTAACACTGAAAATACAGCAATCAATGCCGCTAAAATGTAAAATATAATTTGTTCTGCCATAATGCTTTATAAATCTAATGTCAAAAAAGTTTTTTGAAATTGCTATTCAATTTTCAGTTGTATTGTCTTTCGGATTTTTTATTGATTTATCTGAAGGTGTTGAAATTTTTGTCTCAACCAAAGGTTCGATCATTTGCTCCTTAGAACTCGTTAATTTATCTTCAACTACAGGTACAGATTGAGGCTTTACTTCCTTTTTCTTTTCTCTGAGTTTTGAACCTTTGTGATTTAATGTTTGAACCAATTTGCTACGGGTAAATACTGCATTTTCAAATTGATTGTTGAAACTGATAGCATCCGAAGGACATGTAATAACGCAAAGATTGCAAAAAGTACACATTCCCATATCCCAAGTGTAGGTATCTAATATTTTTTTCTTTTTGCCATCCTCAGTTTCTATCATTGCAGATAAAACGTTGATTGTACCATTGGGGCAATTCATCTGACAAATACCACATGCAGTGCAAGCATGCTCATTATTTATGTCGTGGGGCATGGTCAATTCACAACGGAATCTGTCCGAAATAACCAAAGTTTTACGGTTTTCGGGATATTGTTGCGTTACTTTTTTAGTCCACAACTCTTTCCATGTTACGCTCATTCCAAAAAGCAATGACTTTATGCCTATGAATAAACCTTTGAAATACGTTATAATTGAATTCATGTTGTTAATTTAATAAGATAACCCCTAACCCATAAAGGGGAACTGAGTTACTATTGTCTATTTAATTTTTTTTATTCTTAATCTTCAATACTATATTGTCAATAAAACACCTTAAATCCGTACTAATTTAGTTCCACTTTAGGAGTTAGGGGTTTATAATTACGGAGCTAACACCGGAAACAAGTCAGTCAAAGTCAAACCTGCTAAAACAAGAATTACCATAATTAGAATGTTTACCAAGTTGATTGGCAAAAGATATTTCCATTCCAAATTCAATAATTGGTCGATACGCAGACGTGGGAATGACCAGCGAACCCATAAACTTAAAAAGATTAAAACTCCTGTTTTTCCAAAAAACCAAGCATAAGAAGGTATATACCACATAACTTGATTAAATCCATCTAAACCAGGTATTTGAATTGGCATCCAACCACCTAAGAAAACGGTTGTGGCAATAGAAGCAATAATAAACATATTCAAATACTCAGCCAAATAGAAAAATCCAAATTGTAATCCTGAATACTCTGTGTGATAACCTGCGGTTAATTCCGATTCTGCTTCCGGTAAGTCAAATGGTCCACGGTTTGTTTCGGCATGACCTGAAATTAAATAAATAACAAAAGCTATTATCGAAGAAATATGTCCATTGAAGATATTCCAGCAAAACTCTTGTTTCGCTATCATTTCCGAGAATGACATAGTTCCAGTAAGTACAACAATTGTCATAAGCGCAAAACCTGCCGATAATTCATAACTCACAAATTGAGCTCCACTTCGCATAGCACCAATCATAGAATATTTATTATTGCTGGACCAACCCGCCAATAACACACCAATAATACCTAATGAAGAGACAGCTGTAACGTAAAGAACTCCAATATTAAAATCGATAGCATGAAGCATTTTACCAAAAGGAATAGCCCCAAAAGTTAGCATCGAAGCCACAATCATAAAAAATGGGGCTGCAAAAAATAAGAATCTATCCACATTGTTGATGCGAATAATTTCCTTAAGCAAAATCTTTATAACATCGGCAATACTTTGCAGAATACCATAAATACCTACACGATTGGGACCAAAACGTGCTTGAAAAAATGCCGTAATTTTCCGTTCTGCATAAATAAGTATAATGGCTAAAATGGCATAAGCAGCCAACAAAGCCACTGCCACAAGTACAAATTCAATGAGTAAAACCCAAAATACAGGCATACTATCTCTTAATGTAGTGTCTAACCAGCTGAGCAGGTTTGTTAATTCTAATGGTTGCAACATATTTTTTTATCTAATGTCTTTTTATATAACTGGGTACTAAAATTGCCCTTTGGGGTTAGTGGTCATCTATCTATCAATATCTGGAATAACGTAGTCCATCGAACCACCGATACCAATAAAGTCAGATATTTTTTCGCCTTTACAAATTAATGGCATTACCGAAACTAAAGCCATTGATGGTGAACGGAATTTCATACGATATGGGGTTTTATCACCACGACTTTCGATATATACTCCAAACTCACCTCTACAAGCTTCTATTCGTTGGAAATATTCACCTACAGGCAATTTAATTATAGCTTTAGTTTTAGCCAAAATTTCTCCATTTGGAATATTATCTATCAATTGTTCAATAATATGAAGCGATTGTTCAATCTCGTCCAAACGATTCAAATATCGAGCATAAGAATCTCCTTCTGTACGGATAATTTCTTTAAAATCAACTTTATCGTACAATGAGTAAGGTTGATGTTTCCTAATATCACACGACCAACCTGAACCACGACCTGCAGGGCCTGTAACAGCGTAAGATATAGCATCTTCTTTCGACAGATTTCCAATTCCAATCATACGACCCAATGCAATTACATTGTGTGTGAAAAAACGGTCATATTCTTTCAGCTTTTCGCGCATGTAAGGAATAAATTCTTTTACATCCTTTTGAAAATTATTGTAAATATCGAACATTACACCACCAATCACATTTTGATTGATAATAAGTCGACCACCACAGGTTTTTTCAAAAATATGAAGGATAATTTCACGTTCACGCATTCCATAAATAAAAGCAGTAGTAGCTCCTAAATCGTTGGTTTGACATGCCCAAGCCAACAAATGTGAATCTATACGATTCAACTCATCCATTATGGTACGAATATATTGCGCACGATCTGGCACTTCAATTTCGGCTGCTTTCTCAACACACATACACAATGCATGACGGTTAATATTTGCCGAGAGATAATCCAAACGGTCGGTGAAATGTAGTATTTGTGGATATGTAAGATTTTCGCTTAGTTTTTCAATACCGCGGTGAATATAACCACTATGTACATCAATTTTTTGAACTATTTCACCGTTCAAAGCTGTGCGAAAGTGCATTACACCGTGAGTTGAAGGATGTTGTGGTCCGATATTAATAATATAATCGTCGGCTTCAAAAATATTAACGGTTTCTTCTATTAATTTTCCATCAGCATTTTCCATAATGCGAGGAGCGGTATCAATCATTTCAACACTTTCGAGCGAAAGTGGATTCAATTCGGGATTAGCATCATAATCTTTACGCAACGGAAAACCATTCCAATCGGCATTTAAGAAAAATTTCCGCATATCTGGATTATTGATAAAACGGATTCCTAAAAGTGCATATACTTCACGTTCATTGAAATGTGCAGTTTCGAACAAATCGGTAACTGAATATAACAAAGGGTTTTCTCTATCGGAAGTACCCGTTTTCAAAACTATTTCTTTTGAAAGATCGGTTGAAGAGGCAAGTAAATAAATAACTCCCAACTTTTCGCCCCAATCCATTCCAATCAATTTTACTAGAAAATCGAAGGGCATTGCAGCATTATCCCGCAATGTTTTTGCTAAAAGATGCAATTTGTTAGGTTCCACTGTTACCGTAAGAATTTTTTTATCCTCAATTACGGCATCAGTAATCGTATTTAGTATGAGCTTTTTAATATTTTCCATAAAATGACCCCTAACCCCTAAAGGGGAAATAGATTAGTATTGGTTTTAAATTTTTTTTCTTAAACAATCACTGAGTTTCCTAAAATTCATGTTTTAAATCCTGCCTCTTATGCCCCATTAATGGTTAGGGGTTATTTTTTTAACGTTGCTTGTTTCCTAAAAATTTCTCAACCTTAATTTTGCGTTGCAATTGCATTAAGCCATAAAACAATGATTCGGGACGTGGTGGACAACCAGGAATATAAACATCTACAGGGATGATTAGATCAACTCCATTAACTACATGGTAAGAATTTACGAAAGGACCTCCCGAAATAGCACATGCACCCATTGCAATAACATATTTTGGTTCAGCCATTTGGTCATAAACACGTTTGATAAGTGGTGCCATTTTGTGAACCATTGTACCTGCCACTATCATCAAGTCTGCTTGTCGAGGGCTATTACGAGTTACCTCCATTCCAAAACGCGAAATATCGTGATGGGCAGCTGCAGTAGCCATAAATTCAATTCCACAACAACTTGTAGCGTAAATTAGTGGCCAAATAGAATTAGAACGACCCCAATTAATAAGGTCATCTAATTTGCTAAGAATAACGTTCACACCATTGGCTTCCAACTCTTTCAAGTAGTTTTCCAAGTATTCATTATCGTTAAATTCCGCAGTTGGAATTCCTTTAATATCAATGTTTTTTACTTCCATTTTAATACTCCTTTCTTCCAAGCGTAAGCAAGCCCTAATCCAAGAATCACTATAAAAAATAAAATGCTAAACAACCCCTGAACACCTAAATCGCGTACAACGGTAGCCCAAGGAAAAAGAAAAATAGCTTCCACATCGAACATCAAATACAAAATGGCATAAAGATAATAACCAACTCTGAATTGCATCCAAGAAGTTCCATGAGTGGGAATTCCACACTCGTAGGGCTCTCCTTTTTGAAGATTAAATGACGTTGGTGCTAATAAAAGGGCTATGCCTAGACCGGCAATAACCAATACAAGTCCTGTAAGAAGAACTACTAAGAAAAGCGATAAACTGCCCATAAAAATGAATAAATTTTAGTTGCTTTAAAGCGGGGGCAAAGGTACTATTTTTTTTTATTTTCAGCGTGACATTGTGACAAAAACTACCACTTTCACTATTCTGAAAATAATATCAATTTGTAACGATTATAGGTTCTATCTGTTTGTATTATAATTACATATCAACTTGTATTCGATTTGTTGTTTAAATTTATTGACGAATATTATAATTATTTATCAATTTGCTTAAGAACTTTTTAAACTTTTTTTCAAAAAAACATTATGGATTTATTTATTGAAATTATTTAAAAAGTGACAGATATTACTGTATGTTTATGCATTTTATATTTGCATTTTTATAAGTTTTCAGCATTTTACAACTTTAACTCTAAAATAAAATCATACGATTGAAATTTACTATTGCAACTTATTTGTAATTCATTAAATTATTCAATTTACAAAAAAATGATTGCATAATTAGATCACTAAATTTTTTGCTACTTTGCCGAATCTAGGAGTTTTATAATTTTTTTTTTGACGTTTTAGATAGTTCGCAAAAAAAAGTGTCTAGTTCAATTGAACTAGACACTTTTTCATTTTTAAATATAAAAATCAATGAGATGCAGTTGCTTTATACTCATCACCTTCGTAAAGTGGACCAGAAGGTTTCGAGCCAATATAAGAATAATAAACAAGATAGGCATAGCTTACCACCGGAATAATCATTGCATATGCCATACTTTTAGTTGAATCTGAAATGTAGCCCATCAACGGTGTCCATATTGCACCACCGATAATAGCCATAATAATCATTGAACCACCTATTTTGGTATTAGGTCCTAATCCTTTCACACCTAATGCAAAAATTGTAGGGAACATTAACGACATAAAGAAACTTGATAATACTAACGCCCAAACACCAAAGAAACCGGGATGTAGTATTGCAATGCTTGTCAACACAATATTAATGATACTGAAAAGTCCCATTAATTGATTTGGTTGGAATTTACGCATTAATGCAGTTGACACAAAACGACCAATACCGAATGCAAATAATGCATAAACCAAATAAACTCCTGCTTCTTTTTCTGGTTTTTGAAGGTAATCTTTCACATATTGAATCAAGAAACTCCAAGTACCAACTTGCGCACCAACATAGAAAAATTGTGCTAAAATACCTTTTAAGAAGTGTGGGTATTTTAATAATTTTGAAATATGTCCATGTCCATCATCCGATTTATCTTTGCTTTTTACAGGATTGTCAGTTTCTGCTGGAAATTTCACTCTCCAAATCAAAAAAGCCCAAACCAAAATAACGCAACCAATAATCATATATGGTGGAATAACACGCATAATTTCGGTATGTAAATAGTCATTGTATTTTCCAGCTGCTTTCATAGCTTCTACTTCAGCAGTAGTATATTCTACACCCGAAAAAATAAATTGACTTCCAATCAATGCACCAGTCATTGCACCAAGTGGATTAAAAGCTTGTGAAAAATTCAATCGTTGAGCCGAAGTATCTGGATCACCCAAAACAGCGATAAATGAATTCGCACCTGTTTCGAGAAACGCTAATCCACTGGCAATTACAAAAAGTGCCATTAAGAAAAGCTCAAATTTACCAATCATTGCCGCAGGATAAAAAATAAATGCGCCAGCAGCAAAAAGCAATAAACCTGTGATAAGTCCTGTTTTGTAATTGTACTTATCCATAACTAAAGCAGCAGGCAAAGCCATTAGAAAATAACCTAGATAAAATGCTGATTGAACCAATCCCGCCTGAAAACGACTTAGCTCGAAAGACTTCATAAACTGTGGGATAAGAATATCATTCAGATTATTGGGCATTGCCCACAAAAAAAACAATGCTGTAACCAGAATAAACGGTAGTGCATTCTCTTTACTTACAATTTTGTGTGATGACATAAATGAAATTTGTGTTTGTTATATGATTTTTAATTAAACTTTATTGCTGTGCTGAACTGTGCTGCAAAGATAGAACTATGACAATGAAAAATATATACTGAATAATATGTTTTAAAACACAAAAACAAGCATAATTGTGTAATTAAATTCATAAAACTATAAGTTGTTTTTTTTTAGAATAAGGATTTAAAAATAAGAAAATGCATATATTATTCTTATTTACTGAACTTTATACTAAATGCAATAGCTTTATTTGTTGGCAAAGTAGCAGGCTTGGAAATAACCAAAGCATTATCATTTTGTTTCCATTTAAGTTTTACATTGCTGCCTAATAAACTTACACTTGTAATTGATTTTTGAGCATATTTTGACTTTTTTCCTAAAGAATTTATAGCAATGTCGGTCGTTGGTGTAGCCATACAGAAAGCAAAAAGAACATCTTTTTTGGTTGTGAATCGTATATCGGTTGGTTGGTAGGCACGCACATCTTTAACGCCACCAAAGCTTCCTTTTTCTTGCTTTGAAGTTGTAGAAGGACCTTCGCCATAAATTTTCCAAGGTCTTGTACCATAAATTGCCTCGCCATTAATTTTTGTCCAATCTGCTATTCCTTCTAAAATTTGTAACACATCAGGTTCTAAGTCACCTTCGGGAGTTTGAACTACATTGATTAATAAATTTCCATTCTTACTCACAATGTCAATTAGCATCTGAATAACTTCTTCGGAAGTGGTATATTTTTGACCAGTGCGGTAATACCAATCGCCAATAGATGTGTCTGTTTGCCATGGATATTGGCTAATTGAATCGAGAACACCACGTTCCACATCGCGAGCAAAACGGCCATACGACTCTTCTTTGCAATTATAAACGGCCTGAAGTTTTCCTTTATTTTTAGCAATATCTTGATTGTAATAATGTGCTAACATATCGCGTCCAATATTATCAAAAGGCAATTTGCTATCCGAATAAAGTAAGTCGGGTTTGTACATATCAATTAGTTCGGTTATGCGATTTAACCATTCTTTTTGCCATACAGGATTTTTTGTCAACCAACCATTGTCAGTCGAATCGGCTTTACCATGGTATAAATCAGCATATTGCGGATCATTGCCATCATAAGGAACTCCTGCTTTATCTCCTGTTTTATCAGCACTGTGAGCAGGTTGAAACCATGTATAGCTGGCTGCCAAATGCTCTGATATTCCAAAACGTAAACCTTCCTTTTGTGCTGCTTTTTGCCACAAACCTACTACATCTTTTTTTGGTCCCATATTCACGGAATTCCAACGATGAATTTTTGAATTCCATAAAAAGAAATTATCGTGATGCGTTCCCATACTCACAAAGTATTTAGCACCAGCTCTTTTATACAATTTCATTAAATCTTCTGGATTCCAGCGTTCAGCTTTCCACAATGGAATAATATCTTTATAACCAAAAACTGAAGGGTGACCATAATTTTTCAAGTGATAATCATAAGTGCCTTTTTCCCAGGCTCTTGTAGGGCTTTGCATATACAATTTGCGCGCATACCAATCGCCTTGACGTGGTACAGCTTGTGGTCCCCAATGTGCCCAAATTCCAAATTTTGCATCACGAAACCAATCGGGATATTTGTATTGCTGAAGCGATTTGTCGGTTGGTTCAAATTTTTCCTTTGCAGCATCCTGAGCTTGAGCAGAAAAAGTCAATGCCAAAATAAAGTTTAAAGTAATGATTTTTAAAGTGTTGTTTTTCATGGTGTTGAGTTAAATAACTCCGCTTATCTTTCTGAAAAATGATAAGCGGAGTTGTTGAGTTGATAAAAAAGTATTTTTTATTTAGCAGGAATTATTTTGTTATTTCGCCATCTAAATCCCATAAGTCTTCCCAACCTTTGGCTGATTGCCACAAGAAAACTTGCCCTTTAACCAAACGACAATACTTGTCAATTTTAGAAATTGCAATCATTTCTTCTTCTGTTAATGGACCTTCGGTAATACCTTTCAGATTGTTGTACATTTTATCAGTTTTAACTGAAAAAGGAATTGTAATCTGACCACGTTGAACTGCCCATTTCAAGCAAACCACAGCTGGGTGAACTCCTAAGCGCTCAGCAATAGCCATAATTACAGGGTCTTCCATATCAACAGTATCTTCAGGCGTTTTATCACGTTCAGGACGACCTGGCGAACCAATTGGACAGTAACCAATTACTTCCACACCATTATCTTTCATAAACTGATACAATTCAGGTTGTTGAAAATGTGGGTGAATTTCCATTTCGTTTAATATAGGTTTAATTTTACAATCACGTAAAATGAGTTTCATTTTTGGAATTGTAACATTAGAAGTACCAATATTTTTCACCAAACCAGCTTCGACCAAACTTTCCATTTGTGCCCATGTTTTCATATAATCGGCATGAATGTATGGTACTGAATTTGGCTGACGAGCAGTTACATCGCATTTGGGAGCATGAAAATTTGGGAATGGCCAGTGAACCAAGTACAAATCGAGGTAATCAAGTTGTAAATCGTTCAATGACTGTTTACAAGATGCTACAACCTCTTTGTGCATATCGTTCCACACTTTTGAGGTTATCCAAAGCTCTTCGCGAGTAGCAATTCCTTCGGCAAAAACTTCTTGCAAAGCCACTCCGATTTCTTTCTCGTTGCCATAAACCGATGCACAATCGATATGACGGTAACCCATTTTTATAGCAGTTTTTACAGCTTGTGCTATTGTTTCTGCATCGTAATTATCTGAACCAAATGTTCCTAAACCAATTACTGGAACTTTCGCACCATTTGAAAGTGTTTTGTAAGGAACTAATGAAGGATTTATTGTTTGCATGTAAATTAGATTTTTTGATTTTAGAACCAAGAGTCAAGACTATGCTCAACTCTGGTTCAATAGTAAATTGTAAATGAAAAAACTGTAAATTATTTAATTTCTTCATCAAAAACGATGGCTACCTTACCACATTTGCCTTCAGCCATCAAAGAGTAAGCATCTGAAGCTTGCTCTAACTGAAAACGATGTGTAACTAAATCTTCGGGATGAATTCCCCAACGTTCGATACGTTCAACCAATTCTTCCATGCGCCAAATAGATGTTACCCATGAACCATAAATCGTTTTTTGGTCGTGAATAATATCAGGGCTTGGATTGAATTCTACAGTTCCACCTTCGCCAATCATCACCATTTTTCCCCATTGACGGGTAGCACGGATGCAAAGTTGACGACCAGAAGTGTGTCCAGAACAATCGACAGTTCGTTCGAAGCCAAGTCCATTTGTAGCAGCCATTACTTTGTCCATTACGTCTGGTCCCGACACGAAAACTTCATCGGCCAAACCAAGGTCTTTGGCAATCTGACAACGCTCTGCAACTGT
>CAIWCC010000016.1 GCA_903911085.1 uncultured Bacteroidales bacterium | reverse complement strand
TTTTTTATATGTCACAGGCAGGATGTAAATATGGCCTCGACGGTAAATGCCTATATGAAGGGTCATTTGCCCGGTTTTGTCGGGTTACAGAAATACACAGGTATAGTTTATTCAAATGTCAAAGGTTTTAGTATTTACTTTGATAATAAAGAAAATCCACTGCTTGAAATAACAGAGCAGTTAAACACAAGAAAATTTATAACTGGCACAAGGTATGTAGCGCTTTACCTTTCGCCTTATGGTAAAGTAGATGCGAATGAGATGCATAAGGCAGTGTATTATAGGGTGAAAGAAGAGTTGTTGCACCGAAGCATTGTTTCGCAGGTGATAGAGGTGGAAAAAAACTGGGTCGGGCGTCAAACAGAAACAAAAACAGATAAAATGCAATATGCTGTTTTAAAAACGGGATTTAACTATGCTTTTGCCAATATTGCAGTGGCCATACTGGCAAAGTTGGGAGGTATGCCCTGGAGTTTGGCAGATGGGTTAACCAATGAATTGGTAATAGGCATCAGTGCATTTAAGAGTGAGAGCCTCGAAAAAAAATACCTTGGAAGTGCATTTAGTTTTTCGGGCGAAGGAAATTTTTGCGGGTTCGATTGTTTCAGAAGCAACCAAATGGACGAACTTGCAGGTTCTATTTTGATGGCAGTAAAAACTTATTGTAAGGAGCAGCAGGCACTCGATAAGTTGGTTATACATTTTTACAAAACGTTGAGTAAAAAAGAACTTGCGCCCATCGAAAAGGGCCTTGCCACACTCGGATTAGACATTCCAGTGGTAGTGGTATCTATCAACAAAACATTTTCGAAAGATATAATTGGATTTGATGATAAGCAGTCACATCTTATGCCTTATTCATTTACATATATCCCAATTAATAAAAATCAGTACCTTTTGTATAACAATGGTTTGCAAAAGGACATGGTTTTTGATACGAAAGAAGGGTATCCATTCCCTATGAAATTGTCGGTTCAATATTTTGCAGCGAATACAACCCTAAGTTTAAAAGCCGATGAGCGAATTATTCCAGGTTTATTTGAGCAGATTTGCCGCTTTAGTCAGCTTTACTGGAAATCGGTATCCCGCCAGTCATTGCCAGTTACCTTACGCTATCCCGAAATGTTGGCGCAGATAGTTCCGCATTTTTCCCACCCTGAATTACCTCGTACAGGAAAAGAAACACTTTGGTTTTTGTAGATTCTAGAGCAAAGATGTAAGAACCAAGAACCAAGATGTTTGAACCAAGAGCCAAGATAAACAATTAACATGAGTTTGACATAAGATTAGTCCGTAAGGACTTTAAAATCAATAGAAATCAGATTTTATGTTGAATAATTTCCCGTAGGGAATCAAAATGTTAATCCCTTATAGTGGAAATTGTTTCTTTAATTGACAAATCTATTTGCTCGATAACTATAAGTTTTCTTCTGGAAATATATACACCAAATTACATGAAATTTTAAAGTTTATTCATATATCTAACTCATGTCAGATTAATACGTAGCATAAAATACCGTCAGAACTCCTCCAAAATACCTCCAAAAAGCAATCAAATCGTCGTCAAAACACCTTCAAAAATGAAGGTGACCTTCAAAACGCCTTCATTTCTTCAATGGCAAAGTTGTTGTAAAAACCAATGGCGTAGGGC
>CAIWCC010000015.1 GCA_903911085.1 uncultured Bacteroidales bacterium | reverse complement strand
TGCCCCAAAGCTTATTGACAATTGACAAAAGCTCACTATCGGCCGTTGGAAATCCTGCCAGTCCGGTGGTTTCAACAGGTCGTGAACCCACCAATGTCATGCCGGCTTTAACCAACTGGTCCAGTTTGCGCAACACCTTTAAATCGATGGCCTTTTCGTTTGGCAACATCATCAATCTGTAGCTCATGCCATCGGGCAACACTATTTTATGACCGTCGAACGCCACACGGTTCAGGATAATTTCTTTCGAGCATTTATCCCAATCGTACCCAAATTTCAATTCCGGTAAATCCTCTTTCAAAAAAACAAAATTCGGAACATCATCGCCGTAATAATAAAGCACATCAGCCACAAATACACCTTGTTGGAGCAGGTAACTGCTTCTATTGAGGTAATTGATAAAATCTTTCGATTGTTTCCACCACGTTACATTCGGATTGAGGTGTGTACCTGCAAAATACTCATTTCCGGGCAATCCAAACTCTTTGGGCGAAGAGGTAAAGGTATGCCAAACAATGCGGTTCACTCCCGAGCACAACACGCGGTCGAGATTGGTTTTCAAGTCCATAGGCGACCGCTCCCATTGCGGTCCAATGCTGGTTGGCCCTTCGGCAGCCACAAAACGTTTGCCATTGGTATGAGCCACACAAGCACTTTGACGAACAGACAGCCGCTCATCGTCTTTTACGCGATGCGTGTTGGCAGTCGACCAAAATTCACCTTGTGGAAAATCGCTTATTCCCATTACCATCATGGCATCCACAGGTGCGGAATGAGGTCCACCTGATTCAGGATGAATTCCCATGCCGTTATCGTGCGCCAGTTTGTAAAATAAGCGGTAGTGATTGTCGGCAACTAAATCGCCAACAGTTTTACGAAAGTCGTGCAAAAAACGGTTCGATTCATTGCGGCTATCCACAATTCGTCCAGCCAAAACAGGCATATATTGGCGAATATCGTAGCCACGATATTTCTGGAAATCCACGGGGAAATTATTCGTCCAGCTCACCATATCCATTTCCCAACTGTCGGTTTGCAGAAATTTGACGCTATTGCCAGCCGACTTAGCCGTTTTTATCAAGGGTATAATCACCGTTTTGCTGAATAATTCAAAAGCAGCGGTGCTCAAATGATCCACCGATAAACCTTCCCAACCATCACTGTTCGTTGAAGTATGTGCTCCGGTACAGGTATATCCGTAACGGATAATTGTCCACTCTCCTACCGGAGCCTCCCACTCCAGTTTTCCATTTTTAAAATATGAAGTAAGGTCGATAATTTCTTCTTTTCTCACTGCCATTTCCTTGCCGTCACCCTCGTAATCCTGCCGGTATTCGTATAATGGATAAATGCCTTTCCAACCAATTTTTTCAATAAATGATTTTTTTGCCCAATTCTGAATTGCTTTGTTTTTTACTGGGGCATCTTTTTTAAACGGTATTGCTTGCACCAATACATCTTTGTACATCAGTTTGTTTTCTGGTTGAGGCAAGTCAATCTGAATGGTTTTTCCACCCGTTACATTCACTTCCGACCACACAATTTTTTTCAAAGCATACTCAGGCGTAATAGATGGCGCACCCGGATTCCAGCCACTTTGAACGTTTACGCTCAACTCAATTCCTACCCGGTCGGCTTCACGTACGGCATGTTTGTAAAGTTCCATCCATGCAGGACTCATAAAAACAGGACCAGCGGCCGTTTTTCGGGCTACCTGATAGTTGGAGCTGCCCGCATCAACCAACGAAGCACCACCGTATCCTTTGGCTTTCATTTCCTCCAAATCGCGGGTAATGGACTCTTTGGTAGCCATACTGTTGAGCCACCACCAATAACAGCGCAGGCGGGATTCGGATGGCGGATTTTCAAAACCAGACCGGAGTTGAACGTTACTTACTTTTGTATTTGTAAATAAAAAGGGTTTGCTTTGAGCAAAAGATAAAACACTTATAAACAGAAATGTAATTGAAAGAAGTTTCCGATTCATGAATTACGTTAATTGGAAATTTGTATTAAAGGGCAAAAATAAGAAAAAAAATGTGGTTTAAAGTCAGATAATACTATTTCATCGCTCTCAAATCGTCGTGCATAAGTCCATCTTTATCATAAACAAGCGGTGCAATAAAACAGTCTCTTATACGATCATAATCACGATTGCGATATTTACACCAAACATGATACCAGTTGCCTTTCCAAACGAAAAAATCGCCATGAGCAAAAGGAGTATCAATGCCAAAACCTTTTCCTACAACACCTTTAGTTTCGTAAGGGCCGTAAATATTCGAAGATGTGGCGTAATACCCAGAGCAACTGAGATAATAAATTCCATTGTATTTATGCAGTGAGTTCTTATCTGTATCAGGAAAAAAAGTGCTGCGGTTAATGGTTATTACCCTTGGCTGCTCATCAAGTTCAATCATTGATTTTTTTAAGCGTGCTATTTTATAATGATTTGCACCATAAATAATATAAGAAGTTCCATCGTCATCCGTAAAAACAGTTGGGTCAAATGAATCAACAAGCGGTTTTTTGAGCACATCGACATAAGGACCTTCCGGTTTGGAAGCCACCATTACGCCGCTACTTTCTTTACGGTTTGAGAAATACCAATAATACTTACCATTTTTGTGAACAATGTCTCCCGCCCAACAAGAAGTATTTCCTTTACCCATATAATTTTCTTCGGGCTTAATTGTACCTACCAGTTTCCACGTTTTAAAATCAACCGAACGATAAATGCGCCAATCAGGCATTACCCAATCAGATATACCAAAACCAATATCGTGACCTGTAAACAGATAACAAACCTTTCCAACCACTAAAGCGTGTGGGTCTGCCATTCCGGGCTCGGCGATTAATGCATTGGGAACAGGAGTATTGGTTTGTTTATCAGCATTTTGTGCAACTAATATCAATGGTTGAAAGAGCATTAAAAATGCAGCAAATTTTGCTATTTTTTTTGCTGATTGTTGTCTAAGAATAATCATATGGTATTTAATTTACCGCAAATATATAAGTAAAATATCAAAAGAAGCCACTTTACAATACAACAATTTTGCGAATGAGCTTATTAACTCCATTTTCCGATATTTTCAATAAATAAAAACCTGCATTCAGAGGCAACTGATTGTGAGTTTGAGTGAATTTTCCTATTTGTATTTTTTTTCCCGAAACATCCATTATTTCGTACTCGCCACCTAGTTTTTCGGCTGGAACATCCACCATCAATTTTTTATCAACAGAATAAATTTTCACATTATTCCAATTGTCAATCGCCGAGATACCAGAAACATTGTTGGGTACAAAAAATACTATATATTGGGTTGAATTACTGATATTTCCCATCAAATGATTTTCACCGCAACTAATTAGTTCATCTTTCTTGACATTAGCACCAAACAAAGTCATATTAGCATCCGAAACAAGCATTTTTACATCGGTAATACCAAATTTTTCAGTCAACCACGCAGGTCGCACAAGTCGGTCATCATGAGCTATATACAGCTTGCCATCTGTGTTTACTGTAAAAGTCATCATCGGGCTGGTTGTGTAATTTTTATAATCGTTTTTCCACAAAACAAATTCTCCACTCGTCATACATTCAGGCACTTGTGTAAATTTATAGGCTCTATCGGAATAAATTGAATCGCCAATCTGCGGTATTGTATGCAATGAGATTAGATTAGTGCTAATTGCCGACTGAAGATTTTTAATGTATTTGCCATTTATGGGAGTTGGAACAGTTCGCATAGCATTTACAAAAGTCCCCAAACTACCTGTTGTGGTATTTCTGAATGCTCTGTCTTTGTAAAGCGTGGCACAATTGGAGTTATTAGTATATAAGTTTTTAAAAACTTTCCATGCATTATCATATTCTACAATAAGACTATCAATTTTCGTTCTGCCGCTTAAAGCATTCATCGACAGCAATTTTAAATCAAAAGCTATAGCGTAAATTTGGTGCAGATATAAACCATACCGAGCCGAAACACGCATATAATCGCGGTTTACCGGATCGGGCATATTAATGCTGTCGGCCAAACTCACGATGCGTTTAAACATCGAAACCGCTTCATGTTTTTCATCAATAACACGTTTCATCGCCACAGCATTCACTGGCAAAGCAGGTGGTTCGCTAATGTAATGATCGCGCGTCCACCACGTATCGATTTCGGCAAAAGTGGAACGATGTCCACGAATAACTGCTTGTGCCGACAACAAAGCCAATGTACGAAATTGTGCAAGTGAAGTCCCGCTTAAACCGAGTTTTTGAGTGGCATAATCGTTGAAAATATCAGCTTCGCTCCGTGACGGGTTCTGCGTCCATTTGCTTATTACCCAGGTATTGAGCTCATTCCACATATCGTTGGTAATATATGGACCATCCCATCCACCACCTTTCGACCATGTCCAAACGCCCGAAAGCAGCGGACTTTGCTCGTAAAGCTGTTTCAGACTTGTAATCGGAGCTGTTGGCATTGTATTTTTATATTCCTCAAAACCATCAATTACACCGTTGCCAACGTAGTTGGGAAAAGCGCCTTTGCCTTCATATTCGCGGGCAGCTTGCACCTCCACCAATTGTTTGTGCCTGCCAGCACCGAGCACTTTGCTGAATGCATTTCCACGATGAAAATCACCTTCGCAATGTTTTACACTGATTATCAGGTTGTCGTGTGGTTCAATGGCTGCACTTACGGCGTTGTAAGTTGTAAGATTAGTATCGAAACTTAGCCACGTTCTGAAAAACACTTTTTTATTCAGTTTCACACAAACTTCTTCACGCAAAATCTGCAACAACGGAACAATGGTAATAGTAGACGATTGATTCACCACACCACCCACGTGATATGGCGCATCTTGCATATATGTTTCGCCAATGCGCACCACAATACCGTCCAGTTGTGGAAAATCACGAAACATCATTCGGAGTTCTTCACGCAACATACGCTGCGTAAGGGTATCTCTAATGTCTTTAAAGGAAGTGGTCATCTTGTATTTATCAACCAATCGCTTTGGAAAAACCATCAAATCGGACATGCAATATACTTGCAAACCAGCAGCTTTGGCAGCGTCGTAATCCTTGTTTATTTCAGCTGCCTTGGCATCTACCCAAGTTCTATCGGCTGTTCCAACAGGTAAAACAGCTGGGTCAAAAGTACTCCAATTGATACCCATCACACCCGATTCGAATAGAAAAAACACTTTGCCATTTACCCCTATCGACTTGATAACTTCGGGATTGTTGAAATTTGTGACAAAATATTTTTCACCCGGATTATGATGCACCATATCAAAAATATAAGGAAATTGCGCTTTTACATTACCTAAAAAAGATAATAATAAGATGGAAAAGATTAGTTTGTATCTATGATTTTTCATGGATAAACTTAAATTTTAAAGATAAAAGTAATCAAAATAAAACACAATCTAAAAAATAAGATTCAATAAAAAAAATGAGGCTGTCTCAAAAAAAAGATACAGCCTCATTTTTTCTATAAAAACTTAAGATTTAGTTTACTAAAACTTTTGTAGCTTTAGTTCCAATTTTCACAATATATAGGCCATTTACCATTGGAATAACAAATTTATCGGTAGAGGCTACTGTTCTTTTAATTTGCAAACCAGTTAATGAATAAACATTTACAACATTGCCAATACAATTATTGATGATAATAGATTTTTGAGCAGCACAAATGGCACTTTTGTCAATTACATTATCTGGAACAGATGAGATAATTCCATAAGCATAAGCACCTAAAATATTTTTAGAAAGATTGCGAGGTCTTCCTGTAATGTCCTTTACAGGCAAGGATGCAGTAATATCGATAGTTGCAGCTGGTGATGCCGAATTATATGTTAGATCGATAGTAGCGACGCCATAATTTGTATCTAAAAAAGAACCAGATTTTGAAACGCTATAATTAGCTTTGCGAATTTCAGCAATTTTTGTTTCATAATCAGCAACATCTGGAAATACAGCACCGTTAAATGAAGTAGGTCGGGTTAAACCTAAATCCAAAGTAGCATCGAATAAAATTGATGAATAGGTTGAAGAAGCAGCCATATCAAGATTTGCCACGGTTGAAACTAAGCTTTGTAAATAATAATTTGCATTAGCAGTATTAGCTCTAAAACCATTGCTACCACCTTGATTGATACAGTTAACCATCACACCTGTATTAATTAACTCTACATTCCCACTATTATTGGCCGCCAACCCGGTAGTGGAGTTGAAGTTATTACTAAATGTACAATTTATAATTTGTGCACCTCTTTTTCCAGCTACTGCATCCGAACGAAATGCTCCACCATATCCTTTAAGTGCTTGTTTGCCGTAAGAAGAATTATTGTAAAATACACAGTTCTCGATAGTACAATTCATATCAGAGGCGGCGTATGCTTCTGCGTAAATAGCGCCCCCACGTGAAATTGTACCCGTAGTATTTGTAAAATAAGTTTGGTTGTTTCTAAATATTGAATTTTTAATTTTACCTCCATTACCTAATACATAAACTGCTCCACCCATAGAGCTATTAAAAGTATTGGACTGACATTGTTCAAACAAACAGTTATTAATAACCGAACTGATATTCGAAACAATGGCTGCTCCACCTTGCCCACCTTGACTTGATTGGGGAGAAAAAGATGACACGTTAAAAATATAGCAATTTAAAAGACTTCCACTTGTTGTAGCATCGTATCCTATAGGTGGTGTGGTTGCTGCTGCATTATTCGTTTTAAGATTACTACCTACATAAATAGGACCTCCAGCAGATGCAGCTACTGCCGTTGCAACAGACCCAAACGAAAAATTCTTAATACTTAACCCATTTACCTCGCCACCGTTTTCAATTCCAAAAAGTCGCTTTGAATGTGTACCAAGGTTAGTACCTGCTTGACCATCAATTACAGTTTCGTTCAAAAACTCCCATGGTTCAACTATACCGTTTTGATCTCTATCAGTCAAAAGTCGAGATTCCAAATTAATTGATGTTTCGGTTCCTGAAAACCCACCATACAATTTTTCACCACTGGCCAATTGCAAATAATAAAATGAAAGTGGAGTTTCGTCGAATAATTTTGCAGCGTAAGTACCTTTAGCTAAACAAAAAACTTTGCCCATTCCAAGACCTGGAGTCAGTTCCGAGATGTCCGTAATAGTAATAACGTGAGTTGGGTCTGCAGCCGCTTGCGCGCTCCATGACAAAACATCGCCTGTTGGGCGAACATAAAAATACTCATCTGCTCCAAAAGCAGAAATTGAAGTTAGCAATGCCAACAATAATGGAAAAAATAGAGATTGTTTCATAAAAATTAGATTTTAGTTGTTAATAGTAAATATAGTTTAATTCTAAGAATTGTCTTATATAAAACACATAGTAACGAAACGAATTGCAGTATTTATTGTGGGAATGATTTTCAAACCTACATATCAATTATTTCAATTCAAAATTTCCAGTTGCATACATTCCAATGGTTGTTCCAATAAATCCACCTGTAACTTCAGTTGTTAGGTGTTTAGCATCCACTTTGTCGCCAATTTGCATCCATTTATTGTTTTCGGAGTAATAAAATGAAAAAGTTGGGCCATCTGAAACGACTTTAAGTTTTAATGCTGAAATATTTTTTAATGGTGCCGATGTTGCCAAGACAGTTGAAACAGCCTTCTTTTGTTTTTCTACTTCTTGCGGAATAACTTTAATCAACGAAAGCGTAGTCACAGCATTTTTCTTACTAATAAGTAACTGATATTGGTACGGCTCATCCCTAAAAATTATTATACCAGCTGCTTCTTTTTCGGTTTTTGGCTGAAACGATACACTAGTAACTACTTCAAATTTATGATGCTGAATACGGCGAAGCACTGCTGCTGGTGTTTTGCGTTCCAACGAAGTGATGGGTAAACATTTCAAGTCTAGAAATCCTTTTGTAGCTGTTAAACTGTATGGCAATTGCAACGGTGTGCGCAACATCAACCATTCATGTCCCAATTTCGTAGAACTGAATTGGTCTGTTACCGTAAAATTGCCTCTCAAAATCTTAGGGTCACGTTTCACTCCTTTTCGTCTTATTATCAACGGAACAGTATCATTTCCTTGAGTCAAAATTGGGAATCCATCTGCACTCCATTTTACTGGCATCATAAAGGTTTCACGGCCCAGGTTTTCATACGGATATTGGAACGGACGGCATCCCAAAAACACCGACCACCAATCACCTTCGGGCGTATCAATAATATCGGCATGACCAGTATTGCTAACTGGGTTGGTACGACCGCGTGACAAGGTACGTTGGGTCAGAATTGGATTTCCGGCATACGGCTCGTATTTTCCCCACAACGAATCGCTACGGTAAATAACTTCCGAATGGTTGTCGCCAGTACCACCTTCAGCTGTCATCAAATAGTATTTTCCTTTAATTAAATAAACATGCGGACCTTCAATCCAAATAGGTTTATCTTGCGGACGAAAACCCCCATCACGCAATACTTTGCGAGGCCCAACCATTTGGTCGGTTTTGGTATCAAATTCTTGCAACCAAGCTGCTTTATGCCCATTGTAGCGCGATGGCACTTCGGGGTCACCATTGTTTACAATGTATCCACGACCATCTTTGTCAAAAAAAATGGATGGATCAATACCATTGAATTTCAACCAAATAGGATCAGACCACTTGCCTTTAAATGGATCGTCAGTTTTAACTACAAAGTTGCCTCCTTCTCCAATATTGGTACAAACCAGATAGAACATTTTATTGTGCGGATTGTATTCAATAGCAGGCGCATACAGTCCAGCACTAGTGCCCAAACCTGCAAAACTCACCTGAGTTGGTCTGTTAATTACATTTCCAATTTGACGCCAGTTAACCAAATCTTTGCTATGGAAAATGGGCAAACCTGGGAAATAACTAAATGTGGAGTTTACCTGAAAATAATCATTCCCTCGGCGACAAATACTTGGATCGGGATAAAAACCTGGATGTAGAGGATTATAAAAACTTTCACTGTCTTTAAGTGGATGCTGTTTATAAAAATCATCATTCCCTTTGTAGGTAAAGTAATCGAAATGTGCCACCGATTGCGCTTGCACATCAGCAATCAACAAAATAAAGATCAACAGTTTAAATAATTTCTTCAGCATGTATTTAATTATTATTTTTTTATAAAACGCTCAATCACTTAATTCCCAGAAACAAGTACCAATTTAGATTGTTTCGATTTTCCATTTACTTTAACGATGTATGCACACGGCGATAAATCTGAAATAGTAAGTATCTCGTTTACAGCTCTATGAGTATTTATCAATCTACCACTAACATCATAAAGCGAAACTATTTCACCAAAACTAAGATCTTCGACAATAATACTATTACCTTTTACAAAAGCTGATAATTCATTATTTGATTTTACGACAGGAACATCAGTTGGATTTTCATCAATAAATGTAAACGATTCTACTTGAAAAAGTGTACTTCCAGCAGTTCCTTTGAATCTGAAATATACATCATGCACACCACTAACAGCCGATACCGAAGCATTCGACAATTGTAACACGCCAGCACTATTTGAAATATTACAAGTACTAATCAGTTTTCCAGTATCAATAGAATCTAACCATGCTTCAACTACACCACCATTTATACTTGCATTTGCTTTAATAGCCAGTTTGGTAGCCGTTTTTTTGTTTTCATCATTTCCAAAATCAACAGCAGAGTACATTGCCCAGTCGTTGTTGTGTATCTCGTTCAGAACGTACTGTGTGCTTGTCTGAATTTTAAATACACCATTTAGGTTTGTAGGATTTGAGGCACGTATTGGCGTAAACGCATCCCTATAAATATACATATCAAAATCAGCTGATTTTCGACGAGCATATAGTCCCTGTTTGTTACCAATCCATCCATTATAATTGGAAGAACCTTTATCAAGTGAAGAGACATCTACTGTTCCAATCGTTGTCCAATTTACATTATCAGCACTAACATAACCAGTAATTTGATGTTCTACACGCGCCATTTTAAGCCATACAACATTTCCAATAGTGTTGGCAATTTCAATTCTTGTTGTCAAAAATCCAACTCCAACTACCTTTTTACCTGCATTATAACTCGAGTAAACTGTGGCATCCACCAACGCAGTTCCATCTAGTCCGTTAACAATGCGTAATCCAGCTTCTTGACCAACAGCAGTTGCATTAAAATCAACTTTTGTAATAAGCGTGTAGGAATGTTCTCCATCATTTTTTACTACTTCTTTGGTGGTGTCGGCAGGGTTAATTCGCAACCAACCGGGACGAGCTGTCAAAGAATATTGCGTACTATTTGTTGTTCCAAAAAATTGCCATTCAGGATGCAAAACAGAAGTTTTGAAATAATCTGATTTAGGCGACATCCAAGGAATACCACTGCTTTTTAGTTTTGGGGCAGGCATTGCAAAATATACAGGAGCATTTAATTTTGGAGTACCATTTACAGCATCCCACAACACTTGAACCAACAAACCCTGACGACCTTGACCGCCCCAGTTATCGTTGTGGTATGACTGAGTAAGAGCCCACCAGGTACCATCAGCAATCTTTACTGGATGAGAATTGTGGTTTGGTGTTCTAAAATACGATTTCGTGGCATCAACACTACTGTTGCAATCGCCTAAAGCATACCAATCTGTAGAATTTGGCGATAATGATTGAGCACCAAATGCAGCCTCTCCACCACCAACGTCTCTAGCAATAAAATAAAAGTAATTTCCGTCTTTTTTGCACATTACTGGTCCTTCGGCCCAGCTGTAGGGAAATGTAGGGGATGGATTCATCCAACTCAAGTCAATTACTTCGCCAGTAGGTTGTCCGTTGGTACCAATTTTCACAATTTTATTCACCTGCTTTCCAGCTTTTATAAGCATGTAAGGAGTTCCGGCAGCGTCATCATCTACAAAAATCGAATTATCATATCCCAAATCAGTGGCCAAAGCAGGCGGAGTAACCAAAACAGGCGTACTCCATGGTCCAGCTGGATTATTAGCTTTTGTATAATACATTCTGCTACCGCAACAAAAATAATCCCACCATGAATTATAAAAATATGTGATGCAACCACCCCAAGCACCACCACCTGAATAAGCCCTCCATAATGACCAGTTTTCGGGAACTGGACGTGCTATGGCTTCCCAGCGAACCAAATCGGTTGAATGGAAAATTTGTGGTGAAGTATTAAACGACGAACCAGAAGTATAAAAATGTCCATTTTTTTGAAAAATAGTTGGATCGGGATGGTCGCCACAAATTACAGCATTACTAAAAGTCTGAAATGATGGCGATTGTGCAAATGAATGCGAAAATACAAATAAAAATAAAAGACCAACCAAAAATTGGGTTTTCATATAATTAATTTTTAATATTATTGTTAAGATCAAATAAGTATTTCAGAAAATCAGAATTTCTTCATCAAAACTTTTCCGTTTTCTAACTGTACTTTCAGAATATAAATTCCTTTTCTGAAATTATTTGTTGGAATTTCAATTTCATTGCGGTTAATATCCGAAGTAAAGATGCATTTTCCTTGAAGGTCATAAACCTGACAGCGACTCATTATATTTGCAGATAAAACAACAATTCTTTCATCCGATTTCTGTATTTTCAAAATGTCATCATCCTTTACATCTTCTACAGCAGTTTTTTGACTTTCGAGTGCTAATTCATTTAAAATTGTAAAATATGCAGGTTTAGGAGCTAAATTTTTATCAAATAATAATGCATGATCATAACCAGCCATCGAACTAGGTATCCACGAATACAAATCGGTAAAACCCCATGTTATAAATGTTTTGCAATTTGGATTTTCCAAACAAAGATGAATCAGCTTGCGGTAATTATCGGCTTGCAATGCCAATTGTGCTGCCTTATTTTTATCATAATCAGTTATAAGAATGCGTACATCAATTTCGGTAAAAACTACTTCAAGTCCTATAGCAGCATATCGATTAATATTTTTGTCCATAGCAGTACTATCTACTGGCATTCCAAAATGGCATTGAAAACCAGCACCGGTAATGGGGATATTGCGATCTACCATTCCTTTAATGTAATTGAACATGGCATCGCCCTTGGTAGACCCCATACGTTCAACACTATAGTCATTCAAGTATAATTTAGCAGCTGGGTCGGCACGGTGCGCCCACACAAAAACTGAATCAATATAATCATTTCCAATCACTTGCTGCCATATAGAGTTACGTAATGCGCCATTAGAATCGCTAAAAGGCTCATTCAAAACATCCCATTGTGGGACTAATCCTTTATAATGAGTCATAATGGTAGTGATGTGATTTTTGAGTACAGCCATTAAAGTTGCTCGTGTAAAAACACCGTTGGCAATACCATTGGTCAATCCTGCATTTACCCAACTAGGCAATTGACTGTGCCAACAAAGCGTATGACCACGAACTGTCATACCGTCATTGTAGGCATTTGTTACTAGTTTATCGGCTGTAGTGAAGAAAAAACTGCCTTTTGTTGGCTCCATAGCGTTATACTTCATATCATTTTCGGCCACTAACATATTGAAATTATTTTTGACAATCATGTCAAAAGTAGTTCTAGTATCGTAGTTAGTAAAGTATGGGCCACCAACTGCTGAACCAATTTTTATCTTGCATTTATTAGCATAATATGACAATGATTGAGTCCATTGACCAAAAGAAAAAAGTGAACTAAACACAAAAGCTAAAAGAAAAATGTTTTTTTTCATAAAAATATTATTTAATACGGTCTTTTATTTGGGTGCAAATTTATTATATAAAATACAATGTTACCATTTAGTGTGTTACCATTAGTATCACAATTGTAACATGACAATAAAAAAAATGAAAAAACTGCTTTAAAAAGTGGTTTTTTCATTTTTTCATTTTAGGCCAAACGAAGTATAAAAAATGGAAAAATTAGTCCTTGTATTGATTTATACTTTAAAACAACAAATCTAGATATCAACACATTACAAACAATTGAATATTTCAAACAATTCGTTTGTAAGACTATTTTTCAATGCATTTTTTATTCAAACTCGCTAAAGTTCTCTGATTTTCATATTTTTAAACCAAACAACATCATAATGATCCTGTATTAAAATATGTCCTTCGGTAGCTTCTCCAAAATTTGGATAATTGTGATATTTACTGTACGCCACCAAAGCTCTCCACATTTGATTTCCGCGCTCATATTCTACTACTTTCTTGCCATTCAAATAATGTTTAACATTGCTTCCATTCACCACAATTCGTGCGTTATTAAAAACTGACATATCATAAACTTTATCAGTCGAGGCAGCAATCAAATCGTAAAGTGAACCCATGGTACGATTGCCTTTTACACCATTCTTGGCATCAGCGTGTTTTTCGTCGTCCAAAATCTGGAACTCGCAACCAGCAGCAGTACGTTTACCCGTATTGGCATCTACATTTACAAAATACTTAATACCATTATTGGCACCTTCCGACAGCTTAAAATCAATACTAAATTCGAAGTTTTTGTATTTTTTTACAGTAATAATATCGCCACCTTCGGCTGGAGTACCTACTGGCGATTTTAGCAACATCAAAGTTCCATTTTCAATCACCCAACCTTTTTCGGGAAAAGTAGCAGTGGTAGAGCCGCGCCATCCTTCGGTTGTTTTTCCGTCCCAAAGCAGTGTCCAACCTTGCGCTTTTTCTGCAGCTGTAAGAGTGTTGTCGATTTTAACCACTTGTGAAACTGGTTTATCAACTACTTTTTTTACTTTTTTTGTGCTCTGCGAAAAGCCAGCTATTGACACAAATATCAATGCTAATAGAATTAATTTTCTTGTTTTCATTGTTTCTTAAATATCCAAATTGATTTATAATTCCTTGATTTTTATGTTCTTAAACCACACTTCATTGCCATGATCTTGCAACAAAATATTACCTACTGCCGCATTCCCAAAATTTGGCCAAACACTGTATTTGCTATAATTCACCAATGCTTGCCACATTTGTGTACCACGAGTGTATTCCACAGTCAGTTTATTGTTCAAAAAATGTTGTACTTTATTGCCTTTCACTACTATACGGGCATTATTAAATTCTGATTTTCGGAAAATCTTATCTTTTGGTGCAGCTATTAAATCGTAAAGCGAGCCCATTGTACGTTTTCCACCTACGCCCAATTTTGCATCTGGATGATTTTCATCATCAAGTATCTGAAACTCGCAACCAATTGACGAACCTTCGCCTTTATTAAGTTCTGTGTCAACAAAATACTTTATACCACTATTGGCACCTTCTGTAATTTTAAAATCGACACTTAACACAAAATTTTTATACTTTTTCAGGGTAACTATATCGCCACCATTTGCCGATTCAGCACCGTTAGAATTCAGCACTTTCAATACACCATTGTCCATTACCCAACCACCTGTAGGAAAAGTAGTTCGTTTAGCACCTCGCCAGCCCTTTGTTGTTTTTCCGTCCCATAGCAATTTCCAGCCCTGAGCAGCTTCTTTTTTAGAAATTGTATTGTCGATAGGTGTTACATCATTGGCTTTTTTATCAGCCGACATTACATTTTGAGAACTTTGAGAAAAGCTAGCAATTGATATTGCTATCATTCCTAATAAAATAAAATTTCTTGTTTTCATTGATTTTTTTTGATTTATATTCTTTTGTATTATTCTTAATTTTTTGTTTGTAAAGATTTCCTCGATTTACCTGCTATCAACCATTTTATCAGTCGTAAAAAACTCCATAAACAGTAAATGGCAACCATAAAAACCAGCACATAAGGCAGCGAGGTTATAATTTCAATAACGGCAGATTTGTAATAAATAACAGCACCGATATTGGCTGCAAAACCAATAAAAAAACACACAAGCAATGTGAACATTTCCGTTTTAATTCGTTTTGCCGATATATTTATATCTTTCATTATCAACTAATTATAATTTATATTGATTGGCCTTGTGGTTCAAATAATCAATCTTGTATTTATCGGGAAAAACCAACATTCGCTCCTCCTCCATGGCCTGATGTCCCAACAAACTCAATGCCGTAGCATAATAACCCTCTTCGGCAATAAGTGGCGGTTGTTTTTGAGTAATGACCGCTTCGGCAAATGCCTCAACAATCAGCGAACTACTTTCAGCGTCTGGCGTTTTTTGGTCGAGTAAATAATGCCCCGAATTTTGATTTGCCGTTTCGGGCACCCAGCTTGTTCCCGCAAAAGGAAGTGAACCAAATAGGGCATTTTCCGCATCGTTTATCATCTGCAGAAAAGCGGGGGCCGGAGGTATCTCTTCAAAGTAGTATTTACTTTTTTCTGGTTCAATAGTTCCTTTGCTGCATAAAATCTGTTCTTCCAAACCATAAAATTTATTGGACAATACGGAATCAAAATTCATTTTCACACCATTGTCAAATACATAAATGCAACTAACATTGTCGTACACATCGCGTCCGTCATTCCAATAAGTTATAGCACCGTGCCCCATTATCTTATTGGGTATCTGACGCATTGCCCACGTTCCAACTTGGAGTTGATGGCAAGCCAACTCTGTCATTACGCCTCTTGAATGTTTTTTATACAAACGCCAATTGATTTGTTCGTCCATTTCGGGCGAAGGTACAGCGCGTCGCCAATCATTATTACGGTGCCAAAAAGTACGAAAGCCACTAATATCGCCAAACTCTCCCGAATGTACTTTTTCCATGGTCTTAATATAGCGTGGGTCGAAAAGGCGCTGTTGACCAACAAAAAATACTTTGTTCGACGATTTATATTTTTGATAAATCGAGTAGGTTTCATCCAACGAATAAGCAATCGATTTTTCGCAAAACACATGTTTACCAGCATCGAAAGCATCCATTACCATGTTATAATGTTTGTCGAGCGGGGTCGCAATAAGCACTGCATCAATTGTTTTATCGTCGAGCAACCGACGGTAATCTTTATAAACGGTTGCTTTCGGGGCAATTTTCAAAGCAGCATCAATGGATGGCTGGTAGATGTCGCAAATGGCACAAATTTCCACTTTAGAATTTTTAGCCATAAAATTCATCAAAAACTGTCCCCTCGAACCCGACCCAATGATTCCGATGCGTGCTATCGAACCAATTGTATCTTTTCTTTCAGAAAAAACTGAAAACCATGGACTGGTAGCAAGTAAAACGCCACCTCCAATCATTCCCATATTTTTCAAAAACTGCCTTCGGTTTATATTTGTCATTGTTGCTTTTTTTGAACGACCCCTAACCCCTAAAGGGGAACTTAGTTAGTTTCGTCTATTTTATTTTTCTCTCATGAAACAAATGAAGAATAGCACGCGGATTTTCGCGGGTTAAGCGGATTTAAGGCGGATAAGAAAAAATGCAAGTGATATATCCCGAGTAACGGGGCATTTTTGATTTCTCTCTTAAATCAATTTACGAAGTAAATTTAAAATCCGTTTTTTTCCGCTACATCCGCGATAATCAGCGTCCCATTCTTAATTCTTCTGTTTCATTACTTTTTATGACCTAAATTATCATTACTAGAATGCCCTTTACTAAGATATTGCAAAATCAATTATTACTAATATCTCTTGCTCCCCTTTAGGGGTTGGGGGTCATTTTTCTACATTTTATAAAAATACATCCACTCTTTACGTGGCTTAGCTCCCACCAATAGTTGGTTGGCATGCGCATTATTTGTAATTTGTTTTGTTTTTGGGTCAAAAAGAAGTTTGGTATTTAGCTGTTGTGCCAATACTCCCAAACAAAAAACCTGAGATAATGGTCCAGCAATTTCGAATGATGAACGCGCTTTTTCCTGACCTTTACATGCTAACAAAAAGTTGGCAAAATGATTTGAAGGACTTTTTGGAACTTCAGGCAGCTTCGACTCCATTTCTTTGGCTTTCTCATCAGGAATTATCGACAATGTACTTCCATGTGTTGCTCCTTTGAAAGTCAGAGTTTTACTATAAATTATCTTACCCGGATTAAGCTTCGACGGCGTTACTTTTCCATTGCTTGGTGGTGGAATATTAGGGTCGAGTACCACATTTCCATATCCTTCGGGTACAGGTGGCAGGTTATCAAGTCCATCGTACCAGGTCACATCACAAGCAGGCATATTGCCACGTGCCGGAAACCTAAATAAAATTGTGGAAGAATAAGGAAAGAAAAACTTGTTGTGACCATTCGCTTTCAGCATATTAACTTCGGTAGGTAAACCCAGTTCCAAAAACTGATGTGCCGTATCGAGAATGTGTGCACCCCAATCGCCAAGGGCTCCCATCCCAAAATCGTACCAGCAGCGCCACTGACCGTTGATGTAATCGTGGTTATACTCGTAAAATTGCTCTGTGCCCAACCAGGTATCCCAATCCAATGAAGCAGGAACAGCTTCACCCGTGGGCATACTTTTTATATTGGAATCGAACTTATGCCAACGGCGTGGATTGTTCATGTGGGCAGTAATGGCTGTAACATCCTTTATGATACCAGCTTCTTTCCATGCTTTAAACTGGAAATAGTTGGCCTCCGAATGTCCCTGATTTCCCATTTGCGTAACCACACCATATTTTTTGGCTGCACGCATCATCAATTCAACTTCATTAAAAGTATGTGCCATTGGTTTTTCGATGTACACATGTTTGCCCATCGACATGGATAACATGGTGGCAGGAAAGTGACTAAAATCAGGTGTTCCAATCACTACCGCATCAAACTTATTGGCCATTTTGGCAAACATCTTTCGGAAATCCTGAAATTGTGGTGCATCAGGAAATCTATTGATAACATCCAGTGTATGAGGCGCTCCCATTTCAGTATCGCACAAAGCCACGATATTGCAATGCCCGGTATTGAAAAGTTCTTTAATAATATCACCACCACGATTGCCTATACCAATACAAGCCAAATTCACCTTTTCGTTGGAACCTACTTTACGTGGCTTTGGATTTTTGGCAGATAGTTCTGTAAATGCGAAAGAAGAAAGAGCGGTTGTAGCGGTTATAACCGACAATTGACGCAAGAAATTACGTCTTGATGTTTTGTTTTCTAAATTCATGTTTATTATATTGGTTACGAGTATTGTGTTAAATAATTGTCTGGATATTTTGAAAAAGTTTTTTATTAATCTGTATTTTTAAATAAAAAACCTACCACTAAGTTACTAAGGGCACAAAGTTACACTAAGGTTATTTTAATCTTTTATTTTGAGAACACTAAGCATAAAACATAAATGTTTTATAAATGAATCAACTATTCTTAAAAAAAACATTTATGTTTTTTCCTTAGTGTTCTTATTTGTAAAAATACGCTTAGTGTATCTCAGTGTTTCTTTATGTTCTCAGTGTTTAATCTTATATCTTTGTTTTTGAGAACAATATACTTTTAATTAATTTCAGTTCAAGTATATAATTCAATCGAAGGTTCAAAGAACTACTTCTCCGAAATCAAGTTTACCGGACCTATCAAACCCGACTGCAATAGCGGCGAATCTTTCACATAAAAATTCCAAGTTGTAAAAGTAAAACGTCCTTTTGATGGTCGGGGAGTATTATTTACCAACCAATCGGGAATTTTCTTAATTGGAGTTCCACAGGCAGCTTTAGGGCCATTGTAAGGCCAATATTCTTCTTTATTCCATTCGCAGTCGGCAGGTTCCTGTTCATCGCCTATCAGTCGGTTTGGCCACAGGTTGGTGACACGTATTTCCAGTTTATTGTTGCCCTGGCGTATTGCTTTGGTGAGTTCTATGCGGTACGGAACCTTCCAAGTCACACCCAAATTCTGTCCGTTCAGCCACACTTCGGCAATATTTTTCAGAACGCCAAGGTCGAGCCAAAGTCTGGCATCTTTGTTTTTATTAGCCAAAGTGAATTCTTTTTTATAAATAGCTGTGCCTGAATAATAACGAATGCTTGATTCACTGCGTTTTGTCCAGTCGGTAAGTGTATCAAATGTCACCTCGGCCGGGCCACCCCAACGAGGGTCGAAATTCACTTTCCAAGCGCCGGTAATTTGCTGTTCGGTTATATATTCCGGCCAGTTATTTCCAGCAACAGTGGCAATTGCTTTATTGCGAAAAACAACAAAGGTAGAACCATTCGGGTCGAAGTGAATAGGCAGTTTGGTTACGCCATCAACGCAACTAAAGCTTTTTGCATTTTGCATTTCACCAAGGTTTGGATCCCAAAGTTCAGGTTGCATTCCATCTACCCTGAACGAACATTCCACAACACGATCGGTGGAATCCTGATTGGCCACAAAATACACATCGGCATTGTCGATGCGTCGGTGAATCCAGCTAACATTACTCTTTTCTGCTTTAAAATCAGGCTTGATTTTTTTATCGGTAAGCACTTTCAATACCGATTTTGAAGAATTATCGGAAATTATTTTACCCGAATCCCACAACTCAGCAGCAATTTGTTGTACTTCCTTATCACATTCGGGATAATTTTGCAAGCTTGGCGATGCCATTGGTTTTGGACCCACAACAGTAGCTCCGGCATTTACCAACTCACGCACTTTGCGGGCAATGGCAGGTGTAATTGTTGTTCCAACCGGCAAAACCAACACCCGATAGCTCATGCCCGAAGGTAAGGTTAAGCGACCATCAACTACGGTCATTGATTTTAAGAATAAATCTTCGCCGCAAAGGTCAGCATCATAGCCCGATGGCACACCGCCGGTATTTCTGGTCAGATAACATATATCGGCCATGAATTGCCCTTTTTGGAGCATAGCCTGACAACGGGTAAGGTAACCAGTCCAAGCATAAGCTTTATCCCACCAGGTTTGGGTGCGACCAAAATGTGTGCCCCACCAACTCATGGTCATACCCGGCCAAACATTTGTCCAGGGTTGATGTACCGAAGTATGCAATACCATTTGGTTGATACCGTTACAAAATTCCCTGTCGCCAACAAATTTCAATACATAAGGATATTGCTGCCATTTTCCATTGTACGGCCTGCATGTAAAGGCCTCAGCCGCAGCAATACGAATGCCTGCAACGTGAGCAACGGAGGCTACCGAATTCAGAAATTTTCCTTTGTACGAAGGATATGATTGCCAAAATTCCGAGGTAACTTCATCGCCATACGTACCACAATTCATTCCATCAAACGGACCTGAATAAGGTTCTAAGCCAAATTTTAATCCCGGATATCTGTGTACTCTTTCGGCCATGTAGCCATAATAATTTTGGGCAAATAATTCGGCAATAGTTCGCTTCCAATCGTTATTGAAACGTTCGGTAACTTCCTTGTTATCTACCACATACTTCGTAAGTGTAACCAACCACGGCACAGGGTCGTAGCCTCTTCGTTTCTTGAATTCTTCCCTGAAACTAACCGACCAGTTCTGATCTCCAGACTCGTAACTATCAATAAATACCGTAGTGAGCGATTTGCCTGTTGCTGAACCAGCATTTTCGAGGATTTTGGCAATGTAAGCATCGAAGTGTGCATCCACTCCTTGTCGGTCGAGCTTATCACATTCCAGCCCTTCGCCACCCGGAGTTGCAGGAGCAGGGCCTTTGCCGGTAGTAGTGCGGCCAATGCGAATAATTTTCCAATTGCCTGTAGGAACTTGCCAAGTCAGTTTGCCAGCAGTATCCATTTTGGCACTTATATCAATTATATCGGAGGCTTTTAACGTACTATCCTGAGTGGGGATAGCCAGTACAGCTATGTCGCGGTAATAGTTCCATTTTTTGTCCACGTAGGCTTGTGGTAGTTTATTTTCGAAATTGACCGGGCCACTGATAATTTTCTCGCTCCAAATAAGTTTTTGCATCGATTTATCGGGCGTAATCCATGGGCCACCGCTCGACGACCAACCCGGACAGTTATGAAAACCCAGTTCCAGCCCAAGTCGTTTGGCTTCGGACGATGCAAATTTCATCAAATCCCACCATTGAGCGCTCCTGAATTTCACCGGACCATCAAGTCTCATCCGTTTATTATCTTCTACGTGAAATACAAATGCACCACCAATTCCGGCTTTCTTCATGGCTTCCAAATCGGCAGTAATACCTTCGCGGCTTACCCAGCCACTTACCCAATGCCACCAAGTTTTAGGTTTTGCCGAACTGGGTGGATTTTGAAATTCTTTTATGAGACTACAGGATGAAGTTTTTGAAGTGGTTTTTGATACCCGTTTTGCAGCTGTAGCAGTAAAACCAGTCAGCAATAATGAAGCAATGAAAATTGAAATAAAAAGCGTGTGTTTTTTGTTTTGTGACATTTTATCAGGGCGTTTAACCATTAAGATTTTATACTTTTTCGGACTCAATAAATCCGATTGCAAAAGTATAAATTCCTATTCTGCCCGACCATTTGCCATGTTACTATTAGTATCCGTTTTGTAACATGAAGCTCCAAAAGGCTTTTTTATACTAATACAACTGCCCTTAAATGTTTACACATACAGGTTACAACTAGTCATTGTAATAGAAAATATTGTTGTCCGATAAACTTCATATTTTGCATCTGAGAAACCGCTTCCAATAATGCTTTGAGATAATTTCGTCCCGATGGGACTCAGATTTTGTTTTTGAATATTTTCTACCATATTTTCGTCCCGATGGGACTTTTTATAAATAGCTTCGGAGCGACATTATTTTTAGTCTCATTTTATCGGACACCAATGAATAAAAAAACAAAATTGTTAGTTTAAATGAAAATATGCTTAGGGGAATGTTGAAACGACTTCGGGGAATGTTGAGATGAGTTCGGGGAAAGTGGAGACGAGTGCGGGGATTGTAGAGACGAGTGCGGGGATTGTGGAGACGTGTTCGGGGTTTGTAGAGATGACTTCGGGGAACGTAGAGACGAGTTCGGGGATTGTTGAGACGAGTGCGGGGAATGTTGAGATGAGTTCGAGGAATGTTGAGCGAAGTTCGGGGAAAGTTGAGTGGAGTATGCGGGGTTAAAATGGCTAAAAGTTAATAAAGAAATTTAGTTTATCAACTTCAGTTTTACGGCTTGGGATGTATCATCGCATTCAGTAATATCAAGTAGGTATTCTCCTCGCTCATTCGGTTTCAGCACTGTTTGCGATTCATTTGGGGCAACTATCTTACTATCCATCAACTGTCCTAATAGGCTATAGAGTTTAATTTGTAATGGAGTGGAATGTGACGAGGTAATTTTCCAGCTATTGTTTACTTTTTGTACAGTCACTCCCAACCTACTGCCGCTTAAGGGCGATTGTACTAATGACGATGAATTACAGGAATTCACTGACAAATAAGCCGATTTGACAGCTCTGAATTTGATACCATAATTACTATTATTTATCAAATCGTTTCCATACGTTGTAAGATTGCTATAGCGTCCGGTACTTGTCATCTGCCTGTTGGGACAAATATCATTGTTCCACGACCATGCCAACCAGTTTATGCCCAACGATTGACATCCGGTTAGCAATTGCTGATAAGGCAGTGTATATTGACAGGATTGTGTGTCATCCTGCTGATTGGCCACTTCGCCCAACACAAAGGGAATACCCGAATTAATAACTACTTGAAGCTTTTGTAGCATGGTAGTTGGGTTATTGTTTGCAAAAGTGTACCAATAAGTATGAATGCTGAAAATAACATTATGTTGCAAGTCTGCATCACTTATTTTTTGACCAACAGCTGCAAGCACATCACTGTTTGTTCCGCAGTCGGGAGCATCAATAAGTAATGGGCATGTATAACCAGCATTTCGGAGTTTAGCAACAATTGTATTGTAGGTACTTACAAATGTATTTTGAGCAGTAGTTGCATTGGTAGCCCACAAAACAAAAAGAGACTCGTTGGCAATATTGATTATCATTTTATCCTGACGTGCCAATAATACAGTTTTCACATCGGTTTGTAGGAAGTAATCGGTCAAAGAAATCAATGCCTGAGGATTGTTTTGGCAAGTCTGATCATGAAGTTCAAGTATTGGCAACATTCCTTCGGCAGTACATGCATCAAGGGCGGTAGCTAATTTTGGAGCAGTGTAAACGCTGTGTGTCTGCACATCGGGATGATTAGCATACCACGTCATTCTGACAGTGTTTGCTCCCGTTTGTGCTATTTCATTCAGAAGCAATTCATTTGGAGAGTACCCCCAGTTATAAGGCGCATAATTAACGCCTCGCATATTAAATTCCACAGCACATGGATCGTATAACTTTGAACCCAAAGTGTAAAAATGATTTGCAGATAATACCAAAACAGTATTTAAAATCAAAAAGAGGAGCAGAAATATAACTCTTACAATTTTCATAAATTTATATATAAGTTTTAGAACGATATGAAATCCAAACAAGTTTAATGGCGGTAACGTTTTTTCATCTTTTCACTTTCAAATAAATTACCAGTTTGTTCTGATTTTAGGTCTTTTATAATCAAAGATTAAACAATATGCTCCGATTGATGCACTTATATAATCCGAATTTGTAAACAGATTTGATCCAAAATAAGTGAAATCATTTGATCTGCTATATCTACAACCTAAAAAAAGACCTAAACTTATATATTCAAATAAATCGAAATTTTTATTTAGTTTAGCGCCAGTAGTCATTCCACTTCCATTTGCATTCAATTCACAACCAATAAATGGTTGTACTTTTAAACTTTTTGTTATACTGTATTCATAACCCAAATCGAAATCAATTTTATTTGTACCTCCGTCTTTATTACTGTCAGTTAAAAAAGTAGCACCTAAAGTTATACTCTTAAATGCGAGTTCAACCAGAGCGCCGTTAGACATTAAAATGTTTGACCATCTTGAATTGTAAGGAAATGAAGTTGCTTGACATTTCGAAATGTAAAGTCTATTTTCTTGCTCAATCTTTAAATGAATTGTTTCTTTCGCTCCATTTGGAATTTGAGAAAACAAATCAATAATACAAAATCCATAAATCAAAATCAACATCCCTTTCTTTTTCATATATCCTAAACTCATTTTTTAAGTGATTTTTTACTTCCTTTTTACAATCCTTATGCTGGCGCGGGTCTGTGAACTTTACTTTAAAGCATGGGTCACAGAGCAGCGTTAGCGGGGGACAGTTTATTGTCTTATTCGAATTTATATTTAAACACTTTTGATAGTATTTCAAGAATTCTATTGAAATCTTTTAATGGTTGAGAATTTTTATAAAAACGATAATATCCTATTGGATTATCAATTGAATACTGTCGATTATTCTCTTTCGATAATAAATCAACCGTATACGAAGTACCATCCGTAATTGCATGCTCTACAAATGGAATTTCGCCATCTTTCGCAATTTTATTATGTCTGAAAGTTGGATTGTCAGGTAATGTTAGAATGTTACTCACGACCAATGAATCCCATAATTCATTCCAATTTTCAGGCAGCAGAATTTCAGATTTAATTAATTTATACTCATTGATTTTATTCTCGGTGACTATATATTTTTCAGCTTTCCAAACACATTCATTATTGTATGACAATCTTAACAAAACAGGAAGTTTGGTGAATGTTGACACCCATAGTCTAAGTTCAAAACTCATGGATTTTTCAATATTGGGCTTTATGTCGAAATCTTTAAAATGGTCCAAATGGTAATATATAAAATTTGTATCATTTGGAAACTTAAATTGAGAATATGAAATTAGTGGTGTCAAAATGAATAGCAAAGTGAGTAATTTCTTCATGGTTCTTTATTTTTATTTAAATACCTCGTTCTCCATAGTGTAATGCTGGCTCACTTTTGTTCGGTGTATGGCATTTTGCCTACGTCGCTGAAGAAGGAAAACTCCACTTTACACATTTATATTTGAATAGGCAAGGCGGAGCCTTGCTTCCCACACGACATAGCGAAAGACGCAATGCCGAACTACAAGACTAACTATGCTACGCTTAACAGAGGGTTTCAGTGATTTTTCACTTCATATGAACTACCACTAGCGCATTCAAAACCTGCATCAAAGGTAATTGTTTTACAATCAAAAATTACATTGGCTCCATTGTTAATGAGCACATCTCCTGAGGGCTGATCAGTTGTAACATGGTTGCCTACATAAATATTTTTTCCTTTAATGAGTTTATTTCCATTTATTGTTGTGTTTTGTATATAAACATCCTGAGAATAGTCTAAGTACTCTTCTTCAATTTTTAAACTATTAATATCTATTGTCGTGTTTTTACTTGTAAATATCCATAATTGCTTGTAAAAACCATCAGGCTTAAATTTTAAACTTACTTCATTATATTTATTTGGAGTACTATGATAAAACGCAACTCCATTACCCTCGTCATAAGAGTAATAACTATAATTACCCCAACACTGATTATCAACACGATTTATGTTTCCAATATAGAATTGGCTAGATAGAAATGGTATATCGTTTTTATCGCTTGAAAAAAAATAATTTTCTGTACTTGGATAATACTGTTTATTGACAGTAACATCAGTTAAATCATTAGCAAGTGAAAAATGCAGTTGCCCATACCTATAAGAATTTACCACAGTATTATCATATATCATATCCGGACTAAAATTGAACGTGATTTTATAGTCTATGTTTGGTTTAAACTGGTATCCACTTTCCTCAAAGAAAATACCACTTCCAGCGAGAGAAGCACTAGGATAAATATGATATGTTTCCGTTTTGTAAATTAAAGGAAAAAAAACCTCTAAAAACGGAACTGGAGCTTTAAGGCTGAAATCACCTCGTCTATAACTAATTGTAAACCCTCCATGCGAAAGTTTTATATTGTCAGTGGTTAGAATATTTGAACCTGAAAATATAGAAGGAGCATTACCGAATGGAACTATTTGATCATCTCTATATTTACATTCACTAACAGAAGCGATATCATTTAAACCGCCCCCAAGACCACAAGGCTGGCAATTTGCACCACCGCAATCTGTACCTGATTCATCTTGATTTTTTATTCCATCATTACAGGTTTCACATTTAGGAATAGGCGGATTAACAATAATTACACCATTGCAAGTGTTGCCACAACTGCCTCCACAATCCACTCCTATTTCTCCATTATCTTGCTTGCCATTATTACAATATGCTTCAGGTTGTAATTTGTCAATTGCAATGTATCTTCCACAACCAAATGGGCTGGAGTAGTATTGCGAATTTTGATTGAAAAATTCAACTCTATTTTTGGCATATACACTGGCTTCTTCAAAGCATATAAAACCATCATGGTTGCTGTCTACTAAATAAGAAATATCGCTATCACCGTCTAATCTTTTACCTCTAATGCCTGAAATCCATTCATATAAATAATGACTATATCCAGTAGCACCAGAAGATCTCGCAATCTGGTTAAATTTACAAGAAGTTGCAATTACTGCCTTTATATCTGTTTTTTTTATCTCATCGGCAAAGCCTCCGCTATAGCATTGATCCATTAATATTTGAATAAAGCTCGCATCTGAGAGTTTACGTAATTCGACAATTAATTCTGCTGGTGACATGTTTTTTTGATCCCACATCCATAGCGCTACGTTAGCAGAAGTATACCCATATTTATCAAAACATCCATGATCTGTTACGTAAATAAAAATATTTGTTTTGAAACCAGCTATTACATCTGTTGCAAGTTGAGCTTGAATATTAGTAAAAACTGTTGAAACATTTGTTTTTGTAGCAGCGTATTCAATGTCATCTCTATGATCTTCATTATAATTGTCATCTAAATCTGTATTTTGAGAAAAATTAGGAAGATTTTTATTAGCATATGGATCATCTGGATCATCATAGGTTGTATCAGGATTAGGATTTGTTCCATCAGAACTTAACACAAATATCCTATCTCGTGCATAATTTCTTTCAAGTAAAGTTCTGAATACCAATGATAAATTATTCCAATATCTGAGGGGATTGCTGTTTGGGTGAGCTCCACCACCATTTATTAATATTGCATAATTTCTTTCGGGTAAAGCAATCGAATTTTTTTGAATTGGTTTTATTTTAGAAACAGGGCTTTTTTTTTTAATAAAGTCAGGTGTAGGTAGCGGATACTTGTTTTTTTGCCCTAATAAGACATTAGTAGGTAAGTAGGCATCAAATTGACCATTAATAATTGTCAATGATGTATCAGTTGTATTTAAAAATACGTATTTACAAGGATGAGCCCAATCATAATAAGGTTTCTGATCAATAAAAAAGAACCAACAATTTGAAGCTGGTGATATTATTGAATCGATCATAAGTTTAATAACTGTATTTGCAGGAATGATTTGTGTCGATGCTCTTACAGTATTTTCTAAGGTATCAACAAGACCTTTCTGTTTAATAATTTTATATGCCTGGTCTCTAGTTATTTTATTTTGAGAAAATACATTAGTTGTAAGTAAAACTAACAAACAGGTAGTAAAAAATACATTTCTTTTCATGGTAATATTTATTTTATTATTTTATGTTGATTGTTATTTAGTTAATATCATTCGTTTAGTATCAATCACTTTGCCATCGGCAATCAAAGCGTAGAGATACATTCCAGCAATAAGTTCAGAGCCTTGTATGGTGATGTTTCCTTTTCCTCTTTGGTTAATTGAATAACTTTTTAATTGAACCCCATTCATATCGTACACATAAATTGAAGCATTGGTAATTGTCGTTGGTAGAAAATATCCTATTGTGGTAGTAGTATTGAAAGGGTTTGGGATATTTTGATCTAAAATGGGATAGGTAAGTACATCCGTTTCTTTGCTTGCACCGACTTTCTTAGGTCCTGAATTTGATTTATTCACTAAATCAGTCAAATCTGCTATTTGTTTTGCTTGAGTATCTAATTGAACTTGTTGGTCTTTCATGGCTTCAACAATTACAGGAATTAAACCAATATAATCTACAGAATAATAACCTGTCGAATCCTTCTCAACTAGCTCAGGAAATATTTTTTGTAAGTCTTGTGCTAAAAATCCAATTCTTTTTGGTTTCTTATTTCTAATTTGCTCCTCAAAATTGTCTAAAAAAACTTTATCTTTTCGTCCTTTATCAGTCATGCTTATTGTATCGTTCGGAGAGTTAATTTTAGATACTTTTTTTGGTGATAGCACATCTGCTTTGGACAAAAGATTATATCTTACGCCATTAAGCTGCTTCAGCATAAATAATGATTTATCAATTGATGATATGTTCGTTTTAAGTCGTTCATCGGAAGTCAACTTAATTCCAGAAGACCACACATCGCAGTTAAAAGTAAACATATCTCCATTACTTACATCGTAGGAGGCAATAATACTATTGCCATAAGTACGAGTAATATAAATTCCTTGCTTTCCTTGTAGCCAAAGTCTGTCTGTATCGCCTGTACCCCATTCGCCGATCATTGCATTCGCTCCACCACCCTCGAATGTATCAAAATCACCAAAGGCAATTTTAGCACCACTGCCATAACTGCCTGGACCAAAAATTTGCATTTTAAGAAGATGATTTAAATCCTGAACATATTCAGATACTTCAGTTCCGACAATAACTTTCGCATCAGATCTTACTTTTAGTTGTGCACTCAAAAAACTCATTGTCAAAAGACATAATGCTGTAAAAATAAATTTTGTTTTCATAATTTTGTAATATTTTTTTATTTGAAAAATATGTTTTATTTACTTTGTTCGAAATACTGTTTCTCCAATAATTTTGGTTTCGAGAGAAAGTATTTCTATTATCTCCCGCAATCTTATTTCTACTTTTCTTCAAAACAGAATTGTTTTTTTTAATCTTAGCTTGTGTCCATATCGGTCGTCATTTTTTTGCCTTACCCCTAACATCAAAATATCAACTTCCCCACCCAACATACTCTTCAATATATCAAGTATGTAAATATTCCACTGCACATATTTCCGTTTCGGCATTTGTTTTTTTATTCAATTCAAAATTAATATATACGGGCATCGCCCTTTGTGGCAACACCCGCATATATAAAACATTTAAAATTAAACCGCGGCAGTGGGAGTTTCGGCGGCAGTTTTTGGGCTGCGTTTGATGATGACATTTGAGGCGGCTTTGTACTTTTGGTAGAACTCGGGCGACTTGCGTTGGAACTGGGTGGAGAGGCGGTCGAGGGTGTTTTTCTTTAGGTCGGCGGCTTCGGTGAATAGGTCGGCTATCTGCTGTGTGTAGCTTGCACGGTTGATAATGGCACTGCGGATGTTGGCGCTTCCTGCATTTAGTTGCTCGTAATCGCTTTTGAATTCTGCTATCTCGGCCACAGTGATGCCTTCGTTGGTTAATTCTTCGGGTGCTATTTTTTGGGCTTCTTCTAACACTATGGCAGCTGCGTTGAGCAAATCGGTCAATGACATTTTTTCAACTGTCCATTCTTTGTAGTTTACTTTTGCTGCCAAGGTTTTGTCGTCCTTAAAAATGGCATAAGAGTGTATTGCGCCCGAAATATCTACAACTTGGTGGATAAGTTCGTCCATCAATGTGTCTTTGTCGTCTGCAATTCCGGTAATGTCAACGGCTTGTTGAATGCCGAGTTCAGCAATTTTGTTTACAACAAGTTTGAAAGTGGCAAAAGTGCTTGCAAAGCGTGGCACTAGCGAAATGACTTGTGGATACTCTTCTCCCACTTTTACAATTAAATCGAAGGAATTTTTTTTAGCTTTTTGATAATCATTCATAATTTATTTTTTTAAGTAAATATATGCTGCAAATTTACAATCTTTTTTTTAATAATATTGATTAATTGCAACATTTTTCTAAGTATATGACGAAATTTTATTTTATTCTGCAAATGATTATAAATTAAATAATTGAACATGGGGCTTTGCCCCAAACCCCACTCACTTTTTTGCCTTGATGCAAAAAAGTAAGCAAAAAAAATCAAGACTTCGCCTGCTTCACTCGAAAAATTAGTCGTTTGTATGCTGAAAACTTTTAAACTCGCACCGACGGAATACGTCGGCACTCAAAC
>CAIWCC010000014.1 GCA_903911085.1 uncultured Bacteroidales bacterium | reverse complement strand
TTATACCAAATGCAATTATATTATGACCCAAAAGCTATCTGAAAAAATGTAGCTGTATCTGCAAATCGAATTGACCTCATTAGTTGTAGTACTCACCACCAATTGGCATATGAAGTTTTCCATTTTCTCAAGTGAATCAAACAACAAATTTGAGAATTGTCTTTTATACTTTGCCCACATCTTTTCAGCAGGATTTAATTCAGGACTATAGGGTGGCAAAAAAAAGAGAACTATATTTTCAGGTATTTTGAGCTTCTGTGCTTTATGGAAAGCGCCATTATCAAGCACCATGATTTTGAGTTCTTCCGGGTTTTGACAGGATAAAGTGTCCAAGAATATTTGGAAATTATCTCCATTGCAATTAGGGAGTATAAGCTGAAAACTATCTCCGTTTATGGGAGAGAACGCCCCGAACAGATAAGTTGATTTGAATACTTGCTGAAATTTGCAAATCGGCTTAACTCCTCTGGAAGTAAGTGCTTTACCATTTCTAGTCATTAATCCAAACCTGCTTTCGTCCTGAAAATACAAATTTAGCGACTTATAGTTTTGTCTTTTCCCATTCCAGATTTCTTTGCAGACTTGTCCAAAGTTTTTTTAAAATCCTCAACTTTGTTTACATCTTTGTTTATGTGGCTTTTTCTAGCCACTTTAACGCTTGAATGGAAGTTTGTAACGCAATAATTCACGACTGTTCTATATAAAACATCCTTACCAAGATTTTTTAAAATCCACTCTTTTAATTCCACATATCCCTGTAATCCATTTTCTGGGTTATTGAGTTTCTCTTCTATTATTAAACGTTCTGCCGATGTAAATACCGAAGGTTTAAATCCAATCTTATTGTGTTTCAACAAACCATCTATTCCATCTCTAATGTATAGCGTACGCCATTTCTGCGCACTGCCTGAGCAGACACCAGCAAGGATTGATACTTCACGTTTTGAAATTCCCGTTGTTTCATGTTGTTTTAAAATTAACAATACACGTATTCTTTGTGCAATAAAAGGGGTTGACTTCTTTAAAAGTGACTTAATCTCCTTTTCTGTTTCTTTTATGATAATAACTTTTGCATGTGCCATAATAAATATGTATTTATATTATAGCCCAAAGATAATAAAAAAAATCCAATTACCAAAATTGGACTATTTTATATATGCATTTGGTATAAAATATGTACGATCCTACCTCACGGTATTATAACCCCGGATTTTTAGTGAAATTTAATTCCTCCAATCTTTAGGGCATTTGAAATAAATAAGCATTTGGATAAATTTTTTTCATGTCATTCAGTTCGGAATTTGCGACATTAATATCGTAATAAAATTTACTGAAAACGCTGAATTGCTGTTGATTTTGAATCATCCCTGCAAAAATATAACCGCTCGAAATCAGTTTATTCATACTGACTTTGGCTTCTTCCTCCGTTTTATAATTTTCACAGATAAGGTAAACAGTAGAAACTTTAAGTTCGCAATCTGAATTATTCGAAGTTGGGTTTGAATTTATTTCCGTATTTACACCCTTTAAATAAATCTCATCCCGTTGAACTTTATTGCGGATACTATCCACAACATCCTGTAATGGAATTGAAACCAAACCAGAATCGGTTTTACAGGCAGGATGAAAGAGTTGTTTGTTGAGAAAAATAACCGGCAAAAAAATATCTTTGTGATATCCGCTTAACGATAATTTATAAAGCATTTCATTTGCATTCTCTGTCTTTTCAAGTTTTTTTTCAATATAATAAATGCCATTCTGCCGTAAAATCTGTTTTACGGAATTACAATTTGAACAATCGGATTTTGTATATAAAAAAAGACTGTCCTGAACAGTATTTGCTTTCGCCGTTTGGAAGAAAAATACAATTATCAGACTTAAAATTAAACAGAATTTGTTCATAAAACTGAGTGCAAAAAATTAGTTATAAATAAATCCCGACTGCAGGCAGTCGGGATTTAGAAATCAATATATAATTTAAAGAATTATAATTTTGAGAATTTAAGAGTTTGAATCACAGCACCATTTTTCTCAACAGTAATAAAATGCAATCCGGATTTCAAGGTGGCAGTATTCATTTGGAATGTATTAGCACCGCTGTTTGATATTACATCATTACTGAAAATTTTACGACCTTCAATAGAGTATACATTTATTTTCAAACGGTCATTTAAATTACTTGTATAGCTTATATTCATCTGATCAACAACAGGATTTGGATAAATGCTGATACCATTTTCATTCGAAAATGAATTTACCAGTCCTGAAATTATTTTGTTAGCAAATAAAGCTGAAACAGTTACACCTTTAACTTTATCTGTTACAATTGAAGTAGATGTATTGGTAAGATCGATAGCACCGGAGACTCTGGCAGCCGACACACCTGCAGCACCAGTAATGCCCTGATTACAAACCAATGACAGATAAAAGATCGG
>CAIWCC010000013.1 GCA_903911085.1 uncultured Bacteroidales bacterium | reverse complement strand
TTTGATTCACTTGAGAAAATGGAAAACTTCATATGCCAATTGGTGGTGAGTACTACAACTAATGAGGTCAATTCGATTTGCAGATACAGCTACATTTTTTCAGATAGCTTTTGGGTCATAATATAATTGCATTTGGTATAAGTATAATGAAGATATGGATGGAGTATATAGAAACACCGAATGAAGAGTTACAAAAAAAAGCAAGGTGAAAACCTTGCTTTTTTGTTGGGTATGCAGAATAACTCCAAAAGGATTTTACGTTGCAACAGAAGTATTAGTGTAAATGACACATTCCATGTAATAGAAAGTTTTGAATATATACGCTCAAAAAAACGTTACTCGTAATGTATCAATTCACAAAATAATTGTATTTTCATTACAATCGCCTATTAACCAGTACTATTCTAGTTTTTTAGCAGACTATAAATCTAATACATAAAGTAAAACATACCTTTTAAACTAATCTGATGATGACTAAACATTTATCGTCCAGCTACCTTAGAAATAGTAACCGTTTCAATCTGAATTTACATTTAATCCTTACATTACAGCCCTTTTTCCATAAATTCTGTTGGTGTTACACCGTAGAACATTCTGAAACGATAGGTGAAGTGGGATGGGTTTGAAAATCCTATTGCGTAAGCTACTTCGGCAACGCTTAATTTTTTGTCTCTCAATAGTACGGCTGCATATTTTAATCGGAAAATACGTATGTAATCTTGCGCTGAAATATTGATTAATTCACGCATTTTTCGGTTCAAATGTACTCTGCTTATTCCCACTTCATTGCATAGGAACGTTACATTGAGCCTATCATCTGCTAGATTATTTGTGATAACATCATTGATCTTTTTCATCAATTTATCATCGTGCGATGTTATTTCTATATCGGGCATTTCAAAATTGGCTTCTTTGCCATAATGATATTCAAGATTTTTGCGCATTTGCAATAACTTTTCTACTCGTGTTTTCAGAATTTCGGTGTTAAATGGTTTCACCATATATTCGTCTGCACCCGCTTCAAGTCCTTCTTTGATACTTTCCATTGTGTTTTTGGCAGTAAGCAAAATGATAGGAATGTGAGATGTTAAGTAGTTTTCACGCACCATTTTACAGAACGAAATGCCGTCCATTCCGGGCATCATTACGTCCGAAATTATTAGATCGGGTGGTGACGTAAAAATACTTTTTATAGCTGTGGACGCAGTGATACTTTCTACCACATTGTATGTTTCACACAATTCTTTGTTCAGATACGAACGTATTTCATTGTCATCTTCTACAATGTGTATGGTTAGCCGTTTCTTTGATATTTTTTCGGTTTTTTCTGCATTTATTTCTAAAGGTGCTGGTACATACGATTCATTGTTTGTGATTATCTCATTGTTGGATTGATCAATATCATAATTATCAACTATTTCAGTGTCGTTGAAATGGTCTTTTCCTAGTGGAATTTCTATTCTAAGAATGGCTCCTTTTACGTCCGTACGATTTTCGGCCGTAATTTTTCCATGATGTAAATTGATGAGCAGTCTGCACAAATGAAGACCAACACCAGTACCAGAATTTTTTGGAACAGGGTTGTAACTTTGCACAAACCTATCAAAAATTGACTCTAGCATTTCTGATTCAATACCTGTACCAGAATCAATTACTTCTATTCGGAGTGTGTTGTCTAAATTTTCGGGCACACTCACACTTATTATTATATCGCTTTCGGGTGGCGAAAATTTGAAAGCATTTGACAATAAGTTGATTATAACTTTTTCGAAATGCGTTGGGTCAATGTAGGCAAATATTTCTGGCAACTGCGATTGAACAGATAGTTCTATCTGCTTTTCATCTGTATGGAATTGAAAATCAGCTGTTATGTTCCGTAAATAGGCTAGTATTTCCACTCGGCTAACCATAAGTGTAAACTGACCTTTATCAATTTTACGAATGTCCATTAGTTGATTTACTAAGTTCAATAATCGCTGTGCATTGCGATGCATCATTTGAAAAAGATCGCGATTGAGGTCGGTTGCGTCTTTCAATAATCGTTCCAATGGATTGAGAATGAGTGTTATTGGAGAGCGAATTTCGTGCGAAATATTGATGAAAAACTGCAACTTCATTTCATTCAATTCGTTAAGATGTTTCAATCTTTCGCGGTCTAATTTGTCTTGTTGTTTGTTCTTATTATATTTGTAAATCATATAAAGTGCCAAAGCAAACAATGCCAAGTACAATAATTTCATCCAAATAGTTGCCCACCAAGGAGGTAGAACAATAACAGTTACAGAGCGTTCTTCTACGAGATTATTCATTTCGGCTCTTACAATAAATTTATATTTTCCCCACGAAAGGTTGGTGTAAGTAGCACTTTTGTCTTTGTTTGGTGGTAATCCCTGCCAATTATTATCGTAACCTTCCATTTTATAATTAAAGGTTACTTGATCGGAATTTATATAATTTAATATCTTAAATCTTATGGTAAAGAAACAGTCGTTATAAGCCATAGTAATTTTTTCGGCGTCGTTAATGTTGGACTCAATAATAGACTTACCACCCGACTGTTGACCTACATTTACTGGCTTGTTGAACATTAGTAACTCGCTAAAAATCAATTTGTCTAAACGTTTGCTTTTGCCTACAATTTTTGGATTGAAACCTACGCCACCGTTTATTCCACCAAAGTAAATTTTGCCATCAGGCGCTTTGCATCCCGCCGATCTTTGAAATTCACTGATTTGAATTCCTTCGTTAGCCGAGAATTCCATTGTTGAAAAATTTTGTGGGTTTACTTTGTATATTTTACTCAATCCGGTAACCCATACAAATCCATTATTGTCGGTAACTATGCTATATATTTGTGTACTAGCAAGTTCTTTTTCTTTGATTTTGCTCCAGCTTTTTGTTTTATTGTCATATATTACAATTCCTTCGCCAGTACCAACCCAAATTTGCGAGCCTACAAATGTCATGGCTTTTACAATTGCCCCTTTTTCATCACCTTTGGCATATAAGTAATTGGTAAATTTCATGGTCGATAAATTCAATTTGCTAATGCCATTTGATGTACCAGCCCAAAGATTATTATCAGTGTCGACCAAAATACAATTCACCCAGTTATTGCAAAGCGTATTGTTTTTGCCAGCCGAATATTCTGGAGCCGAAAATTTTGTAAATTCACCTTTGGCTATGTCCATTCGGCAAAGTCCATCACCACTAGTGCCTAACCACAAAAAACCACTGTGATCTTGAGTAATGCACCATATTCTATCACTACTTATTGATTTTGGATTTGAGAAGTCACGTTTGTATTGTTGTTTGACAGTGCTAGTTTTTTTATCCATTTTTAGCAGCCCATCATTCCAAGTTCCTAGCCACACATTTTGAAATCTGTCTTCGTAAATATTCAATACTTTTTTTCGTGGTAGTATTTGTTTGAAGCTCTTAAGTTGATCGTTTTTACGGTTATAAATAAGAATACCATCTCCGTCGCTACCAAACCATACTTCACTTTCGTTGCAATAAACAGAAAAAACACATATTTCGGAGGATGTTGTTATGGCAGTTTTGAAGTCAAAATTATTGAATTGATTTGATGGATTGCCTATCATAACCAACCCTTTATACTTTATACCACACCAGATATTACCATCTTTATCAACCGTTAATGCTTGCGTTTTGTTAATTAGGTCTTTTGGTAAATTATTGGATGGCAGATACCATGTGAGTTTGCCGGCACTTTTCATGCGAAAGATACCTGCCCCATCTGTGCCAATATTCAGATTTCCATCTTTGGTAACAAACATGTCAGATATGTTGAGTCCGGCACTGCCTTCAATCATTTCAAATGTTTTTGTACCATAATTGTAGGTGTAAAGCCCGCCCGTAGTTCCAACGTACAATTTTTCATTTTTATAGGCACACATCGACATTACTTGATTTTCATTCAGTCCGCCCATGTTTTTTGTGAAATGCTGCAATTTGGCTGTCTTTGGGTCGAAAATATATAGTCCGTTGTTTTCGCTAGAGATAAACAAATTTCCTTTGGAGTCAGCTAATAAATTGCTGATGTAAGGGGATGGGAGCAAGGTGCGTAATTTTTGATTCAGTTCAAATGTGTTTTTTTCTTTGTTTAAAGTAAAAATTCCCATTCCTGAGGTTGAAACAAGAATTTTATGATCAACAGTTTCAACTATTTGACTAACATGAAAATTGTAGGTTGATGAATTGTCAAATACAATAAGATATTTCGAAAAACTTTCTGTCAATGGGGTGTAACTCCATAAACCAGAATGTGTTCCAATCCACAAATTGCCATTACTGTCTTCAAATAGCGACGTAATTAAATTGTCGGTCAGTCCATTTTTTCTTCCATCTCCAGTTCTGAAAACGGTAAAACGTTCTCCATCAAATTTGTTTAAACCATCATCAGTAGCTATCCAAATGTAACCGTGTTTACTTTGTAAAACTTTGTTTATGCCGGTGCTCGAAAGTCCGTTTCTTATAGAGTATAATTTGTTAAATTGTCCGTAATTGTAAATTGCAAAAATGCAAGTTAAAATTACAAGAAAAGTCCGTTTTAAATTCGATGTTGTGTTCATAGGTGTGATTTATTTTCAGTTTTCTAAAACTTAAAATTTGAAAATCTCTAATATCAAAATTGTAACATGCAAATGTAGTTTATTTTATCGTTTTTGTACTCGAATAATTGAATAAAAAAGCCGTCTCGCATTTGCCATGTTTCATTGGCGATAGTATATGTTACATTTAGAATGATGGCTGTTTAATTACAATATCTAATGTCTCAAATAAAGTAATCCATTGTGTTTCTAAATAATACCTTTGTAAATAATAATTTTCTCAGATAATCGAATTACTATTACTGGATTTGAATTGCTAAAATATTGTGATTTAAAATTCGAATCCATAAAAAATAAAAAGAATTATTGAAATGAAGAACCTTTTATTCAGGAAGAAAATCCTATTAATACTTTTGATTTCTTGTTTTTTATTTAATTCGTGTAAAGATGATTTCTTTGAATTAAATACTCCTTCGTGGTTAGGTGCAAGCATTTACGATCAGCTAAAGGAAGGTTATCTTGAAGATAATGGGACGGCGCATACTTTCACATATTATTTAAGATTGATAGACGATATTGGTTATGCCGAAGTACTAAAAACCACTGGTAGCAAAACATTGTTTGCTGCCGACGATAAAGCTTTTGAGCGATTTTTTACTTCCAATGTTTGGGGCGTGAAATCGTATGACGAATTTTCGATTGCTCAAAAAAAAATGATACTTAATTCGGCATTAATTAATAATGCTTACTTGATTGAATTAATGTCAAATACCGAAGGACCTACCGAAGGGCAAGCTTTAAGGCGGCCTACAGCACTTTCTGCCATTGATTCAATTTGTTTTGAAAAAGGTGATTCTTTGCCTGCGGGTTCTTATTGGGATTATTACAGAAGTAAAGGAATTCACCTTATGAAAGATAATACTTCTATTCCAATGGTTCATTTTTTGCAAAAACAAATGAGTTATAAGGGAATTTCAAATGAAGATTTCTCAATTTTATTTAATGGTGTTACTCGAGTTGATAATGATGCACATATTTATGGTATTAAAGTGATTGTTAGAGATATAACTTGTAAAAATGGTTATATAAATATACTCGAAAATGTATTGATTCCTCCTTCAAATATGGCTGAAGTTATTAGAACTGCACCCGAAACTAAAGTTTTTAGCAGTTTATTAGAAAGATTTTCGGCTCCATACTACGATGCACCTGCTACAACAGTATATATGCTTCTCCATCCCGAATTTACCGATTCAATTTTCACTAAAAGATATTTTTCAGAACGTAGTTCTAATGGAAGCAATCTAAAAGACCCAAAAGCTAAAGGACAACTTGGATATTTAGAGTTCGACCCAGGTTGGAATAATTATACTGTAAACAATTTTTCAACTGCTCAAAATGATATGGGAGCAATTTTTGTTCCTTCAGATCAGATTCTCAATAAATTTTTCAATGAAGGTGGCGGTAAGTTTCTCATTGATAGGTTCGGCGCTAAAGAAAATATTCCGTCTGATGTGATTGATGATTTATTGCGAAATCACATGAAAGCGTCATTTATCGGTTCTACACCTGGTAAATTTTCGTTGATAATGGATGACGCTAAAGACCCGATGAAAATTCAGAAAAGTGATGTAATTAAATCGTATGTGACTAATAATGGTGTGGTGTATGTAACCAATAAAGTCTATGCACCAGCATCTTATGTGGCGGTTATAGCTCCTGCATTGGTAAGCGAGAATCTTAAAATTTTCAATTGGGCTGTTAAAACACTCCAGTTCGACGCCTATCTTTTATCTATGGATAGTTATTATAGTTTTATTGTACCTGTCGATCAATCAAGCCCTTACAATGATATTATGGGAAAAGGTATTTATTATATCGATCCTGTTTCGTTAGGGAAAAATCAGCCTGAGATTTTTAAATTTTGGTACAATACAAAAGCCACTAGCACTGCCGAACAGGTGAAGGCTACAGCCTATAAATATACACCTGGCACTGGTGAAATTGGCGATTCAATCAGAATTGTTACCGCCGTAGAAATTAAAGATAGGTTAGAAGATATTCTCGATTATCATATTGTGGTGGGCAATATTGAGGATGGTAAAAACTTCTATATTACCAAAGGTGGAGGTCAAATTCACATAAATGGTGCAGGTGCTGGCATGAAAATATCTGGTGGTGGAAACCTCGAAAATTCTACACAATCTAATGTAAACAAGGTATATGACCAAACTGCAGCAACCAATGGGCGTGGTAATGGGAAAACATATATTACCGACTCTCCACTTCAAAGTTCCTATAAATCGGTATATAAAGTATTGTCGGAACACGCCGAATTTAGCGAGTTTTTTAAATTGTTGCAAGGTAACGATGAAGCTACAGCTGCCGAGCACTTGAAATATGACATTTTTTATAAGGATAAATCTTATGCTGGTTTAGATTATAATGTTGAGTTTTTCAATACTTTTAATTACACCATTTATGTACCTACAAATGAAAAAGTATTGGCTGCCATAGCTGCAGGATTGCCTACTTGGGATTTGATTAAACAACAAACAGACGAAGAAATTAAAACACAAATGACCGACCGATTAGTTAAATTCTTACGTTATCATTTTCAAGACAATTCGGTGTATATTGATGGTTCTACCAAAACTGCAAAATATGAAACTGCTGTTTTAAATTCCGCAACTGGACGATATTATACAATTAATACTGCTCGTTCGGCTAATGACTTGGTTTTGACCACCGCCAATGGTGGTATTGCCCGAGTTGTGAAAGATAAAAATTTATACAATATCATGGCACGCGATTATAAGTTTGATAAAGCCGACCCAAAAATTGCAACTCAAATTGAGACTTCCTCGTTTGCAGTTATTCATCAGATAGATAATGTGTTATACTTTCAATAGAATCTAATAATTAGAATATGAAGCAACTGTTTAAAAATATATTAATCATTTTTATTGTCATTTTTTGCGCACAAAATATTTATGCAAAAGACGTGGCCGACAATAATGTTCGTGGTAAAGTTTTTTCCGAATCGGATGGTGGGCTTATTATGGTGAACGTTGTGGAAATTGATCAAAATAATCGAATTGTGTCGTCGGCAACAACTGATGCAAGCGGAAATTTTTCGATGAAAATAAAAAGTAAGGCCAACAAATTGAAAGTGTCATATATTGGTTATAAAACACAAATACTTTCTATTTCTGAGCGTAAAGTGTTTAATATACAATTAGTTGACATGACAAATTTGACGGAAATAACTGTGCAGGCTCAAAGAACGGTCAATACAGGGACAATGGATATAAAGAAGCGTGAGGTTACAATGGCAATGCAAACGCTTAGTAATAAGGATTTTGTAGGATTGTCGGTTTCGTCGGTAGATGATGCTTTGCAAGGTCAAATTTCTGGTTTGGACATTGTTGGAAATTCGGGTGATGCTGGAAGTGGCTCTACTATGCGAATAAGAGGTGTAACATCTATCAATTCTGGTTCTGCACCACTTATTGTTGTTAATGGAATACCATTTGAAACTCCTGCAGCCAATAATTTTGATTTTGCAAGTGCCAATCAAGAAAATTTTGCTGATTTGTTGAGCGTAAATGTTGATGATATTGAGAGTATTACAGTTCTAAAAGATGCTGCTTCCACAGCTGTGTGGGGATCGAAAGGTGCCAATGGTGTTATTTCTATTAATACAAAAAAAGGACTTCGTGGACCTACAAAAATTCAGTATACTTATCGTTTTAGTGGTGCTACGCAACCTCAAGGCATGACAATGTTGTCGGGTGATGATTATACAATGTTGATTAAACAAGCCTATTTTAATCCTAGACAAAGTGATGCAGCTTCTACCATTCGTGAGTTCAACTACGACCCTAACTTTTCGGAGTATCAGAATTACAATAATAACACCGACTGGATAAAATCTGTTACACAATTTGGTATTACCCACGATCATTATTTGCAATTGTCGGGTGGAGGCGAAAAAGCAAGATTCATTGTGTCAGGTGGTTATTACGATCAAACATGTTCGGTTATTGGTCAGAAACTTCAACGTTATTCTACTCGTATGAACTTAGATTATCTTGTTTCGGATAGAATAAAATTTTCGTCTGAGTTTTCATTTACTTATACCGACAACCCTCAAAATTACGATGGATTATTGGGAATTGCGTATAAAAAAATGCCAAATATAAGCATCTACACTCAGGATGCTATTGGAAATAATACCAACCAGTATTATAAAATGCTTCAAAATGCATCTCCACAGTTGAGTGATCAGATTGGGTTAAGAAATCCTGTAGCTTCTGCTAATTTAGCTATAAATGATGTAAAATCATATCGTATAATTCCTACATTTCGAATTCAATATGATTTGTTGGATCCTCAAAAACAAATGTTAAGATACAAGGGTGTTGTTTCGTTCGACGTAAATAATGGTAGCACTTATAAATTTTTACCTAAAGAATTGTCTACAGCCACTTGGCTCGATGGAAGTATCAACTTATCGGAAGGTGATGAAAGTAGAAATTTATCCATTTCAAGTGATCATAACCTCACTTGGCAACCAAAATTTAGCAACACCGATCATTCGTTAATGTTATATTCCTCATTTCAATTAGGAACTTCATCGTCTCGTTATCAGCAGATTATTTCTTACGGAAATACCAATGGCAAAATTACAAGTCCTACAGCTGGTGGTTATTTGAACAATTTTGCCACTGGACCTGGAAGTGGCCGCTGGTTGGCATATATGTTTATGGGTCATTATGCCTATAAATCTAAATATATTGCCGACATAACTGTTCGACGCGATGGAAGTACAAAATATGGCGAAAATCGTAGATGGGGTACTTTCCCTGGTGTTTCGCTCGCGTGGAATATAGCTGATGAAAACTTTATGAAACCTACCAATCACTGGTTGAGTACTTTAAAGTTGCGTCCTAGTTGGGGTATGACTGGAAATCAACCTCAATATGAATATCTGTTTTACAGTTTGTACAATTCTTATAGCAGTTATATGGATGTTTCCACTATTCGCCCAAGCAATATACAATTAACCGATTTGCGTTGGGAAAAAGTTACTTCGCTAAATTTAGGTGCCGACTTGGGATTACTTGAGGATAATATTACAATGGACTTTAATTATTTTTATAAACGAACTGAAGATATGTTATTTCCCGGATTGGTTTTACCTACCTCGTCGGGCTACAGTTCTTTATCTTACTTGAATGCTGGTACAATGGACAATGAGGGTTGGGAAATTAATTTCAGGGCCAATAAATTTGTAAAAATTGGAAAATTCAGTATGGATTTCAATTTGAATTTATCGAACAATGTAAATACTATTGTTTCTTTGAAACCAGAGGTTTTAGCTTCGTTAAATACAAAATTCTCCTATCAAAACGGAAAATACTTGAGCCGTGTACAAGAGAATAACGCTTATGGTTCAATTTACGGTTTTAGGTTTAAAGGCGTTTACCAATATTCTGATTTTGTGGATGGTAGAGTTGGCACAAGCCCTTACGCATTCGATGAAGACCAAAAAGTTATACGTGACTCAAAAGGTGAGCCTATTCCAATGTATTTTGCTTATGGCACAAATACGGCTTATAAATTTAAAGGCGGAGATGCCATATATGAAGACATCAATCATGATGGGAATATTAACGAACTTGATATTGTTTATTTGGGAAATTCAAATCCATTATTAAATGGAGGTATGGGACTTAAATTGAACTATAAACAACTGTCGGTAAATATTTTTTCAAACTTTAGAATTGGCAATAAAATAGTAAATATGGCAAGGATGAATGCTGAGAATATGTACACAAATAATAATCAAAGTGCAAGTGTAAACTGGCGTTGGCGCAAAGATGGCGATTTAACAACTATGCCTCGTGCATTGTATCAAACAGGTTTTAACTGGCTTGGAAGCGATAGATATGTTGAGGATGGTTCATTTTTACGTGTGAAATATGTGCAAATAAATTATTCAATTCCAACTAAATCATTGAAACGTTTCTTGTTGAACCAAATGATATTTTATGTAACTGTCAACAACCTGATTACCTTCACAAAGTATTCGGGTGTCGATCCTGAAGTTGGTTATGGCTCATTAGGTGTGAGTCAGGATAATAATCAAACTCCTCGTTCAAATTCCTTTACAGCAGGTATTTCAATTGGATTTTAAAATAATTGACAATTGATAATTGACAATTGATAATTGATAATTGACAATTGATAATTAATAATTGATAATTGACAATTGATAATTAGGGTTGACTTGAACATTTCAAACATTCAAACTTTCAAACTTTTCAAACAATCAAACATTTCAAACATTCATACTTTTCAAATTGATTTTCTCATGAAAACACATATTTTTAAAATTACACTTTTACTTACACTTTTGGCGGGTTTGTCGGCTTGCTCCGATTGGCTAACAATTAAGCCCGATGGGAAAGTGGTTTTGGACGATTATTGGAAAAACGAAGCCGATGTTGAAGCTGTGGTTGCCGCATGTTACAGAGGCATGCTCGAAGACGAATTCATGAAACGTGTTATTGTTTGGGGCGAATTGCGTTCCGATAATATTATTGGTGGAAATGGAAGTATTAGTGATGCCGAAAATAAAATGTTACAAGCAAGTATTATTCCTACAAATGATATGTGTAGATGGGGCAGCTTTTATACAATTATCAATTATTGTAATTATGTTTTGTATTATGCGCCAAACGTTATTGACCCAAATTTTACGGAAACAAAATTGCATGCCAAAGAGGCTGAGGTTTTGACATTAAGAGCTTTATGCTATTTTTATTTAGTGCGTACTTATAAAGATGTGCCTTTAATTATTGATCCATCCATTTCTGATATTCAAAATTATAAAGTGCCTCAAAGTGCCGAAAGTCAAGTATTGGATAAAATTGAAAAAGATTTGTTGAAGGCCGAAAGTTGGGCAATGCTAGCTTATGGTTCTGTGCAATATACTAAGGGTAGAATTACCAAAAATGCAGTAAGAGCTTTGCTTGCCGATGTATATTTGTGGAAAGGAAATTATTCAAAGTGTATAGAATATTGTGATAAGATAATTGACGATAAAATGTTGATTATGAAGTCGGAAAACAAAACCAACTTTTTATTAATTCAAAATGATGATAATCCTTTTACTCAAATTTTTGGGTTGAAAAACTCCGAGGAAAGTATTTTTGAACTTCAATTTAGCGAGTCAAATAAGGTGAATCAAAAAGTGTACGATTATTATGGAACAGCATACAATAATATTGGGCAGCTCAGCGCAACAACCTCTATTACTTCTACTTACACTGTTTATCCGAAAACCGATGTTCGCCGAAAAGACAATATAAAAGACTTTCCAAGTCAAGGTTTGTTTAATATCTTCAAATATGCAGGTCAATATCGGTCAGAAAATAGTCTAGGTAATAGCACGTATACCTATAGAAGTACTACTGCCAATTGGATATTTTATAGACTTACAGATATAATGTTAATGAAAGCGGAAGCTTTGGTACAACTCAATAGAACTACCGCCGATTTAACTGATGCACTACACATTGTAAATACTATTTTTATTAGATCAAACCCCACAATGATGCTTGCCGATTCATTTAAAATTGACACTTATTCGTCCAAACAAGCCATGGAAGAACTAGTATTGCTCGAACGCCAGCGCGAACTTATGTTTGAAGGCAAACGCTGGTTCGATTTGTTGAGAATGGCGCGACGTGATGGAAATTCTAGCAGATTGCTTGCACGAGTTTTAGGTAAATATACTGATAATCAAACTACTATAAAAAGTAAAATGACAGATATGAATTCGCTCTATTTGCCTATTCATCAAGATGAAATGGATGCAAATACTAATTTGGTTCAAAATCCATTTTATCTCACTGAAAGTGAATAGATTATCGTTTTTAGAAAAATTTTATTTATAAAAAAACATTGGTCAAAATAAATTTATGAAAAATCTATTTTATAAACTTCGTTTTTCTGTTTTTAGAAAAATTGGAGTACTAATTTTAGTAATCGCTGTTGGGTATGGCTGTAATGGCGATATTACCAGTGATAGCTATGTTACCTTTACTGGCGAAATGGTTTATTCTTACATGCAAAAAAAGCCCGAAACTTATAGCGAATTTTTGAAAGTAATAAATTCAGCGGGTTTGAAGGGAATGTTAAGCGCTTATGGTACTTACAGCTGTTTGGCGCCAACTAACGACGCTATGAATTTGTATTACAAATCATTAGGTGCAAGTTTTACTTTCGATAGCTTGACTGCCGAACAGGTTGATTATATTGCCAAAACACATATAATTCCCGAAGTTTATCTAACAAGCAATTTGGTGACTGGTGCCATACCTACACCAAATATGAATCAGCGTTATATTCTTATTAATTTCACTACCGATTCGGTTGGTAAATTGCAAATAGTTCTCAATAGTGAATCGAAAATTATTAATAAGGATATTAAAGTTTATAACGGAATAATTCAGAGTTTAGACAGGGTTTTGCAGCCGTCTAATGCTCAAATCCCCGATTTAATTGTTGCCAACGATAAACTTTCAATTTTTGCAAGTGCACTTACTTTAACTGGTCTGTCCGATTCGTTAAGACTAAATGAAGATAAGAGTTATGTGCCGATTCTAACTTTTACAACTATTTCAGGGTCGGGTAATACGCCAAGTCCCGAATATAGAAAAATTGGATATACTGTTCTGGTTGAGTCCGATGAGGTTTTTGCTGCCAATGGAATTAATAATATTGACGATTTAAAGGCAAAAGCCGCAGAATGGTATCCTTCGGGAAGTGCTTATGCCAATGACTTTACAAACAGGAAAAATAGCCTCAACCAGTTTATTTCATATCATTTAATCAATAAAACAATTAATTACAACAATTTTATTTATAAATCCAATTCTTTGCCCAATGTAATTCATTATGAATTTATTGAGTCGATGTGTCCTAATGCAATAATGAAAGTGAATGACGATTTGTCGGGATTAAAAATTAATCAGGATTTGGATAGAGGAATAAATGGTGTGACAATTTTGTCGCAGGACGCTGCCAACAAAGATCAGAGTGCAATGAATGGAGTTTATCATTTGATTGATAATGTGTTGCTGTATTCCGAAGCTACTCAAACAATGTTACTAAATACACGAATTCGTTTTGATATTTCGAGTTTATTGCCCGAATTGACTACCAACGGTATTCGTGGACTTGCAGGCAAAGATTTTTGTTTTCCACAAGGTTATTTGGATAATTTGCAATTTTCAAAAGAGTCAAAACTTTATTATTTGGGACCACGATTAAATTGGGAAGATTATCAAGGCGACGAGTTAATGGGATTGGGTTCTTACGATTTAACGTTGCGTCTTCCGCCAGTTCCAGCAGGCACTTACGAACTGAGATATGGGTATAATGCCAATCAATTTCGTGGCGTAGCTCAAATTTATGTTGATGGTCAGCCTATTGGCATTCCACTCGATTTGAGAATTTGGGCTGATAACGCAAAAATTGGCTGGATATCTGATGATTTGACACTTGATAATGGTGTGGAAAATGATAAAATGATGCGCAATAGAGGCTATTTGAAAGGGCCAATCACTTTTCAGAGTTTGAATGGAGACGTTAAAATGATTGCGCGAAATCATAAAGGAGCTTTAAGACGAATAATTGGAACATTTACTTTTGATAACTCCGAACCACATTATATTCGTTTTAAATCGGTGCTCGAAGATCCATCTGCGCAATTTCACATGGACTATGTTGAATATGTGCCAAAAAGTATTTATGGTGGTTCAACTGCCGAAGATAGGAATTAGTTTGAAAATCGGTAAATTTGAAGATTTGAAGATTTGTCCCGAATTATATTGGGTATGAGAACTTTAAAAAAAATGTACAAAAAAATAAATTTGACATGAGAATGCAACTTATTAAAAAATATATTTATCACTTGTTCATCATTTGTAGTGTTGCTACCATTAGTTCGTGTAACGATGCTATGAATCAACACTATTCGGTGGACAGTAGAGTTGTTTCGGACAAATCGCTGTGGGAAAAAATTCAATCAACACCCAACTTGTCCAAGTTTACACAAATTTTGAAAAAAACTGGCTACGATAAAATTTTATCAGCTTCGCAGATGTACACAGTTTGGGCACCAGAAGATGCAGCTTTAGCCGATTTTAATCCCGACAATATGGACAGTATTATGTTGGTTAAAGAGTTTATTTCCAATCATATTGCAAGGTTTAGCTATACTGCCTCTGGTAATGTTGATGCAAAGGTTTCTGTTTTGAATAAAAAAATAATTGCCTTTAAAACTGTTGGAATAGATTATTATTATGGTGATGCGAAACTGATAAAGTTAAACGAAATGTCGTATAATGGTATTTTGCATGTAATTAATAAAAGAGTTGCGTTTTTCAATAATATTTGGGAGTATTTGGATAAAGACCAACGGTTAGATTCTGTCAGGAAGTATTTCTATTCATTCGATCAAATTGTTTTTGATGTGAAAAACAGTATTGCAGGCGATGTGAACGTTCAGGGAAAAACGGTTTATTTAGATTCTGTATTTTATAATGCCAATGTTTTATTTAAAAGTTTGGGTAGTTTTACCAAAGAGGACAGTACATATAATGTGATTTTACCTTCTAATACAGCGTGGATAAACTCGTATAATAAAGTGAAAAACAATTTTAGATATTATGCAAATGGCTCTACAGTAACACAATATATGGCCGATACTTTGCAACGATATTATACCACCAATGCATTGATTCAAGATTGTGCTTTTAGTCCAAAGTGGCAGGTTTCTACACAAGATTCACTTGTTTCTACACATAAAAATGTATTTCTAAATCCTCAGTATTTATTTGAAGGTGCCGAAAAAATTGTCACTAGTAATGGTAATATATTTTTGACCAATGATTTAAAATACAATTTGTGGGAATCGTGGGGTAAAAAAATTATTGTGGAAGCCGAAACAGTACTTGGTCGTGTCAATACTTTGTCGAGCATTTATACCCGAAGTGCCGATGGAAGCTATATAGCAGGTATTTCAGGGAAAAAATATGTGGATATAACGCCTTCGTCGTCATCGTCCAACCCTACAATTTCTTTCGATATTCCCAATACATTGTCAGGGTGTGCTTATAATATCTACTGTGTATTTGTGCCTGCATCTGCCACAAATTTAAGTACTACAGATCTAAAACCTTGTAAAGTGAACTTCCAATTGACTTACCTTAAAGAATCGGGTGCATTTGCAATACAAACTTACGATAATGGCGCACAAAGTTTTGTGACAGATAAAAGTAATATGAGTAAAGTGTTGGTAACAAGTAACTTCGTTTTTCCGTATTGTAATTTTGGACAAGAAGTTGTGAATGTGAAGTTGAAAGTAACTAGCAATGTGCCACAAACTCAAACCACCTTGTTTACCAGAGAGTTGTTAATCGATTGTATCATTTTAGAGCCAGTACATTAAGAAAATGAAAATAAAAATTTTAAAACATAGATTTGTGCTTTATTGTAAAGCTACTTTTTTTGTTGTCGTCTTTTGGGGATTTGCATTGACAATATTTGGTCAAAAAAAATCTGATACAAAGGCAGTTGTAGGTTCTAGTGTAAATTTAGATTCAATTAACGGTGTCGTATATAATGGGATTTCTAAACTTCCATTGGCTGGTGCGCAAATTCATACTATAGATGGAAAATATTCTGCTATGTCTGATGAAAGTGGTTTTTTTAGCATAAAATTGCCAGCTACTAAAAAAACGTTATTGGTGTCGGCGCCAGAATTCGAAAACAAAGAAGTTCCTATTTTTAATGGAGATAAGAAAAAAAATATAACACTTTTTCCAAAAGCTTTCGGTAGTTTTTATGATAATGGATTGACGATTTTGGGAATGAAAAGAAATACGTCAATCGTAAATTCACAAAGCTCAACAAATGTTGAAAACACGTCTTCATTGAGTGTTGATGCTGAAATTCAAAAGAAATTGGCTGGTACTATTCGTATGATGACACATTCTGGAACTCCCGGCACTGGCTCATTTATGTCAATTAGAGGTGTCAATTCCTTGAATGCCAATACTCAACCATTGATTGTGATTGATGGAGTTGTGTTCGAAAATCAATATGATATGGAATCAATTCATTTGGGTAATATCTTAAATCCGTTAGCAAATATTGATGTAAATGATGTTGAAAATATTAGTGTGCTTAAAGATGGTACATCGTTGTATGGTAGCAAAGGTGGCAATGGAGTAATTTTGATAACTACCAATAGAGGTAAGGGGATGACAACTAAAATTACTGCGTCTACAACTATTGGTTATAACACCAAACCTTCGCTCACGCCTATGATGAATACAGACCAATACCGCATTTATTTAAGCGATTTATTAAAAGATAAAAATGCGGAATTGAGCTTGGCTAATCAGTTTTTTTTGAATGATAATCAGATTTTTACTTATTACAATAAGTATCACAATAACACCAAATGGTCGGATGGAATTTACAATAGTTCGGTTACTCAAAGCTACAATGTAGGGGTAAACGGAGGCGACGAAAGCGCACTCTATAATCTTTCGATGGGATACACAATGGCCAACAGTACTTTGAAAAAAAATGATTTTAACCGATTGAATGCGCGTTTTAATTCGGACATAATACTCACAAAAAAACTTTCTACTTCATTTGATATTTCATATTCGCAAATGGATAGAAATTTGAGAAATGACGGTGTGGCTGAGTCTTATGCCACTAACCCAATAGATGCACCTGGATATTTGTCGTTGATAAAATCGCCGTTTCTGGCGCCTTATCAATTCTCAAATTCTGGGCAAGTAAGCTCAAAATTAGAAAATTATGATTTCTTGGGTATTGCCAATCCTTATGCTGTTATCGAATATGGAGTTGGTCATACACAGCAAACCAATTTTAATTTAGCTCTTGTTCCCCAATTAAAATTAAATGACAATTTGACGTTTTTGTCTCGATTTAGTTATACTTTAAAAAATCTGTCGGAGAATTTTTTTCGTCCAATGTATGGCGTGGCTCCATTTTATAATATCAATTTAGGTATCAATTCTTTAAACCAGGTAAAAACTCAGTTTGCTAAGCAAATTTCAATTTTCAGCGATACACGTATCAATTGGAAGAAGAATTATGGATTCAATTTAGTTGAGGTTAATGCTGGTGTGCGATACATAAACGATTCATACACTTCAGATTATGCTTCCGGAAATAATACAGGTAGCGACCAAGTAAGGGAAATGTCGAGTGGGCTAAGTTACAAAACAGTTGGCGGATTGGATGACCCCTATAAAACGCTCAATAGTTATGCTGTTTTCAATTATAGTTTTAAAGATAGATATTTTATTGAACCTACAATTGCAACTGAGACTTCATCTCGTTTTGCAAAGGAAGCAGCTTCAGGATTTAAAATGTCAGGTAGAAGTTGGGCCGTTTTTCCAGCTATTAATACTGCTTGGCTATTAACTTCCGAAAACTTCATGAAAAATGTTAAGTTTATTAATCTGTTGAAAATTAGAGCTAGTTATGGGATGTCGGGCAATGATGGTATTAGAACTAATGTAGCAAATACTTACTTTAATGCTGTTAGATATGCGAATAATGCCATTGGATTACAATTAACTAATATCGGGAATTCTGAATTGCAATGGGAAACGGTTACAAAACGAAATGTGGGCTTCGATGCTAGTTTGTTTAATGATAGATTATCGGTTGCGGTAGATTTCTACAACAATACTACCGATAATTTATTGGTTCAAAAGCAATTGAGTGTTTTAACGGGTCTTGATACGTATTGGTGCAACGATGGCAAACTCGAAAACCGTGGTTACGAAGTGGCATTGAATGCAAAACTGATTCAAACAAAGGATTTAAATATGGAAGTTGGTGCTACCATTTCGCATTATGCTAACAAAATTTTAGCACTAGCCGATGGCGATTATCTCACAACTATTTATGGCGGCGAAATTCTTACAGCTGTTGGTCAATCTATTGGACAGTTTTATGGATATAAAACCAATGGAGTTTATGCAACTTCGGCCGAGGCTAAAGCTGATGGTTTGTCGATGCGCCAAAGTACTGGTACACTGGTTCCTTATGAAGCTGGCGATGTTCGATTTGTAAATAATTATTCGGATGATAAAGTAATTGATGAAAAAGACAAAGTGGTGATAGGCAATTCAAATCCTGATTTTTTTGGATTGATACATGCAGATGTTAAGTATAAAAAACTGGCTGCAAAATTTATTTTTAATTATTCTTATGGCAATCAGATTTATAATTATATGCGCTCACAGCTTGAGTCGGAAAGTACTTTTAATAATCAAAGTGTTTCGGTTGTTAATCGCTGGGTGAATGAGGGACAAATTACAAATGTGCCTAAATCGGTTTATTTAGATCCCAAGGAGAATAATCGATTTTCAGATAGGTGGATAGAAGATGGGTCATTTTTAAAACTTAAAAGTATAGAATTGTCATACGAACTACCTGTTAAAATATCGTTTCTGCAAGGCTTAACGGTTTGGGGTTCTGCCAATAACTTGTTGACTTTGACAAAATACTTGGGTCAAGATCCTGAATTTTCGACTAACAATCAATTATTTTATCAAGGAATTGATACTGGACTTTTACCACAAAGTAAAAGCTATTTTGTAGGATTAAAAATTTATCTTTAATCATGAAAAATTTAAAAATTATGAAACGAGCAATTTCAATATTTACAATAATCTTTTTCGTTGGTTCAATAACTCTTTTTACATCTTGTCAGGATTTGCTTGATACTGAAAGTAATAGAGTTATGTTGTCCGACGATAATGTGTTGAATTCACCCAACGATACTGTTTATTCCATAATCGGTATTTTGACTAAAGTTCAAAAATTAAGCGATAAATATGTTCTACTCGGTGAACTTAGAGCCGACTTGATGAATGTAACAAGTTATTCGAAAAGCGAGTTACGCGATTTAAACAATTTTGAGGTCGATTCGGCTACTAGTTCCTTTTGCAACGTAAAAGATTTTTATGCTGTAATCAATAATTGCAATTATTTTATTCAGAAAGTGGATACTAACATTGTAACTTTGGGTACGAAGCCTTTTGTGAAAGAAATTGCGATCGTCAAATCCATTAGGGCATGGACTTATTTGCAATTAGTGTTAAATTACGGAAAAGCCACTTATTTTGAAAAGCCATTAATTACCATTAATGATGGCAAGGAGTCATTCCCGGTTTATGATTTGCAACAAATAGTGGATGCTTTGATTTTGGATTTAACTCCTTATGCTGATGTTGAATATCCAAAATATGGATCTATCAATGGTGTGGAATGTATACGATTGTTTGTTAATACGAAGTTCCTTTTGGGTGATCTTTATTTGTGGAAGGCCAGTATGAATGGTGGAAACCTGTCCGATTATGAGCAAGCTGCAACTTATTATGGTAGTCTAATTAAATCTGGGCAATACATTGTTCAATCATCCGATGCCATCAAATGGAGCAGTATTTATTTTACAAGTTATAATAACTCCTGGTCAAACATTTTATATTCTTCAACTGGAAGTAATGAGCTAATAACCACCATAAAACTTTCATCTTCGGTAATTAATGGAGTTTCAAGTTCATTGGCCGATTTAAGTTCAAATTATGAATTGACAACATCTAAACAGTTCGAAGATTTGTTTGCCAAGCAAATGTATTCATTTCCAAATACAGCCAAGAATCCAGTTATCCCAGCTTATTTTGTTGGCGATTTAAGACTTTCTGGAACAATAAATTCAACTATCGATGGATATAGTATCAATGGTCGATTGCTGGAAACGGGAAGTAGTATTATTAGTAAATATAGTCATTATAATGTTAATGTGTTTCGAATTGGTCTATTATACCTCAGATATGCCGAAGCTTTAAACCGTTTGGGAAAACCTTCGCTTGCTTTTGCCGTACTTAAATATGGTTTGAGCCCTGCCACATTGACCGATGTAAAGAAAATTACAGCTAGAGAATTGACTCCTGTTAAAACTTATATCAGCGTATTTAATAATTCTTCATTTGTCAATAATGTGGGTGTGCACAACAGAGGCTGTGGAAGCTCAGAAATAAATAAACTTTACGTTATTCCTTTGACTGTGACTAATAAAACGGATTCAATTCTCTTTGTAGAAGATGCCATCAGTGATGAATTAGCATTGGAAACTGGGCTAGAAGGAAACCGTTTTCACGATTTAATGCGCATTTCAAATTATAGAAATTCTCCAGCATATCTGGCTCAAAAAGTGGCTGCTAAACATACTGATTATAATAGAATTTATAATTTGCTACTTGATAACAAAAACTGGTTTCTACCAATAAAAAAATAATTCTTAAATCATAACCATCATGAAAAAATCATTTCAACTTATTGTTTTATCGTTCTTAATATCTTTAATTGCTAGTGCACAGGTTAAAACAATAAAAGTGGCTGAAACGATTATTGATTCAATTACTCGAGCCAATAAATTGACGGTAACGCCTTTGGTCATTGCAGCATCAAAAATGACAAATTTGAATACCTGTGCCCTGAGTGCCGATGCCACGTATATTGGTTCCACAAAGGATGGTTCTTCGGTTATTCTGGGCGATTCCATCGACTTTGGAACTGATGGTAATTTTAATAAAGTGTCGTCAAATATGTTTTTGATTTATGGTGATATTCATGGACAACGCTCTGGTGAACTCGATTTGTACCTTGATAATCAAACAATTCCTTTTGCTTCGCTAAGGATTCATTTACCCGTAAAATTCAATACCGATTATATTATCAGCAAGCGTTTTGAGAAAATTACTGGAAAACACAAAGTTAAAATAGTTTGGGATTGGTATGTGGCTAATCTTAAGAACATTACTTTTTCTTACGAAAGTGGAGCAATGATAACACCAAAGAAAGAAATCAAAATTGCTTGTTTGGGAAATAGCATTACCGAAGGAACCGATGCCGGCGATAGGGTCAACAAAGGATATGTAGGCTTGCTCGAACAGATGTTGGGCGAAGATTATCAGGTTAGAAACTACGGTTATAGCGGCTCAAGTGCCTGTCAAAACACCAGCAAACCTTATTATCCAAGCATTTACTTTACATCGGCCATCAATTTTCAACCAGATATTGTAACCATTGGGTTGGGAACAAACGATTCGAAAACCGATATTTGGGCGAAAGGCTCATTTGCGGCAAACTTTAAAACCGACTATACATTTTTGGTCAATTCGTTTGCTTTTCTGAAATCAAAACCCAAAGTATATATTTGCATTCCACCTCCCATTTTTCCAAGTACCCGATGGACGCAACAGCCCGATACACTTTCTAAAAAAATTATCCCTAAAATTCTCGAAATTGCCAAGGAAAAAGGATTGGAAGTTATTGATTTTTATTCGCCAATTATCAATCACAATGAGTATTTTGCTGCTGCAGATCAGTTACATCCGCTTGCTATAGGACATCAAGTTATGGCCGATCAGGCTTATAAAGTTATTTCGGGAAACGTTTCTACTAAAGCATTGTTGGATAGTTTGAAACAGCTTACAATTCAGACCGATACATTGTTGGCTCATGCAATTATTGGAACAACTCCTGGAACTTATTCAGCAACTTCTAAATCGGTCTTGCTGATTTTGCTAAATAAAGCAAAGGCAATGGGTGTTTTCAATATGCAATACGATATCAATCAGTCAATTATTGATTTGACTAATGCATTGAAGTCATTTAAGTTATCTTTTAATTACACCACCAATACATTGCCCGCCGGCGATTATTATATCAAAAAAGCGGGTACAAATTTATTTTGGACAAATACTGGTGTTAATAAAACGAATTTGAATTATTTTGAGGAGAACCCTGTTTTTAGTCCTCAAATTGTTGGCAATAACGACCAGGTTTTTCATGTTACTTTACAGTCAAATGGTCGCTACCGAATTGATAGTAAAAGCGATGTGCCAGCATATATTAATGAAGGTGCTAAGATTCGTCGCGATTTTACAAATTATTATCTGGATTTGAGTACACTCAATATTCTATACAATGGCGCTGCTTATGCCGTGCAACCTGCTGGAAGTGGTGCCAATGCAGGTTTCTGGATTTTAGTGTCAGATACTGTTTCGGCATCGGGTATAATTGCATTAAACAAGGAAACTAATTTTGTACTCGATTTTGTAACAAAAAGTTCTACCGCTGTGCCAACATTTGATGATTATAATACTAAGGTATTTTCGGTTGACAATGGTGTTCAAATTGTTCAGAATCAAAAATCATTAATTTCCATTTTTGATATAAATGGTTCAATGCTAAAATCTCTTACTACCAATGGAAATACCATTGTCCCACTTGCCTCAGGTTTTTATCTCGTAAAGATTATTGCTCAAAATTCAAATATTATTAGGAAAGCAATTGTAAAATAAAAGCTTTGCTTAGAAAGTTACAATGAGCAAATGTTGCTGCTGAATAGTTATTGCAAAAGCTGGTCTTTTCATAAGAATTATTCTAATGTAAGAAACCGGGATGATAGAATTCTGATTCTGTCAAATTTTGAACCCGGGATGATAGAATTTCCTATTCTGTCAAATTATTCAACTAGAAATTGAACACGGATTTACGCAATCATTTGAAAATATCGTTCCCAAAATCGACCAATTTGTGAGTTCATTTACTTTTATATTTCTCTCACCATCTCCAAAAAAAATACTTAAGATGACTTCAATTTAATAATTATTCTTGCGTATTTTTCGTACGGTAAACTTCACACTTTCCCAAACCGCATTTTTATTTTTTGTTACACCATTTATTTCCTGAAAAAGTGTTTCAAATACCACCGCTAAAATAATAATTCGTTTCAAGTCAACGCTTAAAAAGCATTAATAAACAAGGCTTTTTGTCTTCTTTTTTAGGTGTAAAATGTTGTTTTTGCTCGATTTTTCATTTCTAAATAGTTGTTTACTAGTAGTATATATGCCATGTTACAAATTGAATGATATATGTAATGTATAAAATGGTGTTGCAAGATATATATGTATATTTTTGCACAGTTCTTTTAGTGTTTAAAGATATAATAAATATGATTCTAAAATAGATTAACAAACAAATATCAAACGTTAAATGTATATTTATGAAAAACAAAAGAAAGATTAAAATGAAAAGTTCTGCGGGAACTAATTTGCACCGCATGGGCAAGTGGGTTTTAATGTCCCTCTTCATGCTAGTCGGGAGTGTTACTTACCAAGCTCATGCACAATCGTCAAGGGCAAGCAACATTACCGGTGTTATTACTGATGAATCGGGAGCAACTGTTCCTGGCGCAAGTGTTGTCATCGAAGGTACTTCTACAGGTACTGTAACAGATTTCGATGGAAAATTCTCCATTAGAGCATCGGCAAACGATGTGCTGGTTTTTTCGTTTATTGGTTATACCAAACAAAAAATTAAAGTAGGTGACCAAACAAAAATCAATGTGCTTTTCAAAAGCGACACACAAATGCTTGGTGAACTCCAAGTTACAGCTTTTGGTAAACAAAAAAAATCGAGTGTAATTGGTTCTATTACTACTATTGACACCAAAGAGTTGAAAGTTCCTTCGAGCAATCTTACTACTGCTTTTGCAGGAAAGTTGGCTGGGGTAATTGCTTATCAAAAAGGTGGTGATCCAGGAGCTGATAACAATATCGACTATTTTGTGCGTGGTGTATCAACAATGGGTGCTTCTAGTAGTCCTTTGATTTTGATTGATGGTATCGAAAGTACAAATACCGACTTATCGCGCCTTCAACCAGATGATATTGCTTCGTTCTCAATCATGAAAGATGCAACTTCTACTGCTTTGTATGGTGCTCGTGGTGCAAATGGTATTATGCTTGTTACCACCAAAGAAGGTAAAGAAGGAAAAGCTAAACTGTCGGTGCGTATCGAAAATACTACTTCGATGCCAACCAGCACAGTAAAATTTGCTGATCCAATTACATATATGCTTATGCGCAACGAGGCAACTACAACTCGTGGTGTAGAAGATATGTACAACCCTGAAAAAATTGATAATACAATTGCTGGAACTAACCCTTACGTTTATCCTGCTGTAAATTGGCAAGATATGATGTTTAAAAACTCAACAAGCAATCAACGTATCAACTTCAATGTGTCTGGTGGTAGCAAAATTGCTCGCTATTATGTAGGTAGCACTTACAATGTGGATAATGGTGTGTTGAAAGTAAATGGTACTAACAATTTTAATAATAACATCAAATTAAATACTTACCAGTTGCGTTCGAATGTGAATGTAAACGTTACCAAATCAACAGAAGTAATTCTTCGTTTAGGTATTACAATGGACAATTATACTGGTCCAATTGATGGTGGTAGTGGTTTGTATCGTAAGATGGTTATGTCGAGTCCTGTTGACTTTCCAGCTTATTATCCAAAAACTGATGACTTGTCGTACATTCACCACATTATGTTTGGTAACAGAGATTATAATGGTGGTTATATGTTGAATCCTTATGCCGACATGGTAAAAGGTTATAAACAAACTACAAAATCTACTGTGGTTGCTACTTTTGAGGCAAAACAAGATTTATCGGGCATAGTAAAAGGATTAAATGCACGTGCTTTGTTTAGCACAAACAGATATGCTACTACAGGTGCTTCACGTCAATACACTCCATTTCTTTATAATGTTGGAAGTTATGACCCTGTGGCAAATTCTTATGTGTTATCAAACTTGAATCCAACCACAGCACAAGAGTATTTGAATTATTCGCAAGAAACTCCTTATGTAACTACTGTAACTTATGGTGAAGCTGCCATGAATTACGATCAAAACTTTGGAAAACATGGTGTGAGTGGTTTATTGGTTGGATATTTACGCAACTACGACCGCACAGCTACGAGCTCCGATTCTGACCCTTTGATTTCTACACTTCCTACTCGTAACATTGGTATTTCTGGTCGTGCTACATACAACTATGATACTCGTTATTTTATTGAAGCTAACTTTGGTTACAATGGTTCTGAAAGATTTGCTGACAATCACCGTTTTGGTTTGTTTCCATCAATTGGTACAGGTTGGTTAGTGTCTAACGAAAAGTTTTGGCAAGATAACTTCAGTAGTATTGTTTCAAAACTTAAGTTGAAAGCTACTTATGGTAAAGTTGGTAATGATAATTTAAGTAATGACGCTGCTGACCGCTATTTCTATCTTTCACAAGTTTCGTTGGCTAATGGTACTTATGGTTATACTTTTGGTCAAAACTGGACAAACTCTCAATCGGGTGTATCAATTAACCGTTATGCAAATGCTGATATTTCTTGGGAAGTTTCTACCAAAACAAACTTTGGTTTCGAACTTGAATTGGTTCGTGCTTTAGAACTTCAAGTTGATTATTTTACTGATGATCGTACCAATGTGCTTATGCAACGTTCTAATGTTCCTTCAACTTTAGGTTTGATTGATTATGGCAAAGTGCGTGCTAATACCGGTGAAATTAAAAGTAATGGTGTTGATATTTCTTTAGATTACAAGAAAAACTTTAAAAACGGTTTGTGGATTACTTCACATAGTACTTTTACATATGCTACTAACAAGATTGTGAAAATTGATGAACCAGATTATTCTAAAAATCCTTGGTTATCCAAAGTGGGAAATAATTATAATCAAGGTTATGGTTATATTGCTGAGCGTCTATTTATTGACCAATATGATATTAGTATTTCACCTTCGCAAACTGGTTTTGGTAAAGTAATGGCTGGTGATATCAAATACAAAGATATCAACAAAGATGGTGTTATCAATAGCTATGATGTGGTGCCAATTGGACATCCTACAACACCCGAAATAAATTATGGTTTTGGTGTTTCTGGTGGTTTCAAAGGTATCGACTTGTCATTCTTCTTCCAAGGTACTGCCCGACGTGCATTCTGGATTGACCCAACGCTTACTGCGCCATTCGTTAATGCATCAAACTATAATTATCAACCACTTATAAATGGTGCTTCTAATCAATTGTTGCAAGCTTATGCCGATAATCACTGGACTGAAGCTAATCAAAATCCTTATGCTTTATGGCCTCGTTTATCAGCTACTCTAATTAGCAATAACACCCAAAGAAGTACATGGTTTATGCGCGATGGTAGCTTTATGAGATTGAAAAACATTGAATGTGGTTATTCTATACCTAAGAAGATATTGAAAAAAGCCCGATTCGAAAATGTACGTATTTATTATTCAGGAACTAACCTTTTGACATTTAGTAGTTTTAAACTTTGGGACCCAGAAATGGGTGGAAACGGATTGGCTTACCCAATTCAGAAAACTCATAACGTTGGATTACAATTGTCATTTTAATCTATAAATAAAAAGAATGATATGAAAAGAAGTAAAAATATATTGATTTTAGCTATCCTGCTACCTATTTTTGGAGCTTGTAATTATTTGGACGTTGTGCCTGATAATATAGCAACCATAGAAACCGTTTTCCGCGATAGACAAACTGCTGAAAAATATTTGTTTACCTGCTATTCGTTTATGCCTGCGCATAATAACAGCGACGCTAATCCAGGACATGTATTTACTGATGAGTTTTGTATTGCATCTACTACTGCTGGTGGTATCACTACCAACCGGTTGTTTACCGAAACAGGTAATAGTTCATCAAGCCCATCTATAAATTTGTGGGATGGAAATAAAAGTATGTTCACTGCTATTCGTTGTTGTAACTTGTTTATTGAGCAAATTGACAACATTCCTGATATTACAAAACAGGAAGCTGTAAGATGGAAAGCTGAAGCTAAATTTTTGAAAGCATATTACCATTGGTATTTGTTTCAATTGTATGGCCCTATTCCAATTACCGATGTCAATCTATCAATTAATGCTTCGGTAGATGAAATGAGAGTGTATCGTGCACCAGTGGATGAGGTAGTTAATTATATTGTTTCTCAAATTGATGCTTCATTACCTGACCTTCCTGCCAATATTACTGGTAGTGAAATCGAAGAATTAGGTAGAATTACTCGCCCTGCTGCTATGGCTATTAAAGCTCGCGTTTTGGTTGTTGCTGCTAGTCCGTTGTTTAACGGTAACAATGATTATGCTAATTTTAAAGACAAAAGAGGAATTAATTTATTCCCAACTGGCGATGCTGATATTTCTAAATGGGCACGTGCTGCCACTGCTTGTAAGGAAGCTATTGATGCTTGCGAAGGTCAAGGACTTGGTCTTTATACTTTTGTGAAACCAAATTCGTCTATAATTATGAACGATAGTACTCGTTTGGCTATTCAACCAGCTATGATATTTGGTGAAACTACCAACAATAATGAAGCAATTTGGTTGCAAACCAATGCTAAAGGTTCTCAGAATAATACTATTCCTACAAAATTATTTTTTGGAACTTCTGGCTCGGCTACAACATCTGTTACACCATCCGAAGTGTTTTCGATTGAATCAGCTTCGTTAAATGCTGCCGAATTATTTTATACCAATCACGGTTTACCAATGGACGAGGATAACTCATTCCCATATAATACTCGCTATACATCTGACCCCGATTTTAATACTCGTACCGATCATAGATATTGGATTAAAGAAAAATACCAAACAGCTTTGTTTAATATAAATAGAGAGCCTCGTTACTATGGTTCATTAGCATTTGATGGTGCAAACTGGTTTGGTTTTGGTAACATTAATCAAGAAACACAATACTTCGTAAAAGCTATGAATGCCGGTTTAGGTCGTAATTCACTTACAGGGCTTTATATTAAAAAGTTTGTGCCTTACAAAGTGTCTTTGAGTCTTGGACAAGTAGCATCTACGGTTTCTACAATTTCTTATTCACCATATTCTTGGCCAATTATGCGTATGGCCGATTTATATTTGATGTACGCTGAAGCGTTAAACGAATCGAATGCTACACCAACTGATGATGTTTTCAAATATGTTGATATGATTCGCTTGAGAGCTGGATTGCAAGGCGTAAAAAATTCTTGGACTTCTGCATTTTCAACTAATCCTGAAAAATTCACTACTCAAGGTGGTATGCGCGAAATTATTCAACGCGAACGTATGATTGAGTTAGCATTCGAAGGTCAAGGAAGTTTGGATCGTCGTCGCTGGAAAATGATGGACAAATTACTTACAAAAGGTGCAATAAAAGGCTTTACTTATAATGCATTAACTACTGATGAGTATTGTAAACCTTATCCTGTATGGCCAACCGATTTTAAATTTAGAGATTATTTTTGGCCTATCAAAATCTCCAATTTACAAATTAACCCTAATCTAGTTCAAAACCCTGGATGGGAATTTTAATTAATAAAATTTTATGGCTTGTGGATTATTTAAAAATTAATCAAAAGCATTTAAATTAAAAATATTGTAATATGAAAAAACTATTTTTTATTCTGATTTCTGCATTGTCATTATGTCTTTTTTCTTGTAAAGAAGAATTTATTGGACAATATGCAGTTGAATTCACCCCACCGGGTGCGGTGTCGAACGTTACGTTCGATAGTTTGGCTGGTGCCGTAAGATTAACTTACACACTGCCTACCGACAAAGATTTATTGTATGTAAAAGCGGTTTATTATTTGGACAATGGTACCAAAACTGAGGCTGCAGCTTCTGCTTCTACCAATCAACTTTTAATTGACGGCTATGGTAACAACGATTCATTGCGTACTGTTACGCTTACTGCCGTGGATATGAATCAAAACGTTTCTCCAGCCATTGTAGTAAAAGTAAAACCAATGAAATCGCCAATTTACGACATTATGAGCTCTTTGGTTGCTGGTAGAGATTTTGGTGGAATATATTTGAAATGGACTAACCCACTAAAATCAAAGATTATTGTAATGGTAACCACTCCCGATGCTGCAGGACATCCTGTAGTTACTATTGGTGGTAAATTTTATTCTTCTTACGAAAAAGCAGTTGTTAATGTAAGGGGTTATGATTCTATTCCACGTAAATTCTTTATTCAAGTGTTAGACAGATGGGGTAATAAATCTAAAAAAGATTCTCTTACTGTAACTCCAATTTTTGAACGAATGATTCCTAAAACATACCATGTGAAATGGAATGGTGATCCTACAATTCCGTATCAAGAATATGGTTCTGGAAATGCTATCACCATGCTTTGGGATAATAAATATGGTTCAACATCTAGTGCCAATTGCTATAGCACACGTCCAGGTGGTGGATTATGTACAAGTTTAACTTACGACTTGAACTCTCAAGCCAATAATACCACTGGAAAAGGTTGGATTAATCCTAGTCGTTTGAAAATGTTTGCTCGAAGTGGTGCGAATTTTAATTACAAAGTTTGGGGCGAATATATACGTGTTTGGGGTTCAACTAGTCCAAACGTGTCTACGGCAAATACTGAAGGACCAGATGCATGGATTCTTTTGGGAACCGATCAAGCTGGTTACCACATCACGCCACCATCTGGCAAATCGGGTTTGTTGGCTACTGCCGACGATATTTACTATGCCGAAGAACTTGGTTACGATGTTATATTTCCTCCAGGAATGCCTCCAATCAGGTATGTACGCATCGAAACTATTTCTAAATGGGATGGTGGAAATCCTACAACCCATAACATTGGTGAAATAACATGGTACGGAAATATTCAATAAACTTTTAAAAATAGAAAAAATGAAAAAAATATTAAATGCATTCATTATATTGATATCTTTCGTCTGGCTTGTTGGGTGCGACAGCAATAATGCGATATTTGACAAATATATGGTCAATGGAGAGGATTTTTTGATTGGAAACCTTGACTCATTTAAGTATTATGGCGGAGATCAACGTGCTAAATTGGTTGTGTGGGCACGTGACTTTAGAGCTACTAATCTGAAAGTGAGCAGAGCCGATACCAACATTATTTATAATTTTCTTTTGAGTCCTACAAATAGAAAAGATTCAATGGTTTATTATATCAATTCTCTGAAAGAAGGTACTAATGTGTTGGCTATGAAAACTTGGAATGCCGACAGTACTGTACATTCCATTCCAATGGGATTTACTGTTACATCATGGGGTAATAGGTATAAATCGTTCTTGAAAAACAGAATGGTAATGAGAAACAATTTTAACTTGTTCACAGGTGTCTTTACTATAACTTGGAGTACAAGTAATGTTATTGAGCCAACGTTTGGAAAATATGCTCTCGGACATGAAATTAAATACACCAATACTGAAGGAGTAGAAGTTTTAGTTCGCGATTTATATACCAATCTTGTAGCACCAACTATTACAACTCCATTATTGAAATATCCAACATCTGGTGGTTCTTATTCGTATAGAATGTTATATTTGCCTGCTACTACAAGTATTGATACTTTTAGAACTGCTTATACAACTATTACAGCACCATAATTTCAGTTTACTGATTTGACTTTTTTTTACGACCTCAATTTTATATTTATAAAGTTGAGGTCGTATTTTTTTTGTTTAAAAGCTATGAAACAAAGAAACACAAAATTCAACACAAAGACCCACGAAAAGAATTATATTATAATTGCGTCAAAATTAAGGATTAACCGTCACACTCATTTCAAAACAGTAAATAGTTAGAATTATTTATTAATTTATAATTTGTTTTTAACCGCGTCTTATCAACTATCAATTATCAATTATCAACTATCAATTATCAACTATCAACTATCAACTATCAATTATCAATTACCAACTATCAATTATCAATTACATTCAACTCTACAATTATGTTGTTTTGCAATGAAAATATATACATTAAAGTTGGTTTTGATTTACTTGTAAAATGCATAAGCTATTTATAATAAACGGTTTGACCTTTTGGCATACCCTTTGCAAAGTACCAAAAAAAGATATGATAATTATGACAGCAGAAGAACTTAAAGAATTAGATGCACAAGTGAGGAAAGCCCGTTTTGTATTGTCACAAAAAGCGGGAGCATTGCACGACCTGATAGAAGACCGCTTACCGGCAGATTACTTAGAAATACCTGCTTATGCCGAAGATGCTTTTTTGGCTTGCAAAGCATGGGACGAACTGAATAAAAAATTGCTCGCCAATAAACTCTAAAAAAACAACATTTATGCTTATTCATTTTTACGAAAAACCCGGTTGTATCAACAACGCTAAACAACAACGTTTGTTGGAGCTTCACGGGCATAGAGTTGAGGCGCATTCGATACTCAATCAGCATTGGGATGAAGCCACACTTCGACTATTTTTTAACGATATGCCAGTGAGCGAATGGTTCAATAGGGCAGCACCTCGTGTAAAAAGTGGAGAAATTGTGCCCGAAGCGTACGACGAAAGTGAAGCACTTAAGGCTATGGTTAACGATCCGTTACTTATACGCAGACCGTTGATTGAAGTAGATGGAGAAATGGCTTGTGGCTTCGATAACTCGCTGGTAAAAGATTTGCTTGGAGGTAATACCTACATTAGCGGACTGCTTAGTTGCCCAAATGTAGGAACCGATTCAAAATGTGATTAAAAAAAGACAGTATCAATTTGATGCTGCCTTTTTTATTCCTCCCGGGATGATAGAATTCCGATTCTGTCAATTAATAAATTCAAATGGAACATAGTTTTGCGCAGTCCATTTGTTCCCTAAAAACAAGCGAAATGACTGCTCCACAATCCCTGAACCTATTCCATCGTTCCATTTAGCTTTCTCAACTATCCTCAAATGTAATTCCGCATTCAGTTTTATTCATTCCGAATATCACAGAGGTGCACACTTGTTTGTGCAAAATCAAAACGCGTAACCTATCCCAATATTAAGGCCTTTGATTTCAGTATCCGCATCATAAAGATGATCAAATTCATAATTCTCATCGCCACCAATAGAACCCCAGCTGTCATTGATATAACGTGGACTAAGGCTAAAGTTAAGCATTAAGAACCTATCATTTTTCATTTTGTATGCAAAATTGACTCCATATTTAAAACCACCGGCTAAACTGCTCACAATTCCAGTATTCATTCCACCATAAATCTGTGCAAACGGAATTATAAAGCAACGTTTTATTTGAAATGGATATCGATAACCAAGTAGAACTTGGAGATTGTAATAATTAATATATCCAGTTTTTGTCACTTTACTTTCGGTGCTATAATTGTTATCTAACGCATAAGCATGATGACTGTATTTATTTATACCAAAACCGGTATAATAATTTGTGCCATAAAGTAATTCACCACCGTACCCCACTGATTCTATATCCGAACTTGGAAAAAATGTTCCAATATTTACAGTGTATCTTATGTCGATTTCTTTAACAAAACCTATCCGTTCATCAGCTTTTATAAATTTTAAACTACCAACATCATTTATCTTCCAACTTTTCTGCTCTATTTGCCATGTAGTTGTTTCTGGTTTGTTATTGTACGAATAAAATACAGTTGCTGGTGCGCTTTCGGATGCTAACCCTGCAATAGATGTGAAACTAAGTGTGTTTTTGTATTTATCAAATTTTCGAGTTATTGCATCTGCTATTGCTATGCGCACAGCTTCAACCGGATTTTGTCCATTTTGAAAAACATCAATTATATCTTCTTGTGCACTTGGAGATGCCATATTTATATATTGTATAAAATTATCGGCACCTAGTTTCGATACATAATCATAGGCAACGTATTTTAATACTTTCTTATATCCATGCATAAAATCGCCAATAAATTGACGACTCGTTTTTTCTAATAACTCATTTTCGTTATTTTTTTCTTTTACTAATGCCGAAGATATAAATGTTTTTATTGTGCTTGCTGGTATTGATAAGTTTACATTTTCTCTGCCAATAATTTTCCATGTGTTCAGACCAATTACTGAGTATTTAACTACTTGTGAAGTGTCAGAAGTCAATAACGGACCACCCGAACTACCTCTATCTATTTGGGCTGTATGCTGTATTGCAAAAGTTTTTATATCTTGGTCAAGACCTGACATTTCTAGTGATGTATTAGAAATTACTCCTTTTCCAAGTTGCCATGATGGTTTCCCATCCAAACCAGGGAATCCTGCCGAGTATACTTCATTACCATCTTCAAGCGCATCGGTTTTTAAATTTAGCGAACGTTCAATTTTTACATCCTCTGGAAATGCTATCAATGCTAAATCAGTGTTTGGATCTATTGCAATTATTTTACAATCAGCATACGACACTTTGCTACCATCGGTATTATTAAACTCAATAGTTGCATTTTTTGCTTGTAAAATTACGTGTCGATTGGTCAATACATATACCAATCCATCTGTTCCTTTTATCAGAAATCCCGAACCAAAACCCTTGCCCTCAGCAAATATATTAAGATATTTTGCTGCATTAATATAGCCCTTATTCGTTGCATATTTACTAAGGTCTTTTAGAAAATTTATTGTAGATTCGTGATATACAGGTTTCACTACCACTACATAATCTCTTAATTTCTTTTGCGAAAAAACGCTAATCTGTAATAAAAATAGAAATGTCAATAATAATGTCTTTTTAGTCATATTTGTTTTAAATTTGTATATTTTGCAAAGGTAAATAAAAATGAAATTTAAAAAAAACTGACTCGAGATTATTAACATACTATTTGTGAAAAATTTCATAGAAATAGCAATACTCTCATTAGGCATTTGTATTTGTAAACACTAATGTACAATATGTAAATTGTCGATTTTGTTTTGTTCACTTCGCTGGCGAAAGTCTACAATTACTTTCAACACCCCTGAGTGCGCAATAATAAACGGAATAACCGCTCAACAATCCCCGAACTCATCTCTACATTCCCCGAACTCGTCTCCACTTTCCCCGAACACATCTCAACATTCCCCGAACTCATCTCTAAAATCCCCGAACTCGTCTCAACTTTCCCCGAACTCATTTCCACAATCCCCGAACTCATCTCTACATTCCCCGAACTCATCTCAACATTCCCCGAACACGTCTCCACAATCCCCGAACTCGTCTCCACAATCCCCGAACTCATCTCAACAATCCCCGAACTCATCTCTACAATCCCCGAACTCGTCTCTACATTCCCCGAACTACATTTTGCATTTAGAGCAATAAAATCAGCACTTTATCGAATTCAATGTACAACGAAATTATAAGTAAAGCATTTCTAATAAGTAATCTGAAATATTAGTTTTTAAAAATGTTTTTAGTGCATCACAAAAAGATTTCAAATTAAATATAAAGATATGCTCTTTACCAATCTATTCATATTTCGCACTAGACTGACATCGTCTGGTGAGCCGAAAAATGGAGTGAAGTATGCGTAGAAAACTTTTGTGTTTGAGTGCCGACGTATTCCGTCGGTGCGAGTTTAAAAGTTTTCAGCATACAAACGACTAATTTTTCGAGTGAAGCAGGCGAAGTATTGATTTTTTTTGCTTACTTTTTTGCATCAAGGCAAAAAAGTGAGTGGGGTTTGGGGCAAAGCCCCATGTTCAATTATTTAAT
>CAIWCC010000012.1 GCA_903911085.1 uncultured Bacteroidales bacterium | reverse complement strand
TCTCTTCGCGGCTGATATTCCACAACAAGAAAACTTCATAAGCCTCTGTAATGTGGTTTTTCGGTCCTAGATATTGAGATTTAAGAATTTCAAACTGATCAAAGGCATCATCTTCTTTCAACATCATTGATTGGATGGCAGTTTGTGTTTCTTCTTCGTTTCTAGATAGCATTATATCGCGAAAATAAACCTGTATTCCAGCCACATCCGATTTCAGCTCACCTATAGCTTTTCGTACCTTAAAGGGATGGTTGTATATCAAATTGGTTTGTTCATTCAAAAGAGTTGCATGTTGGGTTGCAACTATACCAAGTGAAATAACAAACGCCATCATTGCCGTAAATGCCAGTAAAAGTTGCCAACTGATTTTCATGTCTTTTAATTTCATAATCCTTTCTTAAATATAATAGCGTACATCCCGATTTGTCGGAATTGACGCGTTGATGAATTCTTTTATTTGTTGTCCAATCAAATCATATTTTGTCACTATGTGACAATGTTGGCATATGGTAATTATCTCTCTATAAATATAATATCCCGACGGGATTGTCCCCATTTGGGACATGATATTTATAGTGCAAAATGTATCCCCTGATATTGCAAGTCCCTTTGGGGACGCAATAGATTCAAATTATACTCTTTCTTTTCTATCTTTTCACCCGACAATCCCGTTTAATCGGGATGTCCGAAGCGTACAACCGCTCCAAGCGGTTTGACGCGTTAATTCTTTACTTACTTATTACTAATGCGAATCAGTATTTAAAAAATTAGATAAATGAAAGCCATAGACATTTTGCCAAACAAATGAATAAGTAATCCGGCAGTTGATCTGACTTTCATCGCTCTTTGAATTTTTGTTTTTTCATTTAACCAATTAAAGAAAGACTCTATAGGTTGTCTTACTCTAGAAACAGCAGAAGAGAATATGTCATTAAAGGCTTTATCTCTTTGTTTTATTTCTTCTGTCTGACCCTTTATCCCTTTTATAGGAGTAAGCATTTCAATATCTTGAGTTTTTGTTTTATTGTTGTTAAAGTATTCTTTATCAGCATAAGCCTTGTCACCAAGTATTACTTTTGAAAAGATATTATCACCCCATGCTTGCTTGAAAGTTGTCAAGTCGTTGCCATCGGCTGGAGTAATAATCATACTTTCAGGAAAAGGAATTTTGCCTAGTCTAACACTTGCCATTGTATGGATTTTACACCCATAATAATACATGTTTTTAGTAGAACAAAAACCTTTCGCTGTAATCTCAGAAGCCACTTTTCCAGTCCTGTTTCTACCACCACTGGTAATAATAGGCATTGAATCGACTATTGAGAATAACTTACTGCAATCCTCTGGTTTAAATGAACCAATAAGTTTGTTTGCGAGTGCTTGAAAAGCACCTGTCAATAAATTTAATCGATATGAAAATGTTTGATACGAAGGTAGTTTTGGAAACCAAGACAAAAGATAATCTTTTGTAAATGAATAAATTTCGTTGACTTGAAAATACCGTTGTTCGTATCCAGCGAAAAGATAAATTGTCATAATTTCCTGATCAGTAAACTCTGGTTTTGAATTATTGCTGAATCGTTGACAATTAATCTTTAGCTCTTTTTCATATAAATCACAAATGTAGAAATATATAACTGTTAATTTATGTTCTTTTTCTCTGGAAATCATATTTAGAGTATTACGGCAAATTTTCCTCTAAGATAAT
>CAIWCC010000011.1 GCA_903911085.1 uncultured Bacteroidales bacterium | reverse complement strand
CTATGCACACATCCAGGAACTACAGCTGGAATCCACTTTTCGGTATCAGCCTGACGCATTTGCCAGTTCTCAGTTAGTTGTATAACTTGTGTTTGGCTAAACATATTAAAAACGTTTAAAAGACCAAATAATGTCAATTTGATATTCATAAATATTTATTTTATAGGAAAAAACTCAATTTTCAAGCCAGCAATTTTCACGTTTTCCATTTTGATACATACTTTTTTGAACTCCTTGTTTTCGGAATTTTTAGTATACGGAAATTCCTCGCCGGGCAAATATGTTGCAGTAAGCACCTGAAAGCAGGCATTTTTTGGACTGGAAAGACTCATTTCCATCCTCTTGCCATTTTGAGTTAGAATAGCTTTTTTGCCGTTTTCGGAGATGTTTACTTCGGCTTTGGTATGCATACTCCACCAAACTGTGGAAAGCTTTTTCGCTTCAAAATTATCGTTTATTGAAATAATATGCTTTTTACGATTGAGTTCTACGGTTCGTTCGTAATGGTTCACATCGCGTTTGTACACATCTTTTAGGTCGAGTACAAAGTTGCTGTACGTGGGAGTTGAAGTTTTACGAATTATAGTAGCTGTTCCTTTTTCGTCCTGCTCAGGTCGGGTTGTCGGGTTGAAAACCAGACAGTTTTTACCTTCGGTACGCAGTCGGTAAAAATGCCATCGACCAGCTTCTTTTTGGGGATAAACCGAATCGTTGTATTGTGGCAAAGTTTGTTTCGAGAAATAACCGAGATAATTATAATTATCACTACCCAAATCGCCATACGCCCACACTTCACTCATGGCCTGAATATAAAACGAACCGGCATCTAAATGTCCGTGGCTGGCAGAATTGTAACCACCATGAACTGCTACATAAAGCGCATCTTTGCTTGTCCAGTTTTCACGCATCGACATGATTTCCAATCCATAAATAGAATTGTCAAGCGGAATCGTTACATTTTTTCCTTTTGCCACCAATGCCGGATCGTAATAGAAGAAATCGAACCAGGGCATTTCATAGCCATTTTCAACGATTAAATCATATTGTAGTTTTGCCAAAGCTGCATCATTGAAATGTTTTGCAGGCCAAAAGAACGATTTTGCACGCGCATTTTTCAACGGATCATCACCAACACTCAACGAAGTTACAGGTCCAGTTGTAAAAAGCGGGAAATAACCTGTTTTGCGAATTCCGGGTGTTTCTGCCAGACCATAAGTCGTTCCCAAACAACGTTGCATGGCATCAAAACCAGGCAGTGTGTACATCAAGGCATAACCCCAGTACATCAAACCTTCTTCGCTTTGTCCATCTGGCTCAAACTCGCGGATAAAAATCGGCATATCGTTTGCCGCTGTCGAAATCAACCAACTCAGGTTTTTTGGGTCGCGTTCGAACATCATAAGCGATGCCACAACCACGTTTCCGTTGCAGATTCCGTTCCAGTTATTTGAAGCTTTGTTCCATTGCCAGGTTCGTTTAGCTTCATTTTTATATTGTGCCAAAACCGGTGTGAAGAGATATTTTTGTGTTGTTTGGTACACAAAATCACGTTGGTCTTGTTTCATCCAGTTATACAATCCATCGTAAATCAAAGCGGCATCAAAAGCGGCAATTCCGGTATCCAAAAAATGCCTATCGGTATATGGCGCAGTGATCATTGTTCCCCAATCGTTCCATGTGGCCATGTTCTGGAAAACATCATAAGCCCGCTGAGCATATTTTTCTTCACCAGTCATCCAGTAAGCAATCACTAATGGCGGAAGTAAAACAGCATTGCCGTGCGTTCCTTTAACACGGAGTTTTGCATCGTCCAAATCGCCGGTATTAAATGGTTTTTCAAGATTTTCATCAGCCTGTTTCTTTAATTGATTCCATGCCTTTGCCAACATCACGTCACCGTTTTTTATCAACATTTTTGTGCGGTCAATGTCGGCTTGCGTCGCAAACTGTCGCGGATGCTGGTTCTCCATTCCGGATTTGGCAAAATCGGAGCGAATCATTTCCGGTGTAGTTGTGACAAAAGTCAACTGCTCTTTTTGCTTTTTGACAGTTTCTTTTTGCGCGGAAGTCTGAGCAACTAAAACAGAAAATACTGTCATTAAACACAAAGTCACAAAGACACGAAGTTGATATTTTGAGGTATAAATCATATTTTTCAGCTATTTATTTCTTAATGCCCCTTCAGGGGTTTAGGGTCTAATTCAACATTAAACGGAATTGCCGGTAGACCTTCAGCATTATACAAATTACAATCGGGATTCGATTGCCAGGCGTATTGAACGCGGGTTATCAATGGGTCATGCCCCAATGGTATGTGAATTTCATTTCCACTTATTTTTGCATCTGCCCAGCTCCATTTTCCATCTTTATCACAAATAGCAAAGCCTTTTACTACTTGATTATCTGTGGTTTTCAATCCGTTTTGAGCAAAATCAAACGTAATTTTCAACTTATTTCCATCCCAATTAGCTGACTTAAACATGGGGCCCGAATAAACTTCGGTCGATCCGTACGCTTTCGCTTTGGCAGCAATATACAATCGTTTACCAACTTCTTGTTTGTTTTTCGGGTGAATATCATTTCCATCACCAATGTCAATCGTACAAACCATGCCTGTTTTTTGCGATTTGGAAAGCGTAGAAGTCTGCGCATCGCGGAAACTGGCCCAGGTATCTGCATATTTTGGGGTTGCCGAGCGTTCCATATAATTGGCTAATTGCACATACAAAAACGGCAAATAACCTTGTCCCCATCGCACCCGCCAATCATCAATCAACATCGGTTGCAAATCGGCATATTGTTTAAATCGGCTGGCGTTATTCTCACCCTGATACCACAAAAAACCTTTTATTCCATACGGTATAACGGGATTGACAATGGCATTGAAATTTACCGTACTCGAATTGTAATAATCCTGCCATTGAGCCACAGCGGGTTCAATTTTGTTGCTCGATTTCCATTCTCCGTTTAATTCAATGCGTTCACCATCGTTCGAAAGCAAATAACAGTCGTTTTTATCATTTCCAATCTCGGCACTTCCCCACTGAACATACATCCTCACAGCCAGCATGTTTATTCCGGCTTTCATACTTCCTGCAGGAATTGTAATCACTTTTTCTTTCAGTTTGGAAACACTGCGGGCTATTTCTTTACCATTCAGGTAAATCCGGTCATCCTGATCTTTTATAGGCAACTGAATTTTCCATTCTTTTTTTGCAGATTTCGTTGGAATTTCTATTGTTTTCCGAATCCAAACCAATCCCCAAAAGCCGGGATAACCCATTTTGCCCATATTAATAGGGAAACTGGTTTTTGTCCAGTCGCCATCACTGTATTTCAATACATTTACCTTCTGATTCAATCCAATCATGGACGTGTTTGCTATCAAATCACGGTCTTTTTCCGACTGAATCGCTTTACGTACTTTATCGTTCCAGGCAGCAGTATCGGTAACCAATTTTGCTAATTGTTCAGGGAAATCAGGATGTGTCATCAATCGGTCACGACTCATCCATGTTTCCAGATTGGTAGCGCCACGAGCCCCAACTATAATTCCAACCGGAACTTTTTTATCTGAATTCAGTTCGCGAGCGAAGAAATAAGCAACAGCTGAAAAGTCTTTCACATTGGTCGGGTTACAAATTTGCCAGTCTTTTTGCTGAATATCCTTCATTGGCTGGACTGATGTAACTAAATCAACCGTATTGAACCGAATATCAGGATAATTAGCTTTTGCAATTTCTTCATCCTGATTTTGCACTCCGCCACCCATTTTGAACTGCATATTCGATTGCCCTGAAGCAAACCAGACTTCTCCGATTTTGATATTTTTATAAACAATTGTTTCAATTCCCGATTTTACGGTTAACTCGTATTGTTTTCCATCGGCTTTCATTGGGATCAATTGAACCATCCATTCGCCATTTTTATCGGCTTTGGTTTTCACTACATTTCCGGCAATCTCAACGCTGACTGTTTCGCCGGTTCTGGCCTGTCCCCACACCGGAGCAGCAATTTCCTGCTGAATCACCGCATTATTGCCAAAAATGCCGGCAACTTTTAATTGTGCATTTGAATAAATAAAACAAGCTAAGAATAATATAATCAGAGCATTTCTTTTCATTTTGATTTATTTAAAATTAGACCAATTACCTGAATAATAAGCCACATCAAGTTTGTGCTTCATTTCCTTATCGCCTTTGAGCAGGGCAACATGACACATATCTTTATACAGATAAAAACTAAGCCAGTAACCATATTGGTATTTCTCGAACATTGATCGTGGTTGCTGCCAGAAAGCGTACCAAACCGGACTGACTCCCTGTTTTTTGGCAATATTGATAATTGTTTGTGAACGAGACCAGATTTTGGCTGTTAAATCAGAAAATGTTTTGGTTAACGATTTATAATTGTTTTTTCCGGTCTCAATGATAGTTGCCTTATCGTCAATTCCAAGTTCCAGCAAAGATACTTTTTCTTCGAAAACCTGATCGCCATCCAAATCGTATTCAATGCAATCGATAAATCCATTGTTATTGGTGTCGGAATAGCGCACGGTTGCCCATTTCTCAGGTTCAATTTGGTCGCGAACATGGGTTTTTGCAGGCGGATAAAGACCTCCGTAACCCTGAAAACTTCCGGCATTCATGTCCAAACGCCAGGCTCCCCATTCTGCTCCGTACAAATGTAACCGACCGTCGAACGGTGCAATGTATAAATTTCCTTTTCCTGAAAAATCGGTATCAAATTCGCCTCTGTCACCTACCGCATCCGATTGTTTGTTATTGTCCAATCCGCCTTTTTCCATACCAATTTTCCACAAATCTTTCGGCTCATAGAATTCAACACGCTCCCATCGGTTGCAATCATCGTCTTCGTCGAATATAAACCAGCAATAATCCCATTTACCTTCGTTGAAAATTTTATTGTACGACACTTTTTCGTCAGAATAAAAAAGCTGTTCGTTTTGTCGCCAGCGTGGGTCGTAAAAAAACTTATCAGCTTCGGGCAATCCACGCATATTTTTAAATGTGTGTTTTTGGTCGGAATAATCAAATCCTTTTCCAGAGAATTTCAACGACATATCGAAATCAAACTCATTCCCTTGACCGTTGTCATTATCTAAATCCCACGTAATTCCAACATAATCAATACTTTTTGTGAAGTCAATATCGTGTTCCGGATTCATTCTGTCGAATTTCGAAACACTGTTATCTTTCGGGCGAAAATCGGGCGTATCGACCAAGCGAATAGCCATTTCGGTGAGATTATCTTTATCGTAATCGTAAAAAATAAAGGGATTTTCCCAACTAAAACGCACATCATTGATACGGAATGGCGAACCATGCATTTTCAGAAACAAGGTATTTCCGTGATAATCGGTAAAAAAATTAGCTTGTCCGTTATGCTCCCAGGCCCTGAGCGTCAACTCGTTCCAGTTGATAAAGTTCTTAATGCCATCTTTTTCACCAAAATCAATGATATACATAAAATCAGCTCCCCAATCGAAGTAATTGCGTGTTTGCAAACCGCCGTTTAGTACAACAGCCTGTACTTCAGCAATTCCGTCGTTATCTGTATCCGTCCAATCGACACACAAATCACGTTCTCCGGCAAAAATACCATCTTTGTTTATATCCACGCAAACACAATCGTTGTCCTGATCGCCTTCCAAATCGCCCTTTTTCATGTCATCGTCATCATCAATCCAAATAATAGACACACCATTCAGAATGTTGGTTTTCAGTATATCAGGATCACCGTCATTATCCAAATCAATATATTCGATATTTTTCGTGTCGGTAACCAAAGGAATCCGCCAGGGAATTAATTGTGTTTTTTCGTTCCAGTATCTGTTTTGCGAAAAAAGAAAAAGTGGAATGATGGCGAATACATATACAAGCTTGTTCATAAAATTGATTGTAAAAAAACACAGTCTGACATTTAGAAAAAAGGTCAGACTGCCAACTAACTAGTTGTTGAATTATTTATTTGATTTACTGTTCTCTACCAAAATATAGCATATTCAACCAGTGCTGCAATAACAAGAAGTATTGCCAATACATAGAAATTTTTGTACCAAGGCGTACTTTTATGTTCTTTGTAATCGTCGGTCAATAACTTTACATTCCATGTATTTTCGGCCACTTTAGTTTCATCGGGTTTGGCAGTCGATAAACTGACAATTACATTCACAACACTACTCATAATAAGTAATATCGGCGCCCACATAAGAAAATGAATTGGAACAGAAATATCGAAACCAAATTTTAGAGTCATAATAGTAACAGCAGTTGCAATTCCTACCATCAATCCGGCAAAAGCACCATGTGCATTGGAGCGTTTCCAAAACAAACCAAGCAGGAAAGCACTCACAATTGGAGGAGCAAGGTACGAAATAAATTCCTGATAATACGAAACCAGCGAGGCAAATCTGCCGATAAGAGGTGCCCACATTACGGCAATTATTAATACTATAAACGAAGTTATCTGTCCTACACGCACTAATTTTTTACTGTCGGATTTCGGATTCATCTGACGGTAAAAGTCCATGGTAAACAGGGTTGAAACTGAATTAAGTGTTGCACTGAGTGCCGATGTAAGTGCCGAAACCATGGCTGCCAAAATCAAACCCATCATGCCAACTGGCATCAGTTTCATTATCAAGCGTGGATACACCTCATTGGTATTAACACCATAAGTATTGCGCAAGGTATCGCCCGAAATAATTTCTGGGGGTAATTCTACTCCAAAAAGATTAATTCCACGAGCAATAATGCCTGGCATGATAAAGATAAACAAGGTGAAAAGATAAATAAATGCTACGAAAAGTACACCTTTACGACCCTGATCGATAGATTTGGCGGAAAGAACCCGCTGTACCATAACCTGATTATTGCCCCAGAAATAAAACCCTAAAATTGGGAGTGAAACAATGATTGCAATCCACGGCATAGTAGGGTCATTTGCCGGACGAATAAGACTCATCCATACTCCATCGTCGAAACGGTGCATAAATTCATCCCAACCGCCAATTTCGTTTAAACAGAATACGGCTAAAAATATCGACCCTACGATTAGAACAATTGTATGAATAATATCGGCATAAATGGCCGAAGATAAACCACCAATAATGGTATAGAAACCGGCAATCCCTGCCATAATCCAGATAACGTACATGGTATCAACTTCCGGAAAAATCACTTTCAGAATGAGAGCACCAGTATAAAGTGCAGCTGCTGCATCCAAAAATACATTACCAATAATCGTAATAAATGAGAAGTAAACACTCGAGCGGCGGTCAAAGCGACGTTCCAAATAGCCCGGAATTGTATAAATTCCAGTTTTAATATAAAATGGAAGGAAAAACAAAGCCACAAATACAATAACAAAAATGGCTCCGATATTATAGTTGAAAACCGAGATTCCGCTAATAAAACCTTCGCCCGAGTGGCCCAACAAGGTTGAACTCGAAACGCTAGCAGCAAAGAGCGAAAGCCCTACTACAAACCAGTTTTCACTTTTGCCCGACAGAAAGTATTCCGCTGCATTTTTGTTTTTACTTTTTTTCAAAGCATACCAAATTGTAAATACCAAAAATACAAGGATACTTACAATATCAATCCATGAGAGTGTGTTCATATATCAGTTTTAAAGTTTGAAAAGTATATAGAAGCGAATGGCAAATGTATTAAATTTTTACCATTTCGCGCTTCTTAAAGACATTTTTTTGCGTTTCTACAGCTGTGTTTTCTTTTATAAATGCAACAAGTTCGTTTATATCGGCAGTTGCCACACAGCACCATTGGTCGGAAGCACCATAATATACATAAAGCGTATCGTTAACCAACACATTTCCTGTTGGAAAAACCACACCCCATTTGTACAACCCATTTTTCTCAAATTCCGTTTCGGGTTCCATTATAAAATCTTTGGTGCGATATAAAATCTTAGTAGGGTCATCCAAATCGAGTAGACATGCTCCAATACGATAGGTATGTTTTTCATCTACTCCATGATATAACATCAACCAACCATCTTCAGTACGAATTGGTGGAGTGTTGCCTCCGACTTTCACTTCCCACCATTGTTCTCCTTTAAGTAATAGTTTACTTGGAACATTCCAGCTCATTAAATCATCGGATGATTTTATCCAAATAGCGGGTTGATTGGTTCCATAATTTTCACCTACATAATTTTTTGGACGGTGCAACATATAGAACTTGTTGTTGATTTTTTCAGGAAAAAGTATAACATCTCTGTCATCAAGACTTGGCTCAGTAAGTCGTCCAATTTTTATGAAGTTTATTAAATCTTTTGATACAGCAAGAGCGGTATTTCCAATATTTTCTGATAAACACTTTGGCGTAAATTTATTGTGTTTTGGAGCCAAAACTCCATCATATTCGTATTTCCAGTATTGTCCAGGAGGATATGGACGGAAAGCATAAGTCATATAATATTCATCGCCAAATTTAACAACACGAGGATCTTCAACAGATCCACCATCAAAGCTGTCTATAGTAGGAGATAATACTGGTTTTTCCTGTACTCTTTTAAAATGATACCCATCATCACTAACCGCTAATCCAATATGTATGAAATGTTCTTCATCATTACCTGCAGCCCGATACAACAGATAAAACTTTCCATTTTCGTACCATGCTGCCGGATTACAAACTACTAAACTTTCCCATGAGGAATCAGGATTAGGTGATAGTATTGGATTTCCCGCGAATTTTATAAGTTTCATTTTCAATTTTTTGAGATTGATATTTTTATTTAATTTTCAGTAAGCAAAATTATAACTAAAGTGACTTTCATTTCAGTATTATTTTGTTTTATGATAATGGTATTCTGCAATGTTGAATTTCCAAATTGCATTTGTTTTAGTTACTTCTGACAATAAAAAAACTATTTTTAAAATTAATGCTGATTTTGATGTAAAATGTTGTATCCCTATTAATCAACAATTAATAATACTATTTTGTCTTTAAACTGTTTTAAATATATGTTAAATATAGTGTAAGCTTAATCAACAATGTTAATATGTGTAATTATAATGCTTAATTATTAGCTATATCATATAAAATGCATTTTAATTTGAAATAAATACTTACTTTTGCACAGTAAACATGTCGAAATCTTATAATACTATATTGAACTAAAAAAAATATGAAAAACATCATTCGTGAAATAACTCCACTTACCAAAGAAGATTTCTTTGTAGTCCTCTATCATCCCAATGCACAATTTGACTTTCCAACTCATTATCATCCCGAATTTGAGATTAATTATGTTGAAGGGGCAAAAGGAAAGCGTATTGTAGGAGAATCGGTAAACAACTATGAAGGTATGGATTTGGTAATTACAGGTCCAAACATTTATCATTCCTGGCAAAGTGAAACTGGTGGTGCTGAATTGGTTGTAACAATTCAATTTCATCATGATTTACTTCCAATAAATTTTCAAAACAAAAACCTTTTTACATCAATAAAGGAAATGCTCGAACATTCAAATCGTGGTATTGAATTTAGTCAGGAAACAATAAAGCTTTTGGCTCCTCGAATCAAATCGCTTGTAAATCAAAATGGTTTTGATTCTTTTTTGGATTTTCTATCTATTTTACATGATATGTCAATTTCAAAAACTCAGAAAATACTTTGTAGCCAATCTTTTAGTCCTAATGATGACATGTTCAAAAGTCGTCGTATTAAACTTGCTTGCGACTATATCAACAAACATTACGAAGAGAAAATAGCTATTAGTACCTTAGCAAATCTAATTGGTATGACTGATTCATCTTTCTGTCATTTTTTCAAAAGACGAACAGGGAAATCGTTTGTTGACTACCTGAACGATGTTAGAATAGGACATGCCTCCGTACAACTTATTGATACAACTAAGACAATATCAGAAGTTTGCTATAACTGTGGTTTCAATAATATATCAAACTTCAATCGATTCTTTAAATCAAAAAAGGGTTTAACACCAAGTGAGTTTAGAAAATTTAATCAACAACAGATTTTAAAATACTAGAAGAGTTTGAAGGGTTTGAAAGTTTAGGATTCCAATATAATGCTTTTGAGCATAAAATTGACGTCTATTAGGATTAACGAAGTTGCCAGAGACTGAAAATATTAAAAGCGGGAAGTAAAAATTTTACATCCCGCTTTTTTTTTATTTACAACAACCTTAAATAAACTATTTTACTATAATTTTAAACACTTCATTTCCACCTGCTGATTGTAGTTTAACTAAATAAATACCAGCATTGTTTAATTGAATTGAAGCGTTATTTGCTTTTATAGCAACTAACTTTCCTACAGTATTATACACACGTACACTTCCTTCGAAGTTCTGAATTTGCAAAGAACGACCATTCTGCATTAATTTTGCATTTTCGGTGGTATTATTTATATTTGTTGTATTATCAACTTCGAATGTAGCTGTAAGTGTTACATCTGCTGTTGGAACAAAGCTGTACGTAGACAAAGTAGATACATCGCTTGTACCATCGTTCCATTTTGTGAATTTATAACCCAATAAAGGTGTCGCTATTACGGTCGTTGAAACTCCTTTAATGTAAGCTCCTGTCCCCGAAACAGTTCCCATTGTAAGATTGTTGGATACTAAAGTAACAATTGCTGGATTGATATTGGTAGTTAGCGGAGCAGCACTATTACTTAAATATACGTCATCAATATATATTGTACTGGCTTGAGTCATTGCAGCAACAGTAAAATTTGGCATAAAGAAAAAGCCTCGATAATATTGTTCAGATATTGGAGTTGTGCCATCTAAGGCGTATTTCAAATCGAAAACATAATCTTGCCATGTCCCATCATTCTTAATATCAGTTGTATTGAGTACAAGTAGTTCTTGCTCTGTTGTGGAAGCAACACCTCCTTTGGTCAATTTCATTTTTATACCACCTAATGCTGTAGCCGTTCTTTGGATTTTAACATGTAAATAACGATAATTAGCAGATGTACCAGCAAGGATTTTCTCAATTGTTGTTTGCATTCCGCTATAATTTGCGGCATTTGCGGCGAATGCAACTTTAGCACATTTTGCAGATGTATTGCTACCTGAAACAGCTGGATTTGCAAATCCTAAGGTAGTAACTCCGCCGGACATGGCTGCCCAAGGTTGATTTACACCATCAAAATCATCTATCACTTCGTAATTTGCACCACCTTTGCGTGTTATATATGAAATAGCTGTACTTGGTGTTGATTCAGCAGTAGAATTTACACCTACTACTTTCAAACTATATGTTGATCCTTGAGTTAAGCCAGAAATTGTTGAGGAAATACCAACGATTCCTGATGCTAAAACTGTAGTACCATCCAACACTTTATAGGAAGTAGCAGTTGGTACAGGTGACCAAGCCAAATCAACTGAAGTTGATGTCCTATTATTATAAGAAACTCCAACAGTAGTAAATGTAGAAATAGATGCATCGGTTAGCCCTAAAGAAGTCAGGCTGTTTGTAAAGTAAATATCATCAAAATAAGTTATAGCTTCAGAAGCGGTTCCGCCACTTTCGGGCATAAAATACACCATTTTGTAGGTGTTGTTTGCTGCAGAAACATCAAAAATATAATATACCCACGATCCTACAACTATTGAATTGCTTGCTGTAAATGTTAGGTTTGTTAAACTTGTTGCCTGAAGCGAAACTTGACAGGAATAAGTTGTACTCTTTTTTAATTTCGCAACCAGATATCTATATTGAGTTGCACTATTTGTACCACATGGAATACCAGCAGTTGCAACAGCTGGTCCTGTGGTTGCATTTCCCCATTGAGGTCCATGCCATGTAGATGCTGTGGCACTACGAGTAAATTTCATAATACTATTTAATGCATTGTCGGGGTCAACCATTGTGGTGATGACACAACCCTTATCGCCATAGTAATACGTTGGATTATAGTTTGTTCCACTACTGACTGTTCCCTCGAAATTGGAAATAATCAACGGATCAGTTAACGTTGGAAGCGCTTTTGCTGAGATTACTGCAATTGCAAGCAGTATTAATAATGTAATTTTCTTCATTCATGTAAATTTTTAGAGGGTTGAATTTGATTAATTTTGATGGTACAAAAATAGGGTTAAAAATCAGTATTGATATATATTATTTTGCTCATTTACTATATTATTTAATATAAT
>CAIWCC010000010.1 GCA_903911085.1 uncultured Bacteroidales bacterium | reverse complement strand
GACCTTTTTGTAATTGGATGCGATAGTGCAGCTTACACCATTGTAGATGTTGCGGGCAAAACTTTTTTGAGTGGCATTGTCAAAAGTAAATCTATCTCAGTGGCTAGTTTAAGTGCAGGTACTTATTTAATTACCTTCAATTTGGATAAGGAAAGTGCTACAAGGAAGTTTGTAAAGAGATAAATGTCACTCTAAACAATCAGAGTATATGAAAAGTACAATTTTGTAAGTGTTTGAGAATTAAAAATACGAATTTTGCCCTGTCATTACGAGACCCTTAAATCACACCATACTGCTTAAATCGTATTTATGAAAAAAAGACTACTATTCCTTACTTTTCTAGTTTCTTCATTCTCTATTCACATTGCCTATGCAGCATCAGCTGTAACAGTGGTCAATGCTTCCACTTTTGGTTTAAATGCTACCAATACCGATTTAGTAAACGGCGTTGCTGTTGCTTCTATGGCTACTTATGCGGCTTCACATCCCAACACCAAAATTGTAATTAATACGGGCATTTATAAAATAAAACGAAATGCAGCACAGATAATCGACTTTAATTATTGTAATTCTATTGAGATTGATGGTCAAGGATCCACTTTTGTATTGAGCGAAACGGATAAAAAATACAACGGTTCATTTATTCAATTGGATCACTGTCAGAATATGACCATTCGTAACCTGATATTCGATTGGGACTGGGATATTATGCCCCTAAATGCCATTGGTAAAATTACAGCAATTACTAAAACTGGACAAACTGGAGCTACTTACGAGATTGTAAATAATATCAATACCACCGCAAGACCCAAAAACACAGTCAGCAGCAGGGCGTGGAGCAATACCTTAAAATGCAGGTCATCTGTAGGTGGTTTTGCATTGGCAGCCGATACAGCCATTTGGATTGATAGCAAACATGTGTTTATCGGAATCGGTTCTACTACCTCACTTAATGCAGCAAAAGTTGGTTTGTACACCATGCTCGCATTTGAAACCAATTTTACCGGGAGCGCCATTGTGGCGGACTACTGCACGTCATTAAACATTGATAATGTGTCTGTTTATTCAATACCGGGACCATCATTTTCAATTTCAGGAAGTAAAGATTATTCTGTAACCAATTGTAGTATTATTCCTAAACCCGGCACTGACAGATATACCTCAACTACATCGGGCGGTGAATACCACAATTCGGCAGGGACGGTTCTTATTGAAAATAACAAAATGATATACACTACTGACGATGGGATACATATCAGCGATAATTATATTCCACCACACATGAAAAATGACCCGGTCAATCCAAGGGTTGTCGTTGCCGATACGCTTCAGTTTTACACCACAAGCTACGTTTTGAATGTGGGTGATACATTGGATTTCAGATATCAAGACTTTTCTCCAACAGGAGTAACCGCAGTATTGGTGGCTACAAAATGGGATATGAATTATTTTCTAAACAATAGTAGCAATTTAGGGGATCACCGCTGTACACTTACTTTCGATAGGGATATACCGCCAATTCCAAAAGGTGCTTTCTTGTTCAACCGACGTTACGGGCGTGCAAAGGTTCGCATTGCCAACAATGTTTTTGCCTATAATTTTTGCCACGGACTTTGCTATTGCGTGCCCAATGGAGTGATTGAAAATAACTGTATTTCCAGAACTGCGTATTCGGGAATAAGGTCGTATCTGACTTTCCGATCAAAAAAATGGGTGATGGGAACTGGTCCAAGTAATGTGATTATTCGAAACAATACACTTTACGAATGCAATAACGGTGTAGATCAGGTGGCACCAGCCAGTTTGTATGTGGGTGCAGGAATTGATGGTGGTGGTTATAATTTTACTGTAAGTACCAATCGAACAGCATTGACCAATGTAACAGTTTCTGGAAATACCGTTTTTGGGAGTGATAGTCAAGGACTTTATGTTACGTCTATAACTGGTGCAACAGTAGAGAACAATACACTGATTGACGTGGGACGTAACCCATTACCAACAACGGTGCTTGCCAAAGGGGCATTGACTGTAGAAAGTGCAAATAATGTAACATTGACCAATAATAAAATTATTCAACCAAGTGGAACTAGCAGAAAAGGACTTGTGATTGATGCCGCAACAACTTCGGGAGTAACTTCTACAGGTTTGCAACAACTTACACAACAAACAGTACCTGTAGCTTTATCTGCCAATAGCATTCAACCAACTTCGTTTCTTGCCAAATGGAAAAAAGTGGCTGGAGCTGGCTCATATTTCTTGTTTGTTTACAAAAAGAATTACAACCAAACCACCGATTCGCTTATCAATCAATACAGTGTGGCAGACAGTTCGTTTGTGGTTACAAATTTATTGGCCAATCAGAAATATGGCTACAAAGTAAGCATTCAACCTTCATTTTGTAATGATGAAATTCTGACTTTATCAAATATGATTTATGTTACTACTACGTCTGATTTATCAACTATTTACCCAGTTGCTTCTTTAGATATTAGTATTTACCCAACACTTTGCGATGACGAATTATTTCTAAATAATTGCGATAGTGCAAAATATAGCGTTTTCAATGTCTTGGGGAAAATACAATTGAATGGGCTTATAACTGCTTCTTCTATTACTGTAGCAAGTTTACATTCAGGTACTTATTTTATTAGAATAGAATTCAAGCAAGGAAGTATTGTCAGGAAGTTTGTAAAGAGATAAATGCCAAATTAAACAATAAGAATATATGAATGGTACAATTTTATAAGAGAATTCAGTTCAAATGTACGAACTTTGTATCACCAATCTATAATGCTATTAACTTTAAAATCTAAATAAATGATTACTACCAGTTTTCTAAAGTCAAAATCACTTTCAGTATTGTTTTTACTGCTATTTTGCTTTATTCCATCTGCTTTTATGCAATCCAAAAAATCCGTTGGCTCCGAACAAGTCATCAAAGGTAAAATAACCGACTCATCCGGCGATCCAGTAATTGGAGCATCTTTAAGAGTGAAGGGACTTTCTGCCGGCTCCGTTTCTGACATCAACGGTAATTACCAGTTTAAACTCCCCGAAAATGCAAAAACGCTTATTGTAAGCTACATTGGCATGAAATCCAAAGAGGTGGCTATTGCCAATAAAAATGTGATTGACGTAACTTTGGAGTCAAGCGCAACGGAATTAACCGAAGTGGTTGCCATCGGTTATGGAGAATCTAAACGGAAGGATTTGACTGGTTCGGTTTCGTCTATCAGTTCCGAATCAATGGCTAAATTGGGAATCTCCGATTTTTCTCAAAACCTACAGGGCCGTCTGGCTGGCGTAAAAGTGAGTTCACAATCTGGCGAAGCCGGAGGAAGTGTAGATATTAAAATTCGTGGTGCCAACTCCATTAATGCAGGTTCTTCGCCATTGTATGTGATTGATGGAATGCAGATTGATGTAAATGAATCGGAAGTGGCAACCTCTTCCGCTGGCGGCTATACCACTTATAATCCATTGGCCACGATTAACCCCAGTGATATTGTATCAATTGATGTTCTTAAAGATGCATCTTCAACCGCTATTTATGGATCTCGTGGCGCCAACGGTGTCATTATTATCACTACCAAAAGTGGTTCCACAAAAGGCAAAACTGAAATTGGATTCAATACTTCTTATGGTATAACAGAGGCTACCAAAAGAATTGAAATGATGAACGCACAGGATTATGTAAATTACAAATTTGCACGTGCCGACCAAAATCCACTAACTACCTACGGAACAGATACTGACGGCGATGGCATAATAGATACTCCAAAAGATGCCAGCCTTTACAAACAATACAATTGGCAGGATTTAATGCTTAGACAAGGGTCTACAAATAATTATGATTTGTCGATGAATACCACCCTTGGAAAAACCCGTATATCCTCTAGTTTAGGCTATCTGAATCAGAAAGGAATTATAATGGCGAATGAATATCAACGCTATACAGGCAGAATAAAATTTGACCACGAAGTGAACAGTAAATTAATGGTTGGTGCTTCGGCATCTATTGGCAGCACTGTTTCCAGCGGAGTAGTTTCGAGCGGTGGTGGCGAAGGCAGTTATACCGGAATCATTCAAGCAATTTATACAGAAAGACCGATTGAACTTTATTCAACATCGGAAGCAATAGATTATCCAGGCGGTTTTGTAAGTTTGGCATCTATGATAACCGATGAGGCTTTTAGAAAAACAACTCTTACCCGTTTGATTGGAAATGCATACATAGATTATAAAATAACAAAGGATTTAAGATTAAATATTTCGAGTTCTGCAAACACTTCAGGGTCAAAACTTCAGGAGTTTTATAGTGTAGCTACAAAATGGGGCAGGGTATCAAATGGTATGGCAAATATCTCTGAAATAACAACAAACTCAAGCACCTCCTCTGCGACTTTAAATTTCAATAAAAAATTCAATAAAGCACATACAGTCACAGCATTAATTGGTGGTGAAATGAATGGATACCACTATGAAAGTTTTGGAATAAAATCTAAGAATTTTCAAGACGAAACAACCGGTGTTTTTGATATAAGCAAAGGCGCACTCATCGATAAACCTACTTCGTTGGTAACGCAGGTGAACAGAATGTCGGCTTTTGGTCGTGCTTCCTATAGCTATAAGGACAAATATTACCTAACCGTAAATATGCGTGCCGATGCCTCTTCCAACTTCAAGATTGGCAGCCGCGTAGGTTATTTCCCTTCCGTTTCAGGTGCTTGGCGTGTAAACAATGAGCAATTTCTCAAATCGGCTGAATTTATCAGTAATTTAAAATTAAGGGCTAGTATGGGAACCACTGGCAACGACCGGATTCCGGCTTATCAAGCTTTGAGCTCATTGACTCCAAATTATTATTCGGCCAATGGTGCTACCATAATGGGCTTGTCGCCAAATACTTCTGGAAACAACAATCTGAAATGGGAAAGCACTAAACAATATGATTTGGGAATAGACTTGGCATTGTTCGACAGTCGGATAAGCATTGTGGGTGATGTATATTATAAGGATACTCGCGATATGCTTATTCAGGCACCAATACCTTCACAAACTGGTTTTACTACACAATGGCAAAATATAGGACGATTAAGCAACAAAGGAATTGAAGTTTCTTTGACAAGCAGAAATATTGAAACCTATAAATTTAGCTGGAAATCTACCGTGAATTTTGATTTAAACCGAAATGAAGTGGTTTCGCTGGGTGGAGCGCAATTTTTACCCGTAATAATTGGAAGCGGATTGCTTACCGACGTGGCACGGGTAGTATTAAATCAGCCTATAGGTACCGGTTTTGGCTATCAGTTTGATGGCAATTATCAATTGACAGATTTCACTTGGAAAGAAAAAGCGACTAGTGCCGTAGTTGATCCTTCTACAATTACATCGGCTAATATCTCACAATATACCAGCACTTTAAATACGGGTGTGGTGTCCATAAATTCAGTAGCAACAAAACCTGGAGATAGAAAATACAAAGATTTAAGCGGACCAAACGGAGTTCCGGATGGAACGATTGATTCGAATGACAGAACCATCATCAGCAACAGTAATCCAAAATTTAATCTTGGGTTTGGTAACGAATTTACTTACGGCAATTTTGACTTGAATTTCTTTTTCGAAGGTGTATTTGGACCTCAAATTATGAATGCTTTTACGAGTATGGTAGAGGCAGGTGCAAAAGGTGCAAATTCTTACAATCTAACGCAAGATTATTGGGCAAATCGTTGGACGCCAGAGAATCCTACCAATGATAAAGCGGGTATTCTGAATGGAACAAGCGATTTCGTTTCTTCCTACTTTGTGGAAGATGCTTCCTATATTCGATTGAAAAACCTTGTGTTAGGATATAAAGTTAAAGGGAAGGTTTTAAACAGCTTGAAAATTAAATCATTAAGATGTTATGTGTCGGTAGAAAATGTTTATACATGGACCAAATACTCGGGAATGGATCCTGATGTGAGATCTGCCACCGCTCTTTTCCCAGGATTCGATCGTTTGTCCTATCCACGCACAAGGTCTTATTCCATTGGCTTAAATCTAACATTATAAAATATTCAAATTTACTGCAATGAAAAAAATAGCAACAAAATACTTGACAATAATAGTACTGATTAGTACGGTTATATCTTGTCAGGACACTCCATTTCTGAATCAGGTGCCTTATTCATTTACTTCGCCAGGTAATTTTTACAAAACAGAGAGTGATTTCAAAATGGCTTTAACTGGTTGTTACGAAGCATTGAACACATACCAAATCACCGGTAACGTGTGGGGTCCAGATGGTACTTATGCCCGGGGATTGTATTACATTTTGGAGGGTTGTTCGGACAATGTGGTTTCAATTAATTCATTTTATTCAAGCGACTTTGAAAAAGCGACTTATCTGCCCACCAGTCCAAACTTGAAGTTTTTTTGGCAAGCTTATTATATGGGTATATCCCGATGTAATTACCTGTTGGACAATATTGAATCGGCAAATATTTCTCCAAGTGCAAAAATACAGATTACTGCCGAAACACGTTTTATGCGTGCTTTTTACTATCAGCATTTGGCGCAAGGTTTTGGCGGGGTGCCTCTAAGTACAAGCGCTACCCCGGATAATAAGGCGCCAAGAGCTTCACTTTCTGCTGTTTACGAATTAATTCTGAGCGACTTTGATTATGCTTATAAAAATTCAAGCACTACCGGAATTAATAAATCGAGTGCCAATAAATGGACAGCTGGCGCCTATTTAGGAACAGCCTACAATTATTTGGCAAGTTGCAAACGATACAATGTTGGTGCTTCATTATTGGCCGAATGTCCATTGAATAGTTTCGAATGGGTAAATGCTGATTCAATGAGCATTAAAGCCGTAGCCGTGCTGAGTGATGTAGTAAACAATAGTCCATATACATTACTTCCACAAACACAATATACCTATTTGTTCAGAGAGGCAACCAAAGCATTTCAGTATCAGGAATGTCTGTTTTTATCGGAGTGGTCGGATGATGCTGCCGATTCGTATTCTACCAACAACGAGTTATTTACACCCAATGGATCAAGCACTTATGCGGGTAGTAATGGTAGGCATATCCCGACTGTTGATTTATTTAAATCATATATTGTGGGAGATTTCCGACGTGACTGGAATATCACCGGAAATTTTGGAACTGGTGTTGTGAAAGAAACTGTTGAAAAAGTAGAGTATTGGGTTCCAAAGGTATCCTCTTTGGGAGTTCCTAATAATTCGCAGTGGTACACTGGCAAGTTCCGCTTGGCAGTACCAGGAACCTATTCTTCTCACGGTTTAAATGTGTCAAACTCCCTCAATTATCCACTGATGAGATTGGCCGATGTGAAACTTCAGTTGGCTGAAGCATTGTATTTTACCAAAGAAGAAGCTTCGGCAAGAACCATTCTGACAGAAATAAGACAACGGGTACTTGATCCTGCTAAGCCAACAGTGACCATAACGGCTTTAAATACTGCGTATTACAAAGCGGATTTTATACAAGAATTGTTGGACGAGCGCCGCAGGGAACTTTGTTTTGAGTCGAAACGCCGGATTGATTTGATCAGATTTGATAAAACCACTTCTGTTATTCAGAATTTAGCACTTGAAGGATATTCATCTGTTCAAACAGGAACTCAAACCTTAAAGGACAATTGGAAATACTATAAAATTTGGTTGCCAATTCCCCAAACAGAAATTGATTTGAATGCTAATCTGGTGAAAAATGCAGGCTGGTAAATTTATTCAATTCCGACGACTTTTTCGATTTCTCTAATTATTTTTAATTACAACAATGAAACACTTACTTATTTCAATCATCATTCTTTCAATTTCCCTTCAAATACGGGCTGAAAGAACTTTGATTAATTTCAACGATGACTGGACATTCCGGTTTTCGCACAACGTGGCACAAAAAGTGGGCGTGCGGGTCAACTTACCTCGCACCTGGAATGCACAGGATGCTTTGTCGGGTAAAATAGACTATAAAAGAGGCATTGGAAACTACGAGAAATCAATCTTTGTTCCCAACGAATGGAAAGGCAAGCGCATTTTTATCCGTTTTGAAGGAGCCAATACTGTAACAAACGTATTGGTGAACGGAAAACATGTGGGTGAGCATCGTGGTGGATACACCGCTTTTGTGTTTGAATTGACCAACTGTTTGAACTACGGAGAGAATAACAATCTTTGGGTGCGGGTAAACAATGCAGAACAGCTTGATGTTATGCCACTTATTGGAGATTTTAATTTTTATGGTGGTATTTATCGGGATGTAAATTTGATGCTGACCGATGAGGTTTGTATTTCACCATTGGATTATGCTTCGCCCGGCGTTTATTTGAAACAAGAGAAAGTTTCGGCGACGGAAGCACTTGTGCAAACTAGAATTCTTCTTTCAAATCGTTCAGCTACTTCTAAAAATGTAACGCTACAATTAAAAGTAAAAGAGGGTGATAAAACAATAATTCAAGAAAATAAAATCATTGCTTTAAGTGCTGAAAATAAGATTATTGACACAACTATCCCATTGAATTTTAGAAATCCAAGATTGTGGAATGGTGAAATTGACCCTTTTATGTACAAAGTAGAAGTTTCGTTGGTCATTGATAATACAGAAATTGACAAAGTGGTTCAACCGTTGGGATTGCGTTATTATTCGGTGGATGCCAACAAAGGTTTTGTGCTGAACGGAAAACCTTACCAGTTGAAAGGTGTTTGCCGACATCAGGACAGGGCTGAAATTGGTAGTGCCCTTACCAAATCGCAACATGACGAGGACATGGCCTTGATGCTCGAAATGGGAACCAATGCCATCCGCTTGCCCCATTATCCACATGCTCCCTATTTTTATGATTTGTTGGATCAGAATGGTTTTGTTACCTGGACTGAAATACCTTTTGTTGGCCCAGGTGGATATACCGATCAGGGATTTGTGGATCAGGAAACCTTCAAAGCCAATGGTCGCGAACAACTAAAGGAAATGATTCGTCAAAATTACAATCATCCCTCAGTGTGTTTTTGGGGATTATTTAATGAATTAAGAGAGGCGGGCGATAATCCTTATGATTATATTACCGAATTAAACAAGTTGGCACATACCGAAGACCCAACACGCATTACCACTTCGGCAAGTAATATTGAAGGTAACATCAATAAAATCACCGATTTAATTGCCTGGAACCGCTATGATGGTTGGTATGAAGGTATGCCTAACAGCTTGGGAGCATGGCTAGATAAAACTCACAAAGAAAATCCAGGATTTAAAATAGGTATCAGCGAATATGGTGCAGGAGCTAGCATTTATCAACAGCAAGATTCGTTGAAAAAGAGTTCACCTACCAGTCCTTGGCATCCCGAAAACTGGCAAACCTATTATCATATAGAAAACTGGAAGGTGCTTGCTATTAGACCTTATGTTTGGGGAACATTTATCTGGAACATGTTTGATTTTGGTGCAGCGCATCGCAACGAGGGTGACCGTCCGGGCATTAACGATAAAGGTTTGGTTACTTTCGATAGGAAAAATAAAAAGGATGCATTCTATTTTTACAAAGCCACCTGGAATAAAAAACTACCAACGTTGCACATTTGTGATGAGAGAAATATCAGAAGAACAAATTCCTCAGCCAATGTGATGGTTTTCAGCAATACAGGTGCTGTGGAACTTTTTGTAAACGGAATGAGCATGGGTAAGAAATCACCCGACAATTTTTCGACAGTTACTTGGCCTTCAATAAAACTCCTTACGGGGAAAAATAATATTGTAGTTAAGGCTGCAAATAAAGGAGTTGAAATTACCGATTCCTGTGAGTGGAATGTGGCTGATAATCAGTTGAAACTAGTGAGTAGTAAGTAGTAAGAAGCTTGAAGTGGGTAGATGGTAGAAAAAAGAAACAATTAGACTAGCAAAAAAGTACAATTTTATAAGTGCTATGTATTTTTCAATTCTATCTTTGCAACATCAAATTATTAATAATTGCTGAATACAAATCTTTTAAACAAAAAATCTAAAAATCAAATAACAATTTAAAACCACAAGAAAAATGAAAACAAACTTTACACTAATCACAATGCTTTTTGCACTGTTCATGATCACAACAACAACAGCCAAAGCGCAAGAAACAATCTATACTGATAATTTTTCTTACCAAACCAATTGGACTGTGTCTGGCTCTGGTGGATCTGCTTCTTTTGCAAATAATGAAATGCAACTCGTATCAGGAGCTACAAGCTGTGGACGTAAATCTGTATTGCCATACACAGGATTTGTTGCAGACTCAGTAGCTGTACAATTTGAATTTAACTCTTCAGCTTTGGGTTTTCAGGTACAATTAGGAACATCACCCAACAGAATTCAGGTACTCAAGGAAGGAACTGCGCAAACGCAACTTCGACTATCAGGAGAAGCCACATCTTCAACAACAAATGGAGCTAAATATGTGAACGGAACAATAAATACTTGGCATACAATGCTGGTTAAATACAAAAAAACAGCTACTACCAAAACTGCAACATTTATATTAGATGACGGTGCAGGTGCGCTAACTCAAGTAGTAGATTTGAGTTTACAAGTTTCTACCTATAATTTTGTATTGAATGCCATTAGTGTTTTTGCTCTTCCTGGAGAAACAGTAAATATCCGAAATTTAAAGATAATTGGCACAAAAGTAAGCTTACTTCCATCTAATCCGCTTTTATACTCTGATAATTTTACTTATAAGACGAACTGGAAAGAACATCATCCTTTAAATGGTGCTGTAAGCTTTTCTGCTGATCCAGACATTGCTTCCAATAATATTATGAAAGTATCTCACATCGCTACTGTTGGGACAGCTATGGATTCTGTAACTACAGCAATGCCAACTTTTAATATTACAGGAACTGATTTTACCATAAGTTATAAATACCGTACCAAAGCAAACCAAACAAGAATAGCATTTGGAACTGCTCCTAAAAGAATGTTTGTAAACACTGAGTGGGGAGCTTTAACGCCTTCAAAAATGCGAATATGTGAAGAGGCTGGCAATATAGCCCAAGGTGCTCAAGTTTTTTATGCAGGCACTTTCGATGTGTGGCATACGATGGCAATAAATTATAATATTGCTAATAAAACTGCTTTGGTAGTTGTAGATCAGGATAAACCCTACGGAACTGCTTTAACAGCCGATTTCAAATTGCAACCAACTCCATACGATTTTATCTTTAATGCTATGGCAATTAAGACTTCGAATGCCGATGTGTATGAAATCAAAGATTTACAGGTGTTTGGAGTAGGTACTGCATCTTCAAGCACGCCAGATGGATTATCGACTGTAAATGAAGTTTTTCAAAACAATAAGCTGAATAATGTTCGCGTTGTAAACGGAATGATGATGTTCACAATAGATAATTCTGATTTCAACACATCCAAAATAAACCTATACAATGTGTTGGGAAGAAAAGTGATGGAACAAACCTTATCAGCAGGTACTCAAACTTATTCAATTCCAATAAAAGAAATTAGCTCTGGAGTGTATCTTTTAGTTTCAGAAGTGGCAGGCAAAACTAGTACTCAAAAATTGATTATTCCATAATCAAATTAAATATATTCATTCATCAAATAACAAAATAAATCAATACAATTATGCAAACCAAAAAAAATCAAATCATTTTAATTCTTTTGCTATTATCTACTTCTATCTTTTCTCAGAAAGTAATTTTATCTGAAGATTTTGTAACTCCCTTGAAATGGAAAGCCTCTAACATGGCAAACGGATCAATGAACTTTGAAAAAGAAGGGACTGAAAGTATAATGAAGGTGGAAGCAATGGAAGACAAAATGTTTACTGCAGTTGTGAAAGTTCCTGCATTGCAACCAACCACTACAAAAGTGATAATGCAATATGAGTTTTATCTTACCGAAAAGTACAATGCCCATGTTATATTTGGTGAAAAACCAAACCGATTGGTTGTCAATTCCGAAGGAACCAAAGGCTTGCGTTTGGCAGGCGAAAGTGTACAAGGTGCAGATGGGGCTAAGTATATGACCATAACTACTAACGCTTGGCACAAAATGCAGGTAGTTTACGATTTAAAAAGTAAATTGGCCAAATTTACATTGGATGGAAAGGAATCAAAAGAAGTAGATTTGAATATGCAACCCGATAAATCTTACAATTTTATTCCTTCTGCAGTCGAAATCAGGGCTTTTAAAGGTGGAATGATTAAAGTAAAATCAATTAAAATCTCAGAATTATAAAAACTAAATCAAACTTCAAAAAACATTTATGAAAAAGAAATTACTTTTTGTAGCTGCCCTGATATGTGCAGCACAAGCATTTTCTCAAACAATTTATACAGTTAGTTCAACGGGAACAAACACTGGTACATCATTTACAACTATCAAGGCGGCTATTACTGCTGCAGCTCCAGGTGATACTATTAAGGTAGCAGCCGAAACTTTTACTGAGAAAAATATCACTTTCCCTACTATCAGTTCAGTGGTAACACCTAAGTCAATAACAATTAAAGGTGCAGGGATGAGTAAAACGATTGTACAGGCTTTTGCTACGCCTTTTAATACCGCAGCATCAAATTCTAGTGTGTTTAATTTAGATGGTGTATATTCTTCAGCTATTAGCATAACGCTACAAGATATGACCATACAAAATGGTTATACCACAAGTAATGGTGGTGGAATAAGGATAACCAAAACAGGAACTATAGCTCCAACATTGAACCTTACCAACTTGAAAATTGCCAATAATAACAGTATTGGTGGAGGTGGAGTCTATATTTCTGGTGAAGTAAATCTTACTATTAACGGTTGTAATATAACTGGCAACACTATGACAGGCTCTGCCGGAAATGGTGGTGGTATTTATATCATACCAGGTACTGTAAATCCAGTAAATGCAACGATAAAAAACAGTACAATTTCTTTCAATAGCTGTGTGTCTAATGGTGGTGGTATTATGGTACTTTGTGGAACTAATGGTACTACTGCGGTAGCACATAAATTGACCCTTGAAAACACAACTATCTATAAAAACAGTTCTACAGTTGCTGCAAAATTGGGCGGTGGTATAGATTTCAGAATGGCGGGTAGCGGACAAACTGCAATACCTACTCATACTATAACATTGAATCATTGTACTGTAGTTGGTAATACAACCAATGGTGCAGCTGGAGCCGATGGTGTTTGCTTTGAGAACGGAGCTTATTCGGTAACATTGGTCATGAATAACTCCATTGTAATGGGTAATAGTGGTTCGACGACTAATATGTCACAAGTCGGAATTTCGGCTGCTTCACAGGCTAAACTAACAAATGGTGGTGTAACCAACAGTATCTTTGGAATAATAAGTGGCGGCACTTGGGTGACCGATTTAAGTAATAAATTAGATGCAGTAATTGGGAACTTGGCTTTCCCGACCCTCGATAACAACGCTTTATCTTTAGACCCTACTCCGGTATTGTTGATTGGTTCAACCAGTATTGCCAAAGATTATGTAACTACAAATTCTATGGCAAGTCCATTAACCACGGACCAAATAGGAAACCCTCGTATGGGAATTACGGATGCAGGCGCGTATGAATATAATGAAAGTCTTGCCATTGCGGCATCGGCAATAGGTGGTTCTGTTACTTCTGGTACGGGTGCTTTTGCTTCGGGTGCTTCAACTACTTTGGTCGCAGCAGCTACTGGAAGCAATGTTTTCGGTAACTGGACAGAAAATGGTGTTGTTGTTTCGACCAATCCTTCTTATACATTTACTGTAACAAGGGCACGTACTTTAGTTGCTAACTTCGTTGTTCAATACAATGTGCAGACAGCCAATGATGGTAACGGAAGTGTAACTGGAGCAGCAACTGTAGCCTCTGGTTCTCCTGTAACACTGACTGCTACACCCAATGCAGGATATGCTTTTAGTGCATGGACTGTAACTGCAGGTTCAGCGCCAACACCATCTGCCACAAGCACATGGACATTTACTCCTTCAGCTAGTTGCACAATAACTGCCAGCTTCGTGAGCATTACTGCTCATACGCCTACAGTTACTTATGCACGTACTGCCACCACCATAGATGTTTTGGTAACGAACCCAATAGGATATACAGGAACGCTGACTTATACTGTTTTGGATGGAAGTGATGCTGTTCTTGCCACAGGAGTAACAGCCACTTTATCACCACAAACGGCTACTTTGGCCTATTCGGCTACCGGTTTGTCGGCCAACAGTTCTTATACTTATAAAGTTGTGGCAGTGATAAATGGCACTATCAATTCGGCAAAATCAACTGTTACTGCATTGACCCGTAAACAAGCCAACGGCACTGTACAAGTAATTGACGACTTTGAAAATGCCAATGCTATGGGATGGATAAATCAGAGTTCAGCTGTATTGACAATTCCGTACACCAATACAGTAACTGATGGAATAAACACTTCAACCAATTGTGCGAAAGCGAATATTCCAGCTGGAAGTGTTTCCTATGCAGGGTTCACAAATTCCTATGAACGTTTTGAAGTAGGACCTAATGCGCCATATCAATATCTTCACATTAAAATGTACAGAGATGCCGACAATGGAAAACTTGCTTTGACTTTTATCAAAAGAAATGATATAACTCTTGCACAATTAGCAGCTGCCGAAACACCTACTGTTTCTACAGTTTCAGCTTCGGGACCATGGGTCGATTATGTTTTCGATCTCAAGAATGCTGCTTACACAACAGATAAAACATTCTTTGGATTTTATATTAAACCAAATTTTACAAATCCTTCAAATACGGGCGTAGAGTCTAACTGTTTTATCGATGATATTTATTTGAGTAACGATGCAACAGCTTCTAGTGCTAATATAACAATTCCTGTTTCAATTTCAGCAGGTACTAACGGAACGGTTTCTCAAACTTCGAATACATATTTGTCTGGTTCAACTGCCACGGTAGTTGCTACCCCAAATTCAGGTTATCATTTTATAAACTGGAAAGAAAATGGCACTGAAGTTTCAACCAATGCTTCGTATGGTTTCACCGTATCAACAGCTCGTACTTTGGTGGCTAATTTTGATTTTGGTACTGACATCAATTCCAATCTAGAATCTAACCAATTTGTGTTAGCTAAAGATGCAATTGTTTCAAACGTGGCGGGTGCTATTCAGATTTATTCAATAAGTGGAAAAATCATTAAAAATCAAGCGATAACAGTTAAACAAGTTATTCCCTTGACTGCCGGCTCATATATCGTTCGTGTAGTTACTAATAATGAAGTGAATGTTACGAAAATAATTATTAAATAAGGTGGTTGTTTAGGAAGCTGAAAGTATGAATAGCGATATTCGTACTTTCAGTTAATCTAAAATTACTTTTGATATTATTAACCACAATAGTTCAATGCATTTAGCATTATTAGTGAGAAAATAAACTAATAATACCGCAAGGTATAATACTTATTGTGTTCTTAAATTTTTCTTTTCTTTTTTCTATTGTGCCTACTGTGGTTTTCTATTTTTGTAAATTAGAGTTAAAGCATATCAAACCATAGGTATTAAACCATCATCCATTAGTTTAAACAAGAATTAAGTTCATGAAAATCCTTAAAGTACTAACTTTATTGGCTTTAATTGCCATTCCTGTGTCATTCTGTTCCGCAAGAATCACTTGTTCCGCATTAATTTCGGACAATATGGTGATGCAGCGCAATGCGGATGTGAAATTTTGGGGCAATGGAAATTCTGGAGATAAAATAACCGTATTTACTGAATGGAATAAATCCAAGACGACCACCGTATGTGCCAAAAATGGCAAATGGAGTGTAAATATACAAACCACTGATGCTGGTGGTCCATACATAGTTGCAGTTAGTTCAGGAGCTGAAGTAATTACTTATCGTAATGTTTTGCTGGGCGAAGTTTGGCTGTGTTCAGGCCAGTCCAATATGGGCATGATAATGAAAGGTTACCCCGACCAACCTATCAATGGCAGTAACGATTTTTTGGCTGAAGCCGACAATGACAATATCCGCTTTTTTATCGAAAAAAGCAATCCGTCACCTGTTCAGGTCGATACTTGTAGTGGCAAGTGGCAGATAGCCAATTCTATTACTGTCGCCAACTTCAGTGCTGTTGGGTATCTGTTTGCGAAGCAACTCCAACAAAAATTAAAAGTTTCTGTGGGTATGGTTTATACAGCTTTCGGTGGTACCCGTATAGAATCGTGGATGAGCATTGAAGCCAATGCAGCTCACCCCTCCAAAGAAATGGATGAGAACAACAAACCATTTAATGTACAAAACCGCGCCGCTCATCTCTATAATGGAAATGTCTATCCGCTTGTCAACTACGTCATTAAAGGTGCTATCTGGTACCAGGGCGAATCGAATGTGAGGAATTACCCCGTTTATGCCGACCAAATGGCAAGCATGGTCAAAAATTGGCGCAATGACTTTGGTGTAGGCGATTTCCCGTTTTATTTTGCCGAAATTGCTCCTTATGCCAATGGATATAATGTAAACAGTGCCCTATTGCGTGGCGAACAAGTCAAAGCCATGAACTTAATTCCAAATTCGGGCATGGTATCCACCATTGATGTGGGCGAAGAAACCAAAATTCATCCGGCAGAAAAAGCAACCGTTGCTAAACGATTGGGTTATTATGCACTTTCCGAAGTGTATGGACACACCGGAATAGCATGTAAAACACCAATATACAGAACCATGAGCGTACAAAACGACAGTGTGGTTTGTTTGTATTTCGACAATATAAAATATGGATTAAGCACCTTTGGAAAAACGGTAGACTGCATGGAAATTGCTGGTGCCGACAAAGTTTTTTATCCTGCCGACATAACCATTAAGGACAAAAAAGTAATGGTAAATTCTCCAAAAGTGAAAAACCCGGTAGCTGTGCGCTACGCTTTCAGCAGTTTCCCCAAAACACGTGGATATCTGTACAACACTGAAGGACTGCCTGTGCCCTCCTTCCGCACAGATGACTGGGATAAATAAATCAGTATAAAAATAACATCATAAATAAATACACCCTTAAATGAAACTCACTTTTTAAGTAATAATAGTATGAAAAAACTAATTCTTTTATTCGTTTTTGCGATAGCATTGACGAATGTGTATGGTGCAACTACGTATACATGGGCTGGTGCTAGTGGTGGTACTTGGGGCACTACTACAAACTGGAATCCAAATGGAACTCCCATCACAGGCGATTCGGTAGTAATAAACACTGGATCGGCAATGTCAATTGCTCTTGGTGGAGCACAAGTAGTAAAAGGTATAACTTTTATGGGAGGAGGAACCATTACATTTACAAGCGCAGCAACCCAAACATTTGCTGCTACGCATATTAAAGTTGATGGAAATTCTGTGGTTTTTTCTGCAGATCAAGTTACAATCAGCAGTAGTTTAACTTTCAATGGTGGAAGTTCAAAAATTACGCACACCCCTACTACAGCCGGTAAAGCTTTTATCTTGGGAAATGGTAATGCTTTCACATTATCCGGAAATAATGCAACAAACTGTTTGGATGGAAATGGGCAATATAATTTTAACACCTTGTCAGGATTAACAGCATATTTTAATCCTAGTAATGTTTATTATCAGCTAATCATAAATAGAGGTGTTTTGACTTTAGGTACTAATTTTCAAACCAGTCGCTTAAGTTGGGGTTCAGCTCCTACAATTGCCACAGGCTTAACATTAAATGGCAATACATTAACATTAAGTGCTTCAGGTGCTGGAACCTGTGCGTTATCAAACTCATCAAATATACAGGGGATTGATGCAAGTACTACTGGATCTAAAGTTGTAATATCAACTACAAGTGCATCGTTTTTAAGTGCTGCTTCAGGGTATAGAATTTTTAGAGATACTTATACAATCGATAATTTAGAAATGAATTCTTCGGGTAATACTTTTATCTCGGGATATCCATTGACAGTTAAGAATTTGACACTTACGGCTGGTACAATCAACAATAGTACAAATAATATTAGCATAGCAAGTGGAGGAACAATAACCCGTTCGGCATCTGCTGCCATTCTACAAGCACCACCAGTTTTTACAGGTGCGGTAAATGTTTCAATAGGAGCTAACACAGCTACAGCTGGTTGCGAATTGTTAGGGAGTATTGGCAGAGTCGGCACGCTGACTGTTAATAACAGTTCTACATACACGTTAAATGCATCAACTGGAATTACAGCAACACCAATAACTTCAGGAGGTCTTGGGTATGCTACGGCACCAACTGCAACATTCTCAGCACCTACCAGTGGAACTACTGCAACCGGTACGGCTGTAATTGCAAATGGCTCAGTAGTTGGTGTTAATCTTACTTCTGCTGGAACTGGTTATACCACCGCACCTACTATTACAATTGCAGCACCAGCTACACCAGCATGGACTTCTAAATCTTATTCTGTTAATAACACTGTAACAAATGATGGTGGGAAAGTTTATATTTGTACAACTGCTGGAGCGAGTGCAGGTAGTGGAGGACCCACAGGAACAGGAACTGGTATTGTAGATAATGTGGCTAAATGGAATTATATAGGAGCTTCTGCTTCAACAGCTACAGCTACAGCAACTTATAATGGTACAAATTCGCTGACTGTTGACGCATTAACTGTTTCTGGTACTGTAATTTATCCGAACAATGCCAATCCGTTAACTTTGAATGTAAACAATGATATTACGATTAACACCGGAGCTTCATTTCTCTGTGGTACACAAGGAAACACAGTAACTCACTTATTGAATGTGGCTGGCAATATTACCAACAACGGAACATTTACTCCTGTTACCACTGCTGGAACAAAAGTAGTGGATGTTACCTTGAATGGCCCATCCGCTAATCAAAACCTTTGTGCAGCTACCTTTAATAATCTGACGATAAATAATACTTCTGGGCTCACCCCGGCAGTCACACTTGCTGGAGATATAACTGCAAATACAGTAACGCTTGGTAATGGTTCTAGCGCTACATTAAATATTGGTGGTATATCGACTATTGTACTAAGCGCTACTAATATGAACGTAAATAATTGCGCTGTAACATTTAATGCTGGTGCTGTAACTGTAATCAGCAATTTAACTTTCTCTGGTGCGAGTTCAAAAATTATACACAACCCTGCAACAGCTGGTAAAGCTTTTACTTTGGGGAATGGCGGTGGCTTTACATTAACAGGAAGTAGTGTTACAAATTGTTTTGATGGAACAACAGCTGCACAATACAATTTTAGGACATCGAGTGGATTAACGGCTTATTTTAATCCTTCTGTCGTATATTATCAGTTAATTGTTCAACAAGGAATCGTAACATTAGGCACAGATGTACAAGTCAGTCGCTTTAGTTGGGGTTCGGCACCAACGTCAAATACTGGCTTAACTTTAAATGGTAAAATATTAACTTTAAGTGCTTCCGCTGCAGGATCGTGTACTTTAACTGCCAATAACGTTTATACAATTGGTATTGATGCAAGTATTGCTGGGTCAAAGGTTGTAATATCAACACCTAGTTCATCTTTTTTAAGTGCAACCGGTAGAATCTTTAAAGATGCTACAACCATTGATAATTTAGAGATGAATTCTACTGGAAATATATTTATACCATCTTATCCATTGACAGTTAAGAATTTAGTATTGACTGCTGGCAAAATAAGCACTGGTTCAAATGCTTTAACCGTTGAAGCGGATGGAAGTGTTACTGGCGCAAGCTCTACTTCATACATCTATGGAAATCTGAAGAAACTCATTGCAGCAGGTTCCACTTCAAAGACCTTTGAAATTGGTGATGCCACAATTTACGCTCCTGTAACTCTAGCCTTGACTGGTACTATTGCTGGCAGTACGGGTTCTATACAAGCAAGTACTGCAATCGGCGACCATGCTCAGATAGCTACTTCTGCCATTAATGCTGCAAAAAGCGTAAACCGTACCTGGACCATCACTAATCCTGATGCATTGACTGGCTTAACGTCTTACAGCCCAACATTTACGTTTGTGGCGGGAGATGTTGACGGAAGTACAAACACAAATAACTTTATTGTCGGAAAATATGCCAGCTCTGCTTGGACTTTGCCTACTGTTGGAACGAAAGCATCTACTAGTACACAAGCTACTGGGGTTAGTGATTTTGGCGATTTTGGCATTGGAGAAGCTACAGCTGTTGCTACTCCAACTATTTCTACTACAGGTACACTTTCGGCAGTAAATACAACTTATGGTACTCCTTCTGCATCGCCTACCTCTTTCAGTGTTTCGGGAGCTAATATGACGGCTGGTATTTTGGTAACTCCACCGTCAGGATATGAGGTTTCATTGGCTTCTGGCTCGGGATATGGTTCTACAGTTACTGTTGGAGCTGCAGTAACTATCAGTTCTACACCGGTTTATGTGCGTTTATTGGGTACAGCTGCCGTGGCTAGTTATAGTGGAAACATCGTTTTATCAAGTGCAAGTGCCACTTCAGTAAATGTGGCTACGGTGTCGAGTACGGTGTCTGCTAAAGTATTGACCATTACAGCTGATAATCAATCGGTAGCTTCTGGTACAGCCGCTACAATAATAACTGTTGCAGGTACTTATAAATCAACTGGTTTTGAAAATGGTGAAGGTTCGGGAGAAATAAGTGGTTTGGTAACTTACAGCACTACTTATACCAATGAAACCGCTGCTGGAGCTTCGGGAGTTACTATTTCGCCAATAGTTACCGGTTTATCAGCTACTAATTACAGCTTTAATGCCGTAGCTGGTACAATTACAATAACCACTCCTACTTCAAATACAGTAAATATTGCAGCCCCAGGAAATACAGATCTTTCAGCTGAAACTACTGATATAAGCACTGATTTAACCGTTTCAAGTACTGGAACTTTAACGGTAGATGTTTCGCCCAAAGTGAATAGCCTAACTGTTGATGCAGGTGGGAAAGTGGAAGTTACTACTAGCAATCAGTTGATAGTAAATGACCTAACATTAAAAGCTGGATTTGCTGGCAATTTGTATGATGGTTTTAGTACATCAAGCGTAAAAGTAGGTGGTTCTGGGATTAAGGTAAACGGAAGACTGAAGTATGTGCGCACATTCGACGATACACAATGGTATTTTGTATCATTTCCTTACGATGTAACCATAAGCGAAATTACTTCAAACGCAGCTTCTTTTGTTTTGGGTAATGACTGGTATATAAAGTATTACGATGGCGCACAACGTGCCACTGGTGTTGCTTCCAATTGGAAGCACATTACAGAAGCTGCTACTGAAGCCGACCGCACAATACTTCATGCTAAACGTGGTTATATAATTGGTATAGCAAGCGGTACGCCAACTTTGACTTTTCCAATGATAAGTAACACCACCATTGCAGCCGAAGCAGATAAGACAATTGATGTAACTTATTATGGAAGTGGAACAGCTGTAGCCGAAGTTCATAAAGGATGGAATTTGATTGGTCAACCGTTCTTGAGTAAGTTTAATGCCGGTGGCGTAGGTGCAACAAATATACCTTATATGGTATTCTCCGATGGTGGAAATGTAAGGACATACACTACCAAACAACCAAGCGAAGTAACTAATCTGAATCCTTTTGTTTCGTACTTTGTACAAGTGGATGCTACCATTGCAACCAACAAAGCCAGTTTTGCAACTAATGGTCGACAATTAGCACGTTCTGTGGTAGAACCAGAATTGTCGGACAGGGTAAGAATCTATTTTAATACTGCCACTGGTTCTGACAATACCAATTTGTTGATGGACAACAATCAAACCACGGCTTATCAAATTGGACAAGATTTGGAAAAATGGATAGGAACAGGTACTCCAAAACCGCAAATTTACACAAGCTTGAACGGCGTAAATTATGCTTTCAATGGGCTTCCAATGAGCAATGTGGTGAATTTACCGCTTGGAATTTATACCCAAACAGCTGGCTCAACAACTATTCATGCTGATGCAGCATTAGCACCAAGTTTGTCCAAATTGTTGTTGATCGATAATAGCACAAATCCTGCTACTGTAACCGATTTGTTGATGTCGGATTATACTTTCACGGCTGCTGCTGGTACAAACAATTCACGTTTTGCAATTACTGCTCAACGTGTTCCAACATCCAGTGTTGTTGATGCGAACGCAAATGAAAATGCACCTCAACTGTCAATTGTCAACTGTCAACTATCAATTGAGAATTTGGATGGTAAAGCAAGTGTTCGTGTATTTGATGCTATTGGACGAATGATTACCAATAAAACTGTGAGCAATAATTCATTGGAAATAAAACTGGCAGCAAAAGGAATTTATACCGTTCAAATTGAAGCTGGTGGAAAAAATTGGGTGAAGAAGATAGTGAATTAGTTTGTAGTTTTTAGTTGGTAGAAAGAAAAATCCTCAAAGAGTCAGTTATATGCTGACCTTTGAGGATTTTATATTGCTACGAACTCTATTTAGCCAAAAAAAGTTGAAAATACTTTGTAAAAAAGATTATATTTGAAAATAAGTAATACCGATTGTACAAATAATGTCACTGCTGAACGATTAAAAAAAGATAGATTAATTTGAAAACAAAAGGGAAGCCATCCACTTTTGGATAACTTCCATCGATATAGTACTTTTGTTTTACCACAAACATAAAAGACTATATGGGCAAAAATACAGAAATAAATTTAGTCGGACAGCCGAACTTTTGGATTGACATTTAAGGAGGTTCTTTTGATAGATTCTACGACCATAACGCTTTTTAGTGATATACTAAAAGGAGTTGGTCGTAATCCAAAAGGGATGGCAAAAAGAAAGGTGGTTTAAAGGTTCACATGCTAATAGACGCTGTTCAGTCAGTTGGACGGTTTATCAAGATAACGGAAGCCAAAGTGCATGACAAAAACTTTTTAAAATCATTGGATTTAGCCACAAACACTATGATTGTGTTCGACAAAGCCTACAATTATTATCACCAGTTTGCACTATGGACTAACAATAAGGTTTATTTTGTAACCAGACAAAAATCGAATGCAAAATACGAGGTTGTAGAAACTAAACGCAAGCATGAACGTGTCAAGGATGTGGATATGGTACTGAAAGATGAGATAATTGAATTGAAATACGTTCCGGAAGATGAATCGGGTAAACGACAAAACAAAAAACGTAATCGAGTTACTTTGCGAAGAGTTTGCTATCAGGATGAAAAGAACCGTCATTATGTGTTCTTGACCAATAACTTGGAAATACCAGCAGAAGAGGTCGCCTTTTTGTACAAAAAACGTTGGGGAATTGAACTGCTTTTCAAAAAAATGAAACAGAACTTCCAGCTGCATTACTTTTATGGAGAGAATGAAACAGCTATCCGCACTCAAATTTGGTGTACGTTGATAGCACAACTATTATTGACGGTATTGCAAAAGAAGGCAGACACAAAAAAAGCATTCTCGATTGTGGCAACCATGGTAAGAATACATCTGATAAGCATGTTGGATGTGTATGAATTGCTCAGAGGAACTAAAAGAGCTTTTGAAAAAAAACAAAACTCACCACCAAATACAGGGCAGTTCACACTGAACCTGCAATTTTGAGGGGAGGTCTATTTTAGAAATCTCAATTCAATGACCATTAAAGAGGCTTTGAAGGGGTTTTCCAAATCAATATTTAATTTAATCGGATAATAGTGAAAGTTATCTTCAAAATTAAGTTACATACTTATTTCAATACTAAACAGTTATCCCTTCTCTCTATTGTCCTTTGTTTTTCTCACGATATTCAGTTGGTATTATGCCAAATAATTCTTTGAAGCTTTTGCTGAAATATCTTGGTGAGCTGAATCCTAATTTATAAGTAATATCGGCAATAAGCAAATCAGGTCTGTTTATCAACAAATCAGCTGCCTTTTTGAGTTTTACATTTTGAATAAAGTCTTTAGGTGTTAAACCTGAAACTCCCTTCATTTTACTATAAAGTTTTACACGACTCATTGCCATTTCGCTGCAAAACATATCAACGTCAAAGTTTTGATTTTCAAAATTAGCTTCAATAACCTTATAAGCTTTATTCATAAAAATAATATCATTCGGGTTGGTAGCTATTATTTTGGGTGAAAACTCAGCTTGTTTGGCAAATTTATCTTGCAACACTCTTCTGGTATTTACAAGGTTGTTGCAACGCATAATCAAAATCCTTGCATTGAAAGGTTTAGTTATATAATCATCTGCACCAGTTTGTAGACCTTCAATGGTACTAGCTTCCAAACTTTGCGCCGTTAGTAACACAACAGGTATGTGGCAGGTATCGTAGTTATTTTTTATTTGTGTACAAAGCTCTAAACCAGACACTTTTGACATCATAACATCACTCAAAATTATATCAGGATGAAGCATTTTTAGTAAATCAAGTGCCTCTGAACCATCCTTAGCGGTTTGTACGTTGTATATTGGAGTAAATACTTCGGTCAACAGATTCAACATTTCATTATTGTCCTCAACAATCAAAATTGTATTTCGTTCACTTGTTTCATCAACAATAATATTATCATAAAGCGTTTCATCTGTGGTGAATGAATTTATATTTACAAATGAATCGTTCTCTTCATTCTGGGTTTTAAACATGATGCCAGCACTCTTTTTCTGATCCATCACAATGGTAAAAGTACATCCAGAGTTATTCTCATTATTTTTTGCCTGTATTAATCCTCCGTGTAGTTCTACAATTTCTTTAACGTACGATAATCCAATGCCAGAGCCTTCTCCGGATGTTGAATTTGAAGCCTGATAAAATCGCTCAAATACATTTGGCAAATCCTCGATAGGAATTCCAACGCCGTTATCTGATATAGTGATTGTTACTTTGTTTTGAAATTGTTCGCATGAAACAGTAATTATCCCTTCTTGCGGAGTGAATTTACATGCGTTAGATACCAGATTATAAATAGCTTTACTAAACAAATTTCTATCGATAAAAAGTGATATTTCTTTTTCTGAGGAAATGTATTTAATCTCTTGGTTTTGAATTATTGCTCTTTCCTGAAATGAATCTACAATGTCAGTTAGTAAATCTACTACATTTACCGTTGATAGAGCCAACTTCATTTTTCCCAATTCTTGTTTTCTGAAATCCAACACTTCGGTTACCAGATTTTGTAACTTGTCGGCATTTTTGTACATTCGTTGAATAGCTTTTTTTACTTGGATATTCAAATCGGGATGATTGTTTAATAAAAGCTCTATTTGTGCCATTATTAATGAAATAGGCGTTCTGAACTCATGTGAAACATTAATATAGAATCTTACTTTGGCCTGATTAAGTTCTTCAATTCTTAGTTTCTCGCGCTGTTCGTAATCCAAAGAAAGCATTAATAAATGCCTGGAATTAAAAAAGCGTATTGTATAAAATAGAATAATACCCGACAGTATTAAATATAAAATGATAGCCCATATTGATGCATAAAATGGGGGATATATTTTTACAGGTAAAGTAATTTCTTTGCAAATGCCAGATTCGTTTCGGATTCTGACCTTCAATTTGTAATCTCCTGAACTTAAGTTTGTATAATGAATTCTGTTTGAATTAGTTTTAATCCATTGTTTATCAAAACCTTCGAGCATATATTCTGTGTTGAAGTTACCAATTTTCAGATAATTGGTAATGGAATATAATATATCAAAGCTCTTGTTTTTACTGCTTAATTCAAGTGATTTTACATAAGGAAGAGATTCTTGCAGAATTCCAGTTTCATCGTTTGGCAATACTTCTTCCGAATTTACTAATAATTGAGAGAAAAACAGATTGGATTGAGGAATGTCTTTGGATAATAATTCTTGATTAAAAGCCACAAACCCTTGAATAGTACCTGCCAATATATTTCCATTATTATCAGCATAATAGCCACAACCTTCATTCATTATTTTATCGGACAAAAATCTTTCGCCCAACAGATGGCTAAACTTTTTATTCTCGACATCAATAAATGTAATACCGTTACTTTCGAAAGCTACCAAATCGCCATTTATCCCTTGTTTTATGTCGAAACAATAATTACTATTCAGTCCGGAACTTTCATTGGCAAAGACTTCAAATTTAGCGGTTTTTTCATTGTATTTGCAAAGTCCCTTGCCCGAAGTAGCAATCCATATCCGGTGATTATTGTCTTCGAAAATGGTGTTTGTCCTAATGGATTGTTCCAATGGGTATGTTGCTTGTAATTCGTGATGTATTTTTGATTGTTTCGTTTTCGGATAATAACAAACTACTTCAGGGCCAAGAAATAGCATCCAAAGTCTTCCTTTAGCATCTGTCATCATACGGGAAGGAACAGATGTACTGTCGGAAATTTGAGAAAACATTGGACTTGAAGACTTATTTATAGTGTTATAAACAATATAACCTTTGGGAGTGGCAATATATAAAGTGTTTTCTGAAAAAGTTAGCCCAACAATACTGTTGCTAGGCAGGCAAGTATTGGAAGTGTTAATATTCTGTGGTAAAAAATAATTTCGTGTTGCATCATAGATAATAACTCCATTACTAATTGTTCCGCAATAAATAAGATTGGACTTTGTATCGTGAAAAAAGGAAAGTAAATGTAAATTCTTCAAAGGAAAAGGTATAGGCTTGTACTGGTTGGTTCGAGTATTATATCTGAAAGTACCCAGTGTGGAAGATGTAATAAAAACTTCTTCAGAGTTGATAGGGCAAATGACATCAATTGCATAGCTCTTCCGGAATCTAGCAATATCGTTAAATGGATACTTGAAAATTTCGTTTTGGAGATTAAAATAGTTTACACCTCCATAAAATGTACCAATCCAAATTGTTCCTTGTTTATCGCAATAGATGCTGTATACGGAAGGATGGCTGAGCGATGTAATGTTATTTTCATTTGGTGTGTAAGGCGTAAATATTTGTGTGGCAGGGTCAAGCTTATTAATACCTGCATTTGTACCAAGCCAGATATATCCATCTTTGTCCTGAGTTATTGCTCTGACATCATTTGATAACAAAGTATTTGAGTCTCCTTCTTTCTTTGCATAATACGAAATTTGCTTATCGGGTGACATTTTGTATAATCCACTCTTTGCCCCAATCCAAATATTTCGTTTATTATCTTCAAAAAAAGTATTAACAGCAATATTTGGAATGATAACTCTTCCATTTTTTTTCTTGTCGACATTAATAAATCCATCATCGCTTCCTATATATAATTGACCGTTTGTGCTTTCGAGAATAGTTCTTATATTGGAATTTGAAATATTTTTTAAATCAACATATGGTTTAAGAGAATTGCTTTGTTTGTCGAGATATAAGATTGTTTGTTTTCTTGCTGCCCAGAGTTGGTTTTGTTGATGAGCTAAAGAGGTAATGGTTTTTCCTAGAGAGCTAAATTTATTGAATTTTCGATTGTATTGAACAAGTTCCTCATCGCTGACAAAATAGATAATCCCATTTCGATCGCCACATATAAAACGTGCTCTGTCGAAATGCTCCACACGACCATCTGTTGTTGTCATAGTCAACGGTAAAATTCGATTTCCATCATAGTAATTTATTCCCCGCCGTGTGGCAAACCACATAACGTCCATTTCGTCGCTCCATATCGAAACAACAGACATTTGCGATAGTCCTTCTTTTAAGCCTAGATATTTGAAACTGATGTTTTGAGCTCTTGTATTTGATAAAAAAAAGATAACGAAAAATACGACAATTATTGATTTGAATTTGTTCATAATATTTCATTGAGGTTGACAATTGAACACTTTTTTTATTGCAAAAGTAATTAAAATACAAACTAATACAATCTCCAAATTTATTAGAAATACATTTTGGTATGATTTATTTGTACATTTGTTATCACTTTTTTGTATTGATATATTTGAAATACTTATTTTGGAGAAGTTTATCACAGTTTAAAATTATATTTATCTTACTTTTACGACCTAGTATTCTACATTAATCATTTTTCATTTTTTGCATTGAAACTATTTCAGAAAATAATTTACTAATCAATACTACTTCAAAAAAAACATGAGAAAAAATCTTTTCATACTAGCTTTGCTGGTGTCTTTTTCTACATTTAGCCAACAGGCTACACTTGAATCTTTATTCTTAAATCCACCCGTTACGACCAGACCCTATGTTTGGTGGCATTGGATGGGTTCAAACTTCTCTAAATCGGGCATAACCAAAGACCTTGAAGCAATGAAAACCATGGGAATTGGTGGTGCAACTATCTTTAACCTTTCTTCGGCTGTGCAAGAGAGTCATGCACCTACTTTAAATAATCCTTGGCCGGAGCAAACATATCGTAGTCCTGCATATTGGGAAGCTTTGCGATTCGCAGCCTCGGAAGCTCAACGGTTAGGGTTGGAAATTGGGCTGCATAATTCGGTAGGTTATTCAACCACAGGTGGTCCGTGGATAGACGAGGAGCGAAGCATGCAACAATTGGTGTGGAGCGAAACCACAGTTGTTGGAGGTGATGAAAAAAATCCTATTGTATTGTCGAAGCCTAAATTTAAACCCTTTAATGGTTATGGTGGTACTGGTCGTGTTCTTTCATTTTATAAAGATGTGTTTGTGCTTGCCATTCCAGCTGATACAACAAAGCATTCTATTGCTAATGTTCTAAATCTTACAGCACAATTCGATTCAATAAAAGGTTTGAACTGGAAAGCACCAAAAGGCGAGAAATGGATTGTTTATAGAATGGGGCACGCTTCTACCGGTCGTTCTCCTCATCCTGTTCCAGATGATGTACTTGGCAAAACATTGGAAGCAGATAAGATGAGTGTAGAACAGTCTGTTTTTCATTGGAATCAAGTTCTTGATCCGGTTAAACAACATTTGGGTGCTTACCTCGGAAAATCATTTAAACACATGCTTATTGATAGTTATGAAGCTGGTAATCAAACATGGACGCCAAAATTCAAGGAAGATTTTATAAAATTAAAAGGATATGATCCAACACCTTGGTTGCTCACTTTTGGGCAGTCTATTACGCAGGATTCGAAAAATACAAAACGTAGAATTTTCGAGAGTGAAGAAGTAACTAAACGATTTGAATGGGATTTTAATGATGTTGTGAACAAACTATTCATGAACAATGGATTTAAAATAGGGAAGAAAATGTTGAATGAGAATAATCTTTCATTACAATGGGAATCCTATGGAGGTCCTTTTAATACTCAGCAAGGTACTGCAATGTCCGATTTACCAATGGGCGAGTTTTGGACACACAGCAAAGGGTTCATTAATAGCAATATTCCTGGAGCAGCAGCTGCTGCCGGAAAAACAGTAGTTAGTGCAGAAGCATTTACAAGTACTCCAGCTAAAAGTAAATATACCGAAGATCCTGCTTTTCTGAAACTATCTACAGATGGTGCATTTTCGAGTGGAGTCAATCGGCTAATTCTTCACCATTGGGTGCATCAACCATTTGATGATAAATATCAACCAGGAATGGGAATGGGTTGGTGGGGAACTCATTTTAGCCGTTATCAAACCTGGGCACAATCAGGGAAAGCATATTTCGATTATATTACTCGTTGTCAGGTACTGTTACAATACGGGGAGCGTGTTTCTGATTATCTCTGTGTCGAAAATTTGAAAGGCAACGCAGACGTGCTTTCGGTGACTGATTTTCTGGAGAGTAAAATAATTGTAAAGGAGGGTCGTGTAGTATTGCCATCGGGTCGTAGTTATCCTTTTATCCTATTTTCAAACAGCACAATGCTTCCGGAAGTTGCCCGCAAAATTAAAGAATTAGTAGCCAATGGTGCTACCGTTGTTTCGCCAAAACCAAAAAAATCACCAAGTTTAGCAAATTATCCGTCATGCGATGAAGAACTCAAAGCAATATCCGAAGAGGTATGGGGTAAAGGTTCAACATCAAAATATGGAAATGGAACTATATTGTCAGATGTTGAAGAGGCAAAAAAGAAATTTAATATCACACCCGATTACATCGTTAGTAGGGCAACAAAAGCAGATGAAATCAGACTAACTCATAGAAATGGAAACGATAAAGACATTTACTTTGTAGCCAATATGGATAGTACCGCTCAAAGTTTCTCTGTGTCGTTTCGCGTTTCGGGTAAACAGCCCGAGATTTGGAATGCCGAAGATGGAACAATGCAAAAAGCAGCCGTATGGAGTGACAAAGATGGACGAACAACCGTAAATTTAAAACTCAAAGGACAGCAATCAGCTTTTGTTATTTTTCAAAAACTAATTGAGTCAACAGATCATTTAGTTGACGTTAAAGTTGAAGGATTAAAAAACGATTGGAGCGTAACTACAAATTCGAATGGTGTTGCAGCGTTACAATCAGCCGATACAATAAATGCCAAGGTAACTTACGCATCTGGCATTCAGAAATCGGTATCAATTAAGCCAAAAGAGAGCAAAGATATTTCAGACGGAAATTGGGACGTAACTTTTGTGCCAAAATTGGGTGCTACTTTTAAACGTTCTTTTACTAAGCTAATTGATTTTAGCAAGTCGACCGATAAAGAAGTTATGTATTTTGCAGGTACTGCTACCTATAAGAAAATAGTGAAAATAAATGCTAAAGAGATAGCTACAGGCAAACGTATCGTTCTCGATTTGGGTGAAATGAACGACCTTGCTCAAGTAAAAATCAATAATTCTGATAAAGGAACATTGTGGTATCCTCCGTTCAAAGTGGATATTACCGATGCACTAAAATCGGGTAACAATACCATAGAAATAGCTGTTACCAACAATTGGGCTAACCGACTAATAGGCGATGAGAAAGAGTCCGCCGATTTTGATTGGGGTTCAGACAGAGGCTCAGAAAGAGGAAGAGCTATGAAATCGTATCCAGACTGGTTTCTTAAAAACGAAGCCCGCCCATCGGAAGGCCGAAAAACTTTCACTATTTGGTATTACTACCGCAATAATAGTCCACTTCAACCTGCGGGTTTAGTTGGCCCTGTGCGATTAGTAAATTTAGGCGAGGAGATATTGAAGATTAAATAGAAGGTAATTAGAATGTGTTTTGTTCATACATTTCATATATCATATTCGTATTTGAGAGGAAATAACACCTATAAATATAAATTCTTCATATCCTAATAATTAGTCTATAGTATTTTTGCAAACAGTAAATATATACAATCAAAAAAAAATAAAAAATGAAAAAAACTCACAAAATGAAAAGAATGCAGATTCCTCGTTTTTTTGTGGTGCTACTAATTTTGTTTAGTAGCGTACAACAATCTTTTTCGCAGCAACCAACTGTAGTGGGAACTGTTGTTGACAAAATGAACGAACCAATTATTGGAGCAACCATTAAATTAAAAGGGACTTCAAAAGGAACGATTACTGATTTTAACGGAAAGTTTTCATTGTCTGCTCCAAAAAACAGCACATTAGAAATTAGTTATCTGGGAATGAATTCAGAAACGGTTAAAACAGAGGGTAAACCATTATTTATTGTGCTGGAAGCTAATGCTCAAGGCTTAGATGAAGTAGTTGTAGTAGGTTATGGTATGTCTACGAAACGCGATGTTACTGGTTCAATGTCCAAAGTGAATATGTCGGATGTAATGAAAGCTCCTGTAGCTTCTATAACCGATGCGTTGGGTGGTCGCATTGCTGGTGTATCAGTCACATCTAGCGATGGACAACCAGGGGTGGGTGCAAATATTGTAATTAGGGGAACCAACTCCTTAACCGGAGATAATTCACCATTATATGTTATAGATGGATTTCCTCTCGAAAATGCCAATTTGAATTCCACTCCTCCCGAAGATATTGAATCGATGGAAATTCTTAAGGACGCATCGGCTACAGCTATTTATGGAGCACGTGGTGCAAACGGCGTTATTCTTATTACTACCAAAAAAGGAAAAGTAGGCAAGCCTGTAATAACTTATGATGGAAGCTATGGTTTACAACAGGTTACCAAACGTATGGATTTGATGAATCCTTATGATTTTCTTATCATGACAAATGAGTTTGACGGACCAACAACTAAAGCCCGCTATTTAAAACCAAATGATCCAAATGCAACTTTTAAAACATTTGAAGATTATATCGGGGTTAAAGGAGTAGATTTCCAGGATGCTTTGTTTCAATTAGCACCTATGAAAAGCCATAACTTAGCAATGCGTGGAGGCTCAGAGAATACAAGATTCAGTGTATCGTTAAATTCAATGGATCAAGAAGGTGTTATAATATGTGGGGGATTTAATCGTTTGCAAGGAAAAGTAGTACTCGACCAGAAAATTAACAATTTAATATCTACGGGTATTAATATTGGTTATTCGCAAGTAAAAACGTATGGTATTGTCCCTTCCGAAAGCGGATATACAACTGCAACATATTTAATGACTGATGTTTGGGGTTATCGCCCCATTTCCAATAGTGGAAGTAGTGATGAAATCTTTAATGCCGACCGCGATCCCAATGATGCAACTACCGATTTGCGATTTAACCCTTTTGTTCACGCAAAAAATGCAATTAACGATCGCCTTTCTAAAAACCTAAATGCTAATGGTTATTTAGAATTGAATTTTACGCCCGAGTTGAAACTACGTATTTCGGGAGGTATTAATCAAAGTGAGAAAAAAAACTCCGATTTTAGTAATTCAAGAACAAAGGGTGGTAATGATTATAAATTTGAGCGTGTAAATGGACAAATATTTTTTAATGAAGGAAATACATGGTTGAATGAAAATATTCTTACTTATAATAAAAAGTTGAAGAGTGGACACAAATTTAACGTGATTGGTGGTTTTACTATGCAGGGGGCAAACAGTGCTAATTTCGGTTCAAGAGGAATCCAGTTACCTTTCGAAGCATTGGGTTTAAGTGGTCTGGACTTAGGTACTCCTCAATCTATCAGTTCATCTTCCAGTGCATGGACAATGGCTTCGTTTCTAGGACGTATCAATTACGACTACAAATCAAGGTATTTGTTAACTATGTCTTATCGTGCTGATGGTTCTTCTAAATTCTCGACCTTAAATAAATGGAGTTATTTTCCTTCGGGTTCGTTGGCCTGGCGTGCAAGTGAAGAAAAATTTATCAAAAATGCAATACCTGTAATTTCCGATTTAAAACTTCGTGCAAGCTGGGGAGTAACTGGAAACAACCGTGTAGGAGACTTTGCTTCAATGGCGCAAATGAATGGAACTTATTATTATAATGGAGTTGATTATAGTGCCATAATTCCTACTGCTTTATCGAACACAACCTTGAAATGGGAAAATACGGCACAAACCAATTTGGGTGTCGATTTTGGTATGTTCCAACAACGCATTGTTTTTACCGTAGATGCTTACCGTAAAACAACGTATGATTTGTTGCTAAATAGTAAAATGCCCGGATCAACAGGTTATACGTCAGCCATGAAAAATATTGGTAAAGTTCAGAATCAGGGACTCGAATTTACTTTAAACACAATTAATATTAAATCCAAAGATTTTGAATGGAGTACAAATTTTAATATCTCCTTTAATAGAAATAAAGTGTTGGAATTATCCGAAAACCAACATTCTTATGCTTCTTCTGCAGGAGGCAATTTTTCGCCAACCGCCTATGCGGCTATTGTTGGAGAGCCAATGGCACAAATGCTTGGTTATGTATATGATGGACTATACCAATACAGCGATTTTGATGTAACACCCGCTGGTGCCTACCTTCTAAAAAATGAGGTGCCTTGTAATACGCCTTCGAGAACAAATGCGGTAGCTCCCGGCCATATTAAATTCAAAGACTTGAATGGAGATGGAATTATCAATACCAGTGATATGACTATTATTGGACACCCTCTTCCGGTACACACCGGTGGTTTGTCAAATACATTCAGTTACAAAGGAATTGATTTGAACGTGTTCTTTCAATGGTCTTATGGCAATGATATATATAACGGTAACCGTTATGTTTTTGAGTCAAGCAGAATAGAATTCGGAGGCTATAATAAATTTGCAACTTATGCTGACAGGTGGAGACCTGACAATCTGGATGCAACAATTCCTGTAACCAGAGGTGAAGCTCCATCGTTAGGAGCTTACGCTTCGACTCGTACAGTAGAAGATGGGTCTTATCTTAAACTAAAAACTGTTTCGCTGGGATATACTTTTCCTTCAATACTAGTTAAGAAAATAGGAATGAGTAGGTTAAGAATCTATGCAGCTGCACAGAACTTATTTACATGGACAAATTATTCGGGCTTCGACCCTGAAGTTTCATCCATAAACTCTGCACTTACGCCTGGGTTCGACTTTAGTACCTATCCACGTGCCAGTACGCTTACTTTTGGTTTAAATGCAGCATTCTAATACTTAAAACTAATAAATTATACAGATTTATGAAAACAATATATATATCAATCTTTGTCATGTTAGCAACATTCATGCTTAGTTCTTGCAGCGACTTTCTGGAGGTTACTCCCACCGACTTTGTATCGCCAGAGAATTATTTTAATACCGAAAAAGAGGCCGATATGGCTATTGCCGGTGCTTATTTAAAGTTAAACAGTTTGTTTGCCAACCCATTAAAAGGAAGCTTTAGTGCGGTAACCGATGAACTTGCATATACCCGATTAGGTGGTGATGCTTATATGGAAAAAACATATAATTCGCTTACTCCGGCAGTCTCAAATTTATGGAATGCTTTGTATCAGGGTGTCTATTATACAAATTTCTTTTTGGATAATATTGACAAGGTTTCTGTCCCCGATGAAAAGAAAAATGCACTTCGTGCAGAAGCCCGTTTCCTGCGCGGATACTATTATTATCATTTAGCAATGCTTTGGGGTGATGTTCCTTTACGTATGAAACCTATTAACTCGCCATTGAACACCAGTTTGGCCAAATCGCCTCGTCAGGAAGTTTTTGAATCCGTTTGCGCTGATATGGAATATGCTACTCAGCATTTATATACTTACGAAAAACAAAAAGGTGCTCCTGTTCGAATTTGTAAAGAAGGTGCTATCGGTGTATTGGCAAGAGTCTATTTGAGTATGGCTGGCATGTTAAATAAGCCAGAGTATTTTGCTAAAGCCCGTGATATTTTGATTCCATTGGTTGAAAGTAATAAAGCTAGTAATTATATCAAACTTACACCTGACTATACACAGATATGGAAAAATATTTCAGCCGATGCTTACGACCATGTAAACAAAGAAATTCTATTCGATGTCGATTTCAATGCCGATGCTGCAAAGTATTTGTATAGTGGTTGGGCAGCCAATGTATCGCCTGCAGCACCGAACTCAAGTAATGAGGCAGCTGGTTACAATCTTAGTTGGTATAGTGTAACCATTACTCTGTGGCAGTATTATCAGAGTGATAGAAACGATGCACGTTATACCTGGAATATCTGTGATTATTCAATTAATGCAGCAGGTGTTAAAGTGCCGTATCCCGCTTATACAGCAAATGGAAGCAATTCATTTTCACGTGCAGCAGGTAAATTCCGCCGTGATTGGGAAATTGTATTGCCAAGAAATAAAAACGGGAACGGATCAAACTTTCCAATTCTTCGATATTCGGATGTATTGTTGATGCTGTCGGAAGCTGAATTTGAAACAAATGGTGTTACGGATTTGGCGTTGGCAGGAGTTGACTCAGTACGTGTGCGGGCAAAAGCCTTTAGATACAGCGATAAACCTGAACGACCAACACCCGAAGAGTTCAGAATTATTATACAACAAGAGAGAGCCAGAGAGTTGTGTTTTGAACAACCAACTCGTTATTACGATTTGATGCGTTGGGGCATTTTGATTGAAAAATTCACAGAAGTTGGTAATACATTTAAAACATTAGCACCCACATCCGGTGGACCTAATCTTGCAAATAGATTATATTTTAACATGTTGCCACACATGCTTTTAATGCCTATTCCGTATAGCGAAATTCAAATGAACCCGCTTGTGAAACAAAATCCTAATTGGTAATTCAAAAAAAGAAGAAAAAAATGAAAAACAAAATAATAATACCATTATTCTTTTTTGCAGCTGTTTTTACCGCTTGCGAAAAAACAGATGTAGCACCTGAGCTATCTGTAACTATTAACCCTGATCAGGTGGTAAATACTATAAACGACACTTTGGTAGTTTATAAAGGTGAAGCATTGGAGTTTCAGTTGTCAGGTACGCCCGATTTACTTACTTTCTTTTCGGGCGAAGGCGGTAAAGCTTATGCTAACCGTAATCGCACAATCGCTGCCGGAACTGCCAAATTGGATTTTCTCTATAATTCAAATCGTGTATCGGCATCAAATGTTATAGATGTTTTAGCCTCTACAGATTTTAAAGGAGTGTATGACAGTCTTAATGTTAAAGCTGCCAAGTGGGATACCCTAACCCATCCCGATATGAAAGCATATTTGAATACTGCTGTAGCCAAAGCCATGCCAACTATCGATTTATCGAAATATGGCAGCGGACAAGCTGTTTTTATCGCCTATAGATTGGTTATTAATTCCGCCATTAGGTACTCAAATCCAACATTTTCCAGTTTTTTGATACGGAATTATCAAAACGATGGTAATGTTTCAACGGTTGTTGCAGATTGCACCGCTGCAGGAATGTCGTTTGTTACCATGTCCGAAAATGCAAAATGGAAATTGAATGGCCCTGGAAATGCTGCCTTTAGATTAAATAGCAATACTATTACAGTGAATACTGCTACTTTTCCTGCAGCTAGTGCTGTTGATTCAGTTTTCAATGCCACTGATGGTCGTTTGCACGAAATGTGGGCTATTTCTAAAGTATTGTATTTGGACAAAACTTCACCTGATGTTGGTGTGAATGTAAAAGATATTCAGCAAGGTATAGAAAATTATAAATACACTTATACCAAAGTGGGTAATTACACAGTAACTTTTGTTGGTTCAAATACTGGATTGACTGGTATATTAAATTCTACTATCAAGGAATTAATTGTTAAGGTAATAGATAAGCCTGCCATCTAAGCAGAATTGTCTTCTAAAAAACACACTCAAGAGAATTTTTTTTTGAGTGTTTTTTTTAGAGCCTGATTTTAGCATCACAATTCTTCGACTATATTGTCATTCGATAATAAATATTTTTGTATTGAAATCTAATGTCTATAGCTAAATACTGATTCGCATTATTAATTAAAAGTAAAGTAACTGCCCAATTGAATATTTTTATAATCGTTATATGTCATGAAAAAAATAACATGAATAATAAAATATCATTTTTTTCTATTTTTATCTTATTATTGAGCCAGCCATTCCTGTTTAGGTCCTTCAGTACACAACTGCCCCTTAAACTTTGGTACAAACAACCAGCGATAAACTGGATGACATCTGCATTACCAATTGGTAATGGTAGCCTGGGTGCTATGTTTTTTGGTGGTGTGCAAACCGAAGAAATTCAATTTAACGAAAAAACGCTTTGGACTGGAAGTACTACTTCACGTGGTGCGTATCAAAATTTCGGTAATCTGTATTTTGATTTTCCCACTCATGTTGCAAGTTCTGACTATTCAAGAGAGTTGAGTTTGGATGATGCCATTGGCAGGGTTTCATATAAGTCTGGAAACATTGCCTATTTACGAGAGTATTTTGCAAGTAATCCGGACAGTGTAATAGTAATGCGAATGACAGCTCCCGGGAAAAGCAAAAAACTATCTTTTAATATCCGCCTCACCGATGCTCATACCGGAATTAAAACCTTTGAGAGGAATCTAATAACTATAAGTGGCAAATTAGATTTGATCTCCTACGAAGCACAAGTAATTGTACGCAATGAAGGTGGTTCACTCACATTCAGTTCGGATCAAATTACGATATCAGATGCTGATGCCGTGACCATTCTACTCACGGGTGCAACCAATTATAACCCAAAAACTGCTTCTTATTTGTCAGGAACTGCTTCCGAATTACATAACTTAATCTCTGAAAGGATAACCAAAGCTTCCAGTAAAGGTTATTCTGCATTGAAAGAAGCACACTTAAAGGATTATCAGTCCAAATTCAGTCGTGTAAAATTTGATTTAGATACTCAACTGCCTAATGTCCCTACTGATGAATTGGTGCGTTCATATAATGCCAATCCGTATTTGGATATACTTTGTTTTCAGTATGGACGTTATTTAATGCTTGGTTCTTCAAGAGGGATAGAATTACCCAGTAATTTACAAGGAATCTGGAATAACAGCAATTCTCCAGCATGGCAATGTGATATTCATAGCAATATAAATGTTCAGATGAACTATTGGCCAGCTGAGAATGCGAATCTTTCGGAATGTCAGCTTCCTTATACAGATTATATTGCAAATGAAGCGTTAAAAGTAGACGGTTCATGGCAAAAGATGGCAAATTCAATGAATTGTAGGGGGTGGACGATGAAAACCCAAAGCAATATTTTTGCTTATTCTGATTGGAGATGGAATCGTCCGGCTAATGCATGGTATTGCATGAATCTTTGGCAACATTATGCCTATACGCTTGATAAAGATTTTTTGAAGAAAAAAGCTTTCCCGGTAATGAAAAGTGCCTGTGATTTTTGGTTCGACAGGTTAACAAAAGATGCTGCAGGTAAATGGGAGGCACCAAATGAATGGTCACCAGAACACGGTGGTTGGGAGAATGGTACTGCTTATGCGCAGCAATTGATTTGGGAGCTTTTCTCCCAAACTCTAAAAGCTGCAAAAATACTAAATGTAGATACTTCTTACATTTCTCAGTTAACGGATAAACTTTCAAATCTGGATAATGGATTGAAAATAGGTTCGTGGGGACAAATCAGGGAGTGGAAAGTGCAACAAGATGTAAAAGGTAATGTACACAGACATTTATCACATCTGATCGGGCTTTATCCAGGTAACCAAATTTCTTATTTTCAGGATAGTTTAATAGCTGAGGCTGCCAAAACATCACTGATTTCTAGGGGAGATGCTTCTACAGGTTGGAGTAGAACCTGGAAAATTGCATGCTGGGCAAGATTACTTGATGGAGACCATGCTTACAAATTAATTAAGGCTGCACAAAATCTGTCTTATGTTTCCAAAGTGACTTATGATGGGGCCGGAGGAGGCATTTATGAGAATCTTTTGGGGGCACATCCTCCTTTTCAAATAGACATGAACTTTGGGATAACCGCGGGGATAACAGAAATGTTGTTACAAAGTAATCTGGGTTTTATCTATATACTCCCAGCTCTACCTGCTGCCTGGCCAAATGGCAATTACAAAGGGTTGAGAGCAACTAATAATTTTACTGTTGATTTGAAATGGAAAAGGGGTTTACCACAACATGCTATTATTTACTCTGGATCAGGAGACTCTTGTAAGTTGTACTATCCATCAATTCGATTAAAATCAATTGTCGATGAGAAAGGAAAGAATTTGACTTTCGTTCAGAAAGATAATAACCAAATTGTATTTCCAACTTCAAAAGGTAGAAAGTATACTTTAAAATTTGTAAATATCATTTCAAGTATTCGTGATTAAATGCAAGATATACAAACTCAATGGTTCGTTATAAAATATGTTTTTTTGAACCTGCCTGACGGCAGACAGGCGCTAAGATGCAAAGTCACAAAGACGCAAATGGAATATGCCGAGAAGCGGTAGAAAAACTGAAAGTTTTTTTCTTAGCGTTCTTTCTCTTGTTGTTGAATATAAGGCATTTAAATCTTAGAGGCTTTGCGTTTACTCTTTTTTGTGAGCAAAGCTACAAACGTTTAAGTGTGATATTTAAATCGTTATTAGTCAGCATTATATGTCTTTTTATAACGACCCATTGCAAACTGAAAACAACTTATAGATCCAAACTTTAGTGCTCGGGTAGAAAGTAGGTAACAAAGTAATCCGTCTTTGTATTATAACCGTTTATCGGGTGAATGATGCTTATGCAGCTTGTTACGATTTAGGTTCACCAAAACAGCTGACAAAACAACAAGAAAACCATATAAAGAACACAAATAATGGAGTGGCTATTGAAAAATTATTGGCAATACTGGCACAATTACTTTTACTAAAGATTTGGACCTGAGAGAAAAAGATGTCTGTTTTATTCGTTTGACCACGAATTAGTGATGATCAACTCATCGCAATTTTGCATTTCAATATGTCTAATAATTATATACAAAACAAAGAAGTGAAAAGATGAAAAAAATCAATTGGTTTTTGATGGTTTTTATGAGTCTGCATTTATCAGGTAAAGCAGATGTAAAACCGAATTCGTTGTTTAGCGACAATATGGTTCTTCAAAATGGTGTAGCAGTACCTGTTTGGGGCAGAGCCGATGAGGGTGAAAAAGTGACGGTTGAATTTGCGGAACAAACACTTTCCACTGTAGCTCAAAACGGTAAATGGATGATCAAACTCAATCCGTTGAAAATAAACAGCACGCCTCAAGAGATGAAAATTTACGGCAGCAATACCCTTATTATCAAAAATATTTTGGTGGGTGAAGTTTGGGTTTGCAGCGGACAGAGCAATATGGAACGTCAACTTGGATTGCGTCCTCCACAGAAGCCAATTTTAAACTGGCAGGCAGAAGCACAGGATGCTAAAAACTACCCGCATATCCGACATTATTACGTTCGGAGAAATCCTTCTGAAACTAAAGTGGAAGATGTAAAAAGTAAATGGGTGGTGTGTGATACAACCAGCGTAAAATGGTTTTCGGCTGTAGGTTACTTTTTTGCCCGTTCGCTCACTCAACAGTTAAAAGTGCCTATAGGTTTGCTATTTTCGTCGGCAGGTGGTACTCAGGCTGAGAAATGGACAAGTCGTGCAGCCATGGAGAACAATCCCGAATTGAAATCCATTGTTGAGAAATACGATCAATCGATACTCGATTTTCCGGCTGCATTGGCAAAATATAAGTTCAACGAAGATTCGCTCCTGACTAAATGGAAATTGGACACTGCCGCTGCCCGCATAGCTCAAAAAATCTTGCCGAAGAAACCTGCAGCACCTATCGACCCGAATAAATATGGCGATTGCGGTGGGCTCTTTAATGGCATGATTGCTCCGCTGATTCCCTATGCCATTAAAGGCGTAATCTGGTATCAGGGCGAATCCAACCAAAGCAATACCAAACAATATCAAACCCTATTTCCGACAATGATAAATGACTGGCGCACATCGTGGAACAGCGGAGAATTTCCGTTCTTGTTTGTTCAGGTTGCACCATACATGGACATGAGGCCTGAAATCAGAGAATCTCAACTCATCTCGTGGCAAAAAACACCAAATACGGCCATGACGGTCATTGTTGATTACGGCGATTCGGCAGATATTCACCCGGCAGACAAAAAACCGGTAGGTGAACGCCTTGCATTGGCTGCACGGGCATTGGCTTACAAACAAAAAGTAGCTTACTCCGGTCCGATTTACAAATCGATGGAGGTAAAAGGCAACACCATAGAGCTAAGCTTCGACTTTGTAAACAAAGGATTGATAGTGAAAGGCGATAAGTTGAATGATTTTGTGATAGCGGGTGCCGACAAAAAATTTGTACCTGCCAACGCCATTATTAAAGGCAACAAAATCATTGTTTCGTCCGATAAAGTTCAAAACCCCGTGGCTGTCAGAATGGGTTGGGCAAATGTACCACACGTTAATCTGTTTAACCGCGATGGCTTGCCGGCTTCACCGTTCAGAACCGATATTGAAAGTACTTCGAAATAAAAACTCTCGATAAAAACAATTTCCATCAATTATTTCTCCATCGAGTTGATGGAATTTTTTCTCCACAAACCTAATCTTCAACACTACTTGATACACATTCGTTGTATTCTAGTTTAGAAATAATTACCCAATAATAGTTTCAAGAAACACAATTACTTTATTTGATTGAGTAATTGTGTTTCTTTTTTACATATTGCAAACACGAACGCAAATGTTCAAAAAATATATGCCTTTCGGAGGTTATTCTCCGATGAATAAATGCGTCATGTGCTTCCAATACATTAAACTCCCCAATAAAATCCTTTTCACAGATGATGTGTCTTTTTTATACACATTATATCACCAATTCGTATCAATATAATACATACATCTTTTATACGAAAAAAATAAACATCGAATCGTTTATAATACACTAATTTTGTTCTCATAATCTACAAAAAAATCTCTGTGAAAAAACTATTACTACTCCTTTTCCTCTGTTTTACGTTTTTGCTTGGGGCTCAACGTTTAAACATTATCTCATTTCCAGGAAATATGGGAAGTTTAATGGTACAATTTAGTAGTGTCGGTTCTGATAAAGCCACCGCAACCCAAGGCAATTGTTGGGCGTTGGCAGATCCCACTGTTACCGTTGGCAATATCGTTGCTCAGATAACTTTCGAGAGCAACAGCTCAGAATATGGAAAATTAGTAGACCCAATTGTAATGCCTACCGATTTTAGCACTCCGCAGATGCTTTATTCCCAAATGTTTTTGAAATCAACAAATGTTGCTGTGGCAAAATGGAGAAAAACATTACTCACGATTAATCAACTTGTGCCAACTAATCTTCCAATAGTTGTCGCAAATCCGGGAATTACACAACCCGGATATTCCTTTGTGGCTGAACCAACCGGAACTACAACCTATACTGTACAACTTCATACTAATAATAGTGCAGTCTATTTTGCTTATAACCAACCTGCATTCCAGTTGAAATTCCAGTTGGAACACAGTGGCTCCATCAGCACAAGCAACGGAAAAATCTATGTGGAAGGTTCTTCCGATTTAGATGCTTGGACTGGTATTGATACATTGGCTTTATATAACGATGGGCGTAAAATCGATTATATTTCTGACATTCCTGACCTTAGTTTCCGCTACCTCAGAATACGCATTGCCAACCTCGAAGATTCTCGAGGCATTAGACGCATCAATTTACGCAGTGCACAAGTTACTCCATACCCTACCGAAGGAAATCCTTATACTTTTGAAACCATGCCTTCTGAATGGGCAGCTTATCTAGGTGGTTCAATAGAGCAATCGGATGTCCATTACAAACATTTGAATAATTCGCTCAAGTGGAACTGGTCTGCAGGTTCTTCACTACGTGTAACCAAGCCGGTTGGAATTGATAAAGCACCCGGTATGTGTTATTGGATTTACAACGAAACGCCTTCGACAACTCCAATCCGATTCAACCTATATAAAAATGGCGTGGTGATTAAATCGTTCGATTATGATATTAATTTCAAAGGCTGGCGGGCATTTTGGTACAATTTCAGTGGCGATGGTGGAATTGCTTTGGCCAATAATCCTGATATGGTAGAAATGAAATCCACCTCTGCAACTAATTCGGGAACACTATTTATTGATTGTGTCAGTTTCTCGAGCTTAGTTACTTGGGAACGAATGAACGACCTTCACATGAGTGCTTGTAAACAAAGCTCGTCAATAAGCGACATTGTTGGAATTTATAAAACTACCCGACCAGTCGCAACAGTACTACCTACTGCTGCCGAGCAATCCGCCATAAATTTAATAGCTCAGCGTTGGGAAAATTTCTTGCTAGGAAGTGGTAAATATGTACAAAATGCACAAATGATTCAAAAAATGAGTGCTGTAAGCAGCTATATGAATAGCTGTAAATCGAACTTTGAAAAATACCAAATTGTCAGACAGGCCGATGGAACAGTGAGTGGAATGGGTTTGTTTAACGACAACGGCGGCTTTAGTCCTAAGTTTACAGATATCAATCAGGATGGAATTATGGGTGTTAGCCTCGATTTTCGGTTGAAAGGCAATACCTCAAGCAAACAAAAAGCATTGGATCTTTTTGATTATTATGCAGATCAGGGCTGGGCAGCCGGAAGTTCAATGGGCTGTGTGCGTTTCGAAACACTGCGTTTTGAGGGTTATTGTCATTCGCTTTTTTTAATGCGTAAAGAATTGGCGGCACTTGGAAATACGGGTTACGAAGAAAAATTGAAAACGCTTTATTGGATGGCTTCGTGTGGTAAATTGTTTCAAACAAATCAGCGTTTGGGCGAAAATACAGATAATATCAGAGCTACCACAGTCGGAATTTTAGCGTATGTATTGATGGAAAATGATCCAGCAAAACAATTACAAGCGGTTAAAGCATTTCAGAATTATATCAATAATGCCTTGTTGGTAACTGAAGATTCCGGTGATATGATTAAACCCGACGGTAGTGCATATCACCACGATTTTACATATAACTCTGAGTATGCTTCTCAAGGATTATATCAGGGGGCACTTTACTATTATCTTTTCCGCGATACACCTTTTGCTTTGTCGGAGCAAACCTACAACAACCTGAAAATGGTGTTGAAAAAGTGGAATCTACACTCTAGTAATTTAGGTTTTCCCACATCTACTGGTGGTCGTTTTCCAAGTTCGGGAGCTGGCATGGCATCCATGGTAGGAGCTTATGCCTATTTAGCAATGGCAAAACCCGAAGATACCGAAATGGTGGCTTTGGCAAAAAGAATGTGCCAACTCAATAATAGCAATGTAATAGCCAATTATGTAACTAGCTTTACTACTCGTATTACCCACATGAATTCTATTGGTGCTTTGGAAACAATGCTTGATGTAAATGCCCTTTCAACTCCAGCTGCTTCAGAACCACAAACAAGCGATTTTCTTCCATTTTCGGGGATGCTGCTTTCGCGCTACAACGGCTGGTTGGTTGCCATTAAAGGATTCAGTAAATATATTGTTGATTATGAATTTATATCTCCCTCTAATTATTATGGCAGATATTTGAGTAATGACCATATTCAGATTTGGAACGAAAAAAGCAACCTGAATAGCTGTACCATATACAATAGTTGGGATTGGGCGCGTTTTCCCGGAACCACAGCAAAATACCTGCCTACTGATGTACTTTGTTTCAATGCAACCCGAGGCGATAAAGAACGTAATTATTCCGACGATTATTTTCTGGGAGGTACTGTGTTGAATGACAGCGTGAGTATGTTTTCCAATAGATTGCACGACAATGCAAACGATAAATCATTTAAAGCCTATAAATCGAATTTTCTTTTTGCTAATACCTTGGTGAGTTTGGGTACCAATGTGAATTGTACGGATGCAACCTATAATGTTGAAACAACTTTATTTCAGGATTTGCAAAACGGCACTTCGCCACAAATCAATGGTGCTAACTGGTCAAGTACAGGAACTACTTCATTAACAGGTGCTACCAATACAGTCCTTAAAAATTGCTGGGGAAACACCTATATTGTTTATCCTTATGGTGGTGGTTCGTTGGAAATTCGTCGTCAGACACAAACAACGAAGGGTGCATATAACGAAACTGTTCCTTCGGGTAATTACGATTTGGCTTATATCAACCATGGTATTGCGCCAGCTAACAAAGGGTATCGATACATTACTGTTTTGGGTGGCAATCAGAGCAAAACAGATTTGTTGGCCGGAGCGAATTCGCCTATCGAAATTGTTCAGCAAGATAACAATGCGCACATTGTGTGCCATAATCAACTAGGAGTTACTTCGTACTCTGCTTTTGTAGCCAATGCTACATTTACAACAGGTATTATTGCTTCTACAGTTCGTCCTTTTGTGGGTATTCTAAAAGAAAACACAGATGGCACTATAGACTTGTCGCTTTCTGATCCTGACTTGAATAGACCAACAGGCGGCAAGACTACAAATGTTACACTTAGTATCACACTTCGTGGTAATTATCAGTTGGTTGAAGGTAATTCAGCACTAACTTTTACGAAACTAGCTGGTACAGCTACCATATCGCAAATTTGCAAGAATGGCGCAACTTATAAAATCAAGCTGCGAAACTTGGATTATTCTGCAGTGGAAGATGTCACAACAAATAAAGTTTCTGTTTTCCCCAATCCGGTAGCAGACCAACTGAAAATTACATCAACAAACAGCAATTATCCTTTGACCCTTAATTTGTTGGATGTTAATGGTCGTCAATTGATGAATGAATTGATGACTTCGAATAATTATGAGTTCAATACAAGCGAGTTGGCTAAAGGAGTTTATTTTCTGAAAATTCAAGATAAAAATGGTTCAAAGGTTCACAAAATTGTAAAGAAGTAACTATTAATCAGTATAATAAAGAAAAAGTTGTTTTTATGAGAAAATTATTATTTGGATTTGCAGTCCTGTTTTTGTCGTTAAATATATTTGCCGAAACCACGGTTAGTATTGTTGATAAGACATTAAAAAAAACGGTATTACAATACACGCAATTAGCAAAAACCGCAGCGAAATACCCAAATAAACTACCCAAAACATTCCAAAAGGATAGTGTGGTAATGGCTGATGCAGCGTGGTGGACAAGTGGCTTTTTTCCGGGCACTCTGTGGTACATTTATGAAGCTTCCAAAGACAAAAATATAAAAGCATTGGCCGAACAATTCAGTGCCAGAGCCGAAGGACAGAAATATACTACTGACAATCACGATGTGGGATTTATGATATTTTGTCCTTTTGGTAATGCGTTGCGTTTGAGTCCAAAAAAGGAATACAAAGAAATAATTATTCAGGCGGCTAAATCGCTTTCAACACGCTTTAACCCTACTGTTGGTCAGATAAAATCGTGGGACGATAAACCACAATGGTCTTATCCCGTGATTATTGATAACATGATGAATCTGGAGTTATTGTGTGCTGCCACCCAATTGTCGGGCGATAGCTCTTTTTATAAAATAGCTATAAAACATGCAGATGGCACCTTGAAAAACCACTTTCGGCCTGATATGAGTTGCTACCACGTAGTTTCGTACGACACTTCTACCGGACAACCTAATGCAAAGCAAACATGGCAAGGATTGAACGACCAAAGCGAATGGAGTCGCGGACAATCGTGGGCAATATATGGCTACAGCATGATGTATCGAATGACCAAAGAAAAAAGGTATCTTAACCAGGCAGTTAAGGTGGCCGAATACCTCATTAATCATCCACAAATGCCTAAGGATATGATTCCCTACTGGGATTTTGATGACCCGAAAATCCCCAATGCTTTGCGTGATGCTTCTGCCGGAGCAGTTATTTGCTCGGCACTCATTGAGTTGAGCCAATTTGTGCCTGCTGCTAAATCGAAAAAATATCTGGGCGTTGCCGAAAAACAAATCAGAGCACTCTGTAGCACGGCTTATTTGGCTGATAAAAATGAAATTGGAGGTTTTATTCTCAAACATGGAGTTGGTTTTCTTCCAAACAATAGCGAAGTAGATGTACCACTTACTTACGGCGATTACTATTTTGTAGAAGCTTTATTGAGATATAAAGAATTAAAAACAAGACGTTCAAAATAATCAATTTTAAATATAATAATTCACTAAAAAAACAAAGTCATGAAAAAATTAATTACAACTTCCGTTCTTGCAGTATTCTGCAGCTTGTCCTTCGGACAAAACGTTACAGACTTAAATTTTACGGGCTGTCTTGCAAAAACCACTTTTTTTCAATTCTCTCTTGGTGCAAGCAATAACACGATTGCAACTGCAGGAGGTGGCTGGGTGTCAGCTATTGCTGCACCAACCGTTGATGTTGCCAACATTACAGATTTGGCATTGACAATAACTAATGGATCAACATTAGTCACAGCACAGTCAACGACTGGTGCTCCGATTAGTACAACCACTACTCCGACAAACTACACTGGGTCTGAACAACCTCTTTCGGGCTGGGCGTTTTCTCCTACAAACTATACTACTATTTATGCCGGGAATGCTGCAGGAGATAGATACAGAGGAGTCAACATTTTTATTCACAAACTGATTCCTGCTCCACTACCTATTGTTATCCCTACAACTTATCCGGGTGTACAACCGGGTTATGCGCAGTGTACTGAGATTGTTAATGCAGGAACTAATCCTCAGCTTCACTCTAATGGACAAGCAATCTATTTTGCATTTACCTCTGCTGCCGATATAGTGAAGTTTCAAACAGAAGTGGCAGGTACAATAGATGCAGTGAAGGAGCCAAATGACACTTCTAAAATCTATGTTGAGAAATCGGCAGATTTAATTACTTGGAGTAATATGCAAACAATTCCGTTACTAACGCCACAAAATCCTACAATCAAAACATACTATTCAATTCCTGTAAATGATCCGGCTGCCCGTTATGTCCGTTTACGCATTGCTGGACTTTACAATGGCCGTAGTTCTCGTAAAATAAATATCCGCAGTATGGCTGTACTGACTAAACCGGAAATTACATGGAACCAGGATTTTAGTGCTTTGAAAACAACCGACGAAGGTATTACTTTAGATGCTTCATCCACAGTCAGTTCATTATCTACTCCTGCTGGATCTGATATTACCTATACCTCAGGCGATGCGAATGTAGTTACTTTAGCTGGTAATTTGCTGTTTATCACAGGCGCTGGTACCACCACTATCACAGCCAAACAAGCAGCAAATGCCAATTATGCAGCAGCCAATGATGTGGTAAAAACCGTTGTAGTTACAGATCCTACAGGCGTTAAATATGTAAAGGAAGATGCCAAACTCGTTTATGCAACATCAATGGGTATTGTGTCGAAAATGGAAGGCAAGTTGAATATATATTCTGTAACCGGAATGTTAGTAAAAAGCACCAATGTAAATAGAAATCAGTTAATTGCTATGCCTGCAGGAGTTTATGTGGTTTGTGCAGCTGTTAATGGAATGAATTTCGCTCAAAAAGTAGTATTATAATACATTTTCAGGCTACACGATAAAGTGTAGCCTGAAAATATTTCAGACAATAACAATTTAAATATAAACAATTAATAATTAAACAAAATGAAAAAGATTTTACTATCACTCGTTCTTGCAGTAAGCTGCAACTTGTCTTTTGGACAAAATGTTACGGACTTAAATTTTACGGGTTGTCTTGCAAAAGCCACTTTTGCGCAATTCTCGGTTGGTGCAAGCAATAGTACTTTAGAAACTGCTGCAGGAGGTTGGGTGTCTGCCATTGCTGCCCCAACAGTGGACGTGTCCAATATTACGGATATGGCATTTACTATAAGCGGTGGATACTCTTTGATTACATCACCAACACCTGCTGCCCCTGTGCCAACAAATTATACAAATTCTATTCAACCACTTAGTGGTTGGGTTTTTTCTAAAACCAACTATGCCTTTGTTTATATAGGAAAAACTGCGACACTTCCTGCCGATTATAGATACAGGGGTGTTAATATTTTTATTCATAAATTAGTTCCAACTTCTGTGCCGTATATAGTAGCTAACTCCCAGCAAACTTCAGGTTTTGCTCATTGTGGCGAAGTTGTAAATACCGGTGGTGGTACTCCTCAACTTCATACCAATGGACAAGCTATCTATCTTGCATTTAATTCGGCAGCAGATTTGGTGAAGTTTCAGATAGAAAATGGAGGTGTAGTTGGCAATGTGGAGGGCAATCCATTTATTTATGTTGAAAAATCAGCCGACTTGACAACCTGGACTAGTTTGCAGGACATTCAATTGGTAGCTCCTCAAAATCCTACAGTCAAAACAGATTACGCAATCGCAATTAATGATCCTGCTGCTCGTTACATCCGTCTTCGAATGGCAGGGCTTATAGATTCACGTAACAGACGGAAATCAACTATTCGTAGCATTGCTGTACAGCTAAAACCGGTAATCACTTGGAATCAAGACCTTACTGGCTTAAAATCTTCGGATACGCAAGTAACACTTACTGCTACTTCAACTGCTACTTCAGCATCTACACCAGCTGCAACTGACGTTACTTATGTTTCGAGCAATGAGGCTGTTGTTTCAGTTGCCGGCAATGTATTGACAGTGGTAGGTGCAGGCGAAACAACAATTACAGCCAAACAGCTTACAAATTCTTATTATGCTGCTGCCGCCGAAGTGGTTCAAAATGTGAAGGTTGTTGATTTAGGAACAGGTCTGTCGAAGATTGCAAACGATACAAAATTGGTATTTGGCTCAGCAAAAGGCATTGTATCAAAATTAGACGGAACGCTGCAAATTTATTCTACTACTGGAATGTTGTTGAAAAACCAACTTGTTTCAAAAAATCAAATTATTCCAATGACAGCTGGCGCATACTTAGTTCGTGCTTCAGTGGCTGGTAAATCAATTTCTCAAGTTATAGTTTTATAGGTTAATAAAGATGATTAATTAAGGGAAGGGAATTGTTTTAGGACTATCCCTCCCTTTTTTAGCTTTACTAAGATATAAAAACTTATAACGATATTTGTACCTTAATTAATACCAAATGACATTGCCAAAAATCATATTATTCCTCTCTCTTTCAATTGCATTTGCCTTTCAGGCAAATGGGCAGTTGAACCAAAACCTCTTGCAACAAAAATGTGCCAATGATGTCGAATTGTCGAAGTGTTTAGTGGCCGACCATTCATGGATTCAAGTTCCCGATTATCAAAATCGTGAAGCGTGGAACAGGGTAGGTGCAAAATACCGTTCGCTTATTTTAGAAAAAGGAGAGAAATTACTCGATTTTACTTTCAAAACTACGCCTGCAACCTATTATCTCGAAACTGTGCGAACAGGAAATCGAAGTTTGGCCGATGGCTTTAACGGCGAAAAGTTTACGGCACTCAAGAACCTGATGATGGCCGAATTAGTAGAAGGCAAAGGACGATTTATTGACAAAATTGTCGATGGCGTTTTTTCTGTTTGCGAAATGACCTCTTGGTCGGGGACTTCACATCTTTCTGCTCAAAAAGTCGGAATTGGTCTCCCAGATGTTGAAGAACCAATTGTTGATTTGAGTGTGGCAGAAATTGGAAACATGCTTTCGTGGTGTTATTATTTTTTCAAACCCGAATTTGATAAAATCAATCCGCTTATTGCGAAACGAATAGAATTTACTATAAAAAAAAATGTATTGAAACCTTATATGAGTCGGGACTATTCGTGGATGGGTTTGAGTGGTCAAAAAGTAAATAACTGGAATATCTGGATTAATTACAATATGCTGAATTGTATTCTGTTAATGGAAAAAGACAGCATAAAAAAGGTACAAGGAGTATATCGAACCCTTAAAACTTCCGATAATTTTATAAATTCTACCGATGAGGATGGCGCTTGCGAAGAAGGCCCAGGATATTGGAACCACGCTGGTGGTAAAATGTACGAATACCTCGATTTGCTCTCGCGAGCTACCAATGGCCAAGTCACTATTTTTGATAACCAAAAGGTGAAAAACATTGGAGCATATATTTACAAAGCTTGTTTGTTTTATCCCTATTTTATGAATTTTTCAGATGCTGGTCCTACTCAGTCACCCAGTCCATTCGTGGTGTATCATTTTGGCGATAAAACCAACGACCCTGTCTTAAAACAATTTGGACAATACTTGGTCAAAAGAAATGGTTGGGCAGACCGTATTTGGGGCGGTGTTTATGGTATTGAAAAATTAGCCAGCGGGCTGTTCGATTACGATAAGCTTGCCGGAAAAAATGCCGAAGAACCACGTATGCCTTCGTTCTGGCTATCGGGGACTCAAATTGCCGGGGCAAAAGATAATTCGGATACAGGTTTTTGTTTTGCTGCAAAAGGAGGCTACAATGCTGCACCTCATGGACACAATGATGTGGGCAGTTTTATGCTCTATTACAATAAAAAGCCTATATTTGTAGATGCAGGAGTAGGAGGATATACTGTAAAAACATTCAGCAAAGATCGTTATACCATTTGGAGTATGCAGTCGGGCTATCATAATCTGGTAACCATCAATGGTCAGGATCAGAAAGATGGTAAAGAATTTGTGGCGAGCAACTGTCAGTTTTCTGATTCTAAAACTGCTGTTTCTTTTTCAGTTGATATTGCAAAAGCTTATTTGCCGGAAGCAAAAGTAAAGAGTTGGACACGTACCTACACCATTCAAAAAGGGAAGCAGTTTAACATAGAAGATACATATCAGTTGGACGAAAATAATGGTAATTCTACTATTAATCTACTTACCAACCTGAATGCAACCATCGATAAAAAAGGTGTAATTACTGTTTCAGGAAATGATGTTAGTGTTCAGTTGCAATATAATCCACAAAAAGTGGAAGCTACTATCGAACCTGTTGATATGGGCACTGACATAATTAAATGGGAAAATGGCTTGCGTAGACTTCGTTTTTTAATCAAAGACAAAAGTCTAGTGGGCAAAAATAAAATTATAGTAACTGGAAATAACTTATAAGTAATGAATAATTAGGGCTGCTGAAAAAACTCCAGAGAAGTTACCTGTGCATAACCCCCAAATTTATTTGGGGGATGTAAGAGTGTTGTTAACTCAACTCCAGAGGAGTTTCCCCTTTGATTATCTGATATTTGCGTGTGCTGGAGAACTCCTCTGGAGTTCAATTTACTCTTTCTATTTTTCCCCCAAATAAATTTGGGGGTTATGCATAGGCAATCCCTACGGGATTTAAAACTTTAACAGAAAAATAAGTGCATGATATTTGAATATAAATGTTTAATATATCAATAAATAATTTCAACTACTAATAAAATGAAGTTTTTAAAAAAAGCAATTCTAATCTTAGTATTAGTCAATGGTCAAATTTCCGCTGAGACAAAACCCTTTGATATAAACCAATACAACGTGGTTTGGACTTCTCAGAGCAAAAACTCATCCGAATCTATGCCTTGTGGCGGTGGCGATATTGGTACCAACGTATGGGTGGAGAATGGTGAGTTATTTCTCTACCTCACCCGTAGCGGAGCTTTCGATGAAAATGGGATTTTCCCAAAAATGGGACGGGTACGGGTAAAATTGTCACCCAATCCATTTCTTAACGGCGAATTTCGTCAGGAGCTTGTTTTGGACAAAGGCTATGTGCTTATTGCCGGAAAATCGAACGGAATAAGTGCTAATTTAAAAATTTGGGTGGATGTTTTTAATCCCGTTGTTCATATTGAGGTAAAAAGCAACAAGCCAATACAGGCTGATGTCATTTATGAAAACTGGAGAAATAACGATTACGAATGGACTACCAAACAAGAGTTCAATGCCAGTCGTGCATTTGTGGAAGCACCTGTAAAAGCTATTATTCGCAAAGACAGTGTACAGTTCGAAAATAATCGTGTACTGTTTTATCATCGCAATCGCGACGAGTCAATTTTCGATATGACTGTAAAACAACAAGGACTCGACAAGGTAAAGAATCAGCTTTGGAATCCGTTGACAGGACTCACTTTTGGCGGTTGTATGGAAGGCGATAACATGAAACCCAACGGAACGGTGGAAGGAAAATACGCCATTACTGCGTACAAAGGTTATAAGTTATCAACCCAAAAACCGACTACCGAATTGCATTTGCGTGTTTTTTTGCATCGCAACCAAACGTCAACTTCAGCAGTTTGGAAAAATGAATTGAATGCAATCGTTCAATCTTCAAAACAAAACGAAAAGCAATCGAAAATACGCTCTCAGGAGTGGTGGAAACAGTATTTTCAACGCAGTTATATTGCCATTAATACTGCCACACCAGACAACGCTTCTGAAGCGTGGCAAGTTGCCCGTAATTATAACGTATTCCGCTATCAGTTAGGCTGTAACGCTTATGGAAATTACCCTACCAAATTCAACGGAGGATTGTTTACGTTCGACCCTGTTTATGTGGATACAGCATACCATGCCACTCCCGACCATCGCGATTGGGGCGGCGTAACTTTTACGGCGCAAAACCAACGTTTGCTTTATTGGCCAATGCTCAAAGGCGGCGACTTTGATATGCTGGCTCCGCAGCTGGATTTTTATGTGAATGCATTGAAAAATGCAGAAATCAGGTCCGAAGTATATTGGGGGCACAAAGGCGCAGCATTTACCGAACAAATTGAGTGTTTTGGTCTGCCTGTAGCATTTGAATACGGATGGAAGCGTCCTGAAAACTATGCTGATGGTGTGGAATATAACAAGTGGCTGGAGTATGTGTGGGATACCTCATTGGAATTTTGTATGATAGCCATGGATAAACAGCAGTTCACTGGTCAGGATATTAGCAAATACGTTCCGCTGATAGAAAGTTGCCTCACATTCTTTAACGAACATTATCAAAAGGAAAATCTGAAACGCACCTTGAGTCCTTACGATGGCAAAGGGAAGCTGGTTATTTTTCCGGGTTCTGGTGCCGAAACATTCAAAGTGGCATACAATGCTAGCTCAACCGTAGCAGGTCTACAAGCCGTTTTAACCCGACTGTTGGCATTGCCCGATAATTATTTGAACGCTGAAAAACGTAAACTTTGGAAAGATATGTTGAAACGCATTCCCGCAATTCCCACCATGGAAAAGGATGGACATAAAATAATAGCTCCGGCACAGGTTTGGGACAGAAGGCAAAATCACGAACTATCTCAATTGTATCCTGTCTATCCGTGGGGAATTTATGGCATAGGAAAACCCGATTTGCAAGTGGCCATTGATACTTGGGAATTTGGTGCAGAAGTGCCGAATCAGAAGGAATGTAAATTGCTGAGTTGGCACCAAGATGCCATTTATTGTGCCCGATTAGGACTTACCGAACAAGCAAAGGCGGAAGAGATTCAGAAGATGAGAGATTCGGGCAGACGATTTCCAACTTTTTGGGGACCCGGTCACGATTGGGTGCCCGACCACAACTGGGGAGGCTCGGGCATGATTGGCTTACAGGAAATGTTGATGCAAACCGATGGTACTAAAATTTACCTTTTCCCCGCTTGGCCCAAAGAGTGGAATGTGGAGTTTAAACTTCATGCGCCATTCAATACTACGGTGGAAGGAGTACTGGAAAATGGAAAAATTAAGGAACTGAAAGTAACACCTGAAGAAAGAAAAGGTGATATTGTATTGATGATTAAATAATGATAAACAAATTCAACATGGCACATAAACTGTTATTTTCTTCAATTTTCTTATTTCTATTTATTAACCTTTCTGCTCAGAAGCCCAAAACAGAATTGATTTCAGCAAATGGCAAACCGACCAAGTTGCCCTATTCACAAATGGCCCTGTCGGCCGAATTGTTGGGAGCAGCTGTGAGCGACACCGCTTATTTTTCATGGTGCGTATCGCCAATCAAATACAAGGGTCAATATCATTTATTTAGCAGTCGCTGGCCTGCTAAAATGAAAATGGCTGGCTGGACGAGTACGGATGCAGAAATTATTCACCTTGTGAGCGATAAACCCGAAGGTCCTTTTAAAAATGTGGGCGTGGTATTAAATTCGAAAAATTTCCCCGATGTATCGGTACATCAAGGGCCCCATAATCCAAGGCTGGAAAAGGTTGATGGCAAATACATTATGCTGTATATTACTCAAAACCCTTCAGAAGGCACTTTGGTAGGAATGCGGGTAGGGATGATGATAGCCGACAAACTGGAAGGTCCGTGGCGTTTTGCAGGTGGAAAAGATGGCGTAATGGTTGAAGCTTCAAAAGATTCAACGCATTGGACCTATAAATCGGCACTCGGTACCGATAATCCCGCATTTATGAAAATAGGTAAAAAGTATTATATCTATTTCAAAGCCGGAATGCCTAAACAATTGTCAGCCCGATATGGATATGCCGTGTCTGATAAGCTGGAAGGTCCGTATGTGAAATGTGTTGCACCGATTACCGACAATACCTCTTACATTGAAGATGCGCAGGTTTTTAAAAGTGGCGGAAAATATTATATGCTTACCACCGACAACCTTGGTGGTAACACTGGCATTTTCGGTGCCATCATACTTTGGGAATCGGCTACTGGGCTTGATTTTAAACTGAAAGATGCCAAAATAGCTTTTGGAACATTATATGATTATTGGGGTAATGAAAAACAGTGGAAAGATTTACTGGATAAAAAGCCATTTATCCATAATAAATCGGGCAAAATGGAACGTCCGGCTATTTTACTTATCAATGGTAAACCTGCCTATTTTTATGCTGCCGGCGATATTAATTTAAATGGCGGTAAATCATCTGAGGCTTATGTGTTTAAAATTAACTGTAAGAATTGGAATAAATAGTTTAAATCTAATTCGTAAAAAATAGATAATGAAAACTTCACTCACTTTAATTCGGATATTTCTTGCTTTGTGCGTGTTACATATAATTGCACAAAATGGTATATTGAAAGCTGCCAATATTGGCGAAGATTTGAAAGAAACGAGGGACTATTCAGACAAGTCTCAACGGATTGAAAATGATTTATTATGTTTAGAGTTATATAAAAATACGATAAGCGTAAAGAGCAAGCAATTGTCCGATGTGATTATAAAAGACATAGTAGTGGACGGAAATGTTGTTAGCTGCAAAAAAACAAAATCCTCCGATTCGAAATGGGGCACAGCACAGGAACTGAACATAAAATACGATAACGGTCGTATTCTTACTTACCGATTATTTCCGTCCAATCCTTTTTTGTTTGTACATACAACCATCAAAAATGAGGGAAAAACAGATTTGGTTTTAAAGCAAATGACTTTTGCGAATGTGAATTTTGTCATAAAAAATCTCACTAACCTGAATACCTTAGGTACAGGTGGTATGAAACCTTTATCAAGTGCAATGGGAAGTTATACTTACTCCTTGATAGCCGACCCATTGAGTAGAAATTCAGTTTTAGTTTCTTGGTTAACGCAGTTGCAAGGTTTAGGTTATATGACTCCAAAACAGGATGGATTGGTGTGTAACATTGAAGCTGGATTAGAATTTGGGAATTATGTTGTGAAACCTGGTAAGACAAGAAGCACAGACATATTGTTAATAGGGATTTTTGCCGATGGTAGGGACGGTTTGGAATTGTATGCTGATTATTTGGCTAAATCGTATCAAATACATTTGCCGGAGAAACCCAATGTATATTGTACCTGGTATCATAGGGATGTTACAGGCTCGGGTGCGTCAACCGAAAAAGCATTGACAGAAAATGCTCGATTTGCGGCTCAAAATCTGGCATCTTATGGTCTGAATGTAATGCAAATAGATGACCACTGGCAAAGTTCAATGATTGATGGAATAGATTATAAGAATAATAATAAGCAAATAAATGGGATAAAATTAGGTGATGGCCCCATTAAATCATTTACCGAAGCCAATTTAAATTTTCCTTCTGGCATGGATTTTACAGCTAAGAATTTAAACAAAGAAGGTTTTACCGCAGGAATTTGGTTTATGCCTTTTTCGGGTGATATACATCACCCAAATTTTGATAAAAATATTTTTGCGAAAAATGCTAAGACCGCTGAACCTTATGAAGTTAAACAATGGTCGGGAACATGCATCGATGCAACAAGTCCTGCCGGAGAGGCTTTTTTGCGCAAGCGGTTCAAACTCATTTACGACTGGGGATATAGGTATTTTAAAATTGATGGTTTACACACCGGTGCACCTTCCGAAAATATTTACGTCACCAGAGCATATAAAGGAACCCCAAGTTATGCTGATGCCAAGCTGTATAACAATGAAATGACTTATGTTCAGTGTTTTAGAAAAGGACTGTCATTGATGAAAGAGGAAGCACCCGATGCTTTTTTACTTGGATGCGCAGCAACTCAAAACATGAGTTCTTTTGCTTCTTCCTTTGGATTTGTAGATGCCATGCGTGTGGGGCCGGATAATGATAGTGGTCGGACGGGTAATTGGCAAAGGGTTACAGCCGGTGCTGATTTTGCCGGGAATTTATACTTTTTAAATAACAAAGTATGGTATAACGATCCTGATCCCTACTACATTAGGGAATCAAATCCACTCAACAAAGCACGTTGGATGTTGTCATGGCAATCTATTTCTGGTTCATTGAGTACGAGTAGTGAGCAATATGCTGATTTATCGGCTGACCGTTTTGATATGCTTAAGCGTGGACTGCCAACACATTCTTTGCCAGTACGACCTGTAGATATTTTGGAAAATGAGCATCCTACTATTTGGTTGGTTCAAAACCAAAGGATGAATGTTGTTGGACTATTTAACTGGAAAGAACACGAACAAACAACTATCTCCTACCCCTTGAATCGAATGGGATTGGACGAAAATAAAGAGTATGAAGTTTTTGATTTTTGGGCGAATAAATACTTAGGTAAAATAAAAAATCAGTTGCAAACGCTACTTGATTCCGCTTCGTGTCAGGTTTTAGCCTTAAAAGAATCAAAGGATTATCCTCAGATACTAAGTACTTCACGCCATATTACGCAAGGGTTGATGGATGTGATTACTGAGAATTGGGATTCAAAATCGAATACGCTTTCGGGAAATAGTAAAGTGGTGGCCGGAGATGTATATGAATTTCGATTGATTGTTCCAATTGGATATAAATTCAAGGATGCAACTTGCAATGGAACTTCAGTAAAAATAAACCAGGAGGGTACACTGTGTAGGGTTCAGTACACACCTGCTAGTACGGGTAAGGTCGATTGGGTGTTCACTTTTTATGCTGCAACTAACTAATGGAATGAATTAATTATACCCAACAAATCGGGTAAAATGGCAAGCCCCCTTATCTTTATGGGGCAGCCGATATAAATATTGATATTGAAGAATAACTGAAGCGTATGTATTTAAATTAAATATTAATAACTAGAATGAATCACTTAAAGCTAATTGATAAAAAAATGAAAACTTCACTCCATTTGAGTTGGATGTTTCTTGCATTTTGTATGTTGCATATAAATGCACAAAACGTTTTGATGCCCGCCAGTAGTGGCGATGAACAAGGCCTGGAAATTCCTAAAAGTATTATTCTAAAACAAGATAAAGATGCTTATGTAGATGCATTAAAAACGTGGTACACCGATGATTTTAAAAAAAATAGTCATAGATTGGATTGGTTTGCCGAGGCAAAATTCGGGTGTTTTGTACATTGGGGCGTTTCCTCACCGCTTGCAGGTGAGTGGAACGGTGTTGGGGCATTAGGATATGCCGAACATATCATGCGTTCGCGTAAAATTCCCCTAAACGGGTACAAGGAAAAGGTGGTTAGTGCATTTGATGCTCCGGATTTTGATGCCGATAAATGGATGAAAACAGCTAAAGAAACGGGTATGAAATACATGATTGTTACTGCAAAGCACCACGATGGGGTTGCCATGTATCCATCAAATGTATATCCGTATGACATTCGCTTGACCAAATTTAAACGCGACCCGATGAAAGAGTTAAGTGCGGCAGCCAAAAAATACGGAATTAAATTCGGATTTTACTACTCGCATGCTTTTGACTGGGAGCACCCCGATGCTCCGGGCAACGACTGGGATTTTGGAAATCCGGGTGGTGATAAACAATTGCATGGTAATAATTGGTGGGAAAATTATCCCGAATTTTTGCCCAGAGCCGAAAAATATGTGGATGAAAAATCGATTCCTCAGATTTTGGAGCTTATTTCGATGTATCACCCTGATATTTTATGGTTTGATACCCCTCACAAATTACCTCTATATCTGAATATTAAAATAGTAAAAGCAATACGGACAGCTAACTCTAATATTGTGGTTAATGGACGTTTGGCCCGGATAGGAAGTGTGAATTTTGGCGACTACGCCAACACGGGTGATAGAGCAGCTTTTTTTCGTCCAAATCAAGGTGTATGGGAAGCAGTACCAACAACCAATGAATCGTATGGCTACAATAAGTTCGACAATAGTCATAAATCTCCACAGCATTTTGTTCGTTTGTTGGCAAGTGCTGCTGCTAAAGGCGGAAATATTCTGTTGAATGTTGGGCCTGACGGCTCCGGAGCATGGGATGTAAAAGATGTGGCCATTTTTAATGGAATTGGTAAATGGATGCAGGTGAATAGCGCAAGCATTTATGCTACAACCAGAAATCCATTGCCGCTACAATCGTGGGGTGAAATTACTCAGAAAGCTGATACACTTTATCTGCATGTGTTTGAATGGCCTAAAGATGGTAAACTAACTGTGGGTGGTTTAAATGCTAACGTGAATAAAGCATTCTTTTTGGCAGACCTAAAAAAGAAGCCTTTGACAACAAAACAAATGAATGCCACCGATTTTGTTATTAGTTTACCTAAACAAATGCCCGATTCATTAAGTACCGTGATAAAATTGGAGGTGAAAGGCAAGCTTGAAAACAAGACTTTACAGCTTTTGTCAACTACCAACAAGAGTCAATTATTAGTGTTCGATGCTAAAGCTCCAGGCAAAGGTTTTTCTTATGGCGATGGCAAAAAGAACAAAGAATTTGCTACCAACTGGATAAGTGATGCTCAGTACCTTCAATGGGAATTCAGAACGAATGACGCAGTGGTTTTTGACGTGAAATTAGCTTATAATACAGCTGATAAAAATCAAAATGGTGAAGTTGTTTTGGAAATAGATGATACAAAATACCCATTGAGTTATAATGCAACCAAAATTTCAAATACAAATATTGAATTACCTGTAGGGAGTGTAACATTAACTAAAGGAAATCATAAAATGAAATTATCACTCGTTAAATTTGAGGGAACACAAGCTATGCAGCCTTTGTCTGTAATGCTTTGTCCTATAAATAAATAAGTTGATTCTATTTTTTTTAGTGTTAACCCGAATGAAAATATGATTATCCAGAAAGTGTCCTAAAGTCACATAAACTAGGTCGTTGCGGGGATTGACATCGTCTGGTGAGCCGAAAAACAAGTGAGGATGGCGTAGAAAACTTTTCTGTTTGAGTCCCGCCGTATTTCGGCGAGGCGAGTTTAAAAGTTTTCAGCCAACCGAGCGTCAGTTTTTCGAGCGAGGCGGGCGCAGACAAACACTTTTATTCCTTTTGCCCTCTCCAATTGGAGAGGGTGTTCGTCAGCTGACGAACGGGTGAGGTGTTTTTGCTTACTTTTTTTGTCAAGAAAAAAAGTAAGTCGGGTTTGGGCAGAAGCCCAAGTAAATAGGTTAGAACATAATGCGGATAATCATAAAAAAAATGGAAGTTAGTAATTTAAATATCATAATAAAAAAATGAAACACATTCATGAACTGTTGATTGTCCTTAAAAATAATCTTGCTGCTGTTTTGATGGCGTTAATGCTTTTTTTATCAGCATCCAATCAGAGTGCTTATGCGCAAAAACAAAATGAAGTCAGTACGATATCTAAGAATATCGATTGGCCAACCTACATGCAAAAACACGATTTGGTGTGGGAAGAAATGCCTTTGCAATGGAACGAAGGAGCTTTTGCCGGGAATGGCATCATTGGATTTATGATGTATGTGGATAAAAAAACAAATTCCATAGTGTTTCATATCGGTAGGTCTGATGTTACCGAGCACCGCAAGGCTCCTGATAAAAAATCATCCATTGGAGTTTTTGGTGCAAGTGGTTTTACTGATTTTACCCGTTTTGATGTAGGTAAAATGAGCCTGAAACCCACCGGGAAGATTATTTCGGGCACTTTACGTCAGGATATTTGGAATGCGCAGATTACGGCTCATTTTGTAACAGACTCAGGTACTATCGACTTAAAATGTGTTACTCCGTACAAAAACAATGTGCATATTGTAGAAGTGAAATCGACAGAAAAAACCTTCGACAATCGCAAATCCTATACTTGGAATTTTAAGCCTGGAAGAGCTTATCCCCCACGTTACCTCACAACCAAACAGGATACCACAAAATATGTGAAGAATCCACTTCCGGTTTTGTATAATAACGATGGTTATTCCTTTTGTGAACAATCTTTGATAGCAGGTGGCGATTATGCAACAGTTTGGACGGATAAAGAGCAGGGCAAATCCAATGAGTCAGTATTTTACATGACCATTGCCAATGAAATACCAGCAGCCAAACAATCGGTTATAAAAGGAAAACAGTTTATTGATGAAGTAATAAACCAGCCTTTGGAAAATGTGAAATTGGCAAATTCCGAATGGTGGCACAATTTCTATCAAAAATCGTTTTTGTCCATTCCCGATGCTAAAATGGAATCGTTTTATTGGATTCAATTGCATAAAATGGCTATTTGCTCAAGACCCGAATCACCTGCTGTGGATCTCTTCGGACCTATTTTCCGCATCAGCACCTGGCCGTTCCATTGGTGGAATTTGAATATTCAGCTCACTTATTGGCCTGTTTATGCCAGCAATCATTTAGAGTTGGGCGAAAACTACATTACCATTGTCGATGAAAATTTTGAAACTTTGCTCAAAAGAACCCAAGAAAAAGCATTGGGCGATTTTGCCTGGGCTATGCATAATTATTGGTGGCAATTCACGTATGCAGGCGATTGGAAATCATTGAAAGATAAATGGATACCTAAAGCGGTGGCAATTGCCAATGTGTACGACACCAAACTGATTAAAAACGCCGATGGTAAATTGGAAATGAAGCCTTTGGGTTCTCCAGAATACAAAGGATTTGAGGTTTTTCCGAATACAACATATAACTTGTCATTGTTGCGATGGTTGCTCAATACTTTGATTGATGTAAATACCAAAACAAATGCAAATCATCCGGATGTGGCAAAGTGGAAGCAAACTTTGAAAGATTTAGTTCCCTATCCGGTTGACGAAAATGGCTTGATGATAGGCAGCAACCAACCGGTTGATATGTCGCACAGGCATTTCTCCCACTTGTTGGCACTTTATCCATTGTTTCAGCTGAATCCTGATAACAAAGATGACAAAGAGCTGGTTGTAAAATCGGTAAAACACTGGCATAAAATCGAAAATGGCAAAGCATTGGCAGGTTATTCATTTACAGGCGCTTCATTGCTTTACACCAGCCTTGGCATGGGCAACGAAGCACTGGATATTATGCACCAGTTTTTGGGCGACAGCATTTATAAATCAAGAATTCTGACCAATTCATTTTACGTGGAATCACGTGGTAAAAATCCGGTCATTGAAACACCATTGAGTGGCGCTGCGGGAGTTATTGACTTCTTGTTGCAGAGTTTGGGGAATAAAATACGGGTGTTTCCTGCCATGCCCGACAGTTGGAAAGAGGCTTCCTTCGACCAGTTGCGAGCGCAAGGTGGATTTTTGGTAAGTGCAGCCCGGCAAAATGGTTCAACCCAATGGGTGCAGATAAAAAGCTTGGCGGGTGAGCCTTGTGTGGTAAAAATTCCCGATTGGGAAAAGGTTATAGCTGTTGGAAACAAGAAAGTGTCAGTTAAGAAAATAGCAAGTGGTGAATTTTCTATCTCGCTTAAAAAAGGCGAAGAAGTGCTTTTGATGCAAAAAGGAAATATCGTAACTCCTATTGTTGCTCCTGCAACAACTCCTTTGAAAGAACAAAATGCTTACGGTATTAAAACAGGGCAACAACTCACTAATGACCAGTTTTGGGCTGAATAAAGGACTGTAAATTAGTTAGGCTATGAATATTGAATTTACATGCTAACTAATTTCAATAATCCATATGACTGTTGATGTGCCTTATTTGTACAAATAACATTACCAAATCGTACCTATACGTTTTGAGTATCTTTTATTGCTATAATATAAACAATTTGAGTATAAATAATCGTAAATTTACATTCTATTTTAATAATACTTTTAGATAAATATCATGAGAAAGACAATTTTTGCATTTCTATTATTTTGCTTCGTAACTTCAGTTGTTGCAGAAAAATACTATTCCTTTGAAGATATAGTTCCTGCAGAATGGAATAGTGTGACAAATGGCACTTTGGGAATTTCGCTCGACCATTTTAAAGAAGGGCAAAATTCCTTAAAATGGAACTGGAATGCGGGAAGTGTTATCACCGTAAACAACCCGGACACACTAAATGTCAATTCAAAAAATTCAAATGGTGCTATTTGGGCATGGGTGTATAATGCTACGCCTCGCACGGATTCCTTACGCTTTAACTTCAGCAATGCGGCAGGTAAAGTGTTGGCAGGTTTCAATTTTCGGTTGAACTTCAGCGGTTGGCGTTTTATGTGGGTGTGTTTTGGTCGTGATTTGAAGTATAGCTATACAACAGGCAACGAACTTACCAAAATGTCAATTGTGGCACCCCCAACAGGAAGTGGAAACCTGTATTTCGATATGGTGGAAACTGTTCCTACATCAAGTATCAATTGGCATCGGTATTCTGATTTTCAATACAATGTGTTGGAAACTGGAGCAGAGCTTAGAAATAAAGCCTATAATCAGACTGTGGATATTTCGAATGTGAACCTGAATGATACAGTAGTTGCAAACACCATAAAGGAGCGAGTTTTCACTTGGTTTACTGGTAATACCGCTTATAGTACCGATCCTGTTTACACGTCCAGGTATAATGCACTTTTGGGACGAATTAACATGTATAAAAATTCATCTTGGTCATACAATCAAACTTTATTGTTAACGCGCCAAGCAGATAATACAATTCATGCTTTCAACAAAGCGGATGGTGCAGGTGTTGGTCTTCATGGCGATATGATTGGTTATAAGTTAATGTTCAATGATATTAATGCATTTCTCACGGAACTTGGACAAGATGTAGCAATAAATAATGCATCTGATAAAGTACAGTTACAGCGAACCATTGATTTTCTGGACTGGATGTACGACCAGGGATATGCCGAGGGCAGCGGATTGGGTACAGGATTAACACAGTTACGTTGTTCGGGGTTCCCTTTTGCGTTCTTTTTGATTCATAAATATATAACGGATGATGTTCAATACGAGCGTTATATGAAGGCCATTCGTTGGATAGTGGCTGATACGTATGCTAACCCGGGCGCTTCGGCTGATGAAATTCGTGGTTCAACACTTTCTAAACTAATCTATGCTCTTTGTATTAAAGATCCAGTAAAACGTGTGGCTGAATTACAGTCATTCAAAAAGCACCTTGAAAATGCAGTGGCTATTGCTCCCGGATATTTTGGTCTTGTAAAGCCCGACTATTCTGTGTATCACCATAATATGGGATATTACAGCGAGTACGGCGATGATGCCATTCATCAGTCGGCTATGGTGATGTATTTTTTACGTGAAACAAAATATGCATTGTCACCTACAACCTATACAAATATTAAAAAAGCTACACTAAACATTGCGGAAGTTTCATCAAACTATATTGTTCCGGCTTCTGTATCGGGGCGATTCCCTGGAAATGGAAAAAATGTGACTGATTTATTGCAAGCCATTGCTTATATTGGATTATCGTCAACAACTTTAGATGATGAAGTGGTTAATATTTTCAACAGGCTTTATTCACCTTCAAATACGGATGTAGCCTCTTTGATTGGTGGTTCCGGTGTTGGTATTCAATATACTTTAGGCCCCGGAGGTGCTGTAGCGTTGATTGATTACAAGAAAAAAATAACCGGCATTGCCGCAAAGCCGGCGCTGTTTACTAAATATCTTCCTTATTCGGGACTTTTTGCAGCTAACAAAAACGATTGGGCAATCAGTATAAAAGGATTTAGCAAGTACATTATTGATTTTGAATGTATCAATAATGAAGGTCGCTATTTACGCTATTTGAGCTATGGACACATGCAGATTATGTCTGCCGCTCGACAGCTCAATAATTATACCTACGACAAAAGCTTCGATTGGATTCACTTCCCGGGTACAACAACAATTAACTGGCCACTGAGTAAAATTGACACCCGTGGAGCAGGAAATAATAGCAAAGAGCGGAACTTTCACGATGAAACCTTTTTAGGCGGTGTAACAATGAATGAAAATATGGGCATGTTTTCGATGAATATGCATGATAATGTATTCAACAATACATTCAGAGCACGCAAATCGGTTTTTTATTTTGGAAACATGTTGTATTGCATGGGTTCGGGCATTGCAAATAACGATGCGGCAAATGCAACGCACACTACATTGTTCCAGAACCTAAGTGGCACAAGTCTATTGGTTAATAATGCAGCAGTAACTAGCAGCTACTCGCAGCCTACCACCGCTGTACAAATAGTAAAGAACAGTTGGGGCAATAATTACATTGTGTTCCCAGGAACAAGTACCTTGTCGGTTCAAAAACGGAATCAAACAGGCTTCAATCCTTCGGGCGTGGCAACTCCTACTACGAGTTACGAAATTGCATGGTTGGATCATGGGGTAAAACCTACCAATGCAAAATACAATTATGCAATGTTGCTTCAAAATGAAATTGCTATGACAAATGCATTGACAAGCACTACCAATCCGGCTATTAGAGTGTTACGACAAGAAACAGATGCGCATATTATTCAAAACACACTTAGCAATACCTATGCTTATTCTTTTTTTCAAGCATTGAGCAATATAAATACCTTGTATGGCGGAATTGTGAACAGTGTGAGTAAGCCGTGCGTTATTATGGCTACCACCAATAGTAATGGAAGCGTTGACTTATCATTCAGCAATCCTGATTTAAATCGTCCAGCTTATTCTGAAGCAACAGCAAATACTGCTGGAGCGGCAGTATTGACAACTATTACTTTGACTGGAAATTACATCTTGTCGAATGCTCCGGCTGAAGTAACGTTAGCAAATCAGACCAATGGCACTTGCATTATTTCATTTAATGCATTAAATGGTGCTAATTATAAGGCAACCATTACGGATATAAATAGTGGAATTGCTGAAGTTGAATTTTCAAATGCAGTGAAAATTTATCCTAATCCGGCAACCGATATTCTTAACATTGAAATTGGTGCTGAACTAAACGCAAATTCTATTTCCATTTTTACACCTATAGGTCAACAACTTATGAATAAACAGGTTGAAAAAGGTACGAACCATCAAGTTATTGATATAAACGGCTTGATGAAAGGGGTTTACTTTATGAATATTTCTTCAGATAAATTATCAGCGACAAAGCTTTTTGTGAAAAAATAGGTCATTCCTCTGGTGATTATTAAGTGTCGGAAAAAGAGAAAGAATAAAGACCTTTTCGGTAATGATACTTGTTTTTAATATAACTAACTGATAATGTATAATTTACAAACGATAAAAATCAAAATGAAAAATGAAAAAACAATTGTTTTCCCTTCTGTTACTAACTTCTTTATTTTGTGCTTGCACAGATGAATTATCAACTTCTACCGATGTTGTAAGAATGACTCCGGTAAATTCAACCCAATCATTAGAAATCACTGCTTCATCGTCATGGACTGCCACTAGTTCTGAAAGTTGGCTTAAACTATCTGATGCTGCGGGAAAGGGAAATAAAAGTCTTACACTTAGCTCTCGAGATAATTATTCAGGAGCATCAAGAATAGCTCAAATTAATATTCAGGAAGGCAAGCAAACTAAAACGGTTATTGTGCATCAGGATGGAGGCGTAGTTATTGTGAATGAACATTTTAACGATAATGCGATGAACTGGATTACCCCTGCCGATTCAGTTAAAACCACAATCAACAACAGCTATTTTAATATAAGAAGTGATGCGAAATTTTATGCAAATTTCGTTGGTACAAAATCATTTGTCCTATTATATGCCGGTGATTATATGATTTCTACCAAATTCAACATCGCATTTGGAACGGCTCCTTTTGGCCTTACTTTTGGAAATAAAGATGCCAATAATTTCTACAGGATTCTAGTTTTTCAGACAGGTGGCATTACTGTTTCACAGAAACTGAACGGCATTTACAATACAATTTATAGCACAACCATTACTAACTATCAGAATGAAAATTCGCTCAGTTTGGTAAAAGTGGGGAATCAATGTACTATATATTTCAATGACCTGAACATGGGCAAATTCAATTTCTCCACTCCTTTTGGTCCTTATGTAGGATTCTATGCATTGCCCCAAACCACAGTTATGGTTGATTATTTGAAGATAAATCAATATTAAGACTTAATTCTTTATTTATGAATCCGAAAGAATTAATATTCTCGATTTTTATTTTTTTGACTTCTGCTCTTTACGCCCAAGATACAATTTATTTTGACAAGTATAAAGCTGAAATAAATAATCCGAAGAAGGCAAAATCTTATCGGATTTTTCGTCGCGACTCATTGGATAAAAATCTTGCTCAGGTAACTGATTATTACAAGTCCGGGAAAATACAATCCACAGCAAATCTTGTTTATGAATATTCTGTTCCAGCAAAAGAAAGAAAATATGGTTTGCAAGCCTTTATATTGGATAAGAATGGAAAAAAATGGCTGTACAATGGGAAATACACGGAGTGGTATAAAAACGAAAGCTTAAAGAAAGAAATTGATTTTAAAAACGGCGGGGTATATAACCAGTTGTTCACTTATTGGCCAGACAGAAAGATAAAGCGAAGGGAGCAATATGACAATAGTTGGAAAATGCTCAGAGGAGTGTGCTACGGATCCGATGGTTTATTGCTTCCGTTTTCGCCCTATATCAAATTGCCAATATATGATTACAAAGAGTTTGCATCAATGCAGATGTTTGTTAATAGGAATTTTAAATACCCGACAACAAACGCAAGCAAGCAATTTATGGGTAAAATGTACATTCAGAGCTATGTGGATGCAAGAGGAAAATTCTATAAAAATTCAATTACAAAAAGTATTCATCCCAAATTAGACAGCGCTGTAAGTAAGTTGCTGAATAAATTACCTTACTGCATAGCCCCTGCTATGTGCGATGAAGAACCCACAAACTATCTTTTAATGTCTGCGGTTGTTTTTTGTAAACCAATTTACACTGAAAATTTATTCAGGAATGCTACAGGAAACGACAGCATTTTTTATAATAAAGATGGCTTTATTCAGGATTCACGTCAGGGGGCAGAAAGTGTTGAATTCCTTTCTACAAGTTCCGAAAATACAAACTTGCTTATTCAAACCACTTATTATAGTTCCGGAAAAATCAAATCAAGTTCTTCCATTGACAAAGAAATGTCAATTGGAAAGCTAAAAAAAACGTATGAAAATTTGAATTTGAATTCTTCTATTCCTGTACAAACAGAATTTAAGCGGAATAAGGTATTGAATGGGCAAACGATGAATTGGTATGAAAACGGACAACTGAAATGCCAACAAAATTATTCTTCAAATAATTTGGTGGGTGAACAAATTTACTATGCCGAAGATGGAACAATTACAAACCGTGCGGTTTTTGAAAATGGAAAGTTAATAAGTGGAAATGTTCCCGTTTTAAAAAACGCCACCGATGTTGAAATAATGCCTCAATTCCCCGGTGGAGAAAGTGAATTACTCAAGTATATAGGACAAAATATTCGATATCCTATTGTTGCACAACAGAGAAAAGTAAGCGGAAAAGTTGTTGTCCGCTTTATGGTAGAATCTAATGGATCTGTTGATAGAGTAGAAGTGCTCAGAAGTGTAGATTTGGATATAGATAATGAAGCAGTACGTGTTGTACATAGCATGCCAAATTGGACGCCTGGAATGCAAGGCGGCGTAGCAGTGTCTGTTTGGTATACCCTGCCTATAACTTTTACGTTAAGATAAACTCAAATTTTTTCAAGCCATCTTTTTGTAAAAACAGATTTTGATTTACATAAAGTTCGAAGTGCCCGGGCATGGTTTATAGTATTATAACCATGCCCGGATTCTTTTATATGTAATTTTCATTCATATTATATTACATATTTGTATCGATACGAAACCCACATCTGATTTATCTAAAAGCTAAATACGGACAATATTAATATCATGTAAATTTGTATGTTGATGTGTACAACCACGTCAAAAAAACACTAATAACGATGATTTAATTCGCTCTTGCTGAATTATAATATTTATGGAAAAAATGATGAAACGAACAATTATGGCCTTAATGTCAATTATGTTGAGTACCTCAATGCTAATGTCCGAAAATGGTGGCGAAACTAAAGGTGGCAGTGAGTTGGCTAAGTACGAAAAACTCTATGTGTGCGAAACACCTGAGAATCCGTATAAAAAAACGCCGATAATAGATATTAAAGCGGAGGATGTTTTACCAAGGTTAAAGGCAGAACATCCACGTATGTTTGTAACCAAAGAACGATTGGCTGAATTGAAAAAACTAGCCGTAAAAGATACATTGCTCCAAAAATACATTGCGCAGGTATTAGAACAAGCCGACAAAATGCTGAAAGCTACGAGCATAAAAAATGACCGCGAAATACTCGATAGAATTTTTACCATGGGTTTTGCCTATCATTGGACAGGCAATGTGATATATGCCGAAAATGCAAAAAAACTATTACTCGAATTATGTAGCCGCCCTGAATGGGATTGGTTTCACTTTTTGGGTGGAAGCGAAGCTACATTGGTGGCTGGTGCCGGATACGATATTTTTTACAACTACCTGGATGCTGCTACACGTAAAACCTTATGTCACGGCATTATCAAAAATGGTTTAAATCCGGGTATTGCTGCTTATAACGGCGCGCCTTATGGCTGGTTTCGGTATGTGCGCCACAACTGGAATCTGGTTTGTAACTCGGGTATGATAGTTGGCGCATTGGCTATTGCGGGTGATGAATTTAATGATAATTACGCAAAACTTATTGTTCCCGAAGCTGTCAAATCGATGACTTTGGCACTAAATGAATATGCTCCCGATGGTGCTTATCCCGAAGGGCCGGGCTATTGGGGATTTGCCACAAGCTACACCATTTTGGCGCTAGAAGCTATGCAGCGTAGTTTGGGTACTGATTTTGGATTATCGAAATTCGAAGGTTTTGATAAAACATATTATTACAATATGTATGTTACCGCTCCTAACGGAAAACTGACAAGTTATGCCGACTGTTCACCCGATACAGAAAACAGACCCAATGGATTAATGATGTGGGCTTCGGGTAAATACAACGACCCTTATCTGGCTAATCGCGAACACAATTTACTGCAAAAAAGCAAACGGAATGCACATGCTTATGACCTGTTTTTCTACCAGCCACGCAACAACTCCGTACTAACCGACTTGCCTACCGACCGCTATTTCCGTGGACCCGTAGAAGTGGCTACTATACGCACCAACTGGACAAATCCAAATGCCTCTTTTGTACAAATTAAAGCAGGTTACAATCAGGTCAATCACGGACATCTCGATTTGGGAGCATTTGAATATTTTACCATGGGCGAAAAATGGTTTTACGATTTGGGAAGCGATGATTATCTGTTGCCCGATTTTTTCGATATGAATGGCGGTCGTTGGAAATTCTTCCGTATGGGTTCGTTGAGCCATAATGTGCCGGTAGTAAACAACAAAAATCAAGATATTTATGCAAATTCAAAGTTTACCGACGTAAATATCAACAGAACACTCGCTACAGTAACCGTCGATTTGACGGAAGCCTACAAAGAGTTCTGTGATAAAATGACCCGTATGATTTTACTGAATAAAAATGATGAATCGCTTATTATTCAAGATGATTATATAACTAAAAATGAATGCAACATATCGTGGCGAGGAATGACCGATGCCACCATAGTGATAAAAGGAAAAACAGCTACATTAACGCAAAAAGGAAAAAAAATTACTGTAAAAATACTCTCACCCGAAAATACCAAATTTACAGTTGAATCGGCATTGCAAAAAGCGCCACAAAAAGAAAACAAAGGTGTCAGCATTCTAAAAGTAGAAATGTTAGGGGCTGCAGGAAACAACCAATTAAAAATTGAAATTACAAAATGAATTATTAATAATAATTTAAATATCTAACAATCATGAAAAAACTAATTACTTTATTGATTTGCTTCTCCAGCATGCTGGGGATTGCAAATGCTGCTACTTATTATGTCGATTTAACAGGTGGTGGCTCACCTACAGGCGATGGATCTTCGTGGGCTAATGCTTTTCAAACATGGACGGCATTTAGAACTGCAGGAGCAGCTACTTCTGTATTGACTTTTAGCAGAAGCGGTGCTCAGAATAATTTTTCGGGGGCTACATTTAGCAGTGCATCAACTACAATTACATTGAGTGCTGCAAACTCTAATCTTCTTGTAGGTGATAATGTTTCTGGTACAGGAATTGCATCGGGTACTAAAATTTCTACAATCAGTGGCACAACCATAACACTTGATAAAAATACAACTGCTGCTTCTTCAACAGGATTTTTGTCGGATGCTACCGTAGATAATATTTATATTAAAGGTTCAATTCCATCTCAAACTACTACATGGACTGGTTGTATGGATAATTTTTACGGCAGTTTTGCCGGAACTGAATCTGATCCGTCTCAACGCCCGATGAACGACAACGATGGGAATGGAATAGTGGAATCCTGGGAGTTTCAATACCCAACCACTTACACTTGTACTGGTACAAATGTAATTGCCATAACCGGATCTGCTACAGTATTAGATGGTTTTACTATTACGCATGTTCCTTCAGTTCCTTTTTCAGGAGGGGCTAGTTGTGCTACATTGGTTTCACCTCTTGGTCAAACAGTTCAAAATTGCGTATTAACGGGAAGCAACCTTACTTACGGAACTTCATATACAAATGGTGGTAATGGTGGTTGTTTATTAAGGGTTTTGGGTACTTTCAAAAACAACCTGATAGAAAAAAATGTTGTTTCTATTACAGCTTCTTCTGATGTAAGAAATTACCCGATTTTAGATGTCCCATTAACAAATACTGGTTCATCTACAGTTTCAGTTAGTGGATGTGTATTCAGAAATAACAAAGCTTCTATAACGAATTACGGTACAGCAACAAGTTATTCGAGGGGTTATATTATCAATGTATCGTCAACTTCAGGAACAAATGCTGTATCGTTTAGCGACTGCCTTGTTTATAACAACGAAGCTATTTATAATGGACCAAGCACAAGTGTAAATGCTATAGTATGTACGACTACTTATACAGGTAGTTCAACTCCAGAAAGTTACATCAATTGTTTGTTTGCAAATAATAAAACAACAAACCTGACAACCTGTTTTTACGCAGCTTCTGGTACAATTGTGCGTAAAGTATATAATTGTGCATTCTGGAATAATCTAAATACGGTCTCTGCTACCGGTATAACTTCCGGAGTAAGTATGGCTTCAAGTGGTGGCCAGAATGCAAGTTCAGTGTTTAGTAATAATTATCTAGACGTTGTCACTTCTGGTAACTTTGGAACTGCATGGACTAATTATACAAATAAAACAGATTTAAGCAAATCTAATACAGCAGTTAAAGCACCTAAATTCAAAAATCCTTCATTAAATTCAGGTAGTAATGTTATCGGAGCATTTCAAGATGCATCTGATCCGAACTGTATCGCCATTTCGCAAGCCGACTGGCGCTTGAATTCTGGTTCCTATTTGGCAGCAAATGGATCAGCTACTGGTACAGGATTGATTCTTCCAATTTCAAATAAAGATAAAGCTGGTAATAGTTTTGCATCGTCACCTGCTGTAGGCCCTTATGAAGTATCTGCTTCTGCTGCAACTATTACCGGAATAACAGCTGGTAATACTTCTTTAAGTGTTGCCTTCACAGCTCCTGCTTATGATGGTGGTTCGGCTATTACGAATTACAAATATAGTACCGATGGCGGTGCAAACTGGACATTAGCTAACACGACTTCAAGTCCGATTGGCATTACCGGATTAACCAACGGAACCAGTTACAATGTGCAGATTAAAGCAGTGAATGCCAATGGCGATGGAATGGCTACGGCATCAAGTGTCGGGGCGCCTGTTGCTTCATCAACCACCCCTTCAGTACCAACAATTAATAGTATTACTTCAGCATCTGCACAATTGACAATTAACTATACGCCGGGTAGTGATGGTGGTTCGGCAATAACCGGTTATAAATACAGTACGGATGGTGGTGTTAATTTTGTTGATATTGCTACTGCTAATCCGCTGGTTATTACAACCCAGTCGACAAGTGGAACTCCTTCTTTATTTAATGGTACCAGCTATAGTGTGCAAATAAAAGCAGTGAATGCCAATGGAAGTGGTGTTGCTACAGTTAGCACTACTGCAACTCCTTCAGGTCAGGCTGCTGCTCCTTCTAGTGTAGTAATTACACCTTCAACAACATCGTTGAGTGTCGCTTTTACGGCAGGTAGCAATGGCGGTTCAACCATTACCAATTATAAATACAGTATTGATGGTGGAACTACTTTCACGCTTTGTAATCCGGCTCAAACCACAAGTCCGATTGTTATCTCCAATCTGAATTTTGCAACAGCGAATAGCGTTCAGATTCTTGCGGTGAATGCTTACGGTGATGGAATAGCTACAGCTACCACTGCTGCTACCACTACATCAACAACACCTTCTGCGCCAATAATTACAGCCATAACCCCTTCGAGTGGTTCACTTTCGGTAGCATTTACAGCTCCGGTCGCAAATGGTTCTACTATTACAACATATAAGTATTCTACTGATGGTGGCGTAACATTCAGAACACGTGCTTCAGGAACAACAGCTTCTCCGATTGTGATAAGTACTCTTTCAACAGATGGTACTACTGCACTCACCAATGGAACGGCTTATAACGTGCAAATTAAAGCCGTAAATGCCAATGGTGATGGAACAGCTTCACCCACAAGTATATGTGTGCCTGTCGCTGCAGCAACTACGCCTGCAGCTCCTACTATCACAGCAATAAATGTTGGTAGTGCTACCCTTGCTGTTATTTTCACACCGGGTAGTATAGGAAGTTCTGCTATAACAGGATACAAATACAGTACCGATGGTGGAGCCACCTGGTCTGCGAGTGCTAGTTCATTAGCTCCAATTACAAAGTTGTCTTCAAATAGCGCAACGTCATTAACCAATGGAACCACTTATCCTGTACAAATCAGAGCCGTAAATGTCACAGGTGATGGTACACCATCTGCAATATTTTATGCAACACCCCAAAATAGTCAGGTTATAACCTTCGCTGCGCCATCCAAAACCTATGGTGATGCCGATTTTGCTCCGGCTACTTGCACTTCAAATCTAACAGTAACTTATGCCAGTTCTAACACAGCAGTGGCAACTATTGTGAGTGGTCAAATCCATATTGTAGGGGTAGGTACATCAACCATAACAGCCTCTCAAGCAGGTAATGCTGCTTATTTTGCTGCCACAGATGTAATTCAGATATTGACGGTAAATGCAAAACCATTAAGCATTACTGCTCCAACCATTGCTTCCAAAGTGTATGATGGCAGCACCACTTCAGGTACAGTAACTCCAGGTACGCTTTCAGGCTTAGTTAGTCCACAAACCTTAAATGTATCAGCTGTTGGAACATACTCCGATGCCAATGTAGAAACAGGAAAACCAGCAACCATAGTTTATACCCTTGCCAATGGAACAGGATTAGCTGCAAATTACAGTTTAGCAAATGGTTCGGCTACTGGTGATATTACCACTTCCGTTATAGCCATTAATGATGGAGCAACCAACTATTCAGATGTTGTTATTTCGGGTACTCTTACCGAGTTGACCGTAAGCGGAAATGGAACTGTTTTGAATGTGAATAATACCAGCGAGGTGAAAAGCCTAACTGCTACCACAGGTGCACAAGTATTAGTAAATCAGCCATTAACAGTAAGCTCTGAAGTTGTTTTGTCTCCAAATTCAACACTCAGCGTGGCGAACTCTGTTAATGTGACTGGAAATGTAGAAGTGCAGTCTGGAGCAAAAGTCGATGTGACAGCTAATCAATTGGTTGTAAACGACCTGACATTGAATGCAGGATATTCGGGTAATTTGTATGATGGTTTTAGTACATCAAGTGTAAAAGTAGGCGGTGATGGTATTAAAGTAAACGGAAGATTGAAGTATGTACGTACATTCGACGATACGCAATGGTATTTTGTATCATTCCCTTACGATGTAACTATAAGCGAAATAACTTCAACAACTGCTCCTTTTGATTTGGGAACCAATTGGTTTATTAAGTATTATGATGGTGCACAACGCGCAACTGGGGTTACATCCAATTGGAAGCATATTACCGAAGCACCATTGCTTGCCGATCAAACAATACTTCATGCTAAACGTGGCTATATTATTGGTATAGCAAGCGGTACGCCAACTTTGACTTTCCCAATGATAAGCAATACCACCATTGCAGCTGAAGCTAATAAAACTATTGATGTTACTTATTACGGAAGTGGAACAGGTGTAGCCGAAGTTCATAAAGGATGGAATTTGATTGGACAACCGTTTTTGAGTAAGTTTAATGGTGGTGGCGTAGGAACAACAAATATACCTTATATGATTTTCTCGGATGGTGGAAGTGTGAGAACTTATACATCCAAATTACCAAACGATGTTACTAATTTGAATCCTTTTGTTTCGTTCTTTGTACAAGTGGATGCTACCATTGCAAGCAATAAAGCTAGTTTTGCAACTAGTGGTAGACAATTAGCACGTTCGCTTGTTGAACCAGAATTATCAGATAGAGTAAAAATCTATTTTAATACTGCAACAGGTTCCGACAATACCAATTTGTTGATGGACAACAGTCAAACTACAGCTTATCAAATTGGTCAAGATTTGGAAAAATGGATAGGAACAGGTACTCCAAAACCTCAAATTTACACCTCACTTGGTGGCGTAAATTATGATTACAATGGGCTTCCAATGACCAGTGTGGTGAATTTACCGCTTGGAATTTATACCCAAACAGCTGGCTCAACAACTATTCATGCCGATGCAGCATTAGCGCCAAGTTTATCCAAATTGTTGTTGATCGATAATAGCACAAATCCTGCTACTGTAACCGATTTGTTGATGTCGGATTATACTTTCACGGCTGCTGCTGGTACAAACAATTCACGTTTTGCCATTACTGCTCAACGTGTTGCAACTGATAACAACCAGATTGATAAAAAT
>CAIWCC010000009.1 GCA_903911085.1 uncultured Bacteroidales bacterium | reverse complement strand
TCCCGTCTCTACGTTTTACAAATTCATTTCTTTTAACCTCGTTAGTGCTTCGAGGAAATAATAATCGGCATAGTTCAGCGGAACATTTACTTCTCGGCCATGTGGAAGGCTGCCAACACTTTGTTTGAGAATGAAATTGCCATTTTCGCCCGGTTTAGCAGCGTATTTATCGGATGCCAACGATTTTAAAATATGTTGTGCATTAGCAAGATATTTATTATCAGTGTATTTGCATAGTTCCAGGAAAGCCGAGGCCATGATGGCACCCGATGAAGCATCACGCATGGCATTAGGTATGTCGGGCGCATTAAAATCCCAATACGGAACACCATCGGCTGGATAATTGGGATGATTGAGTATGAAAGTAGCTACACGTTGTGCAAAATCGAGGTATTTTTTATCGTTAGTATATCGGTAGCATAAGGTGTAACCGTATAAAGCCCAAGCCTGACCACGCGCCCAGGCACTTTCGTTGGCATAACCCTGCGCAGTAACGCGCTTCAACACAGCGCCCGTTTCGGGGTCATAATCAACCACATGATAGGAACTGGCATCCGGACGAAAATGATTTTTCAGCGTTGTATTGGCATGAGTAATTGCTATTTCACGGTATTTGTTGTCGCCAGTTAGCTTCGAAACTTCGAAAAGCATTTCCAGATTCATCAAATTATCAACAATCACAGGAAATTTCCAACCACGTAAACTTTGCCAGTTATCGGTCACATCCCAACTCTGAATGCAACCAACTTTGGGATTAAAACGCGTACAAAGCGAGTTTGCAGCATCTATCAATACTCGTTTGTATTGTTCGTCACCCGTAATTTTATAAGCTAGACCGTAGGAATTGTTGAAAATGAAACCTAAATCGTGATCGTTGGTTAAGTTTTTATGCTCCAGAAATATTTTTTGTGATTTCTCGGCGGCCTCTTTCCATTTTTTGTCTTTGCTAAAGTCGTACATCATCCAGCAAGTGCCCGACCAAAATCCTTCGGTCCAGTCGTAGGGTTCCTCAATCCACTTCACCGATTTGTCGGGGTTAATACTTCGCGGAATACGGTTCTGAGTAACTGCAATTTCACGCAATCCCGAAAGCTGGGTTTCTGCTTTTTTTAATCCCACATTGCTCAATTTTTGGTTGGCACAACTGCTCGAACTGAAAAACAATGGCAATACCACAGCCAAAGTAATTCTTCCTAAATTTTTCAGCACCGAATTTGCTAACTTGTTGGTAGCTTGTGCTCTGCATTCAACTTTTTTCATCTTTCCTATCCTATTCTACTAATTAATATTTACTTCGTTGTATTCTCATATTTCGCCAAAATCTTTTTCATTTTTGACACAATTCTTTTGGAATCGTTATGAAGATTTTTTTGCTGACTGATGTCTTCTTTTAAATTAAATAGTTCAGGGACATCGCCTTCATCCATTTTCTTTTTGCCTGTTTCGGGCAGATAAACCCAATCGCCTTTGCGAACTCCCGACACTTTTCCGTATTTTACATACACATATTCGTTGTTCATTTTAAGCGTTGGTTTTTTAATGAACTTCAAAATATCGGTGCCATCTACCTTGTGATTCAGCGTTTCAACGCCTGCCAAATTCATGATTGTAGGAAAAATATCAATGGCAGAAACAATTTCGGAGCTTGTCACGCTAGCAGGCACAGTGCCTTTCCAGCGAATAATACAAGGCACACGCACTCCGCCTTCGTAGTACGAGAATTTGCCATCGCGCAGCGGATTGGCATTTCCACCATCCTGCTTTTTAGTGAGCCACGGACCATTATCCGACGTAAAAATGACAATGGTATTTTCCGAAAGCTGATTTTTATCCAATGTTTCGAGCAATTGACCGACATACCAATCCAATTCCTCAACCACATCGCCGTATAATCCGCGTTTGCTTTTGCCTTTAAATTTTTCGGAAGCAAAAAGAGGCACATGTGGCATGGCAGGTGTCAGATAAATAAAAAATGGTTTGTTTTTATTTTTGTCAATAAAATCAATCGCATGTTCGAAATAGCGTTGTGTGGTCGTAGCCTGATCGCAGGGATATTCAACAATCAGATTATTTTGCATCAACGGACATTTATGATTGATTTTCTGTTTGATGGCATCCTGATTTTTGGTGACACGCACAAACTCCTGATCGGCTTTAGCCATTTCAATATTATAACCATCGCGGAATAGCACATCGGGTGCAAACTGTTGCGAAGGAGCAATGTACATGTCATTGCTGTAAGGTATGCCGAAATAAGTATCAAAGCCCTGGTCTGTTGGACGTGAACCCTTTAAATCACCCAAATGCCATTTGCCAAAACAAGCTGTTTTGTAACCCTGCGTTTTCAAAGCTTCTGCTAATGTGATTTCGATGGATGCAAGTCCTTTTTGTTCAGGATAATATACAGCCTTCACACCATTGTTCGAGTTCAGCTTACCGGTTAGCAATCCCGCACGTGAAGGACTTGAAATGGAGGATGATTGGTAAAAATCGGTCAGTTTCAAACCTTCCGAAGCCATTTTATCCAGATTGGGTGTTTTTATCAGAGGCGAACCATAGCATCCCAGGTCCTGATAACCCTGATCATCAGTCAGAATAACAATGACATTTGGTTTTTGCTGTGCCTGAACAAGTCCCGCACAGGCAACCATTGATGCAAATAATGAGCTTTTTATCATTTTACAACTTGACTTTAACTGCTTTTCCTGAATAATTGAGAACTTTCTCTGTACCTGAAATTAATTTTACGGTAAACTGACGTTTTGTTAACATGCCTTTGAATTTTCCTTTTCGTTCGCCAATAATCAGCGTTTGTTCTTTTTCATTCCAGGTCATTGGAATTTCGGAATATTCGCCCTTTTGATAATTGTTGTTTTCGAACTCGTCTTCGTAAAGCGTAAACTCACCATCTGCTCCCGGATATACTTTCAGCAACAAATTATCCCACTTCTTTTCGGTGGCGTATTGCACTTGTGGTCCAAAAGGAAGAATGCTACCGGCTTTGATGTACATGGGAATGGTTGATTTTTCCACTTTGCGATTGAGCGAAGTACCGCCCAGTATTTTTTCATTTGTCCAATAGTCGAACCAAGCGGCTCCCTCAGGCAAATACACTTCCCAACTTTGCACATTGTATTTGGTTACCGGCGCCACCAAAATGGATTTTCCAAACAAAAATTCAGTTCCTAAATCATGTGTTTTTTTATCCAGTGGAAAATCCATAAACAAGGCACGCATAAAAGTTCCATCGTGCTGACTTACATCCCACGAAGTGCTGTAAATATATGGCAACAAACTGTATCTTAGATTAATACATTGTTCCTGTCCATCGTAACACCAATCGCCTTTTTTCCCAAAATTCCAAATTTCGCGGGGCAAACCAGTTCCGTGACTGCGCATCATGGTAGAGAAC
>CAIWCC010000008.1 GCA_903911085.1 uncultured Bacteroidales bacterium | reverse complement strand
CCCTCCGCTAAAGCTCCGGGATAAAACACCGCTCTGATTATTACAATCAAAATAATCTCTTTTTAAACTGGTGATTATTAATTGCGAAAAATTGGTGGTTTTTTATTTGCTAGTTACAGGAAGCCACAAAAAAGACCGTGCAAGCCATGAGGTACGAATGGTGGGGATTTTTTGTGGCTGGGGATATTGCCCTGCGGAGCTGCCCGTAATTAACTTACAGGCGAAGCCTGACCACCGTTATATTAAAAAAAACAGAGACATTCATAGAATGTCCCTATTTGAATCAGCAAGGTATTGTGAATATAGTGAATATATGGTTTATTAAAAATTATTGGTTTCTCTTGGCACTTGATACAACTCTTTCTTTTTCTTCATTAAACGATTCTCTTAGTTTTTTTGAAAAACTAATTTCGTTAATATCAAGATTGAAATGTTCAAATTCTTCTTGTTCTTGCTGTTCTAAATACTTAATGTATAATTCTACTCTTTCAATACGCAACTGCATTCTATCCATAATCCTGTTGTATTGTTTAAGTTTTGATTCTTCGTTAGCTGATTTAATCAAATAATTATTTAATTCTTCATTAAAAACACCACTATCTAAACAAATCAAATCTACATAAGCAAAATTAAATGACAAAGTATTAAATACATAATTCCCATAAGCTGTAATCTTTATTTGGTCAACGTGCTCGTCTAAACCTTCAAGTCTATTACTTGATTCGATTAAACCTGTTTTCAAAAATACATCTAAATGTTTTTCACAATCTTCTTTTAAATAGTATTTTTCCTCGAATTCTTGAATAAATAATTTAGCATCTATAAAACCAGAAGGATTAATGCTAATTTTTTGAACTAATAAATTGAGTATTCTTATTCCTGAAAAATGTGAACTATTAATATCATTTCTTAATCTATAAATGTTGGGGATTCTACTAAGTTTTTCGTCATAAAACATTCTATCAGGTATCATCATTGGTTTAATAACTTGGTGAATTTGAAATACCCAATATGAATTTTCTGAAATTTCTGCTACATTTGTATAGCCAGAAGATAGAAAACCACGAAAAAAATCTAATGCTTGACGCACATCGCCATGAGTTGCATATCTCAAGAAATTTGATAAATGAGAATCTTTTTTATTCAATTGGAAAGTACAAATCTCTAAAAAATTTTGTATGGTTTTTAAGTCTTGATTTGAATTAATACCATATTCTAAGTCAACATCTTGAGTGGTATTTAATTTTTCATTAATATAGTTAATTCTTTTTATAATTACTTCTGGGATTACAGGAGCTGACAAATGATAACCAGGAGTATGATAAGCATCTAATGACCCTCTCGCTTTAGCATTAAAATAGCGCTCCTCTCTCATTGATATTATAACCAAACAACTTAATTTCTTAGCGACTTCAACTGCACTTAAATAACATATTTCTTGAAGAGCTGGATTCAATTGATCCATGTTATCTAAAAATATAATTAGACCCTTATTTTTTGATTTATATCTTAAACTAATTTTCTCACAAAATAATTTTGTGTCGTTTAATTTTTGAGTTAAAAATTCTCTAACTAATCTTTGATATTCTATGTTTGATTCTTCAAGTCCAATAAGAATTTGTGCTTTGTAAACTTCAAACTCTGTACTAAATAAATTTAAAATATTTTCACGAGAGGAATCAAATATTTTTTCTTTATCAATACCAATTTTCACTCTTTCCCATATTTCTGTAGTTAATGATTCTGAGGTTTGTGAAGAGTCAATCAAATCGACTAAAGCAATTTCAGAGTACATATCTAATTCAATTGGTCTTTTGTGAAATAAAAATCTTTTCAGAAAAGTAGATTTGCCAGAACCTCTTCCACCAAATAAAATCATAACATTATCTAGATTTTCAATCTTGATAGTTTTTACAATATTATTCCCAAATGCACCACCAGCTTTATCATCTGTAAACTCTCTAAATCCTTGATTTTTAAAGTATGGAGTTAATGAATCATTAAGAAATCCATGTACGTTTTTTTGAAGTTGGTCATAATGCCCTTTATTACTAACATAACATTTATCCATAAATTCAGAATCGTTGATAGGTATTGAACCTAAGAATTTTCTTGAAATGGAACTTAATGGAGCTGCAAACTTATTACTATTTACTGGGGTGTCATATGAAACAATATTTTGTTTTGGAAAATAAATTTCAGAATATGATTTTTTTGAAACGCCAATGTTATACTGAAGTGAATTAGTTTCTGTTACACTCGTGAAGCCAAGAAGATTAATTGCAGTAGTATATTCTGATTCGAAGAAATCTAAGTTTTTAACAACAAAAGCTGGCAACTTCTTCCATGGTTTTTGATTTGTAGGTGTAACTTTGAAAATTATCCAAATTAATCCATTTGTAATTGCACCATACTGACAAACTAAATCCTCACAATATTCCTTTACCTGATTCATTGCAGACCTGATATTATCATCAGTTAAAAGTTTTTCGACAATGATTTTTTGATAGGTTTTGCTTAGATTTACATTTATAGGTAACTCAAAATATATACCAGACCTTTTTGTCTCGACAATAAGTATAGGTTTTTCATTTTTCCCTTTCAAAATATAATCTGCTCTATTCCCGTCAATGTGAAATTCTACGGAAGTATTTATTTTTGGCCACTTTAAATACTTTTCAAGGATTTCGTCAACAACTTTAAACCTTACCTCTGCTTCATTAAATGATTTGATTTCAGGATAATCATTTTTGATTTTCTTTATTATTTCAATTTCACTCATTCTTGTATGCTTTAGTTGTTAATATAAGGTTTGTTGTTTTATAGTTAAATCATTAATTTGATATATTTTAGTGTAATTTATGTGAGTTTTAAAAGCTCTCAAATTAGATTCTTTTTAAAATTTATCAAACTCCACTTTTATCTTCATTCTATTTAATCTGAAATCATTGTATTGTATTTTCTCTTCTCTTTGAAGTTGAGATACAATAATTGAAGGATTTATTCTATATTTTTGGCTAAATGCGATAACCAATGCGGCAGGAAAATTTGAATTGCGAAACAACTCATTTCTTTCTTTTTCTGACAACAACATACGTGCTGCAAAGTCATCTGCTTGCTTTTCTTTTTCAACATCTATATTTAGATTGTCTAACCCATCTATAAAAATATCTTTTTTACCATGAAGTAGAATGTGTGCTAATTCGTGATAGAATGAAAACCAAAATGCATTGTAATCTTTTTTACGGTCGGTAATTTGGATTAATGGCTTAGAGCTATTTTTTATCCAACGTGTAGCACCATAAATTGGAGCTTTGGAAATACATGGAGTATAAACCAATGCAATTCCACATTCACTGCATACTTGTTGAAGAATCACCATCCAATTTTCAGGTTTTTGGTAACACAAAGCTTGTATTTCATCAAAACGTTCACGGATTAATTTTTTGTCAAATTCTACTGTTTGTATTTTATCCGCTTGTAATTCACCTAAACGTAACCATACCGAAATTGCTTGTGGCTCAGCGGTGTGTTTGAGATCAATTTTAAAAGCTAATTGATTGTTAGTATATAAACTTGACCATTGAAATGGCGAAGCAACTCTGAAAAATTTCAAAAGACTTTCGACCAACAAGGGCATTTCGTTTGTATTTGGTAACAATCCCATTTTTTTCATTATTAAAATGGGGAATGCTTTTAGCCATTCTACGCATTGTTCTAAAAACTCCATTTGTTCTATTTCCAACAATTCATCTTGATAGTGTCGTTCTAAATTTAGCCAAAAGCTGGCAGGTATCCCCAAAACATATTCGAGTTTGGTTGCTGTTTCTTTTGTTATCGGAGCTTTGCCTTTTATGAGTTCGTTGAGTTTTGGGATAGACCTGCCAAGTCGTTCTGCCAATTCGGCTTGCGACATTCCAATTTCATCAATATGTTCCTGAATTCTATCTCCGGGACATGATAAAAGTAATTTTTTTGCTTCTAAATTAGTCATAATATTGATTTTAATGAGGGTCTTCGATTGATACGATTTTAATTGCTTTTACTTCAGAGAGGTTTACACCTCCATCTTCCAATATGGGAATTGGTTCTTGATCTATTTCAAAGATAATACGCCAATTTTTAAAAATGTCGATTGACCATTCACCTTTTCTGCCGCCACCATAGGGGTGCAATCTCCAAGCTGGCATTTTTGAAATAACATCTAAATTGTCAACTAGTTCTAAGTCAACTCTACGTTCTTTAATCTTTTTTGCCAAGACATTATAAGTTTTGATAAGTTCCTTATCATCAGTCAGTGTCTTTTGGAGTCTGTTATTCTTAAATGTTATTTTCACTGCAAAGATACAAAATTATTTACTAATAAGGTTAATGATATTTCAATTTTATGAAATATTATGCTATTTAGAAATTTATGATTCACAAAAAATAAAAGTGACATATACTTGGAAAGAAGTGGATATTATTGAAATGTCGCACCCTTGTTTTAATATACACTTATAGCTTTATATTCTAATACACTTATTCTTTTTTGAAACTTATGTACAAAGGTAGAAATAAATTGTTATAAAATGTTCCGTGATAAGCAAAACAGACCAATTCTGTTGAAATGGTCTGTTTTAAAAATAGAAATTTATTGAATTTGTAAACTACTTGATAAATTTTACTAAGGTTGTTTTTATTGAATCGTATTGCTCCGGTTTGATTAAGCCAAGGTCAAGTTTGTCTTTTGCTTTTTTGAGTGCTGATAATGCTTCATCGCTTGTAAAACCACTGCTTTTCAATTCTCCAGTTGATAAAGCATCTTCAACTAAAATTTTGTATTGTACAAAATTGCCACCGGCAACATTAAACGAAATTAGTTTTGCTCCTTTGAATTTTGTTTCTTTGATTTTTTTTATAACCATATTGGTACCTGACAAGTTTCTTGGCAACCCTTGATCAATTCGTCCTGCACTACCACCTAAAGCAGCCATGACTGCATATGTGTCGCCCATCTGACAATAAATAAAATCGCCATTTGGGGCAGAGCCTCTACCAAGTTTAACAGTATCTCCGATTTGATAAGTTACATTGTTTGAAGCTGTATATTCTGTTAAACCTTGTGCGCTGATATAACTAACAGATAATGCACAAAAAATAAATGCAATTACTTTTTTCATGATTTATGATATTAATTGTTTTATTATAAACTAATTAGAATTTCTCAGTAGTTGTGGAGGTAGTTGTGCAGGAGCGAGGTTTATACTCGCTTTTCAAAAACTTTGCTGCTGTTGTGGTGATAGTTACGGTGTATCCACTAGAAGTAGAAGTTGTTTTTTGGCTTAAACCTTTTACAATGTCATCTGCCTGTTTGGCAGTTATATCAAGCTTTTCTACAGTGCTGTAAGTGGTTTGTGGATATCCGCTTGTACTCGGACTGACTGTTGTTACCATTTTCATTTCAATAATCCAATCTTGTAAACCAATTGGGTCGGAACATGAAAAAGTGATAAAGGAAAGAATAGATAAAACGAAAAAATTCTTGATAGTTGTTTTCATACTGTTACTTTTTATGAGTGAATTATTAGTTAGATAATTAAAGCACAAAGTAACGGCGATAGTTTGACACCTTATGACAATGTTATTTTATTTTGAAAGTTTTTTATAAGTTCTTGAATGTAATGAAAGAATTCGGGGGAGTCTATTATTTCAATATCGTCTAATAAGCCCATTACAAAGCGACCTACCCCATCGTAAGAACAAACTTCGGTATCAAGCAGCCATTCGTTATCGGTTAGTTTTTTAAGCTTTATTATGGATAGCGGGTATTCTTCCATTAATAAATTGGCGGAGCGAAGCCCCAATTTTAGTTTGATATGTTTCATGTCACAACTATTCATACGGAAAATGTCAATGCATCCGGATTGGTGTTTGTCCTGATTCTGCCATTTATCGGCCAATACTTCCACTGACCCAATGCGAGATACTTTGAAAAGTTTATTTGTGTTTTCTTCGGGACAATAGCACCAAACTTGTACATAATTGGTTGTGAATGCGTAGGCTTCCACATGGCGGTCACGAACATCGTTGCCGTGTGCTGAAGAGTAATTGTGTAAGATTACTGTTCGTTTGTTTTCTATTGCTTCAACCAATTGTTGTACATTCTTGCCATTTTTGCCACTTACAATGGTTTCGGCAAGTATGTTGTAGTTATAAACAGTATAGAGTTTCTTTTTGAGGTTTTGTTTGAGTAGGTTGTTTTCGTCGATATTCTCAATCGCAGATTTGAGAATAAAGGCTTCTTCTTCGGAGAAGTGAATTAATTCACTGATATCTTTGAAATGGGGCGAAGATTTATCTAGCCTTAGAAAATTGTCAGTTTTCTTTATCACAAAACCCGCAGCGCGAAATGTGTCGATATATCGATACACAGAGCGTTGCGAAATGGCAAGCTTTGCTGCTATTTCGTCAACGGTTAATGAATTGTTTGCTGTAAGCATTTTCATTACACGCAGGAGGCGTTCGAGTTTTGGTTGGTCCATAGATTAGAATTTACATTTAATCCAACAAAGCCTTTATCAGACAATCCTTCATATCAGTATAGTAAAGGATATTTATTTTTGTAATCATATCGTCGGAAAGTTCGTTTAATTGTTTACGAGCATTTAGTGGTATCAGGATTGAAGTTGCGCCTTTTTCTACTGCCAGTTCAACAAGGTTTACAGCATTGTACACTAAATCAAGTGAACCACCAAGGTTTAATTGACCGACAACAATAAATCCGCCCTTTGTTCCTTTCTCAATTAAGGCACTACATAATGATATGAGAACTGCCATACCCAACCCATTGCCACTTTTTGAAGCATCAAATGCTCTAAGTTGTATGGAAAATTCGTGTGTTCGGGGGTCTCTATCACCGACAAGTTCTTTGGTTTTGCTATACAAATTTTGTTCTGCATATCTTACACATTCCTGAAATTGAGCTGGTGTTGGTTTATTAAGTATCTTAACTCCTGAACCATTCCCCATGTTGATTTCAACTTTATATAAACCTACTGTGTCTTCTTGACCGCCTGTATTTAATGTCCAAATCTGACCAGCTGGAAGCGGGTCGTCACCAATTGTATTTTCACTATGAATTTCTGGTGTAGTTACAAATGTTTCTACACCGTTGTCACCAATACGATAACTGAAATGAGTATTTCTAAATTCGGCTGAACCAATTCGTTTTTGTTGCTCTTTTACTCTACGTCTGTATTCCAATGAAATTTTGATTGCCCATTCTAATAATTCATCCGAAATTGGAACTTCCGGATTTGGTTGCATGAGTTTTAATAACCCATTTAATGTTTTGTTTACAGCCGTTGTATCTCGACCACTTAAAGCACCACCATAATCAATACGACCTAATACAGAAGACGTTCTGTT
>CAIWCC010000007.1 GCA_903911085.1 uncultured Bacteroidales bacterium | reverse complement strand
ACAATTGCCAACACGTTGTACGCATTGTTATTCAGAGAATAATCAACATTATTCACTGCCTGAACAAAGTCGATTGAAAGCAGAATAAACTTAGTACCTTCAATAGTTGGCACTGTTGCTGGCTTCAAAAGAGCAGCCTGAGCTTCAGCATTAACCGCTAGGCGTACAGGTGCAGAAACAATCATTTCCGATTCACCGGTCATGAAGTTGATGCTGGCAAAACCACTTTTCAAAATAATATGAGTTGCCCCGCTTGGCAAACTAATATCTTTTTGTGGGCTTAATGCCGCAATATTGATTTCACCGGTTTCAGGGTCCACTTCAAAGCTTTTGTATAAAACTGTTCCTAGAGCAGCATTTACATTGAAGTTAAAACCAATCAGCAAAGCTTTGGCCTCATCTTTAGCCATTCCCTCAGCTGCACTACGTTCACCACGAGCGTTTGCTTCGTCCATGTTTTTGATTTGCGCCATGATTTGTGTGATACGAGCAGTAACTCGACCGTCCGACGCATCTTTTGCCAGAGCTCGCAAAGTGTCGCGCAGCAATTTACCTGCTGAAGCGGCGTTGCCAAACTCAGCACCATTTTCACGGGTTCGTGCAAATCCCGGATCATTTGCGATTCTGGAAGCGTCTACGCCACCTTTTTCGCGAGCAAGGTAACCATCTTTTGACTTGTAGAATGAGATTCCACCAATGGTTCCTTGCAGTTTTAAAATACTTTTTTGTTTTGCCATAAAAATTAAAATTTTAAATTGTACGGACAAAAGTATTGTTGCAAATTCTATTTTGAAGCACAGGCACTTCCGTGTTTGCATATCCTTTCCGTTTTTTCCTAAATGAGCATAGTTGTATATAAACAAAATGTGTATTTTTGCATAAAAATGAAAGTGAAATGGAAGTAAAACGTATTTGCATCTATCCGAAAGATATCCAACGTATCACCGGAAAAAGTGAACGTTACGGAAGATTGTTGCTTGCTAAGATAAAAGATCGCAACAAAAAAGAAGAACACCAGTTCGTAACAGTTGATGAATTCTGCCGATACACCGGATTAAAAATTGACCAGGTTGCCCCGTTTATTGCGGGATAGCCCCTCATACATGGCTGAAGTATGGATAATGCATACCAAAGTCCTACATAATGTATGAAAAAAAGCCGTATTGGTGCAACAATACAGCTTTCATTCAAATTCGGATAAAAACGTACATTCTTACCTTTTTATAACATTATTCAATAATCTCTCAAACTTCCACGAAACTGGTCACAAATTGTGACCAGTTTCGTTTTTTTAAAGTTGAATTACTTTAATGTGTCTAACATGCTATCTCTTTATCAATTATCTCCGAAAGTTTTTGCATATCATTACTTAATTTCAGATCAGTTATTTTTGCGTAAATCTGAGTAGTCTTGATACTTTTATGCCCGAGCATTTTGGATACTGTTTCAATGGGTACTCCATTCGATAATGCAATCGTGGTGGCAAATGAATGCCTGGCCATGTGAAAAGTCAGATTTTTAGTAATGCTACATAAATCGGCTATTTCTTTCAGGTACTCATTTAACTTTTGGTTTGAGATAATAGGCAGTATTTTGCCATCCTTTTGACTCCCCTTGTATTTGTCTAGTATTTGTAATGGGGTGTTAAGTAGCCTTACATTGAAGTGTACATTCGTTTTCTGACGTTTACTCATAATCCATAAGCTGCTGTCAAACGCTGTATGGATGTTTGATTCTTTCAAATTACATAGATCAACGTAAGAAAGTCCTGTATAGCAACAGAAAATGAATAAATCCCTTACTTGTTCAACTCTTTTTGATGCAAATTGTTTGGATTGAATAGTATCAATTTCCTTTTGACTAAGGAAATCTCTTTCCATGGTTTCAAAGTTCATATTAAAATTCCAGAAAGGATCAGCGATATTAAGCCCTGTGTTTTTGGCGAAATAAAATATCCTCCGTAAACGTTGCATGGCTTTCATAGCATTGTTGTGCGCACTATTGTGATTATTACGGATATAGATGTAAAAGCTATCTAAAAAGACAGGAGTTACTTCATT
>CAIWCC010000006.1 GCA_903911085.1 uncultured Bacteroidales bacterium | reverse complement strand
GTGGGCTGCATATTCCGCTGAAAGCGGACACCCATTCCGGAAATAAACGGACACTTTTCTCAAGATTATTTCAAGTGTAAAACTATAAAATTTTATTCGATATTTTTCAAAATTTTTCTCATCGATTCACCTTGCAAATCGATACGATAAGAACCGTTAGATAATCGATCTAAAATTGCATCAGCAATGGTTGGTTCTGCAAAACAATCATACCATGATTTTACGGGAAGTTGAGATGTTATAATTGTTGATTTTCTACCATGTCTATCATCAATAATATCAAGCATCATAGTACATTGCTTATTATCAATCTGTTTAAGTCCAAAATCATCAATTACAAGTAAATCTTGTTTTGCCATCTTATCTATAAGTTTTAGGTATGTTCCATCGGCTTTGGCGTATGTGAGTTTATCAAAAAGTTTGTTTGCCGTAATGTACATAACTTTACATTCGTTTATACATGCCTGAAACCCAAATGCACATGCAAGAAAAGACTTCCCAACTCCAGTTGGTCCAGTAATTAAAAGGTCGTGTGATTTTTTTATCCAGTCACAATCTTTAAGTCGCAATAAATTATTTTTATCAATACCTCTTGGTTGATGAAAATTTATGAGTTCAAAACTTGCTTGCTGTTTTAATTGAGCTTGCTTTATGAGTCGAGCAAGTTTCTTATTGAACCTTTCATCATGCTCTGCATCAATTAAATGAGCAATAAGCTCATCGCTTGTGAATGATTCTTGGTTTGCACTTTCATACATTGTTTTGTAGGCTCTTTCAAAGCCATACAGGTGCATTTCTTTGATTTTTTCTAATGTTGCATTTACATTCATAATTTTGACATTTAATTAATTATACATTGATTTTCCTCTTATGTTATCGTGTTTTGGCAATGAAAACAGGCTTAATTCTTCATCTACTGATAGATTGAAAGCTTTAGTGGTCAGTATATTTTTTATAAACTTATATGTAACACATTTTACAACTAGTGCTTTTTTACATGCTTTTATGAAGTTATCACGTTCATGTTTCTTTTCAAGATTTAGTAAGCCCATGCACGTCCTATAAGCTTGTTCTGGATGTTCAGGTCGGTCTAAAATATTTGCAATAACCTCCTCAACTTCAGTAGAAATGGAGTGTCCCCAACTTTTAAATCTTGTGGGATTCCAATCGCTTATATATTGATGATTCAGAGGGCGATGTTCTTGTTTTGTCGTATATCCATATTGATGTCTATTTCTTTGATGAGTGGCAATTCGACTATTATTGAAGTAAATCTCTACAAGAGTTGATGTACTTGTAATTAAAACTTTTTTTCCCGTGTATAAAAATGGAACACTGTAATAGTGTTTATCTTCTTTTAAATATACATGATGATTATACTGAACTTTAGAGTTGTTAAATGTTTTAAAATCATAAAGTTGTAATGGAAGTTCTTGCAATTGTTCCTGTTCTATTTCATTAAATAATAGCTTGCGAGAATACTCTTTACCTTGAAAATTTTTATTGTTAAATATGTCTAACTGCTCCCAAAGAGCATTATTAAGTTCTGCAAGGGAAAAAAAAGTTATGTTTCGTAATGGTGCAAAAATCTGTGTGTAAGCATTGCGTACATAGTTTTCTACTAGCGATTTATCTTTAGGATGAAGTGCTCGTGCAGGAACTATGGAGGTATGATAATGTGCAGAAAAATCATGAAAGGATTCATTAATTTGTGGCTCATATTTATCGGGATGAGTTACTGCAGATTTTAAACAGTCAGGAACAATAGCTGCAGGAACACCTCCATAATAGCGAAGTGCGTGTTCATTGCTCATAATCCAATCCGTTTTTGTTTGCGATAGAACTGCCTCTATATATGCATATTGACTTGCACCAAGAATACTCACAAAAACTTCATATTCCGTTATTTCTCCTGTTTCTGCGTTTACGGTTGATAATTTCTTACCTGTAAAATCAACAAACATCTTATCCCCAGCTTTATGTTCCATATGCATGCTCACTTTCTGGTCTTTTCGCCAATGAAAATAATGATGGCAAAATTGGCTATAACCATAGCAATCAGCATGACTTTGGCTATACTCTTGCCAAAGAAGTTGAAGAGTAACTCCTACACGCTTGAGTTCTTTTTCAAAATAAGAAAACTGACTGCAAAGCTCTTGATACTTGGCATTTGTGGTTTCCTTTTTTATATTGATGGCTTTAAGAAGGTCACTGTCGGACATTTGTGATATTGACTGTATATCTAACCCGCTTGATTTAAAGCCTGCGACATATTGACTTGCAGCGGTTTTTCCTATCTTAAGGATAATTGCTGATTTTCGAGCACTTTGTTGTTGCTCAAATTTAAGACGTAATAATTCTCTAATTTTTCTCATTTCAATTGCATTATTTGCCATCATATTTTATTTAAATATTATGGCACAAATTTGATGAGAAAAGTGTCCGTTTTAAAACGGAATGACTGTCCGCTTTCGCCCGGAATGGGTGTCCGTTTTAAAACAGAACAGCTGTCCGTTTTGCTCCGGAATAGGTGTCCGCTTTAAAACGGAATGGGTGTCCGTTTTGAACCGGATTTTGCATGGGCTTCGTAATGACTTTTTTGTATCCTGACAATTTGGTGGCAGAAAGTATAGAAAACGGAAAATGTGTTGGAGAACCAATTCAAACAGATTCTAAGTCGGATAGCAACGATACTAATACAATGAGATGGTGCATTTGGATGAGTGACACAACTGAATCGGAATCTATAGATTCATTGATTTGTTCCGAGAAATATTTTTTCAAAGGACAAGT
>CAIWCC010000005.1 GCA_903911085.1 uncultured Bacteroidales bacterium | reverse complement strand
TGACCCACAACTAGAGAAAAATGAAAACCGAGTTATGGCGGCTCAATTGCGAAAACTGAAAACCAATAACATAAATTGGGGTTCTATTAGTTAAAGAAATAGAACTTATTTTGAGTTCAGGGGGCATTTCTTTATTTTTGGGCTGCATTAATGAGTCCCCTGTATAAAGTCAGTGAACGATTTTAAAGTAAATAATTAATTGTTTTTATTTCGCTAATAATTGAAATTTTTATCTCAAATAAAGTTTGTAATTCATTATAAAATAGTGCGTTAAATAGTTGTATATATTATAATAAATTCGTATATTTGTCTCATTTTCAGCGAGATAAGTATGTATAAAGAGAGTAAAAAAGCAAGTATGATTGACGGTGATTCCAATATAGGAAATACTTTACATAGGCGTTCTCTAAAGCGATATAATGACCAAAACCTTTGGCATAATCAGTTTTTAGAAAACGTTGTTAATCAAGTAGATGAGGGCATTTTCAAGCCTCTGTTTGAGGCTAAAATGGGTGCTCCCAACATCCCTATTCGTCAATTAATAGGGATAAATATCTTAAAAGAAGGCTTTGGAATCAGCGATGAACAGATGTTTGATCAAGTCCAGTTCCATATTTTAGTGCGAAAAGCATTAGGAATAAATCAAATGGATGACCCTGGTCCTTCAATTGAGGTTTATTACTTATTTCGCCGACGCATTGTTGCGTACGAATTGGAAACAGGGATAGACCTTTACAAACAATGTTTTGAATCCATTACCAAATCTCAGGTAATGAAATTTAAGGTAGAGGGTAAAAGTATTCGTATGGACAGTAAGCTAATTGGAAGCAATATAGCTTGGTATTCCCGTTTCCAAATTGTGCATGAAACAACGTTAATGGCATGTGAACACTTGTCAATAAAGCAATTACATTGTCTAAAGAAAGAAGATAGGAAAACCCACTTAACATTAATATCTGAACCAGCGCAACAACTGGTTTATACGGAAACTACTGAGTCCATTGAAAAACGGTTAACGGACTTAGGATATTTAATGTACGGTTTGTTGAACCATTTTTCAGGCTCGTTACCTCACTATGAGTTGCTTAAAAGAGTTTTTAACGAACAGTTTATTGTTGATAAAAAGAAAGTTAAACCACGTGATAAAAAGGATATTAGTGCCAAAAGTGTACAAAACCCACATGATGTTGACGCTACTTATCGTCGCAAAGAGGAACAAAAGGTCAAAGGATATATCACGAATCTAACAGAAACTTGTGATGAAAAAGGTTTGAACTTGATTACCAATGTTCAAACTGATAATGTGTCTGCTCCAGATAATGGATTCTTTGAGGAAGCAATCACTGACTCTCAAGAGAATGTATTGTCAGGCAAAATTAAAAATGCTCATGCAGATGGTGCTTATCACAGTTTAGATAATCAGAAATTTGCCACCAAAGAACAAATAGAACTTTATCTCACGGGTATGCAAGGCAAACCACCAAGATATACTATCACTGAAACAGAACAAGGATTACATGTAATTGACACACAAACTGGGGAAGTCATAATTGCTCATAAAACAAAAAAGGAAAGCTGGGGAATTAAAACAGAAAAAGGATATCGCTATTTTACGCAAAAAGATATAGATGCGGCAGTTCTTCGAAAAGAATTAAAGGATATTCCTCCTGAAAAAAAGAAAATACGAAATAACGTGGAAGCAACTATTTTTCAATACAGCTTTCATACTCGAAACAATAAAACACGATATCGAGGGCTTATCAAACATAAATTGTTTGCCTTTGCCAGATGTTTATGGATAAACCTTGTCCGAATTACAAATTATGAAATAAAAATATGTCAAGGAGCGCTTTAAATAGCGTTTTACGGCCAATTTCAATGTGAAAAACGAAAATATCAGAAAATATAAATAAATTAACAATTAACAATATCAATTTCAATAATTAGAAATCTATCGATTAACATTAAAATCAAATCGAAAGACTTAATTTTTATAGAAAGTGACTTTTTACAGTGCACTCATAAATAGCATTCTGCTATTGTTCGTGTCCCCGAAACTCGCAAATTTTCAATAACGAACAGAATTAGTACAGTAAGCAAGAAGCTCGCGCCATACGGCGTGGGCTTTTGACTTATTAATTCTGTGTGGCTTGCGAGGCCCTGGGGACAGATAAGACAGAGTTCACGCTTTTTTTGTGTCGTGAAGTTTTCTTTTCATTAGAATAATGGCTGGATTGCCCAAATCCATAGCCATGAATTTATTTCCTTTTCTGTTTTTCTTTTCCGCTGTTTTTCTTTCTACTATATTTTTTCTGTCAACCACTGTCAGGGTAGTAACC
>CAIWCC010000004.1 GCA_903911085.1 uncultured Bacteroidales bacterium | reverse complement strand
TGTATATATTAATTGAAAAAGGTACCACCCATTAATTGAAAAGTATACCAGTGATTTCATCTTAACGAATAAAAATTTCGTTATAAAAGAATGATAAACATGTATACAAAACAAGAAATAATACTACAGAGTTATCGTGATGGAAAGAGTCAACGTCAGATATCACGTGATCTTCAGGTCAATCGTAAGACAGTCAAGCGTTATGTTGATGAATACAAGCATCTTCAACAAGTAAATAACCAATCACCTTCTAATATTGTGTTATCAAGCAGCTTGACTTCTACGCCAAGTTACGCATCAAGAGTTGGCTCAAAGCGTAAGTTGACACAAGAAGTTTCACAGGCAATAGATATTCATTTATCAGCCAATGAATTAAAAGTGGGTTCAGGCTTGCGCAAACAGGTTTTAAAGAACATTGATATTTTAGAGTCATTGCAGTTACAAGGCTTTGAGGTTGGCTATACAACCGTTTGCAACTACACTCGAGCCAAACTCAAGAGTCAATCAAGTAAAGAAGCGTATATCCGCCAGGTATACCAGCCGGGTGATGTGTGCGAGTTTGACTGGGGTGAAGTCAAGTTGGAGATAAATGGCGTTTTGAATCGGTTTTATTTAGCTGTATTTACCTCTGCATACAGCAATTACCGATATTCACTCCTGTTTCAACGTCAAGACACCTTGGCATTTATGGAATCACACACCTTGTTTTTTAGTCATATAGGTGGCGTATACCAACAAATGACTTATGACAATATGCGTGTTGCCGTTTCTCGATTTGTGGGTTTACACGAAAAAGAACCCACTCGGGCATTGCTTGAAATGCGTGGTCATTACCTGTTTACTCACCGTTTCTGCAACATCTATAGCGGTAATGAGAAAGGTCATGTAGAGCGAAGTGTTGAATATGTCAGACGCAAGTCATTTGCACCAAAGCACTCTTTTCTCACACTTGATCAAGCACAAGAGCACTTGTACCAAACAGTTGACCGTCTGAATCAAACCAAGCAGCAACTAACAGGTCTGACGGCCAATGAATTGTTTAAACAAGAACAAGCACATTTATACAAAATAGGTTCAGCACTGGCTTTTAGTGAGTCAATTCCGTGTAAAGTAGATAAATATGCCACTATTTGTTTTGGCACTAATCATTATTCTGTGCCAGATCATTTAGTTGAATCTGTTGTTGATGTAAAAGTGTATAGTAAGAAGCTGGAGATTTTCTACAGAAACACCCTTATAGCAACTCATGAGCGTAATTTTGGTCGCCAACAGTGGTTGATATCAATTGAACATTACCTCTCAACATTTAAGCGCAAGCCTGGTGCATTGAACTCGAGCGTAGCCCTTGTAAGTAGTCCATATTTAAAAGAGTTGTACGATGATTTTTTCAGCTCCAATCCTCGTGATTTTATTGATTTGCTTCAATTTTGTGTCCGCTTGAATGTGGCACAAGTAAAGTTGGAAGAAACCGTAAAGCTACTCCTTAGTCTTTGTACACATACAATTACTACAGAAAAAATAACCGCAATTTTAGGAAATAAGCCCCCTGAAAATAGTTGTATAGTGTTGGACAAGAGCGAAACTGCAACCCAGTCAAAAAACTTGCTCAAAGAACTAACAGCAATAATGAATTAATACATATCAACACAAAAAACAACAAAAAAAACAACAAAAAAAAATGAAAATACAAAATGAATTAAAAGATCAGATAATACATTATAGCAAAGAGTTACGTTTGCCTGTATTTAGAAATGAGTATGAGGATATCGCCCAAGAATCGGCTAAAGAACATGCCCAGTACGAAGAGTTTTTACTTAAACTAATGGAGCGAGAATATGAGGAACGATTGGAAAACCGAAAGAAAGAGCTCATACGCCAAGCTGGATTCCCATCCAGAATGCATTTGCACGATTTAAAACGGGAACTTCTTCCCCCTGATGCTGTATCCAAACTTCCCGTATTGGAACGTTTGGACTTTATTAAATCAGGACAAAACATAGTCCTTGCCGGCAATCCGGGAACAGGTAAAACTCATATTGCTGTGGGATTAGGACTTAAGGCTTGTTTGCAAGGCTATAAAGTATTATTTACATCGGTACACCGACTGCTCACCCAGTTACGAGAATCGCACTCTTCACGGACTCTGCGGCAATCGGAACTGCGGTTCGAGAAGTATGACTTGGTTATTTGCGATGAATTTGGCTATATATCCTTCGATAAAGAAGGTTCGGAATTACTGTTTAACCACCTCTCGTTACGAACAGGAAACAAATCAACCATTATCACCACCAATTTAAACTTCGATCGTTGGAGCGAGATATTTGGTGATCCCGTTTTGACGGCAGCATTGGTCGACAGAATGACACATAAAGCATACTTAGTGAATATGAATGGAGACTCGTATCGAGTTAGAGAAACAAAGGAGATAAATCAAAAATGACAAAACAAAACGCAAAAATCCGCCAACCCTGAGAAGTTTTTTTTGGGGTACCCCAAAAAAACTTCTCAGGGTTAGATTAATCAAATAAAATGGTATACTTTTGAATTGAAATACTGGTATACTTTTCAATTAATATATACAGATATTTTCTGCCTAAATAGCGGAGTGTTTATTTCGTCATGGATATAACTTAATAGATTAACTTGTTTCCCTGCAAAATCATCAGGTAAATCTAAAGTTTCCAACCATTTTTCTGCTATTTTTTTTGCTTCCTGATAATTCATCTGTTTATGATAATTTATGGTGCGATTGTTTTTTTAAAATGACGCATAACGACCGAGACTATGTGCATCCTGCGGTTAGCGGGAGCGTTCACTGTCGCCCAAGCGACAAAGTGAATGCGGGCGCAAAACCTGCTAAACGCATGTCAGCCAGCCAATGCCAATAGACGTGTGTTGAACTAAACCTTCGGTAATCAACCTACCATTCACCTAATTTTCTTATCAGCATCCAAAAGTAGATAATTATTCTGATATTCACAGTATAAATCATTTAAAATGTGAATATATGCAAGCAAAATCATTAAAAAAAGGCTATGTTTCTTTAGTAGAGCAAGCCCGCACTGCAAAGTGGGACATTTGCACACCGTGAGTACTTGGAGCGCACGTGCACCACCAGCAGCCGACGCAGGTCACCGTGCAGCAGTTTTAAGTGCTGCGCAAAAAATAAGTCACTGATAATCAATACTCGGCTTCCCAAAACGAAGCTCGACAGCCATTGTATTGCCTAAACATAACTAAATCGGACAGAAATGCCCTATAAAGCCACAAAACCTGAACTTTTCATGTTTCGAAAACACCCAATCTAGCGTTATTTGATAGTAAAAAACTGGTTTTTAAGCTTTGTAGGTTAGCCTCAACCAACCCAAGCTCAACCAATAATACATTGATTTGCCATAAAGAGTA
>CAIWCC010000003.1 GCA_903911085.1 uncultured Bacteroidales bacterium | reverse complement strand
TTCACGAGTTCTGACAAACGAAGCGCCTGATTTAATCTGTTCGCCTGTTGCACCACCATTCATACCTGCAAAATTGCCGGTCATTCCTTTGATTTTAAAGTGACGAATGTCCCCAATCGTTCCTTTGTACTTAACGTGTCCTAGTTGCCTAGCCATAATTAAATGTTTAAAGTGTTAATAATATTCTTTTTCATACTCTTTTTTGTAGTTTGAAATTTTATAACTAATTTTAAACCAAAGATATATAATATAAAAATGGTTGTCAACAGTTAATTAAGAGTAATATGATAGAAAGTAGTATATTTGAGTGCAGAATTGTAATAAATCACTTGTTTTTATATAAGGTTGTGGTTGGAGATGGTGCAATTTTGAATGATTTAGGCAATAAATCAGAGCTTGAAATCAGATTTTTGGGGATAGATGCTCCGGAAATTAAATCATGTCGAAAATTATTTCAAGACGAACGAGAAACACACATTGCAGGTGCATTATTAATGATGTTGGGAAGGTTGTCTTTTAATTTTTTGAAAGAATTAGTACTTCCGGGAACATTACTAAATATTAAACTAGAAAAAGGAAATGAAGTAGATCCTTATGGAAGAAAATTGGCTTATGTTTATTTGCCCGATGGTAGATGTGTAAATGAAATAATGATTGCAGAAGGATATGCAAAGCCGTACAGCCGCTTTTATTGTAGTGAGCTCACAAACTATCAGATATTGAATATTAAGGCTAAAAACGAAAGAAAAGGATTGTATGGAATTGTCGATAATTTCTAGTCGCAATAGTATATGAAATCATTGTTCTATTACTTTTCTATGTGTTATTTATTTGTTTTCCTATTCTGAAAAATGTATAGAAAAATGTATAGATGCAAAATCAGCCACTCACATTTTGCTGTAAGTGGCTGATTTTCAAGTCGGGGTAGCGGGATTCGAACCCACGACCCCCTGCTCCCAAAGCAGGTGCGCTAACCGGACTGCGCTACACCCCGTGCATATCATTTCTGAATTGCGAGTGCAAAGGTACTCTCTTTTTTCGATTATACAAACTTTTTGTTGTAATTTTGTCAAAAATATTACATATTTTTTTTTGATTTGATTTCAAATAGCTGAAAAATAAAAACTTAATTATGGCAGGAATTTATATTCATATTCCATTTTGTAACAAAAGATGTACGTATTGTGACTTTTATACTGAAGTTTCACCTCAATCAATTCCTTCTTTAGTTAAATCAATTATTAAGGAACTTGAACTGCGAAAGAATTATCTGCCAATTGAACCAATAAATACTATATATTTTGGCGGCGGAACTCCGAGTATTTTAAAATATGAGCAGTTTTTGATTATTTTTGAAACGATATATTCATTATTTGAAGTTGCGAAAAATGCAGAAATCACCTTTGAGGCAAATCCTGATGATTTGACTGAAGTGTATTTAGAGTCGTTAAGTTCTCTACCTTTCAATCGTATTAGCATTGGAATTCAATCTTTTGATGATGAAGATCTGAAAAGAATTAATAGACGCCATACCGGTAATCAAGCTATTGAGGCTGTACATATTGCTCAAAGATTTGGTTTTTCAAATATTAGTATTGATTTGATATATGGATTGCCATTTCAAACGATAGAAGCCTGGAATAATCTACTTGATACAGCTTTTCAACTTGGTGTACAACATATTTCTTCCTACGGTTTGACTTACGAAGAGGGAACTGAACTTTGGAAACAGCGTGAAAATAATGAAATAACAATTGTTGATGATGAAACTATGAATCAAATGTATCTTTTGTTAATAGAAAAAATGAATCAAAACGGTTTTGAAAAATATGAAATTTCAAACTTTTCACTTCAAAATTTTCGTTCACGTCACAACACATCTTATTGGAAACAAGAACCATACATTGGGGTTGGACCATCAGCTCATTCTTATAATTTAAGTTCTCGACAATGGAATATTTCTTCAATAAGTGAATATATTTGTGCTATAAATAACAACACTACTTATTTTGAATTCGAAAAATTGACAGAAAACGATCTTTATAATGATTTTGTAATGGTTTCGTTGCGTACATCCGATGGATTGGATTTACAAATGCTTGAAGAAAACTTTGGAACTGAATTAAAATTATATTGTTTAAAAAATATTAAAATGTTTATTGAATCAAAAAAAGTATATTGTTTTGATAATAAACTTCGTTTAAGCGCCGATGGAATTCAAATTTCAAATCTCATATTGACACAGATAATGAAAGTTTAGTTTCGCTAATCGGTTGATATATTTACGTTTGACATGTATTTTAATATCATGTTTTTTATAGTTGAAGCATTTTTATTAATGATATTTATAACAATTTATTTACTTCGAAAATAAATACAATAACAACAAATATCGGTTCATTCAATACAAAAAAAAATAGTACTTTTGCAGTTCTTTTATTTAACACGGTTTTATGGATAATATATCTCAAAAAGGCGGTATTCGCACTAAATTCTTAAAGATATTTTGGCAGTTATTTGCTTTCGGAATACTTTCAGTGGTTTTAATTTTTGTTTTCATAAATATAGGTTGGATTGGTTACCTTCCACCAATCGATGAATTACAAAATCCAAAGAGTAAATATGCAACTGAAATTTATTCATCTGATTTACAGACATTAGGACGTTATTTTCGGAAAGAAAACCGTGTTGGAGTTCAGTATCACGAAATTTCAGCAAATGTTGTAAACGCATTGGTTGCTACTGAGGATGTTCGGTTTTATGATCATTCAGGTATTGATGGTTTTGCTTTGACACGTGCATTTATTCTAACTGGAATTCTTCAGCATAAAAGTTCTGGTGGTGGAAGTACTATTACCCAGCAATTGGCCAAACAACTTTATTCTCCTCAAGCTGATAATTTTATTGAACGTGCATTGCAGAAACCAATTGAGTGGGTTATTTCGGTAAAACTGGAGAAATTGTACACCAAAGAAGAGATTATGACAATGTATCTCAATCAATTTGGTTTTTTGAATAATGCTGTGGGAATTAAATCTGCTGCTCAAATATATTTCAGCACTACACCAGCAAAATTAAAGATTCAAGAAGCTGCTACATTGATTGGAATGTGTAAAAATCCATCTCTATTTAATCCAGTTCGTTTCAACGAACGAACTCGTGAAAGAAGAAACGTGGTTCTCAACCAAATGCGTAAGGCAGATTTCATTACCGATGAGCAATATGATTCTTTAAAAGTTTTACCCCTCACTCTTCATTATCAAAAAGTTGACCATAAACTTGGGTTAGCAGCCTATTTTAGAGAGTATTTAAGAATACTACTAACTGCTAAAGAGCCAAGTAGAAGTGATTATGCTAGTTGGCAGGATAGAAAATTTGAAGAAGATACTTGGGCATGGCAGAATAATCCACTTTATGGTTTCTGTAATAAAAATAGAAAGCCAGATGGTTCACCGTACAATATTTATACAGATGGTTTGAAAATATATACAACTATAGATTCACGAATGCAATCTTATGCTGAAGATGCTGTGAATGAGCATATAATTTCTTTACAAAAACTTTTTTTTAAAGAAAAAATAAATCGTAGCTATGCGCCATTTTCTCGCAAAATGACACAAATTGATATCGATGCAATTATGACGCGTTCAATGAAACAATCGGATCGTTATTTGAGAATGAAAGAAGCTGGTTGTAGCGAATCGGAAATTGCGTTGGCTTTCAAAAAGAAAATTGAGTTGCAAGTTTTTTCGTACAAAGGTGATATTGATACAATTATGTCGCCAATGGATTCAATACGCTATCATAAGCATTTTCTACGTTGTGGATTTATGTCAATGAATCCTCACAATGGTAATGTAAAAGCTTATGTTGGTGGACCAGATTTCAGTCAATTTCAATATGATATGGTAAATGTTGGAAAACGTCAGGTTGGTTCTACAGTTAAACCTTTTCTTTATACATTGGCTATGGAAGAAGGGATGTGGCCATGTGATAAGACTATACTTCAACCCATAACATTAATTACGGGCACAGGAGCTAGATGGTCACCTAAAAATGCTTCAAAAGGTCCAGTTGGTCAGCCTGTAACTCTACGTTGGGGATTGGCTAATTCAAATAACTGGATCTCTGGTTATTTGATGAGTTTATTTACACCAGAATCGTTAGTAAAACTTATGCGTTCATTTGGCATCAAAGGTCAGTTAGATCCTGTTGTTTCATTGTGTTTAGGTCCATGCGAAATTTCTGTTGGCGAAATGGTTGATGCATACACTGCTTTTGCAAATAAAGGAATACGCGTAGACCCATTGTATGTAACACGAATTGAGGATGCTAACGGTAATGTGATTGGTTCATTTACACCTCAAATGCATGAAATTTTCAGTGAATCAACTGCTTATAAAATGATTTATATGATGCGCGCTGTTGTTGATGGTGGTACTGGTAGTAGAATTCGTAATAAATATGGATTAACAATGCCAATGGGTGGAAAAACGGGTACTACTCAAAACAATTCCGATGGTTGGTTTATGGGTTATACGCCTTCGTTAGTTTCTGGTGTTTGGGTTGGTGGTGAAGATCGCTCTATTCATTTCGATAATATTGCTGAAGGTCAAGGTGCCAGTATGGCTTTACCTATCTGGGCTTTATATATGAAAAAAGTTTTAGGAGATTCGGAACTAGGTTATTCAGCTTCCGAACAATTTGAAATGCCAAGTTCGTTCAGTGCAACAGCGGGTTGTGATGTGGAGGTTACGGAATAAGCGTTCTAAAGGTTTGAAGAGTTTGAAAGGTTTGTAGAGTTCAATTTTGCAAAATTAATATTTATATTGAAAAAGTTCATTTTTATATCTTTTTGTTTGTTGTGTCAAGTTTCGGCTATGGCTCAATGGAATACTGAGCGCATTCTAACTATTGGACGAAATGCACTTTATTTTGAAGATTATGTTCTTTCTATTCAGTATTTTAATCAAGTTATAAAAATTAAACCATACCTAGCGGAGCCTTATCTTTATAGAGCAATTGCCAAACTTCAATTGGGAGATTTTCAAAGTGCCGATCAAGATTGCAGTGAAGCCATTGAGCGTAATCCTTTTATGCCTCAGGCTTATTATGCTCGTGGTTATGCTCGTCGACGAATGGAGTTTTATAAAGAAGCGACCGCCGATTTTACTAAAGCATTAGAATTCAGTCCCAATAGTTTGTATTTGTTGATGAACAGAATGGATGTTCGCGAAAGAGACAAAGATTATGAAGGAGCAATGGCTGATTTAGAAACTTACCGCAGATTAAGCCCCAAAACTGCAAGTATTTATTACGAAAAAGGACGTTTGCAACTGTCGATGAAAGATACTGTAGGCGCAACTCTGAGTTTTGATAAATTTCTTCAAATGGATAGTGCAAGTTGTTTGGGATGGAGTGCACGTGGGTTTCTCAAAATGCAGAAGAAAGATGAAAAAGGTGCTTTAAGCGATTTCAGTGAAGCAATTAAACGTAAATCCACATTCTTTGGCGATTATATAAATAGAGGCATACTTAATGTTCAACGAAAAAATTACAACCAAGCGTTAAACGATTATAATGAAGCCATCAAATTGGATAAGAATAGTGATTTGGCGTATTATAACCGTGGTTTGTTGCGTGCCAACTTGGGTGATAATAATAATGCTTTGAGTGATTTAACCATTGTACTGAAATTAGATTCGACCAATAATGAAGCACTTCTGCGAAAAGCAATGTTGGAAAATACAATTGGTGATAATAGAAGTGCAATAAAAGATTACAAAAAGATAATAGAAAAATATCAATACTTTATTCCTGCTTATAGCGGTATAGCAGAAGCTTATGATGCTTTAGGCAATAAAAAAGATGCTTTTCGTTATCGTCAACTAGCGTATAATATTGAACAAAATAAGGATTATTTAAATCGGAAATCGAAAGAAAATATTGTAGCCAATAATAAAATGGCTAAAAATACTCAAAAAAGCAATTCAGGAAATAAAACTGAGCTTTTTAATCGTTTTGCAGCTCAAAATATTGATGATTCTGAAACTGAATCAAAATATGAAAATTCAAACCGTGGTGCGGTTCAAGACAAATATACCGATGTGGTGAATGAAAAAAGTTTTACACTTACATATTATGCCAAAACCGTAGAAAATAGGCAGACAAATATTTTCTATCCAGCTCTTGATTTATACAATAAACAAAGAAAGTTAAGTTCAATTTTGAAAATAACTAACAATGAAATTCCACTAACTTCAGAACTTATTAACTCTCATTTTGAAGCTATTAATGTAATTTCAAATCAACTCTCACAAGATGACTCAAACCCCGATTATTTCTTTAATCGTGCTTTGGAATTTGCTTTAGTTCAAGATTTTAATAGTTCAATTGAAGATTTGAATAAAGCTATTATTCTTCGACCCAATTTTATGTTAGCATATTTTTATCGTGCCAGTATCCGAAATAAATTAGCTGAATTTATAAAAAGTTCTGCCGATCAAACTTCTACGGTAAGTAATGATAAAAGTGCAATTGATAAAGCAAAAAAAATACAAGAAGAAAATAAATCGCTTTTTGATGTTGAAATGATTATGCGTGATTATGAGAAAGTCAATGCATTAAGCCCCGATTTTTCATTTGCATATTTCAATAAAGCCAATATACTTTGTACACAAAAAGATTTTAAAACAGCCATTTCCAATTTCTCCAAAGCAATTGAAATTGATGCAGACTTCGCCGAAGCTTATTTCAATCGTGGACTTACATATATATTTATTGGTGAAGATGGTAAAGGATTAGCCGATTTAAGTAAAGCTGGTGAATTAGGCATTTACAAATCATATAATCTAATTCAACGTTTTAAAAAATAAAATAGAAAAACTCTTCATTGTTGCAAATAAAGCTATTCGTTGGTATTGGATTGATTAAAAATTCAGTATGATTAGCAATGCCTTCTTTCTAAATATTACCCCCGATAAATATTTGTATTATATTAATTATGAAAATGTTATGAATTCATTTCTTTTTAGAATTGCAAAAAGTTTTTGGGCGCATTATGATATGGGAATAAGCGATTTTACATTCGTTTTCCCAAATCGACGAGCAGGTCTTTTTTTTCAAAGATACATTTCTGAAATTGCAGCTAAGCCAATTTTCTCACCACAAATAATTACTATAAACGATTGTTTTACAAATGCTTCGCAATGGCAAGAAGCAGACAGATTGAGCATGTTGTTTAGGTTGTATCGCATTTATAAAGAGCAAAGTAAAAGTGATGAAACTTTCGATTCATTTGTTTTTTGGGGTGAAATGTTACTCTCCGATTTCGAAGATATTGATAAATATCAAGTTGTTGCTAAACAATTGTTTACAAATATAACTGAATTAAAGCAAATTGATCAGCTTTTTAATGTTTTCTCTGAAAAACAAGTTGAGGCTATTCGTCAGTTTTGGAATAATTTTGTGCCAATAGTAGAGGGAAAATCGCAAGAGGACTTTATAGCAACTTGGAAAATATTATTCCCAATCTACGAGCAATTTCGTGCAGAATTGATATCCGAAAATACCGCTACCGAAGGTATGATTTGTAGAGATGTTGCTGAGCGTCTTCGCAGAAAAGACTTAGTGCCCGAATTTGAAAACAAACAATATGTTTTTATTGGTTTTAATGCTTTAAACCCTTGCGAAAGAACTCTTTTTGCTGAATTACAGAAGCGCAAACAGGCAGATTTCTATTGGGATTATGAAGCTGCTGAGTTGCGAGATAGCGATAATCAAGCTTCAAGTTTTTATGCAGAAAATATTAATATATTTCCTTCAAAATTGAAAATTGAACCAATTGTTGAATCGTTACAAAATAAACAAATTGAATTGATAGCTGTTCCTTCGGCAGTTGGTCAAGCCAAACAAACTTATTCAATTCTAAATAAACTATTTCCACCTGAAGTACCCAATACGAATTGGATAAATACTGCTGTAATTTTACCCGACGAAAATCTGTTAGTTCCATTACTTCATTCATTGCCAGAGCAAATTGGAAAGGTAAATGTTACAATGGGTTTTCCGTTAAAAGCCACACCAGTTTCGGGTTTAATTGAGCATATTTTTGAGTTGCAGCGTCGAATACGTATTTCCGGTAATAAGACTTCTTTTTACCACCTCAATGTTTCAAATATCCTTAATCATCAATATATTGCTTTGCTGTGTGGGCATAATGTAGAGCTTATCTCACGCAATATGGCTGAAAACAATTGGATATATGTGGATGCTGATGAGTTGAAAATCAACAATTTGCTTTCATCAATTTTCCAACCACAATTGGAGGCTCAAACATTTTTGCCTTATTTATTGCAAATCCTTAAAAGTTTGCAGAATGGTTGGCAACAAGCATCAAGCGAGTTGCACAATTACCAACTTGAATGCGATTTTTTGTATCAATATTATGTCACTATCAATCGAATGAACGACATAATGAAAGATAAACCAGTGGAAGTAGATATGACTATTGATACCTTGGTGCGATTAACACGTCAACTTACAGCTGGAATTACTATTCCATTTGTGGGTGAACCACTTGATGGTTTGCAAGTTATGGGAGTGCTCGAAACTCGCGGTTTGGACTTCGAAAATCTGATTATCACATCTTTCAATGAAGGAGTATTTCCTCAAAAAAGCAATTCTAACAGTTTTATACCTTACAATTTACGTAAAGGTTTCGATTTACCAACTAGCGAACATCAAGATGCAATTACTGCTTACAACTTTTATCGACTGATACACAGATCTAAACGAATTTTCTTATTGTACGATTCAAGGTCTGAATCTGGTCAAACAGGTGAGGTAAGCCGATTTTTACATCAGTTGTATTATCACTATGGTATAAAATATCAACGCAAAACAATTTCGTTTGACATTGGTTTTGGTACTCCACAAGCCATTCAAATCGAAAAATCGCCAATGGTGATGGAAAAGCTTCAACGTTTTATGACATTGGTTGAAAAAATGCCTGCACTTTCGGCTTCTTCAATAAACTCTTATATCGATTGTCCATTGCAATTTTACTTAACTCGTGTTGAAGAAGTGGAGCAAGCAAACGAAGTAAAGGAAACTGTGGAAGCTGACATGTTTGGAACACTTTTTCACGCTGTAATGGAAAACATATACGAACCATTCAAAGGTAAAATGATGCAAGTTGCTGATTTTGAATTGTTATTGGCTAACCAGTTGAATTTAGACAAACAAATTGCAATCGCTTTTTCCGAAAAGTATTTTAAAAAGAAAAGTAAAGCAATTGTCGAATTAGAAGGAAATAATTTGTTAATTGCAACTGTGATTCGCAAATACATATTACAAGTTTTAAAAACAGATAAAAAATATGCTCCATTTCGGTATATCAATTCAGAGGAGCGTTGTAGCATTACTTTTCCAATTCAGAATGGTGAAAATAGTGTAAACCTGAAAGGATTTATCGACCGAGTTGATGAAAAGGATGGAAGTTTACGTATTTTGGATTATAAAACAGGAAGCGGATCTTTGGAATTCAAGAACTTAGATGAAGTATTTGAGGCAAATAAAGATAAACGCCCCAAATTTGTATTGCAAACTTTTTTGTATGGCTTATTGTACAAACCCAAATCTGAAGGAAAAACCATAACTCCAGGCATTTATTATATGCGCGATGTTTTTAAAGATGGTTTTGATACTGAATTGCATTATAAACCAGAGAAAAATGTAAATGAAATAGTAACCGATTTTGGAATTTACGAGAATGAATTTTGCGAGCACTTGACAAAATGTTTGGAAGAAATTTTTAATCCCGCAATTCCATTTTGTCAAACCAGCAATACCAAAGTATGCCAATATTGTGCATATGTTGGAGTTTGTAATCGATAAGTAATAATTTTAGAATTCGTATTATGTCACAAGAAATTGAACGTAAATACTTAGTATTAGGAGAATTTAAATCTTTAACTTCAAATAGTTATCGCATAACGCAGGGGTATTTGTCGTCAGTGCCTGAGCGTACAGTTCGAGTTCGTATTAAAGCTGAAAAGGGCTATATCACAGTTAAAGGAAAAAGTAATGATTCCGGATTAAGTCGATATGAGTGGGAAAAGGAAATACCAATAAACGAAGCACTGGAATTGATGAAACTTTGTGAAAAAGGAGTGATTGATAAAACTCGCTATGAAGTTATTTTTGTGAATCAAATGTTTGAAGTGGACGAGTTTTACGGCGAAAATGATGGTTTGATTTTGGCAGAACTTGAGCTTGAAAATGAGAATGATATTGTAATAAAACCAGATTGGTTAGGGACTGAAGTAACAGGTGATTTACGCTTTTATAATAGTAATTTAAGTGTAAATCCTTATTCAAATTGGAAATAATTGTAATCCTAAAATATGCGAAATTAGAGCAAAGAGAAGAGCTTGATTATCAATATTTTACCAAAATAAAAAGAGTAAATTGTAACTGATGGTTAAAATATAATAAAAAAAAACTCAGCGAAAGGAATGGTGAAATAGTTCTTCTACAATTAACAGAGCTATCAAGATGATAATTGCCTCCAAAGAAAATTCCACCAATTCCAAGATCACTGAGTTTTTTTTTGATTATGTAAATCAAAAATATTTTGCAAAATTAATCAATTTGTTTGTAAATCAGAATTAATTTTTCAAATAATAACACAAATAAATTGAGGTTTGAATTTCTAGTACATTACTCAATATATTTTTTATTTTTTTTAGAAATAGACAGACCATTTCATCACGAAATAGCCTGTCTGAAACAATAAAACTAAAAAACACACGATTCATTTTAATCATTCTTACCGTGTTTGGGAAGTGGTATATTAAATTAATGAAAATCCATATTTGGAAAAAAATCATATACCAACTTTAATGTCTTTTTTATTTTATAAATTAATTTTCTTATCCTAATAATTTATAAATGCATGGAGAAATTTTTCGAAGGTAACTAACTTTTTTATTTATCAATTACCTCTGAAAAATTTCAACTTAAATTTCTGCACTTAATTATCTTGAAAGTGGAGTTTCAGCGTTTTTATCCATTTTCATTCCAGAATAACCTAAAGCACCCATTTCTGGTATATCAAGTCCTGCAAGTTCATCTTTAGCAGGAACTCTGTTTCCAACAGTAATGTCAATTAATTTGAAAACTATATATCCAATAATACCTACATATATTATGTTTGCACCTACGCCAATTAATTGTGCCCAAAGTTGAGAAGCATCTCCATAAAATAAACCTGTAACACCACCTTTGATACCATTTAAACCGTCACCATATGATCCGTCTGAGAATAAACCTACTGCAATAACTCCAAATGCACCATTTACACCATGAACAGCAATTGCTCCAACTGGATCATCGATTTTAAGTTTATTTTCAATAAAGAATGCAGCTTCAATAACTAATATACCTGCAATGATACCAATAACAGCTGCCATTTGAGGAGTAACAAATGCACATGGTGAGGTGATTGCTACTAAACCAGCCAACATACCGTTACACATCATACTTACATCAGGTTTTTTTGTTTTGAAAATCCACATATACGCAGTAGCTGCCATTGCACCAGTAGCCGAAGCCAACATTGTATTAACTGCTACTACTGCCAATCTGAAATCACCACCTGCAAGAGTTGAACCTGCATTAAATCCAAACCATCCAAAAGCAAGAACAAATGTTCCAAGTACAGCAAATGGTAAATTGTGTCCAGGAATTGCATTAGCAGAGCCATCTTTATTATATTTTCCTAAACGTGGTCCAATCATTTTTGCACCAACAAATGCTAATACACCACCAGTTAAATGAACAACTGAAGAACCTGCAAAATCAACTACACCATGACCTAGACTAAACATATTTCCAAGTTGTGACAACCAGCCACCACCCCATACCCAGTTTCCAAATACTGGATATATAATAGTTCCTACAGCCAAACCATAAATTACAAATGCTAGGTATTTCCAACGTTCAGCCATTGAACCAGTAGGAATTGTTGCGGTTGTATCCATAAACACCATTTGGAACAAAAACAATGTCATAATACCAACATCATACATTCCGTTCAAAAAGAAACCTTTAGTTCCAAATAATCCAAATGCATGACCAAAAATATTTATCGTGAATTCAGAGTTTAAGGCATCAGCACCTCCCAAAGTTCCCAGTGTGCCTACTCCACCAAACATTATTGCAAAACCACAAATAAAGAATCCAATCATACCAAGTGGATAAATCATAAAGTTCATCGCCATGGTGTGAGCAATATTTTTTGCTCTTGTTAGACCGCCTTCAACCATTGCAAACCCAACTTGCATAAACATAACTAAAAATCCAGCAACCAAAACCCAAACCATATTAATGGCTATTTTATTATGACCAGCTTGCGCAGCCACTTCATCTAAAGTTGGTTTACCTGCTGTTACAGCTGATACATCGTTTGCATTTCCTGTAGTGACACCAGTTGGATCTATTGCTTTTTCCGCATATATATAGCTCGAAGCAGATGCGGTGACTAGCATTAATAATGCTAATAATATATACTTTTTCATATCCTTATTTTTTATATTAAACTATTTCAAGCTTCTTTGTTATACAATGAAGTGTCGCCTTTTTCTCCGTTTCTAATTCTGTATGAATCATCTATTGTAGAAACGAAAATCTTACCATCTCCAATCTCACCTGTTTTTGCCGATTTTAAAACGGCATCAACAGTTTTCTGAACATTAATGTCTCTTACAACGATTGTTAGAAGCTGACGTGGAATGTAACTAGTGTCATATACAGTGCCTCTATAGGATAATTCTCCCTTGTGAACTTCGTTGCCAACTCCTGTTACATCAGCATAAGTAAAGAAGTCGATTCCTGCATCACGTAATGCGTCCTTTACTTCTTCAAATACAGAAGTACGGATAATTGCTTCAATTTTTTTCATTTTCTTATAATTTTAAAATGATTAATTATTCCTTGTGTGCATATTAGTTTAATAGTTTGATTACAATGTAATACCTGCTACAAAAAATACATCTTTTTTGTATGGATTTGCACCTACTATACCATAAACAGGTAAGCTAAATTTGTCTGTAATTGAAACTGATTTACTTACTTTGATTCCAGCATTTGTAATACCTCCACTAGTAGTAACGTATGCACCACTTTCACCAATTAATCCACCTGCAAATACTTTTACTAAAGGAGTAACTAGATAACCTACTTCAATATAGGTAGAATAAGCTTGTTTACCATTAGAAGCTTTTTTATCAGCACCAGCAAACATTGTGTTTATAGAAGCACTTATTGGAAACTTTTCTGATCCAGTATAAGCAACTGTTGCTTCGAAAATATGATCAGTTGTTTTACTGTAGTCAAAATATCCCTTTTTGCTAGCAAATCCCCAATTGTAATCGGTTACGGTAATTGCAAATGAACTTGAAGGTGCAAAAGTTGCATATAAGTCAACTTCTTTCACTAATCCACCAAAACTACTTGATGCCCATGAACCAATAGTAAATTTACCTGCTGTAAATGAAGCATAAGGTTGAATGTTTGGTGTTCCTAATAAACTTGTTGTGTCACCTTTAATAGTAATAATACTTCTGTCTTGTGAAAATCCACGCCATACATAAGAACTTACTACGTCAGCTCCTGTTGAAAATTGTGCTTTTGCACTTGTTGCTGTTAAAACTGCAATCGCGCAGATTGCTAAAAATTTAATCTTTTTCATACTCTTTAATTTTAATGATTTGTAAATGTTTTTGTTTAATTGTTTTGTAAATTTGTTTTATTAATAATTTCTTTTTGTTTTGATAAAAAATGAATCTCTGTTTTTTAATGTATATTGAATTATATATGATTTCTGTTGCAACTATCATTTTGTTTCTAATACGATGCAAAATTAATCATAATGTCAAAACAATGCAAGTAAATACAGCAATAAGATAGTAAATAAAAGATAGCTATTGCATAATGATATATTAAATGAATTGTTACTAGAAATATGAAAGTAAAAATGCATATTTTGTGTTATATTGATAGTAATAGATTTTAAAACTATACACTTTGTATAGCGTAATATTGAAATTGTTATCAAATAATATCAAAATTATGTTGTATAACAGTTAAATTATAGTTTTTGAGCAGCGATATTCAAAAATCAGTATTTTTTTCAATATTTATTTGTTGAAATTCGATTCAATTTGTAATACGAATTTGTATAATGATTATCTTTGTGAAAGTTTCAAATAAAATAAAGTCATTCCTATTATATATGATGAATAAAAAGTGAATAATTACATTTACTATAAATAGGGAATGATTATCTAAATATCTAAATTTCAGTTGTATGAATAGCAAAGTGGTTGTTTTACAAATCTTTTTGAGTATATCAGTTTTGGTTTCTGCTCAGAAATCACATAATATTGAAAATCTCGAATTACCTCGAATAAATCAAAAAGACAACATAATTAAACATTTTGGATTTACGTTGTCGTATAATGAAATGTATGAGCAAGCCAATTGGGTGGCGTATGAATTGACTGCTGCTGAAACAATAAAGAATGTCAGCCGATCCAATAATTTTCATGAAGATGAGGCTGTGAAAAGTGGCTCTGCTATTGATAGCGATTATAAGGGGTCTGGTTATGATCGTGGACATTTAGCACCGGCTGCAGATATGAGCTGGAGTCAACAATCGATGAATGAATCCTTTTTATATAGCAATATGTCGCCACAACAACCAGGATTTAATAGAGGTATTTGGAAGCGTTTGGAAGAACAAGTAAGGCAATGGGTTATTGACAATGAGGCTATTTATGTGGTTTCAGGTCCAATTTTAAAATCAAATTTACCAACTATCGGTGTTAATAAAGTTGCTGTTCCAGCATATTATTTTAAAGTTTTGTTAGATTATAGGCAGCCAGAACTTAAAGGGATTGGTTTTATTATACCGAATGAATCGTCTACATTAACGCTTCAGTCGTATGCAGTACCAATTGATAGTGTTGAAAATGCTGTTGGAATTGATTTTTTCCCTGCATTGCCTGACGATCAAGAATCTAAAATAGAGAAAAACTTGTGTTTAACTTGTTGGTCATGGAAATCAACTTCAACTAGAGAAAACTCATCTAGTAAAACAGTGGCTGTGCAATGTAGCGGAATTACAAAAGCGGGCAATAGGTGCAAACGCAAAACAACTAATGAATCAGGAAGGTGTCCACAGCACCTTAATAATTAGTATTTAAATAAACTCATAACCAACAATAAAACATTTTCCATAAAATTGATTGGTTGAATTATAGTAGAATAACTGCTTTTTCAAGTTATTTATCAATACTATTGCTTTGTTAATATTCTATTTAGAAGTATTATTTCTTGAATTAACATTTTAGAATTTAATAAATAGTTGATTTGTAAAAAAATGAAGTGGAGAGATAGTCACACTTTAAAATATCGAAGTTGTAGATATTTGAAACTTATTCAATCATCTTAATTTATTGGTGTTAAAATGCGGACCTGCCACTTTTATAAAAAACATCAGTGAAAAAGTCACAGTAATTGCGCCAACTAAATATGCCAGTGGTAATCCACCTTTAGTGTCGGCCAATCTGCCACCTAGAATTAAACCTACTCCAATGCCAATATCCCAGCTCGTCATATATGTTGAACTAGCTGTGGCGCGCCTGTTATTAGGTGCTAAGTTGACAAACAAGGTATTGTAAGCTGGAAAAATTAATCCATATCCAATACCCATTAATAAGGATACTGAATAAAATAAAATCATAACAAGTAGGTTATTATCATCGATTTGGAGTAATGATGCAAGCGTAAAAAAGGCTATTAAACAAAAAAAAGTACCATAACTAATTACTTGAACCAACCGTCCTTTATCAACCATTTTTCCTCCAACCAAACGTGAAACCGTGAGGCCCAAAGCCATAATTGAAAAGAAAGCCCCCACTCCACTATGAATTCCCAGCTCTTTACCATAGATTGCCACGTAGGTAACCACCATTCCATAAGGAATTCCCATTAATAATAAGCACCAACCAGCATGGAATCCTTTAAATAAAAAGAAACGATCGAAAGCCATTGGTTGCTTTACTGTGCGATCTGCAATGCTTTTCGATTTAATAGTGCTGGCAAAAACATATCCTATTAAACCGGCAATTATAGCAGTATAAAATATTGTATCAAAGCTATAATAATCGTGCATAATTAAACTTGTCATTGGACCAATAGCCATTGCTAGGTTATTGGCAACTCCAAAGTAACCCAAACCTTCGCCTCGACGTGATGCTGGCATAATGTCGACAATTAAACTATTACCAGCAGTTGTAACAAAACCAAATGTGAAACCATGTAAAATTCGGATAAATAAGAACAAACCGACGAAATTAGCTAAAGGGTAACCTACAAATGTGAGTACAAATAACAGATATGCAAGCAGATAGATTGGCCTACGGTTGAACATATCAAGGACAAAACCAGCAAATGGACGAATTAACAATGCTGCCACTGTATAACTTGATAATATTACACCAACTAACGATTTCGAAGTGTGGAATTTCTCAATTAAGTACAGTGGAAATATCGGAACTAATAAATAAAATGCAAAAAACAGGAGAAAATTACCTATACATGCACTTAAAAAGCTCTGTGTCCAGAGTTTTTCCTTGAAATCAATCATTTTCTTTTATATAAATTTTGCCCGTAAACTAATTTCATCCTTATTTTTTTATTGGAACAGTAGAAATCCTATCAAAAAACGGATTTTTAGATGTACAAGAAATTGGGATACCATAAATATTATTACATCCAGGCATGTAGTTTAATTCCAGAGCTACACGTCCAACCGAAAACATTACGCGGCTATCCACTTTGTGGTCGGCTGCAACCGAACATGCTGAACCAATGGCAATTCCCACGTCAACAGTATTCAATGAACATGGTACATTTGGATATTTTCTTTTTGCATCACATGATTCAAATCCACAATAGCCACAATTTAAATTATGAATTTGCTGTTTTGTGCCAATTAGTATAATAGCATCGGAATGAAGTATATTTTGTGCATCACGAGTAATAAATTTCAAACCAGTTTTTTCGCTATAATCAAGCATTGCAGCCGATAATTGTTGAATAGTTTCACCAGAAACCAATAGAACTTCAATGATATCAAAACCTTTTCCTTTGGGTGCAGTGCGTGCAGCCGTCATCATTTCGTTGGCAACATGCAATAATCTTTCGGTGCGAGTTGAGCGTTCGTTTATTAACATATATTTATTTGTTATTACTTTTTAATCTTTATTTGACAAACATGATTTTAGTTATTCGTAAACTTAGCTATTTTATCTAATATCAGTTTATCTATAAGCCCATTAGCAGCAATTATTTCAGAACCAAACAAAAAATTATTTCCACCACAATAATCAGTAACTGTTCCTCCCGCCTCTTTCACTATTACTGCTCCAGCCGCCACATCCCATGGTTTAAGGTCATATTCCCAAAAAGCATCAAAGCGCCCACATGCCACATAAGCCAAATCGGTTGCTGCCGATCCTAATCGACGAACGCCTCGTGCAGTGGTCATTGTCCATTTCAAAAAATCTAAGTACTCATCAATTCTACTGAAATTAGAATACGGAAATCCAGTTGCCAACAATGAATCATGAATATCATTACGAACTGAAACATGAATTGAATTACCGTTTAGGAATGCACCACCATCTTTCCACGCATAAAAACATTCATCACGTCCAATTTCATAAATCACTCCAAGCACTAACTCGTTACCATCTAACAATCCAATACTAACAGCATAAATTGGAACTCCTTGAATGAAATTTGTAGTACCATCCAACGGATCAATTATCCAATTAAATCGTTCACCTTTAGTTGTATTAGTTCCTTCTTCAGCAATAAAACCCGATTCTGGCAAAAGATTCTGTAATGCGGTAATTATCTGTTTTTCAGATTCTTTATCAACATAACTTACCAAGTCATGCAATCCCTTATTTTCAATTTTTGATGCATCAAAATTTTGACATTCTTTAGCAATGAAGTTCCCTGCTTTACGTGCAATTTCGCATGTAGTAAGTGTAAGATTTTGGTAATTTACTTTCATGGTGTATCTATTATTTATTCGAAACTTAAGTATGGTTTAATTTTTATAATATCAGTAGGTGTAAGCTCTTCCAATTCTGATAATTCATTAATTTCTTTGATTTTACCTTTTTTTCGGCGATATTCGTAAATTGCTTTTGCTTGATAGAAACTGAGATATGGATGGCTATTTAATTTTTCAACACTTGAGATATTGACTTTTATCTTTTGAACTAAATTGAAGTTTATTGAACAAAAAGGACGAATTTTCTCATAGTTTTCTGCACTCATTCCAAATATTTCACGCAATTGTTCAATAGATACAAATCCACCTGTTTCGCGTCGAAATCGAACAATGCCTTTTGCATAACCCCTACCAATACCTCTAACTTGCATCAATGTTGTCGTATCGGCAGAATTCAAATCAACAATTACATCTTGCTTAAATGGTTTTGGTTTTAAAAGTAATGAATCAGTCTTAACCAATTTACTCTCATTAATAATTATATATGGCTCTAGCTCTTTAAACTTTTCAGGAGTAATACCATATACTTTTCCAAAATCAAGTGAAGTTTTAAATACACCCCCTTTTTTTCGGTATTTAAGAATATTTGAAGCAATATATGGTTTTATACCTAATTTCACAAATTGAGAAGAATCTGAAATATTTGGATCGAATGGAAAAAGTGTGTATTTTCCAGCTTTGTTGTATGCTGGAAAGGGTTTAAAATTATTGAAACGTAACTCATACTCGCGTTGACGCTTTTCATATAGTTTTTGACGCTCAGCATCACGAACACTATCTCGTAGAACCAATGATTTTTTAAACGTTTGGACTTCAGTTAAAAATGCAGATCCATCTTTTTCTTTTACGGGTAATAAAAACGGTAAAGTATAACTGATTATCAGTGTTATTACAATTAACACTACCAATACAACAATCCCAATACGTTGACCTTTAGTAAAATAAAAGAAATCTTTCCACATAAATTGATATACTGTGAGTTTATACAAAACATAATTGACTGATAATCGATTTACGCTGTCGATCCAGTCAAGCATTAGGGTTCAAAAGTAAACAAATAAATCGATTTAACAAAGTTGAGCACAAACAAAATTAATATAAAAATGGTCAATTGTGAGAATTATTAAATGAAAAAAAGCGCTGAAACAAATTTGCTTCAACGCTTTTTGATTTTTTGTTAGCTTATTATTATGCTTTTTCTGACAAATAACTAGCAATACCTTCTTGAGTAGCTTTCAAGGATTTTTCACCTTTTTTCCAGTTTGCTGGACAAACCTCTCCAAATTCCTCTGTAAATTGTAGTGCATCAATCAGACGAAGAACTTCATCTACATTGCGTCCTAAAGGTAAATCATTTACTAATTGATGACGAACAACACCTTGTTTGTCAATCAAAAACAATCCACGATAAGCTTTTGGCTCGCCAACCAAAACTACATCTCCTTCTTCATTGTATTCATCCGAACCAATTAAGACATCATATGCTTTTGAGATTGACAAACTTTGATCAACTACCAATGGATAAGTTACACCTTGAATTCCACCTTGGTTTTGAGGCGTTTGAAGCCATTTCCAATGCGAAAATTCCGAATCGGTTGATGCACCAATTACAACAGTATTTCTTGCCGCAAATTCAGCATCTTTGTCTTGAAATGCAATTAATTCTGTTGGGCATACAAACGTAAAATCTGCTGGATAAAAGAAAAAGACTACATATTTATCACCAACAAATTGCTCCAATGAGTAATTCTCAACAATTTCTCCACCATTTACTACCGCTTTACTGCTAAATACAGGTGCTTTTTTTCCTACTAATACTGACATAATTATTTATTTTAATGGGTTAATATTTTCTGATTGCAAAAGTACTAATTAGAATTTAGAATATCACATAAAAACGTATTGAGTTTTTATATATGCATATAGATAAATCTTATTAAAAACATATTTATAAAATCAATTTTTTTATGGTCTATAAATCAACACTGTAGCATATGCTGCAATACCTTCTTTTCTTCCAACGAAACCCATTTTTTCGGATGTTGTTGCTTTAATTGAAATTGTTTCGACCTCCACGCCCATTACTTCAGATAAACATTGTTGCATTGAAGAAATGTATGGGCTCATTTTTGGTTCTTCGGCACAAACAGTACAGTCGGCATTGCCAAACTCAAAACCATTTTTTCGAATCAATAACATAGTTTCAAGTAGTAAAATTTTACTATCTATGTTTTTATAATCTAATGACGTATCTGGGAAATGAAATCCAATATCGCGCAAATTTGCAGCGCCTAAAATAGCATCACACAATGCGTGAATTAATACATCGGCATCAGAATGCCCTAATAATCCAACTTTATGTTCAATTTTAACACCACCCATCCATAGTTCTCTATCAGTAGCAAATTGATGAACATCGTAACCAAAGCCAACTCGAGGTAAATTCATGACTTAAACATTTAAATTCCAAATAAAAAATGCGGTTGCTCAACCATTTAGGAAGTTTGCAACCGCATAGTTTATTTATTTCTAATAATAAATTCTTTAATGACTATTATTTTACTAAATTTTTCAAACCAAACAAGTCAAACGAAAGTGAAAAACGTAAAGTTTGATCGAGCGGATTAGATTGTGAAGTTGAAATAACATATGCAGCATCTAACTGAAATACATTTAATTTAAAACCAGCACCTGCTGTAAAATACTTACGATTACCTTTATATTGGTTTTCATAAAAATATCCACCACGAACAAAAAACTGTTTATTGTAGGCATATTCAGCTCCTACCGACCACATAATTTCTTGCAATTCTTCTTTAAAACCACCTGGTGCATCGGCAAACGACTTAAAAATACCTGAAATTGGAGACAAATCGCGATATTCATCGGGAGTCATTGTTCCATTTTTGTTTAATTGTGTAGGAACAAGTAATTTGTTCACATCTCCACTTACAGAAATGGTATTATACGTATCAATTGGATAATCGAATGAAGCACCTAAACGCAGATTTGTTGGAATAAAGTTACTTGTATTATAATCATCATACGAAATTTTGGAGCCGATATTTGAAATGTTTAACCCTAGTGCTAGATTACCATCGCCCGTTTCTATAGCTATAGGCGTTTTGTAATATGCAGCAACATCTGCAGCAACAGAATTTCCCGGTGTCATTTCCATGTTTTGAGAGCCATTGCCCAAATCGGACCGAATATAGCGCAATGCTACAGCTCCAGACAATTTATCGGATAACTTTAATGAATATGCAGCATCAAAAGCAAGTTCATTGGGATTGGCAGTTCCTTCGCTGTTTCCCTCTTGGTTTGTGAGCGTAATTTCACCAAGTGAAAAATATCTTAACGATGCACTTAGAGATTGACGTTGGTCAAATTTCCAATAACCAGCAACGTAAGCTAAATCTATATCACCAACTAATTTACGCAACCAAGGTGTATAGGAAATTGACAAACCTGCTTGGCTTTCCATAAATACATATTTAGCTGGATTCCAATACTGAGAATTAACATCTGGCGTTGTTGCAGCACCCACATCACCAATACCTGCCGCACGAGCATCGGGAGCAATTGATAATGATGGAACACCGGTAACCAACGGATTCAGTTGATCTTCCACTTGGGGTGCTTGTGAATATACACCTGAAGAAAATAAAATAGCAACTATGAGCAATTTAACACTATTTTTCATCCAAAAATATTTAATTTTACAAAATTCAAATTGATAAAAAAAATTATATACAACAAAGAAACGATAAGATAATAATTTTATTGTTCTAAAATAAGCATTTTATTAGTTTTAGAATAAATGTCACTATTAGCAGTTTTGATATTAACACGATAGAGATAGATTCCACCTTTTACTTTTACACCATTATTAGATGTCAAATCCCAATTAATATCATCAACCGACGATTGTGAAAAACTCCATATCTTTCGTCCAGCTAAATCAAAAATGTCAACTGTAGTATTTAATACAGATTCCGGTCTATCATGTTTTACAATGATTCTAGTCTGTGATTTTACAGGATTTGGATAATTTGAAACTGAAAAAATTACTGGTGTTAATCCTTTAACTACTTCAAATTCTATTGTTTTAGTTGTCGAATTATTTATTAAATCCCAAACTCTAAACGTCAATGTATGCTTACCATTTTTCATTTCTGGAAGCTTATATTTAATTATTCCATCCGAATAGCTATTTGAAATTGATTGAAAATAATCATTCAATATATAAGATTGACTAGGGTCTTTATCTATTATAATCATTACATCGTGTCCAATACCACTTCCAACAGTATTAATTCCATTAACATCAAATACCTTTGCTGCAAACAATGGTACTTCATTAATTTTTTCACCTGAAACAAAAGCCGACTCGTTAACCAGATTATCAGGGTTTGACGGATTGAAAAACAATTCTACATCAGGTCCATCATATTCAATTACATTATTTGTATTATTCCCACCTACCACAAAATTTTCAAAGCTACTTTGAGCTTCATAATCATTTACGTTATCATTGGCATAATAATTTATTCGTCCTGTACCAAAGTTGTACTTAATATCTCTAGGTAACATAAACTTAAAATTAAAAAGACCGTTTTTCACTTCAACACTTCCAGAAAAAAGTGTGTTTGGCCTGTCTTTATACGTTAGTGAACCATCTCCATGGTTATTCAATGTTGTTATAGTTTGAATTTTATCAAAAACAACTGCATGAAGTTCTCCATTGAAATTTTTAACTGTATCAATACCGTTTTGTTCACCAATAAAACCTGAAATTGAAGCTACAGACAAAGCACGTAAAGTATCTTTACCTAAAATTGTGCTTTCGTTAATTTTTGTTGTAACAACTTTGTATTTACTTGGATAAGATAATTTTACAGCTGGATCACCCATATAAATATATGACAATTTGTTTATCTCGGTACCTACATTATTTTTAGCATAAGCCAATACATCTCCAACTCTTTTTTCAATTCCATTGGTTTGTTTTTTAAACAGATTTTCGCAAAAAAGTTTGTCAATAGTGAGGTTTTGCGAAGCGTAAACCGGACGTGCTGCCGATAAAATACCAATTCCTCCACCGTTAGGATTTAAGATAACATGTTCACCGGCCGAAACTGATTTAATGTCAAATTGCAAAAAGTCACAAGTTGCCCCTACCCATAATGGTAATTGTTTATTTGATAAAGCTTTGACGTCAGTAACTGAAAGTATTGACTCATTAGTCCAACCTGCTGGGCTGGCATGTCCTGTAAAATTTAACAAAAACAAACCAGAACGTAATAAATTTTGGAATTTACTTTTAGCTAATGGATATGTTTCTCCGCTAGCAGATACTTCTTGCAGATAAGCATCTAAGAATATTTTATTTACTTGATATGATGGAAAATTTCGCGCCACAGATACAGCAATACTATCAGACTGTTTCATGTGTAATGCACCATCGCCATCATCTGCTAAAAAACAAATTTGGTTTTTCCAGTAACCCTTAGTTTTATTATCTATATAAGCTATAGTTTTGTTTACAACATCAGTGGCTTGATCGGCAGTTGTAACAGGAAAACGACCTACTCCAATATCCATCAAATTAGCTGGAACTTGCGTACCTTCGTTGTCATCTAAAAATGTAAAATAATCATCGGTAACATAAGATAATGTTGCTACCAATGAATTTTCAGCTTGATATGTCAAAACAAAATTGTCGCCTGAATTTGAAAGAATATTTCTATTATCGAACGAACCACGACCAAAAAGCAATAAGTACTTTGGTAAATCTGCAGGATTATTAGCTGCCAATGCTTTTTCATAAAGCATTTTCATAATCCATCTATATGAAGTTGCATCGGGAGTACCTGACGAAAACTCGTTATAAACTTGCTCAGTAGTAACAACAGCAGTAGTCAGATTATCTTTCTCACGATGCGCCTTAGCTAAGGTTTCAGCCTGTGTTACGAAATCAGGATGGGTGATAATAACTAAATCGGCTTGACTAATTCCATGTAAATTTTGATTTGCAATTTCACCCACTACTTCAGGTTTCGGAAAAGCAAAACTGGCAGTAGGATCGATAGCAATATATGCTTTCAATTCAGTGCTTGGAGCAGTAAAAGTAACTTTTCCAGAAATATTTTCGGTGATTACTTTGTTAATATTAATTGGATCAGTTACATCCCATATCTGAACATTTGAATTTGCATCACTTAATTGATATTGACTATAATAATCCAATGTCAAATAATCAGTGTTCTGAAACTGCATAACCGATCCACTCATTTTAAGTTGACGACGTGCATTAACTTCCAAATAATTCAAATAACCAACCGAAGTTGGTACTGATTTTGCGTATGTAAGATTAAAATTAAATGCTTCAGCATCTGGTGTATATTTATAAATTGCTGATGCTGCTTTTGCAAACTCATAAAGGTCATCAGTCTTTTTGGGAACAAGCAAAGGCTTTGGTTGTGTACCATTTAAGCTGAGTGTAAATGTTGATGTTAATGTTGATGTAGCAATTACATCTAGCTTAACTGTTGCTGGGCTTGTTAATATTGGATTTGGAAAATTAAATGGAATATTTAACGATAGTACATCACTAAATGTTTCACCATAAAATTCTTTACCCGATTCAACTAAACTTCTTAAATCTTTTTCATAAACCTTGTAATCAGTAAATTCTTCAACTGTTTTAATAGTAGGTGAACCTTCAATTACAATTGGTTTAGGCTCAATTTTTTTTCCAATTCCAGCATTTGAACTTACAAAATAGTAACCATATTTTGAATAGGAATTTGGTGTGTGGGTAAAAATTGAATTCGTCTTATCATAAGCCCATTTATTTATACCCTGAGCGTAAAACAAAATATAATCACCCGAATTAAAAACTCCATCACCTCCTTTTTCCATCCAAATATTAATTTCGGGCAAATCGTCATTGTGAGGAAGCAAAAAACTTTGTTCCAATATTCCACCACCATACCCAAAAACTCGTACATTTGCTGGATCAATTCCCATCGAAATTAAATCTTCGTAAGTAAGCTTGTAAATTCCACTTTCCTTAATTCTAATTTTAACAAAGCGACCTTCTGACAATACTGATTTTGAGACAAATGTGTGTTTTGTTGCTGCTGAAATTTTTTGAGTTTGAGTTTTTTTGTCAATTACTAAATCAAAAGATTGTAATTTTACTACCTTACCATTAACGTTTACAAATGGTAAAATATTTATATCTAAAAAACTATTACCTTTTTCTGTCAATATATCTGTAAGTACTTGTGTTTCTGAAGAAATTACATTTCCCTCAATCAACAATGCTTCTGCATTAGTTAAATCTACATATTTTTCATTAATTACATCTACTTTATAACCAGCATTTTTATCACATTGCACACGAGAATGAAAATAAGGTAATTTATTATCAAATGGATAGTGAGCATCAGCAAAAGAGATAACGTTTGTAGATGAAGAGTTGGTTGTCCACTTTTCTACACCTTTCCAAACTAACTTATGAGATGATGTCTGCTTAGATGATTGAGCACTCAAAGTGCTAAATATCAAGCATAAAAAGGAATAAAAAAAGATTTTATATTTCATTGAAATAATTATAATATCTATTTGTAAAAAATATGAAAGTCATCATTCGTTTTATTTTAAGTAATCAAAACAAAATAAATATGACACACCGAATTAAGATAAATGCAGAATATTATTCAAAAAAAAGTAACATAATAACGACATATAATATTGATTATTATCTCAATAACATTTTAATATGCTACTTAATAATAAAATCGAACATTTTTTGTTCAAAGATATAACCTTCCAATCTATCACCAATTGCTACTTTTCCTACTCCAACGGGTGTTCCTGTAAAAAGTATATCGCCAATCTTGATTGTAAAAAAACGACTTACATAACCAATTAGTTCATTTATTGGAAAAATCATGTCGGCAGAGTTTCCTTTTTGAACAGTTTTTCCGTTAATATCCAAATGAAATTGGATATTCTGCACGTCTTCCAACTCGTTGGTAGAAATAAAATTACCTATTACAGCAGAATTATCAAAAGCCTTACATATTTCCCATGGTTTTCCTTCATTCTTTAACTTGCGTTGCAAATCACGAGCTGTGAAATCGACTCCCAATCCAATTTCGGCATAATAACGATGCGAAAACTTAGAATCGATATTCTTCCCCAAACGATTAAACTTAATTATCAATTCAGTTTCATAATGTAGTTCTTGGGTGAAGTCAGGAATATAAAATGGTTTGTTATTTTTCAACAAAGCCGAGTCTGGTTTCATAAATACAACAGGTTCTGTTGGATTTGAGCTGTTTAACTCTTTATTATGTTCGGCATAATTTTGACCAATGGCAAATATTTTCATTTTATCTTATTTTGTTTTTGAATTATTTTTCTTATTCTTTCATCTTCTTTAATTGCATTTAATCTGTTGAACATTACAGCTAAATGTGCGTAAATTGAAGTGTTCTGAACTATTATATTTTCAGGAACACGTATACGAAATGGAGTAAAATTCCATATTGCTTGAATACCTCCAGCTATCATTATTTCTGACACTAGTTGCGCTTTATCTACTGGAACTGTAAGTACTCCAATATTAATTTTCGTTTGTTGTTGTAATTCTTGAAATCTATCTATATGATGAATCGGTACGCGGTTTATGCTAGTACCTGATAATTCATACTTAACGTCAAAACCTGCAACAATTTCAAGTCCAAACTGCTCAAGTCCATTATCATGCATTAATGCACCACCTAAACTTCCAACTCCAAACAAAAATGCTTTATGAGAATTTGTAAAACCTAAAAAAGCTTCAAGAATGCCTACAAGTTCCTTAACATCATAGCCAACACGAGTACGACCTGCAATATTGACATATGACAAATCCTTTGCAACCATAGAAGCATCTACAGCTATGTTTTTGGCTATTTGAGTAGAAGACAAAAACAATTCGCCGTCCTTTAAAACTAACTGAGCATAAGCCAAATACCAAGGTAAACGCCTTAATGTTGGCTCAGGAACTTTAAAATGTATGGTTGATTCGTGATTCGACATTTTCAGTAGGTTTAAAATAATTAACCGACAAAAATAATCATTTTTTTCAGAAATACCTTCATGTGTTTTATTAAAAAACATTGAATATGTTTTTTAGCTAGTTTTCGGCTATTTTATTCGGCTAATTTGTTTAACTTTGCAGACTAATTATTATGGAATAACATAAAATCATTATTCTACAGTTAATTGTTTATTATCAACATATTATGGAGTACAACTTTAAAGAAATTGAATTAAAATGGCAATCGTTTTGGAAAACAAACGACACTTACAAAACTGAAATTGATCAATCCAAACCAAAATATTATGTTTTGGATATGTTTCCTTATCCTTCGGGTGCGGGTTTACATGTTGGACATCCGCTCGGTTATATTGCTTCAGATATATTTAGCCGCTACAAACGGCTGAAGGGTTTCAATGTACTTCACCCAATGGGTTACGATGCTTACGGATTACCAGCCGAGCAATATGCCATCCAAACTGGTCAACATCCTGCTGTTACAACCAAAAAAAATATTGCACGTTATCGCGAGCAATTAGATAAAATTGGATTTTGTTATGATTGGACTCGCGAAATTCGTACTTGCGAACCTGATTATTACAAATGGACTCAGTGGGCATTTATTCAAATGTTTAACCATTATTTTGACTTTCAATTACAAAAAGCTCAACCAATTGAGTTGTTGATAAAAGCCTTTGAAAATAATGGAAATGCTGGAATAACAGCTTCGTGTACAGTAGAAATGCTATTTACAGCTCAAGATTGGAAATCAAAAACCGAAAAAGAGCAACAAGAAATTTTACTCAATTATCGTATTGCCTATCTTGCCGATTTGAAAGTAAATTGGTGTTCAGCACTTGGTACTGTTTTGGCAAATGATGAAGTAAGCGAAGGTGTATCTGTTAGAGGTGGACATCCAGTTGAACAAAGAGTTATGCGTCAATGGAGTTTGCGTGTTTCGGCTTATGCACAACGATTATTAGATGGTTTGGGAACTGTAGAATGGACTGACTCGTTAAAAGAAACTCAAAAGAACTGGATTGGAAGAAGTGAAGGTGCCGAGATGAAATTTAACATCAAAGGACAAGATTTCAATTTTGATGTTTTCACAACACGTGCCGACACAATTTTTGGTGTTACATTTATGGTACTTGCACCTGAAAGTGATTTAGTTAAACAATTAACTACAAAAGAACAAGCCACTGAGGTTGAAAATTATGTTGCTGAAACAAAGAAAAGAACTGAACGTGAACGTATTGCCGACCGAAGAGTTTCTGGAGTTTTCTCAGGTTCGTATGCTATTAATCCTGTTAGCGGTACAGAAATTCCAATTTGGATTTCGGACTATGTTCTTTCAGGTTATGGAACTGGGGCAATTATGGCCGTTCCAGCACATGATAGTCGCGACTACGCATTTGCAAAACATTTCAATCTACCAATTATCTCATTGATTGAAGGTTGTGATGTAAGTGAGGAAAGTTTAGATGCCAAAGAAGGTATTATGATGAATTCTGGTTTCTTAAACGGACTCACTGTTAAACAAGCTATAGCGAAAGCAAAAGAATATATTTCGGAAAATGGAATAGGACGTGTAAAAGTAAATTTCCGTTTGCGCGATGCCATTTTCAGTCGTCAACGTTATTGGGGAGAACCATTTCCGGTTTATTACAAAGACGAAATGCCTTATATGCTAGACGAAAGCAAATTGCCTTTGGAATTACCCGAAATTGATGTATTCTTGCCAACCGAAAAAGGAGAACCTCCACTCGGACGCGCTAAAAATTGGAAAAACGAAGATGGATTTCCATTGGAATTTTGCACAATGCCAGGGTTTGCAGGATCATCGGCGTACTACTTGCGTTATATGGATCCTAAAAACAATAAAGCGCTAGTTAGCCCCGATGCAAATGAGTATTGGCGCAATGTAGATTTGTACATTGGTGGTACTGAGCATGCTACAGGTCATTTGGTTTACAGTCGTTTTTGGAATAAATTTTTATTCGATTTAGGAATTGTTTGCGAAGATGAGCCATTCAAAAAATTGGTTAATCAAGGAATGATTCAGGGACGAAGTAATTTTGTTTATCGCATAAAAGATTCAAATACATTTGTTTCGTTAAATTTAAAAGATAAGTACGATACCACCTCTTTACACGTAGATGTAAATATTGTTTCAAATGACATACTTGATACAGCGAAATTCAAAAATTGGTTACCCGACTATGCAAATGCAGAATTCATTTTAGAAGATGGAAAATACGTTTGTGGTTGGGCAGTCGAAAAAATGTCAAAATCGATGTACAATGTTGTTAATCCCGATGATATTGTTGAAAAATATGGAGCCGATACGCTAAGACTATACGAAATGTTTTTGGGTCCATTGGAACAATCAAAACCTTGGGACACCAATGGAATTGATGGAGTTCACAGATTTCTAAAACGCTTATGGACACTATTTTACAAAGATGAAAACTTCATTGTAAACGATGTTGCTCCAACATCAGAAGAGTTAAAAACTTTACACAAAACGATTAAGAAAATTACTTTCGATATCGAAAATTTTTCATATAACACATCTGTTTCGGCATTTATGATATGTGTAAATGAATTATTTACACTAAAATGTAGCAAAAAGGCAATTTTGGAACCTCTTACAATACTTTTAGCACCTTTTGCTCCACATATTGCAGAAGAATTATATCACGCTTTGGGTAATAATGACACTGTGTGTGACGCATCGTTTCCAATTTGTAATGAAGAGTTTCTTAAAGAGACTGCCGTAAAATATCCAATTTCGTTCAATGGCAAAGTACGTTTTATGATAGATTTGCCAGCGGATATGAACAAAGAAGAAGTTGAAAAAACAGCTATGGAAAACCCACAAACCATCAAATACTTAGATGGAAATACACCTAAAAAAGTCATAGTGGTACCTGGCAAAATTGTCAATATTGTTATTTAGAATATAATAAAAAATAAGACGATAAAAAAAAATTCAGAAACCAAAATAAAAATTAATTTATAATACAAAACAATAAATATTTTGCTTTAAGTTAATCAATTGCATTTCAAATACTATTTTTTTGGATTGTAACATGTAACTTTGCATTTTCAAAAACAAGAAAAACTATAAAATAAGTCTTTCTATGAAGTTGAATGCTTCAGTAATAAATCAAAATGACCTCATAGTTAATCTTTAACATGGAAAAGAATAGACAACTAATATTTTTCAAAAACTACTTCAAAGATTTCTTTGAATCTCAAAATGAAAAGCTTAAAGACAAGATTGATTATGTATTATTTTTGATTACTATTGCAGATAGAATTCCCAAAAAGTTTTTTCAATATATCGAAGGTACAGACGGATTATTTGAAATTAGAATTGAATTTGAGAGTAATATTTATCGGGTGTTCTGTTGTTTTGATGAAGGAAATTTAGTAGTTTTATTTAATGGTTTTCAGAAAAAATCTCAAAAAACTCCTTCAAGCGAAATAACGAAAGCATTGAATATTAAACTTGAATATTTTGAATTAAAAAACAAAAACAAATGATTATGAAAGACACAATGACATTTGAAGAACATTTAACAGAACGATATGGTAAGTATGGAACTGAAAAACGTACAGAATTTGAAATAAAAGCTAAATCATATGCTATAGGAGAGATTATACGTGAAGCAAGAAAGGAAGCTCATTTAACACAAGAAGAATTAGCTACAAAAACTGGAACGCGTAAAAGTCTAATTTCAAAATTAGAAAATGGACGTAGTGATATTCAATTATCAACTCTTTATAGATTAATTGAAATAGGATTTGGAAAGCAAATTAACTTTACAATCAGCTAAATTTTAAAATAAACTAGAACTTTATAAAACAATGAAAATAGCATTAATAGGATATGGCAAAATGGGTAAAACCATTGAGAGAATTGCCAAAGAAAGAGGACACGAAATTGTGTCGGTGATAGACGTTGATAACCTAGATGATTTTGAATCGGCTGCTTTCAAAAGTGCTGATGTAGCAATTGAGTTTACAATTCCCAGTGTAGCAGTAAGCAATTATCGTAGGGCTTTTGCTGCTGGTGTGGCAGTAGTTTCGGGAACTACAGGATGGCAAGACGAATTACCTTCAATTAAAAAAGAGATTGAAGTTGGCGAAAAAACTTTATTTTGGTCATCGAACTTTAGTATTGGAGTTAATATTTTTATGGCAGTAAACAAGCAATTGGCTGCAATAATGAATAAATTTCCGAGTTATAATGTAGAAATGACTGAAGTACATCATACACAAAAATTAGATGCTCCAAGTGGAACTGCAATCACTTTGGCAGAAGGAATTCTAGAAAATCTTGATAGAAAAACGACTTGGGTTAAAGAAACCGAATCAAAACCAAATGAAATAGCAATTAAATCTATTCGTGAAGGTGTGGTTCCAGGAATTCATACAATACGCTATGACTCTAACGTAGATTTTATTGAAATCAGACACGAATTAAAAAACAGAGAAAGTTTAGCACTTGGTGCAGTAGTAGCAGCGGAATTTACTGCTGGGAAAAAAGGTTTTTTAGGCATGAAAGACTTGTTTAATTTTTAAAATACCAACATCCCACAATCTATAAAACAACTACAATAATTGAAATATCTTTTTTTATAATAATCAAAAAAAATGACTGAAGAAAAACAATCATCCCGTTTTGAAAAACCAATAAGCCAATGGGTTAAATCTGGCATTTGGTGTTTAGTATATATTTTATTTATCGTATGGGTAGGCAATTATAGGTGGTTATTGGGCTTGCCTGTAGTTTTTGATGCATTTATTACTAAATTTGTGCCGTGGACATGGTGGAAAAAAACGAAAAACAAATCATTATTAGCCATTTTTGGGTGGATTGATGCCATTGTTTTTGCATTAGTTGCTGTCTATTTTATAAATACATTTTTGTTCCAAAATTATCAAATACCAACCTCTTCCTTAGAAAAAAGTTTATTGGTTGGCGATTTTCTTTTTGTTAGTAAAGCTAGTTATGGTCCAAGAGTTCCAAATACTCCTTTTTCATTTCCACTTGTACAACATACTTTTCCATTACTTGAGTGTAAGTCATTTCTTGAACATCCACAATGGGATTACAAACGCTTAAAAGGGTTTGACTCAGTAAAACGCAATGACATTGTAGTATTTAACTTTCCAACTGGCGATACTGTTTGTGTAAAACAACAAAACCCAGATTATTATACATGGTGTTATTATCGTGGGCGTGATGCGGTAAGAAATAATAAGGAAGAATTTGGAGATATTGTTTATAGACCTGTTGATAGACGCGAAAATTATGTTAAACGTTGTGTGGCAATTAGCGGTGATTGGTTACAAATCAAAGATAATCAAGTAATTGTAAATAGTGAAAACCAAGAAAAAATACCAGGAATTCAGTTTAATTATTTCGTACAAGTTACTGGAACAGCGCTGACCAATGATATGTTTGAAAAACTTCATGTTAGTGTTGAGGACAGAATGTTAGTTGATGATAGAATTGCGAGTATGATTTATAGATTTGAAAATGTAGCTGAATTGGCAAAGAAATACAACTTTGATCCAAATCTTCAGATTTACCATTTTCCAATGAACGAAGAAGCCAAAGCTAAAATTTCACAAATTCAAGGTATTAAATTAGCACTCGAAATATCAACAGAAAACGATGTTTTTCCTCTTGGTGGTGGTAAGAACTGGACACGTGATAATTTTGGCCCAATTTGGATACCAAAAAAAGGCATGAAATTAAGTCTAAATTCATACAATCTACCAATTTACGAACGAATTATTCGAGTTTATGAAAATAACAAACTAGAAGTGAGAGGTAAAGATTTCTATATAAATGATAAGTTGGTAAAAACCTATCAATTTAAAATGGATTACTACTGGATGATGGGCGATAACCGTCATAATTCAGCCGATTCGCGCTATTGGGGTTTTGTGCCCGAAGATCATATTGTTGGTCGTCCAGTAATGGTTTGGTTGTCCTTGGATAAAGACAAAGGTTGGTTTAGTGGAAAGATTCGTTGGAATAGATTTTTTAAAAATGCAGAAAGATAAATAGCAGTGGGTAGATTGTAGTTGGTAATAAGTAACGAAAATGTTAGAAATATATTTATCATCCGCCTATTTAGCTCCTGTTGAGTACTATATAGCATTAGCCAAAGCAGAAACTATTTATTTAGAACATTGTGAGCACTACGAAAAACAATCGTATCGAAATAGATGTACAATAGCTACTGCAAATGGTAAAATGGCATTAAGTATACCAACAGAAAAATCGAATGGAGAAAAATTATTAACACGTGATGTTAGAATTTCGGAGCATAACAGTTGGCAATCACAACATTGGCGTTCTATTGAATCGGCATATAATTCTACTCCATTCTTCGAATTTTTTAAAGATGATTTAATTCCGTTTTACGAAAAAAAATGGAATTTTCTATGGGATTTTAACACTGAAATTCAATTGAAAGTGCTTGAATTATTGGATTTACAACCCAAGATAATTTTTACTGAAAAATACAACTCAATATTAGACTGTAATACATTAGACTTGAGAAATTGCATACATCCAAAAAAAAACAATTCAAATCAATTAAATAAATCATATTATCAGGTTTTCGAAAATAAGTTTGGCTTTATTCCAAATTTAAGTATTATCGATTTACTTTTTAATATGGGAAATGAAAGTCAACTAATAATAAATAGTTTGTAGTTAGTAAGTTATAAAAAACACACGCATTTAAACTTGTAATTAAAATACTGTAACATTAAGTTTATGGAACAAATAGATTGGAAAAATTTGGGATTTGGTTATATGAAGACCGATTACAATATTCGTTGCACATTCAGCAATGGCAAATGGGGAGAACTAGAAGTTCACGAAAGTGAGTATATGAGTTTACACATGGCTGCAACTTGTTTACATTACGGTCAAGAATCATTCGAAGGTTTGAAAGCTTTTAGAGGAAAAGATGGTAAAATCCGTATTTTTCGTATGAAAGACAATGCTTTACGAATGCAGGATTCGAGTGAGGGAACTTTAATGGCAAAAGTTCCTGTTGAAGTTTTTGAAGAAGCAGTTTTGAAAGCTATTAAGTTAAATGAACGATTTGTTCCGCCTTACGAATCAGGTGCAGCATTATACGTTCGTCCAGTGCTTTTTGGTAGTGGACCACAAATTGGTGTAAAACCCGCCTCCGAATATATGTTTATAGTATTTGTTACTCCAGTAGGACCTTATTTTAAAGGTGGATTTCAAACTACTCCATTTGTAATTATGCGTGAATATGACCGCTCAGCTCCACTTGGTATGGGCAAATATAAAGTTGGAGGCAACTATGCAGCTAGTTTAGTGGCGGGCGAACGCGCACACGAGTTGGGTTATTCTAATATATTTTATCTTGATGCCAAAGAAAAGAAATATATCGATGAATGTGGTGCTGCCAATTTCTTTGGAATTAAAAACAACACATATATAACACCCAAATCTGCATCTATACTTCCTTCGATAACTAATAAAAGCTTGATGGTTCTAGCTGTAGACTTAGGAATGAAAGTAGAACAAAGGACAGTAGCGGTGGAAGAACTTGCTACATTTGAAGAAGCTGGAGCATGTGGAACGGCTGCTGTTATAAGTCCAATTGAGCGAATTGACGATTATGACGAAAAGAAATCCTACATTTTTTCACACGATGGAACTCCTGGTCCAGTTTGTAATAAATTGTATAACAAGCTTCGTGGCATTCAATATGGCGATGAATCAGATGTGCATGGCTGGGTTACAGTAGTGGAATAAAATATTTGTACTATTTTATATGTCAATTTGTCAATTAAATTCAATAATTGGCAGGTTGACATTTTTTATAATTTTCATCAAATTCAAATCAACACTCTCATGATTCAAAAATCCTCCGTATTTCCAATTGGGCAAATTAACAAACCGCATGGTGTAAATGGTGAAATGTCGTTTTCATTTACATCAGATGTTTTTGACAGAGAAGAAGTTCCGTTTTTTATTTTTGAAATAAAAGGTATTTTAGTTCCATTTTTTGTTGATGAATATCGCTTTAAAGGTAGCACAACTGGTTTGTTGAAACTGGATGGAGTTGTTAACGAAGAACAAGCAAGGGCATTTTATGGCTTAACAATATATTTACCACAAACTTATCTCGAAAAAGTTGCCGACGAAGAAATTGAATTAGATTATTTTGCAGGATTTACCCTTATTGACAATGCAAAAGGAGTTCTTGGTATCATCTCCGAAGTTGACCAAACAACTGACAATGTGTTATTTGTAATTCCAAAACTTAACGACGAATTACTAATACCAGCTGGAGAAGAATATATTCAGGAAATTGACCACGAGAAGAAAATTATTTATGTAAATCTACCAGAAGGTTTATTAGAATTATAGAAATAATGCCAATCAACATTGATTAATTTCCAAATTTCATAGCTACAAATCATAAAAAAAATGCAATAATTAAATATTATCGCATTTTTTTTGTTTGTATTTTTAAATGTAAAATTATTTTACATCAAAGAAGGAAATTAAATCTAACAATTTTTTATTTCTAGTTCCAAAAAACGGTAAATATGTTTTTAGAAGTGAAACTGCTGAAGCATAATCCTTTGCCTCAATTTTGACTGACACCATTTTTTGAAGAACTTGAAAAGCTTTTGCTCTGGGAGCTGCAACACGAATAAATTGATCGTATTTGGCAGTATTTTCTAATGTAAAAGGCAAATTCAATTGCAAATCATTAAACAAATTAATTAAATCATAATCTTTAGATCGCAATTGACTCAAGGATTCATCTCGATATTTGTCATAAAACAAATCCAATGTAAATTTTTCACCATCATTTGTGAAAATATCGTGGTATAATATCAAAGCTGACTTTCTTTTTTCTCCTGTAAAATTCTCCAAACAATACTTTAAAATATCTAAATTTTCAGTTTTTATTCCTATCGCATAGATACTATCCTGAGCTGATATTTTCCATGAACTATTTGGATATTTTTCAACAAATGAACGATAACTTAACCAATCATTAGATCTTACATTTTCCACATAAAGTCTTTTATCATAATTAATTACTGCTTGCGGATATTGCTTACTAATTGGATATTCGTCGATAAACGCTTTATAAGCAGTTGATGTATTTTCTTTTTCTGCTTGAGCAAAAACCAACTCATGTACACGATCTAAAGCTAATGAAAACTCCTTTGCTGTAGGATACCGTTGAATAAAATCCTTATAACCAGATATATTATCAACGGATTTTGCCTGTAAAAATGCAGTTTCATTACGTTTCTGAACTGCATCTGCATTTTGAAGTGCATCAGGATATTTCGAAATAAAATACTGATATGATTCTAATGTATTTTTAGTGGTTGCTATTTTGTAAGCACCCATATCTCGTTTTTCAATTACTTTTTTTGTATAGCTGGCAGGTGCATTTTGATATATCTCTAAGTATTTATCGAATGCTGCAACGTAATTTTTTGAAAAAGCATCTTCCATTGCTACCCGACAAATTGTATCAACATAATTTTGTAAAACCGTTTTATTAATTAATAATTTATTAAGATTTTTCAAATCGCGTTCTGCTTTTGTCGCATCAAAAAGTTTTATACCTTTTAATAAATAATCATATGCCTTTTGAGGATTGAAACTTGGATATTTGGTGTTAATAAACAATAGTGACATTGCATAATTCGCCTCCACATCATCTGGCTCTTTGGACAAAGCCTTATTGATTTTTTCTTCCGCTTTTACAAAATCTTCTTTTTCAATTAGTTTAACATAAGAACTTTGCGATAAAACCGGAAAACTAACACTAAGTAAAATGAATAACACAAATAGACTTTTCTTCATATTCTTTTTTTTTAAGAGTTATTGATTTAAAACATTTTTTTTGAATACAAATTACCATATTTTATCAAAACACTACTGCTTACATTATCCAAAATCTCACTAATAGTGTCATTACACAATTGAGTTAAATAATATTGCTTTTTTTTGTAGATTACAAAAATACATATAATATTTTAAACAATTACGAGGTTTATAATAAAAAATCAAAAAAAACTTTTTTATTTTTTGGGTTTAATAAAATAAGCATAACTTTTTTTGAAATCACTTTTTGTAAAATAAAGTAACTGGTAATTTTTACCAATTATTTTTTTCAATACAACAAACTTTTCATAACTATACATCTAATTATCAATGCAAATTTGGACTTAAATACTTTTTTAATTCAATTCCAAATTTAACTCAATACAAACTTGATTTAAGATTGTATTTATTATTTTTATGATTACAAAAAGATATAAGTTGAGTAAAACGAAAATTTGATGTACTTTTGTAACTTTTAATATATAAAAGGAGCAATTTTACAACATTCATATTGCTAATTGTTATCATTGATTAATTTATTTCCTTATGGTATTAAATTTTATTTGGATTGCGTTTTTGGTCATCGCTTTTATAGTAGCTGTTGTTCAGTTGCTATTTTTTGGGAATGCACAAGTTTTTTCGGACGTGGTAAATTCCACATTTCAGTCAGCCAAATCAGGTTTTGAAATTTCACTTGGTCTTACTGGAGTATTGTCTATGTGGTTGGGAATTATGAAAATTGGCGAAAAAGGTGGAGTTATTAACACTCTTTCAAAATTAGTTGCACCATTTTTTTGTAAGATATTTCCCGAAGTACCCAAAAATCATCCGGCTATGGGAAGTATGTTTATGAATATCTCCGCCAATATGCTGGGTTTGGATAATGCAGCTACACCAATGGGACTTAAAGCAATGGGAGAATTGCAAGAAGTGAATAAAACAAAAGATACAGCATCCAATCCAATGATTATGTTTTTGGTGCTTAATACTGCTGGCATGACATTGATACCGATTAGTGTTATGGTATACCGTGCTCAAATGGGAGCTGCCAATCCTGCCGACGTATTTTTACCTATTGTATTAGCCACATATTTTGCTGCACTTACTGGATTGATTAGTGTTGCAATTTATCAAAAAATAAATTTATTCGACAAAGTAATAATGGGAACTTTGTTAGGTATGACTTCAATTATTGGTGGAATAATATATTTTTTAAGTGGGTTAGCAAAGGAAGAAATTGCACAGTATTCAAGTTTTGCTGCTAGCTTCATACTTTTAAGTATTATCATTTCGTTTGTTGTAATGGCTGCTATCCGAAAGGTAAATGTTTATGATTCATTTATTGAAGGTGCGAAGGAAGGTTTTAAAGTTGCCATCGGTATAGTTCCTTACTTGATAGCAATATTGGTTGCTATCGGCATGTTTCGTGCTTCAGGTGCCATGACAATGCTCACAGATGGTATAGCATGGGTAGTTGGTTTAATGGGCTTAAATACTGATTTTGTAGGTGCTTTACCTACAGCACTTATGAAACCACTAAGTGGAAGTGGTGCAAGAGGAATGATGGTAGATGCAATGAAGCTTAATGGACCAGATTCGTTTGTGGGAAGACTTTCGAGCATTATTCAAGGTTCTACCGATACTACTTTTTATATACTTGCTGTATATTTTGGGTCAGTAGGTATTAAAAACACTCGTTATGCTGTTGTGTGTGGTCTTTTAGCAGACTTTGCAGGAATTACTGCCGCTATATTATTAGGATATTTATTCTTTCATTAAAAAGTATTTTGCGACTTCTCAAATTCGGTATAAAACCCACTACTTAAAAATTTATGATTCAATTTATTGCAGAAGATGTTATATTACCGATTTTTCATATTAATAATACTAACCGTTGGATAAAAAAAATTGCAGCGGATTATTGCAAGAAAGTTGGGAAAATAACATTCATTTTTTGTTCTGATAAACGAATTTTAGAAATAAATAATCAATTTTTAAATCACGATTATTATACAGATATAATCACTTTTGATTATAGCAATGATAATGTTATTTCTGGCGATATTTTCATTAGTGTAGATACAGTAAAATCAAATGCAGAATATTTTAAAGTCAATTTTGATGCAGAAATACAACGCATTATAATTCATGGAATTTTGCACCTGTGTGGACAAGAAGATCACACACCCGAATTAAGAAAAGAAATGACAAGAAAAGAAAATTTAGCATTACAAAAAACTGATATACAAACAATTTAAGCTTAATTATTATACTACAAACCCGATTGCTATAAACTCACTAATAATGCAATTTAATGTTAAATATAGCAATGAGTTTACTCTCAATTTATAATCATTAAAAGATTATCACTACTTTTGTTGCTGGATATTTTTTTTATCAAGACAAAATTAAATCGAAAAAAATGCGTTCTTAGAATAATTAATTAAACAAATTGAAATCAATGATTTTAAAAACAATTAAAATTCTAAGTTTTAGCATGCTTTTTCATTCAGTGAATTTAATTGCAGCTGATGAATTTAAAGCAGAAATTGGCGTATTAGGTGGTGGAACTTATTATCTGGGGGATGCTAACAATCTTCCTTTTAAAAACACGCAAGTTACTTATGGAGGCATATTTCGATATAAATTTAATCCGAGATTTGCTTTAAGAACAGAATTAATTAGTACAAGTATTGTTGGAGAATATAAAAATGAAACTAATATTGTAATTCCATTTATCAATAAAGTAGTATATTCTGCTGACGTATGTGGAGAATTTAACTTCTTCGATTTGGAACAAAACCCAAATAGAAGACTAAGTAAAACATTTTCTCCATACATTTTTGTTGGTTTAGGAGTAATGACCGACTTATATAAAGGTCAGTTTATACCTGAACCTAGCTTACCTTTCGGGGTCGGAATTAAGGTAAAATTAACCAAACGATTAAATTTTAATGCTCAATGGTCAAATAAAATACTTTTATTATCTGATTATATGGAGGGAGTTTCAGCACTAAACAATCCAATAAACTTAAATGGGAGCAATTTATTTAACAATGATTTACTTTCAACTTTAACGGTTGGTATCAGCGTAGATATTTGGAAAAAACAATGTGATTGCAAAAATAGTAATTATAATAATAGTAGATCAAGAAAATAAGAATAATCAATAATAAAAAATCATGTCATCATTTAAAGAGATAATAGATCTTAATAATTTGCCTCAACATATTGCCATAATAATGGATGGTAATGGTCGTTGGGCAAAAGAACAAGGCTATGATCGTATTTTTGGGCATCAAAATGGAGTTATTTCAGTAAGAGAAACTACAGAAGCTGCTGCCGAAATAGGAATAAAATACTTAACACTTTATGCATTTTCTACTGAAAATTGGAGTAGACCTCAATCTGAAGTAGATGCATTAATGGAATTACTAATTGATACAATTGAAAAGGAAACACCTACTCTTAACAAAAATAACGTAAGGTTAATGGCAATTGGTGATTTAACTAGACTACCAGGTAACGCAGGAGTAAAATTACAACGTTGCATATTAGAAACAAGCCAAAACGATGGATTAGCATTAGTACTTGCTTTAAGTTATTCTTCTCGGTGGGAAATTACTAATGCTGTAAAAAACATATGTAAAGAAGTTATTGAAGGGAAATGTAACATTGATGATATAAATTCCGAAATGGTTAGCAATCACCTAACAACCAAATCAATACCCGATCCTGAATTAATGATACGAACAAGTGGAGAAGAAAGAATTAGCAATTTCCTCCTATGGCAAATAGCTTATACTGAGTTATATTTCACTCAAACTCATTGGCCCGCATTCAGAAAAGAAAATTTTTATGAAGCAATTTATGAATTTCAACAACGAGAACGACGATTTGGTAAATAATTCAATTCTAATTCTGAATTTCTAATAATGCATAATAAGTAATGCAATTAGACTAAATTCTACCCAAAAACATCCTATGCAATACAAAACGGTTTTTATCTCAACTCTTCTTTTAATTTGTAGTCAATTGCAGTTTGCACAAACCGACAAAATTAAAAACTCGATTAATGATACCACAAATGTTCCCGAGATTGAATATTCTAGTTCCACACAAAAATACGAAATTGCCGATATAAAGGTTAGTGGCGCCGATAATTATGAAGACTTTGTACTTATAGGGTTTTCGGGACTAGCTATTGGTGATAAAATTAGTGTCCCTGGCGATGCTATAACCAATGCAGTTAAACGTTTTTGGAAACAAGGTCTCTTTTCAGATGTAAAAATATTAGCAACAAAAATTCAAGATGGAAAAGTATGGCTCAAAATCGATTTGAAACAAAGACCGCGTGTATCTGAAATAAATTATTCAGGTTTGAAAAAATCTGAAATTGAAGATTTGGAATTGAAAGTTGGAATTGTAAAAGGAAATCAAATTACCCCAAATATTTCCGACAGGGCAAAAAAAATGATTGAAAAATTTATGGAAGAAAAAGGCTTCCTAAATGTTTTAGTGAATGTATATCAAAAAAATGACCCCAATAAACCCGGACATGTAATAGTGGATATAAGTGTAGATAAGAAATTAAAGACTAAAGTTCATCAACTTGTTTTCACTGGAAATAATGCATTAACTCATAACCAAATAAACAGGGTTATGAAAAAAACCAATGATAATAATTGGAGGAATTTTTTCAGAACAAAAAAATTCGTAAAAGAAGAATACGAAAAAGACAAAATATCATTAATTGAGAAATACAACGAAATTGGCTATCGCGATGCATTTATAGTAGCCGATAGTGTTGGTAAATTTGATGATAAAAGCGTAATTGTCAATATAAAAATTGACGAAGGAAAAAAATATTATTTCCGAAATATAAAATGGGTTGGAAACACAATTTATCCATATGATTATCTAAATGCTGTCTTAGGAATAAAAAAAGGTGACATATATAATCATAAACACTTAATGGAAAGATTAGAAACCGATGAAAGTGATGCAGTAAGTAAATTATACAAAGATCGTGGTTATTTATTTTTTCAAGTTGACCCAGTAGAGGTTAAATTTGATAATGACTCCATAGATTATGAAATGCGCATGTACGAAGGGAAGCCAGCTACTATCAACGAAATTGGCATAAAAGGAAATACTAGAGTTTATGAGCATATTGTTAGACGTGAAATCCGTACAAAACCTGGTGAATTATATAGTCAAGAGGCGGTAATGCGTACTTTGCGTGAATTGGCTCAAATGGGTCATTTTGATCAAGAAAAATTGAAACCAGATATTCAACCAAATCCAGAAAATGGAACTGTAGATATTAATTACGAACTTGAAACCAAAGGAAGTGACCAAGTTGAGTTTTCTGCTGGTTGGGGCTCTACAGGTATTGTTGGTAGTGTAGGATTGAAATTTAGCAATTTTGCAATTCAAAATCTATTTCGACCAGACACGTATCGTATCGTTCCACAAGGAGAAGGTCAAACTTTCAGCTTAAATGCACGCACAAGTGGACAAATGTATTCATCAGTAAGTATGTCATTTTTAGAACCTTGGTTGGGTGGTAAACGTCCTAATTCATTATCGGCCTCTATATATTATTCTACTCAATCTGCTATAAGTGAGCGATATTCAGCCAATATGAGCAATATGTACAATAGTGGATATGGATATGGGTATGACCCATATAGCAGTTATGGTAGCAGCTATGGTAGTAGTTATGGAAATAGTAGCTACGGAAATAGTAGTTATTATCAAAGCGAAATTGACCCAGAACGTTATATGAGAACAATTGGTGCATCACTTGGTTATGGAAAACGCCTCAATTGGCCAGATGATTATTTCACTTTCTACGGTGAATTATCATATCAACTATTTATGCTAAACCACTGGTATCCATATCAATTCCCAATGACTGCAGGTACTTTCAATAATTTTAGTGTAAATTTCACATTCAGTCGTAGTTCAATAGATAACCCAATATTTACACGCAGAGGTTCTGCATTTTCATTGGGTTTGAAACTAACTCCCCCCTACTCTATTATTAATGGTGGAAAAATCAATGGTAAAAGTTATTCAGATCCAACAATGAGTAACGATGATAAATATAAATTTATTGAATATCATAAATGGACTTTTAGCGGTAAAACATTTACTCCAATTTCAGGTAATGATAAATTGATATTAATGAATAGAGTAATGTTTTCATATCTTGGAAACTACAATGAAAATGCACAATCACCTTTTGAAACATTCAACATGGGAGGTGATGGAATGTCAAGCTATACAAGTTATGGTACAGAGTACATAGCTATGCGTGGTTACACAAGCGGTTCATTAACACCAGTTGACCCAATTACACGTACACAAAGAGGGTATTTGTATAATAAATACACCATGGAATTAAGATATCCATTATCATTGGAACAATCTGCTACCATATATGCATTAACATTTTTAGAAGCAGGAAATTGTTTTAGTAATATCAAAAATTACAATCCATTTGATTTAAAAAGAACAGCAGGTGTAGGTGTACGCATTTTCTTACCAATGTTTGGTATGATGGGAATAGACTGGGGTTATGGTTTTGATAAAACGCCAGGATCTTCTACACCAAGCGGAAGTCAATTCCATTTTGTGTTAGGACAGGAATTGTAATTTTTCTAATAAATTGAATAATTATTTTTGGCAAAGAATTTGTAATAATACCGTTTGATATTTCAAATGAAAATTTAAAATTAAAACAATATGAAAAAATTAATTCTATCCATCTTATTATTAGTTGGAATTACGTTATCAAGTAATGCGCAGAAATTTGCAATGGTAGATATGGAATATATCATGAAAAATATTCCGGCTTATGAAACAGCAAATGAACAGCTTAATCAAATTTCAAAAAAATGGCAATCTGAAGTAGAAGCTCAAATGCAAGAAGTACAAAAAATGTACAAAAACTATCAGACAGAGCTTGTATTTCTTTCTGACGAAATGAAGGTGAAACGCGAAGAAGAAATTGTTGCCAAAGAAAAAGCTGTTCAAGAGCTTAAAAGAACATATTTTGGACCAGAAGGTGAATTATTCAAAAAGCGACAAAGTCTTATGAAACCTATTCAAGATGAGGTATATACAGCTATTCAAGAAATTAGTAAAGAAAAAGACTACGAACTTGTATTTGATAAAAGTTCTTCAATGAGTGTCCTATTCACATCCCCAAAACTTGACATAAGCGATGCTGTGCTTCAAAAGTTGGGATATTCAAAATAATTTTATACTTTTGCATTCCATTTTCAAAAAAAAATAAATAACTAAAACAAATAAATCATGTTAAAAAAACTTGCTATCGTACTAATTTGCTCATTACCTTTAAGCTTAATGGCAGAAGACACAAAACTTGGTCACGTAAATTCACAAGAAATTCTTAGTCTAATGCCTGAACGCGTAGCTATCGAGAAAACTATTAATGACCTTCAAAGTCAATGGGAAAAAGAATTGGTAAAAATGCGTGAAGAGTACACAACAAAAATCAAAGAGTATCAAGAAAAACAAGCTACAATGCCTGAAAGCATTAAGACAGCGCGTCAAAGCGAATTGGGAGAAATTGAACAACGTATTACTACTTTCAACCAAACTGCTAGTGCCGATTTGCAAAAAAAGAACCAAGAACTTTTTACTCCAGTTGTTGAAAAGGTAAAAAAAGCAATCAATGAAGTTGCTTCCGAAAACAAATACTTATATATTTTTGATTTAGGAACTCAAAGTATAATTTACCAATCTCCTACTTCAAACGATATTACACCACTTGTAAAAAAGAAATTAGGATTAAAATAATTTTTTTCACCTAAAAGAAAAGCTGTATCATAAGTGATGCAGCTTTTTTTTTGCAAAAGTTTAAAAAATGTATGATTATAGTTTTAATAATTGAATGTAATTTTCAATGACTTAAATCTGAATTTTTCTGAAAATTATTTTATCATTTAATGAACTTTCACTGTTTAGAATCATTATATATAAGTAACTTTGTATTTTAAAACAAAAAAGACTAGAATTTGAAATTATCTGAGCTAAAAACTGGTGAGAAGGCCTCCATTGTAAAAGTTATGGGGCATGGTGGATTTCGCAAACGTATTGTAGAAATGGGTTTTGTGAAAGGTAAAGTAGTGCAATCAATCTTAAATGCACCACTTAACGATCCAATTAAATATCGTGTTATGGGTTACGAAGTCTCTTTACGTCGAAGTGAAGCGGCGCTAATTGAAGTAGTAAGTCAAGATGATGTACGATTGTTGAAATTAAATAGTGAGGATAGATTTGGCCTTATTGATGAAGAGGAAGTGCGAATCCTTGCATTAAAAGAGCGGAAACATATTTGTGTAGCACTTGTTGGCAATCCCAATTGTGGCAAAACTACATTATTTAACTTTGCATCAGGTGGTCACGAGCATGTTGGGAACTATAGCGGTGTAACTGTTGATTCCAAAGAAGGAGTTTTTGAATTTCAGGGGTACACATTTACTTTGGTCGATTTACCTGGAACATATTCAATATCTGCCTATTCTCCCGAAGAGAAATATGTGCGAGGTTATATAACAGAAAAAATGCCAGATGTAATATTGAACGTATTGGATAGCACTAATTTGGAGAGAAATCTTTACCTTACAACTCAACTTATTGATATGAATGTGCGTACTGTTGTTGCACTGAATATGTATGATGAATTAGAAAAAAGTGGTGATAAATTGGATTATAAAACATTAGGAAAATTGCTTGGAATTCCATTTGTACCAACTGTTGCCAAAAATAAAGTTGGTATTGATGACCTTTTTCGGATAATTATAAAATTGTATGAAGGCAGAGACGTTCTGGACGAAGATGGTATTTTAATTCCAACAATTAAGGATGATAACTTGGTGGACGAATATCATCACAAAATTGAAATTCATCACCAACATGACAAAAAACACACAGCATCCGATTTTGTTGGTGTACATAAAATTCATGAAACTGCGCGACATATCCATATAAATCATGGTCTTGAAATAGAAAAAAGCATTCAGCGCCTAAAAATTCCTATTGCCAAAAATTCTTCTTTAAGCGATTTGTATTCAACAAGATTTTTAGCAATAAAATTACTCGAGAATGACAGTGAAATAGAACAAATTATCAACAAATTACCAAATGGTGAGGAAATTTTAAATTTGCGAAATTCGGAATCAAAACGAATTAAAACAGAATTAAAAGAAGATACAGAATCTGCCATTACTGACGCTAAATATGGATTTATTGATGGTGCACTCAAAGAAACTTGGAAAGATGGAAAAAAGAAGCATAAACATAAACGGACTTCACGCATTGATGCATTAGTAACAAATAAATATTTGGGCTATCCAATATTTATGTTGTTCATTTACACAATGTTTCAATCTACTTTTACTTTAGGACAATATCCCATGGATTGGATTGGAACAGGTGTTTCGTGGCTTGGACAAATTGTTCAAAACAATATGGAACCAGGTTCATTGCGTGATTTATTTGTGAATGGTATAATTGGTGGCGTAGGTGGTGTTATTGTCTTTTTGCCAAACATTTTGATACTATATTTTTTCATATCACTTATGGAAGATACTGGTTATATGGCTCGTGCAGCTTTTATAATGGATAAAATAATGCACAAAATGGGACTTCATGGCAAATCATTTATTCCACTAATAATGGGTTTTGGCTGTAATGTGCCCGCAATTTTAGCAACTCGAACTATTGAGAACAGAAATAGTAGAATGATTACTATTTTAATTAATCCCCTGATGTCATGTAGTGCACGATTACCTGTATATTTATTACTTGCTGGAGCTTTTTTCCCACAACATGCAGGCTTAGTTTTATTTGGAATATATGCCACTGGAATTGCACTGGCAGTAATTATTGCACGGCTTTTCAAACGTTACTTGTTTAGTAAAGATGAAACCCCATTTGTGATGGAGCTCCCACCCTATCGTGTTCCAACCTTAAAATCTATGCTTAGTCATACTTGGGAAAAAGGTGAGCAATATATAAAAAAAATGGGAACAGTGATTTTGATTGGTTCAATAGTTATTTGGTTTTTAGGTTATTATCCACGACCAGAAAACGTGGTTAAACTTACTTCAACCGAACAAATATTACAACAAGAAAATTCATATATTGGGCAGATAGGGCATTTTATTCAACCAGTAGTCACTCCGCTTGGTTTCGATTGGAAAATCAGCGTAGCTTTGCTCTCAGGTGTTGCAGCCAAAGAAATAGTAGTAAGCACTTTAAGTGTATTATATACTGGCAATTCGGATGGTGATATTGCATCGCTTTCGCAACGTTTGCAATCAGAAAAAAAAATAAATGGTGAACCTTCGTTTACTCCAATTGTAGCATTAGGAATGATGCTTTTTGTACTTATTTATTTCCCTTGTTTGGCAACAATTGTGGCAATTAAAAACGAAACAAAAAGTTGGGGATGGGCACTATTTGCAGCAAGTTATAGTTTAATACTGGCCTGGGGAATTGCTTTTGCTGTATTTCAAATATTTAGTTGATATATTATTTTGATAAAAAATATATTACAACAATTTTCAATATAAAAATTCCCGAAATGGGTTAAATGTCTATGCAAGATATAATTGTAACAATTATAGGAGTTATCGTTTTTGGTTCAATGAGCTGGAAAGTATTCAAATTGATAACTCGTAAACCCAGCTCGAACGATAAATGTGGTGGATGTACTGGTTGCGCACTTAAAGAAAAGTCGAATTGTACATTGCCTTAATTTATGGTATTTTGAGATCTTTTTTTGCAATTGATTTTTTAAAAAATGGTATGTGCTCACAAATAAATATTGATATACATTAAGCCTTTAATTACAAATAATTTAAAACTGAAAGTAAATAAACGGCTGAATGTCAGATGATTTTATTTGAAGAACTATGAAAATTATCACTGCTAAATATGTAACTTTCAATATAAACGGTGATTGAATAATCAAATTTTGGAAAGCATATTCATATTTATTTGGCACAAAATGAAGTGCATAACCCAATGCCATAATTGACAGTACAATAGGATAACCATTTATAAATTCACCAAAAACTTCGGGATGAAATGAATTAAAAATTTGGGATAAAACTGAACTTACTACTGTCATATTATCGGCACGAAAGAAAAGCCAACACAGACACACAAAATGAAAAGTAATGATTACACCAATAATATGGGTTAGTTTTGTTTTCGGAATATTAACTACCGTCTGAAAAAATTTCTCAAAAGCCAACGCAAAACCATGTAGTGCTCCCCAAATAACAAAGCGTAAAGCCGCACCATGCCATAAACCACCTAGTAACATAGTAATCAATAGATTGAAATATGTTCTAATCTTCCCTTTACGATTGCCACCCAATGATATATAAAGATAATCGCGCAGCCAAGTTGAGAGTGAGATATGCCAACGCCGCCAAAATTCTGTTATACTCGACGATTGATAAGGTGAATTAAAGTTTACTGGCAATTTATAACCCATCATAAGTGCAATACCAATGGCCATATCGGTGTAACCCGAAAAATCACAATAAATTTGTAAAGCATAACCATAAACGCCAAATAGATTTTCTAAACCAGTATATAATAGCGGATTATCAAATATACGATCTACGAAATTCAGACTAATATAATCGGATATTACTGCCTTCTTGAACAATCCAATTGAAATAAGAAACACAGCCTTACCAAAATCAGCTTTACTAACAAATGGAGTTTTCCGTACCTGTGGCAAAAATTCGGATGCACGCACAATGGGACCAGCCACCATTTGAGGAAAAAAAGTTACAAAAAAAGCAAACTCTGAAATATTTTTAACTGGCTCAATGTTACGGCGATAAATATCGATAGTGTAACTCAAACTCTGAAAAGTAAAAAATGATATCCCAACAGGAAGAAAAATGTCAAACGGATTGAATGGTTTATTAATAATGTCGAAAAATACACTTGCAAAGAAGTTAGTATATTTAAAATAAACCAACATGCCTAAATTTACTACTAGACTGATTATTAATAGCAATTTACGCTTTCGGATATTATCTGACAATGCAATTCGTTGCGCCAAAGTGTAATCGACAACAGCAGTAATTAGAAGTAAAATAAAATACAAACCGCTCGATTTATAGTAGAAATATATTGAAAAAAGCGTTAAGTAAATGTTTTTTGCCTTATTATGTTTATAAACTAAACTATAAATGGCCATAAAACCTAAGAAAAGAATTAGAAAAAACCCACTGCTAAATATCATTGGTTGCTGTGGATGAAAAATAAACTGCTGAAAAAGTTTATCTGTGTCGAGTTGATACATATTTTAAATAACTATCTATTATGGCTTTATATATAATTTTGCCCTGTAAGGCGTATGCTTCTTTTGTATAGTGAATACCATCGGCACGCAAAAATCCGTTTCTTTTCCATTCTGTTGCCGAACCAAAACCACCTGTTATGTCATAAACATCCAAACATGCAACATTTGTTAAACTCGCAGATTTCAACAATGCATTATTTACTATTTTAAGGTAAGGATTTGAGCGTTTATTGCGAAAGAGATTGTCGAAAGCAGTTATCAACAAAATTGAAGACTGCTGATTTACAGCCTTAATTTTATCAATCATATTAGTTGCCATTGTTATAATCTCAGATTCGGAAATGTGAGAATTTAGCCCCTCATTTGTACCTAACGAAATAATAATCAAATCAGAATTTAGAAGTGGTAACTGTTCAAAAAACAATTCTGATTTGTTGAAATTGACAAAATGTGCACCATTAATTCCTATTGAGTGATAAAGAATTCCTGGCAATTTATTTTGAAGTATAAATCCATTAAGTGTGAAATTATTCTGTTTTTCGGATTTTTTTTCAACGGATAAACTAAAATGGTTCGTGAGTTCCTTAAAATTATAAGTAATAGAAGCATAATCATTTACACTAATTTCTGAAGTTGGCAGTTGATTATTTATTACTGTTGAATCGGAAAGATAAAAGTGAAATTGTGCCGAGTCATTGTTCTGAATTACGGACACTTGATTGAAAGCATAATTAAGTGAATCGTGATTATAAGTTTCAATATCAAGTTTCGCAGAATCATTTTCTGACTTAATGGAAACGCCTGCCAGACCTGGTTGTGGAAATTTTGATGAACCAATTACACGAGCAAACTGCCAATCGAAATTAGAACTTGAACGAAAATCCATTGGCTCATTGGTATGTGTCAGTTTTAAAGGAAAAATTAAACCTCTACCTGCATTACCGAACTTATGTTGCAATTTAACACGAATTTCACGTGTCAGAAAATCTGCTTGAATGTGTGAATCGCCAATATGAGAAATATTAACGATACAATTTTCACCAGCTTCAATTTTCATCAATTTGTCAAAAAATGTCGATAAATGCCTGACATTTGAGATGGTATCAGCATTGAAATTAGTATTCGGAAAAGTTTTTATTAGTACAGAATCTATATCACTCACATTTTGACCTATAACCCCTATAGAAAACTGAAATAAGAAGATACAACTAATCCAACGAATCATAGTTGATTCACATTTAAGAGAAACTATTGCTAATATTTTTATTAGTTTATTAATACCAATTATTTTGTTTCATTTTGATAACGGTTGTTTTAGATTAACAAAATAGCTTTCAACCACCTCATAAACAATTTTTTAATTCTCGTTGAAAGCTACCACCCAATTACAACCAACTCCCTATCAACTCAACAATTCTTTCAGCAGTACGACCATCCCAATATTTGGGTATATTGCCATGCTTCCCATTTCCTTCAATTATTTGCTGCACTTCACCAACAATATCTTCCATTTTAATCAGCTTATTGCTACCTTCCCATACTGTCACTGGACGTTCAGTATTTGGACGAACTGTTAGACAAGGAATATTCAAATATGTAGTTTCTTCTTGTATACCACCCGAATCGGTAAGCGTAAAAGCAGCACTACTAACTAAATGAATAAATTGCATATAACCAAGTGGTTCTATAAAGTACAGATTTGGATAACTATCAATAATTGGCTGTAAACCAAATGATAATATGTTTTTATAAGTACGAGGGTGTACAGGAAAAACCAAAGGAATTTTGGTAGAAATTGTTCCCCACAAATTTACTAAACTAGTCAAACTTTATTTATCATCCACATTTCCTGGGCGATGAAAAGTTAGAACTCCATATTTCCCAACCTCAAAATCATCACCAAGTTGTATAGTTTTATCACTATTCATCAAAGAGAATTTCAATTCTGTATTTTGAGCTTTAGGCAAATTGGCTACCAAAGAATCAATCATCAAGTTGCCCATCATAAATATCTTTTCGGACGGAATTCCTTCTTTAATTAAATTCTCATCAGCATCCACGCTTGTAGTAATAAATATATCACTAATAGCGTCAGTAACCAATCTGTTTATCTCTTCTGGCATAGTCCGATCGTTACTTCGCAGTCCAGCTTCATAATGGATAGTTTTTATTTCCATTTTTGCAGCCACCAAGGTACATGCAGCAGTGCTATTTACATCGCCTACAACAAGCACACAATCAGGTTTTTCGTTGATACAAACTTGCTCAAAGCCCTCCATAATACGTGCTGTTTGCACTGCATGACTAGCTGAACCAACTTCTAAATTAATATCTGGAGCTGGAATGTTCAATTCTTCAAAAAATTGACCCGACATTTTTACATCATAATGCTGACCTGTGTGCACTAATATAGGTTGAATACTCGGATGATTTTTTAACGCATGCATTAAAGGAGCTATCTTCATAAAATTTGGTCGAGCACCTGCAACAAGAATAAGTTTATACATATTGTGTAGTTTGTATTGAGAAGAGTTCAAAGACAAGTAAGTTGGTGGAGTAAATTATTTTTTGTTAGAACACAAAACGTTGTAGAAATTGAAACATCTACTAACATAATATAAAAAATAAATTAAATATAATTTAAACTCGCTATTTTTGAGTGATAAATTCTACTTCTCATCATTTTTAGTAAAAAAAAACGATAGCAATATCATATTTAATTTACTCTTTCAACTACAAAAGTAATCCATTTATTTAGAATAAACAATAGTGGTTGTCTTAAATAAACAACTTTGTGTAAGTTCATAGAATGTCATAAAATCATTATTAAATTTGAAATTTATATTTTATCCAATATAAATAATTCAAAAACAAATCCGCAGATAACTTTTAAATTATCAACGGATTATATTACATTTCATTGTATATCAACATTTTTACAGTTCACAAACAATACATTTATATTATTCTGTAAATTTCCATAATGCTATCCAGAATTTTATCAAAATCAATTTTCAAATCAATTAGTTCTCCACTATGAATGTCAAAAACCCAACCATGTACCTTAATTGCACGGTCTTTATAGGCTTTTTGAACATCGGGAGTTTTAATAATATTCACACATTGTTCTTGTACATTTAGCTCAACCAATCGCTTGTATTTCAGTTCTTCATCAGTTATTGCATTAAGTTCTGTTTTGTGAAGACGGTAAACATCCCTAATATTTCGTAACCAAGGATTCAAAATGCCCAAATCGGCTGATTGCATTGCAGCCTTTACTCCTGTACAATAATAATGGCCACAAACAACTATATGTTTCACTTTCAAGTGACTAACTGCATAATTAATTACTGACATGGCACTTAAATCAGTATTCGGTACCATATTGGCAATATTGCGATGAACAAAAACTTCACCTGGCTTAACACCCATCAATTCCTCTGCCGAAACTCTACTATCCGAACAGCCAATATACAATATTTCAGGACTTTGAGCCGTTGATAATTTTTTAAAGTAATCTTTATCTGTTTTAATTTTTTCTTTAATCCACTTTTGATTATTATTAAAAATATATTTTATTTCCATCCGATTATTATTATTGAATAATTTAAAGTATGAATTAATGATACAAAATTACTATTTTTCTGAGTAATTTCACTTTTTTGAAATAAAACTTAACATGAATTTTTGCTTGAATTTATTTATTTGCGTTAGCATTTATTGCTCAATCAACCTTATTTCGGAAGTTACTTCTATTGCCTTACGATATAGTGCTCCAACGCCACAGTATGTTTCTTCAGACATTTTTACAGCTTTCTGTAGTTTTTCAAGCGGTAGATTTTTTCCTTTAAATTGATAAATAACATGCATTTTGATATATTGTTTTGGATGATCGTCTGTTACATCTCCCTGAACTTCAACGGAAAAACCATCAAGATCAACTCTCATTTTTTTTAATATTGATACCACATCCATACCAGTGCAACCACTTAATGCTGCCAACATGAATTTTTTAGGGCTTGGACCAAAATTAGTTCCACCAGCCTCCAACGGTGCATCCATCATTACTTTATGACCATTTATTTCTGCTTCAAAGGCAATATCACCTTTCCATTCTGTTTTAACTAGGTGTTTGTCGGACATATTAATTAGTATTTATAATTAGACAAAAAAACTTTATTATAATAACGTCATTTCCACATACTTTGTTTAATTCAAAATTTCCTTTTATTAACATTATTTCCAAAACAAGAAAAAATTCCGTAAGTTTGCAAAAAATAATTGCTTTATGAAAATTCTTCTTGTAACACCTCCACTTACTCAATTAAACACTTCATATCCCGCAACAAGCCATTTGACAGGTTTTTTAAGCTCACAAGGCATCGTAGCAGAACAAATGGATTTAAGCATTGAATTAATTCAGGCATTATTTACACGTAAAAAGTTGACTGAAATTTTTGATTTAGCTTCAAAAATTCCGAAATTAAGTAAAACGAATAAAATAATATTGCAGCAAGCAAATTTTTATTCCCAAACAATTGAGCCTGTTATGCAATTTTTGAGTGGGAAAAATGATAGTTTGGCACACCGATTTTGTAATCGAAACTTTTGGCCAGTAAGTAAGCGACTGCCAACAGATGATGATTTAGAATGGGGTTTTGGGATGATAGGTAATCATGATCGTGCTATTCATTTATGTACATTATATTTGAGGGACTTATCCGATTTTATTAACCAGACTGTTGACCCACATTTTGAGTTAATTCGTTATGCTGAATCGCTTTGTTTGCGACTTCCCAATTTTGATTCAATCGAAAAAGAATTACAAAAACCACTTTCAATTATTGAAAATTTAATGTTGGAAATTTTTGCCAAAAGAATTTCTACTGAAATGCCTGATATGGTGGGCTTTACAATTCCATTTCCGGGTAATTTATACAGTACATTACGGTGTACTAAATGGCTTAAACACGAACATCCCAAAACTAAAATCTGCATTGGCGGAGGTTATGTTAATACTGAATTACGAAGTATTTCGGATGCAACTATCTTTAATTATGTAGATTACATAACATTCGATGATGGAGAATTGCCTTTACTTCGGTTACTTACGAATGGTGATAAAATTAGAACTATTTATCGTTCTTCGAATAATAAATTGATTCGTTGTGATTTTCAAAGCAATGAAAATATTGCATTTGCAGAAACTGGCATACCCAATTACAATGGATTATTACAAAACAATTATATCAATTTAATAGAACTTACCAATCCAATGCATGCATTATGGAGCAATGGGAGGTGGAACAAAATGATGCTCGCACATGGCTGTTACTGGGGAAAATGTACTTTCTGCGACTGTGGACTAGATTACATAAACCGCTATGAAACAGCACCAATTGCTTTAGTAGTTGACAAAATGGAAGCAATAATGCAACAAACTGGACAATCAGGTTTTCACTTTGTTGACGAAGCTGCGCCACCATCATTACTTCGGAAATTGGCTGAAGAAATTATTCGTCGGAAATTAACTGTAAGTTATTGGACAAATGTACGTTTCGAAAAATCCTTTACACCCGAACTTTGCTATTTAATGTCACAATCGGGCTGCATAGCAATTTCAGGAGGTTTAGAGGTAGCTTCACCCCGAATTCTTAAGTTGATTAATAAAGGCATAACCATTGAAACTGCACGCGAAAGTATGAAAAATTTTGCAAATGCTGATATTATGACTCATGCTTATTTAATGTACGGATTTCCTACAGAAACAGCTCATGAAACACTCGAATCGCTCGAAGTTGTTCGTCAATTATTCGAAAACGGATTTATTCAATCGGCATTTTGGCATCGATATGCTATGACAATTCATAGTCCATCTGGACAAAATCCTGAAAACGTTGGAGCAAAACATTCTTTAATTCCGAAAGGTGACTTTGCAAACAACGAAATTCCATATTATACTTCAAATGAAATTGATTTGGATTTCTACGGAAAAGGCTTAAATTTAGCTACTTACAATTATATGCAAGGTGCAGGTTACGATGTAAAAGTAAAAGATTGGTTCAAATGAACTTGTAATTGATATTTTAAATGCCATCACTTTATTTAATAATATATATTTATAAATGTTTTATAACTAACTCATTATAAACATAAACAATAACGTATGAGGATAAATACAAATAATTGGAATAAAATTCGATACACACTTTACACGCCCATCTATAATTTAATTGTTCGTTATTTCAAACAACAACGGAAAAACTCAATTGACGGTTTGAATTTTAAAGAAGGACATAAAATTTTGATTATTGGTGCTGGTACAGGGCTTGACATACAGCTTCTGCCAAGTAATGTTGACATTTTTGCCACAGACATCACTCCTTCAATGATAGAATGGATAAAAGCCAGCCACAAATATTCGAACAAAAAAGTACATGCTATGGTTATGGATGGTCAAGCACTTAATTTTGAAAATGAATACTTTGACATTGTTATTTTACATTGAAGTCGTCTTGACTTTTTTGGGAGTTTAAACAATATTTAAAAGAAGGGAACGTTTTGTATGCGACAAAACAACAATAACATTCCCTTCATGGTGTACCAAGTACTTGACAAAGATACAATAAGAATTGAAATTTTACCAC
>CAIWCC010000002.1 GCA_903911085.1 uncultured Bacteroidales bacterium | reverse complement strand
ATTCAATTTGTTGATTTTGGTGGGATAATTTTAAAATTTGTTATGCGTTTTGTTGAATTTACCGTGCGTAAAGTTGAGCGGACTTCGGGGAATGTGAAATCGACTTCGGGGAATGTTGAGCGAGTATTTCGTAATGTAGAGTGGACTTCGGGGAATGTTGAGCGGACTTCGGGGAATGTGAAATCGACTTCGGGGAATGTTGAGAGGACATTGCGTAAAGTTGAATTGTGTTTTCGTAATGTAGAGCAGACTTAGGGGAATGTTGAGCAGTGTTCCCGTTGTGTGTAGCTTAAAATTCTTTTATTGAGCAGTATAATTTGTTGTTATTTTGTTCCACCTGCTCATTGCCTTGTGGTTCAATAAAAAATGTCATAATGCTTGCCCGTAATTTTTATTGCGTTGGTATTATTTCCTACAAGGGTTTAAAAGGTGGGTGGTTTGTTAAATGTCTATTGGCTCTTAAGGGTTTTGCTTTCCAAACGTGTCTAAGTAATCGGAACAATATAATCTACTTTTTTAATCGGGGCTAGCCCCGCGCCCCACTCACTTTTTTGCCTTGACGCAAAAAAGTAAGCAAAAAAAGTCAAGACTTCGCCCACTTCGCTCGAAAAATCAGTCGTTTGTAGGCTGAAAACTTTTAAACTCGCACCGACGGAATACGTCGGCACTCAAACACAAAAGTTTTCTACGCCTACTTCACTCCATTTTTCGGCTCACTGGACGAGGTCAGTACAAAAAGCAAAAGCGCAAAACTCAGAAAGATTTTATGATATAAATGCTTTCCTTTACTTAATGTCAAGATTTTAGACGTATATTCGCACTTGTTTTTAGAATTTAATGAAATTTCATTGCTAGTGTTTATGTTGTTTTCGTCATTTTTTTAATTAATCGCTATAGATAAGCACCCAGATTCATGCCCAAAGTATTTGTTTCCCACTTCACCATCGCGTTGTTAAGTTTTTTGATGTTTGTTCCGTTTTTACAGGCTCAGGATTGGAAAACCGACCGCACAGTTCGTTACGAGCCGCAGGGTCAGGATTTTGTTATTACCAATGGTCAGTTTAAATTTAACCGTGCTTTGTATGGTGTGAATACTGCTTTCCGAGTGGAGGCTGGCGATTTGCCCGAATTTGCATTGTATATGCCGGGTATGGGTGGCAATTTTAAGTTTGCACTTGTGAGTGGCGATAGGGCAGTGTGGCTTACCGATGCCAAAAAGATAGAGGCGCGCTATCGTCCAGGCTGTATGATTTATAACATTTTCGACCCGCTGCTTGGTGATGGAAATCTCCGCCTGACGGTATTGCCCATGGTTGATGAAGAGGGTTTAATGTTGAAAATTGAAGGTAGTAAGTTGCCTAATAATATCATACTGATAGCCGTATATGGTGGTGCTACTAACCAAATTTTCAGGCGCGACGGTGAGCGAAATGTAGATGCTGCCGATTGTTTTTTTCTGAAATCGGCCAACTGCAAGGGCAATGAATATAGCATTGAAAAAAATAGTTTTACTATAAAGTTTGGTGCCAAAACGGCAGTGCCCAGTGGGTCGCACAGTGTGGACAAAGTGCCAGTGGGTCGCACGTTGGTGGGTACATTTCCCACTGTTGCCACGCTCACTATTCGCGATGTAAGTGCTGCAAGTACGGCATTGGCTTTGCTCCAAAAAATATCAGAAGTGAAATTGCCTATTTTGTGTGGCGTTATGGAATTGAAGACTAACAAAACGCTTTATTTTTCGCTTCACAATCCCCAGAAACGTCAGGCTATCGACGAAAAATTAATTGCCAAACTATTTATTGAAGCCGAAAAAGCACGTGTTCAAATGACTGGTCGTTTGATAATCAACACGCCCGACAAATACTTGAATGCTGTGGGTGGTGCGTTGAGCGTGGCGGGTGACGCAATTTGGCAAGATCCTTCCTACTTGCACGGTGCCATATCGTGGCGGGTGCGCATTCCGGGTTGGCGTGCAGCTTATACGGCCACTGCTTTGGGCTGGAACGACCGCGCCAAAACGCACTTTACTGCTTACGCCAACTCGCAACTTACTGCGCCTGCTTCGGGGCCAGTGGAAATGGACACCGCCTTGAGTTTTGGCCGTGTGAAACGCCGCATAGGAAATGCCATGTATAGCAGCGGTTACATCTGTCCATTGCCCAACAACCCCAAACTGGCCGATTTGTGTTTTTACGACATGAATTTGGTGTACATTGATGGCCTCTTGCGCCACATTTACAATACTGGCGATTTAACTTATGCCAAGCAAATGTGGCCTACTATCGAGCGTCATTTGGCGTGGGAAAAGCGCACTTTCGATACTGATGGCGATGGACTTTACGATGCTTTTGCCTGCATTTGGGCCAGTGATGCCTTACAATATAGCGGCGGTGGTGTTACACATTCGTCGGCGTACAATTATTTTTCCAACAAATGCGTGGCCGAATTGGCAACACTTATTGGCAAAGATGCCACACCTTACCAACAAGAATCGGAAAAAATACTCAAAGCCATCAACGCCAAGCTCTGGTTCAAAGACAAAGGACAATACGCCGAATTTGTGGATGCACTCGGATTGAAAAAAACGCACGAATCGGCTGGTTTGTGGACGGTTTATCATTCTATTGATTCCAAAATTGCCGATTTGTTTCAGCAATATCAAGCGTTGCGCTATGTCGATACTCAAATACCGCATATTCCGTTCAATGTGAAAGGGTTGGAAAACGAGAATTTTCATGCCGTTGCCACCACCAATTGGATGCCATATTATTGGTCGATAAACAATGTAACGCCAGCTGAGCAATTTCACACCGCGTTGGCTTACTGGCAGGGCGGAAGGAACGAAGAGGCATATACTTTGTTGAAATCGATGGTGATGGACAATATGTTTTGTGGTTCGAGTCCTGGCAATTTTCCCATGATGTCTATATACAATGCGGCGGCGCATGGCGAGAGTTACCGCGATTTTGCAGATGTGATTGGTATTGCCTCGCGCACCATTGTGGAAGGGCTTATCGGACTGCAACCTGATGCCGTTCATGGCAAAATGGTTATCAAGCCTGGACTTCCTGCTAAGTGGGATTTTGCTTCATTCAGCCTGCCTTATTTTGATTTTGATTTTAAATATTCATCTCAAAAAAGCAATTATACCATTACCCAAAAACGTGAAAAAGTATTGGCAGTAAATCTTCAAATTCTCGCCAAAACGGATAAAATAGCTGGGGTGAAGGTAAACGGTAAACCTGCAAAATATAAAGTGTTGACCGAAAATGTAGGTGCTCCCATGCTGGAAATTGGACTTCCTGCTAATGCAAAAAATACTGTTGCGATAGCTTGGGATGGAAATGCAATCAACACAGACCCGAAAGAGATAAAAGCTGCTTTTTCTGAAACAAAAACAATAGATGCAGGTGCCAAAATTTTGAAGTTGAACGACCCACAATCCATTGTTGCGGAACAGAAAATAAACGGTTCGCAATTGCAACTTAAATTGAACGGTGAAGGTGGCGAGCGTACATTATTTGCCCAACTTCAGCAAGGCGAAATGACGTGGTGGCAACCTGTACACGTAACTTTGACTCCGGCCATTGAAATTGTAGCTGGCGATTCAGAGGACGCGAAAAACCTGAATATGTATCTAAAAAATAATTCGGATAATCCAATTTCGGGAACGCTGACTGTGGGCAAAAATAGTGGAAATCCATTTGTGAAAAATGTGACTGTACAGCCTCATGCAAGTTCTGATTTGGTACAGGTTTCAACTGAATTTGTGGTGGCTGGAACAAATAATGTGGAATTTAATGCCGATAATGGATTGACTTATACAGAACAACTCGTCAACTGGACATTGCCATTGAGGGCAGGCGCGAAATTCGAAAATGTGAATATCAGTGCGGCATTCAACGACAAAGTGAATAATATTTTTGCATTTAAAAAATACCTTTCGCCACGCTCGCCTTACAATACGTTGCAACTGCCATTGCAAGGCATGGGCGATTGGTGCGTACCGCTTCGGATAGTGGCGGTGAACGATAGCGGTTTCAGAGCTGTGGCCAAAAACGACTTATTTGCCACGCCGTTTGGGTTAAGTTTCTCTACGCCTAATGCAGTTGAAAAGCCGAATATTGCTTTTACATCGTTATTCGATAATTATCCTGATTCGCTTTCGTTGTCGCTCACAGGCAAGGCAAGTCATGCTTATTTGCTGATGGCTGGCTCTACTAACCACATGCAAAGTCGTATGGTAAACGGACTAGTAACAGTGAAATATACCGATGGTACAGAAAGTGTTTTGAAATTGATAAACCCCGAAACGTGGGCACCCATTGAACGTGATTATTTTACCGACGATCTTTCGTACAAAATGAACCGTCCGCGCCCATATAGGGTAATTCTCAAAACCGGAAAAGTAGCCCGCAATCTAGAAAAAGAGATTAAAGGTGAGGCACTTGATGCGCGGTTGATTGATGGTGGTGGTGCCATAATTCTTGATTTGCCATTGGACAAAAACAAAGAACTGAAATCGATGACTATAACTTCCAAAGCCAACGAAGTGGTGATTGGGTTGATGGGAGTAACATTGGAAACAACTAACTAATAATATAATTAATGAAAAAATCACTTTTGTCAATAGTATTTCTACTAATATTATCAACATCCTCTAATGCCCAATCGCCATATTTAAAGGAGAGTTCAAAGCTTCATCCAGCCAAACTAGCCTGGTGGCAGGATGCCCGATTTGGGCTTTTTGTGCATTGGGGACCAGTAACATTAAGCGGTATCGAAATCAGTTGGGCGCGAAATAAGTATGGAGCAGAGAAATACGATGCGCTTTACAAACGCTTCAATCCTGTGAAATTTAATGCCGACGAATGGATTTCCATTGCCCAATCGGCCGGTATGAAATACATTATTTTTATTGCCAAACACCACGATGGATTTTGTAATTGGGACACCAAAACCACCGATTATTGTATAACAAATACACCCTTCAACCGCGATATTTGCAAAGAATTGGCTGCGGCAGCTCACAAAGCGGGCATGCCAATTGGTTGGTATTTTTCACAAGCCGACTGGGTGGATAAAGATTGTAGAAACCCGCAAACCAACGATGTTTTTGTGAAACGGTCGAAAGAGCAACTTACTGAGCTGTTGACCAACTATGGCAAAATCAGCTTTTTGTGGTTCGATTACGAAGGCAATCCGTCGCCACAGCAGCCCAAAGAAATGTACGAGTTGGTGAATAAATTGCAACCCGGAATTGTGGTAAATAATCGGCTTGAAGTGTTTAATGTGGACGAGTCGCACAGCATGATTGGAAACTACGGCGACTATGCTACACCCGAGAATTTTGTGGCCGGTTACGGTTCAATTCCCTGGGAAACCTGTACCAATTTGGGGCATCAGTGGTCGTGGAAATGGAACGATACACCACGCGACATGAAGGAATCGGCCACCACTTTGCTCAGATGCGTGGGTGGAAACGGAAACTTGTTGTTGAATGTTGGCCCCGATAGCTTGGGGCAATTTCCAGCAAACTTCGTTGACCGTTTGCACGAATTGGGGCGTTGGATAAAACCACGTGCAGCTTCTGTTTATGGTACAAAAGGTGGTCCTTATACCCCTGCCACCGACTATGTGTGCACATCCAAAGGCAATTTTGTTTATCTGCAAATCATTAATTTAAAAGGCGATACAATGACTTTACCTGCATTGCCAACGAAAATCCTAAACGCTAAATTTGTAGACGGTCAAGCAGTTGAATTTATCCAAAACAAGAAGTTTTTGAAGTTGATTATTCCTGCAAAGTACAAAGACAGGATTGCCACAACCATTACGCTAACGATAGATAAGCCGGCTTCGGAACTTCCTTTGATTATTCCTTTTGGCAAAAGTGGTTCATTGGCTTATGGTAAAAAATCCAGCGCATTCAGTTCCATGGGGCAGTTTTTGCACGATCCAAGTGCTGCTTTCGACGAAAATCCCGGCACTTCGTGGAAGATGGGACGCAAAGCAGATGCGAATTTCGATATTTACTATGGTAAAAAGCTGAATGACAGAAGCGAAGAAATAAAACCATTGTATGATGCCAGTGGTTGGTTGGCGGTGGATTTGGGCAAACCGCAAGAAGTTGGACGGATTGTATTGAGTGAACAAAAGTATTATGGTATTTCCAAAATTCTACAGTTTGAAGTGCAATATCTCAAAGGAAAAAATTGGATAACCATTGCCAAAGGTGAAGAAATGAACGATTGGAAACAAAATATAATTCCAGTAAAAGCACAGAAATTCAGATTGGTAATTCTAAAAAAAGATGGATTTGTAGGAGTAAAAGAGTTTCAATTATTTGGAAGTGAAAAAAAAAGATGATTAAATAAACCATGGTGTTTTTATTATTAAATGAAAACATTATGTTTGTACTGCATAATAAAAAAGCATATAATTGTTGTTGTTCGTTTGTTTTTTTTTAATCTATTATTTTTTTGTACACACATTGTTATCATTTGAACCTAATAATAATGATTTGTAAAAGTAAATTTGTAGGCTGATAGAAACTATTTTTCAACATTTTTTTTAAGAGTATATTTTTATCAATAAAATCTCTTTAAATTATAATTTTTGTTTATGAAGACCAAAATTTTTTCGTCCAATTTTTTATTAAAAAACCATTCCGAATGGCTGTTAGTCATTGCAGTATTAACTTTCGGATTTGCCTCAGCCAGTCCAGTCGTTTTAAACAGTCCTGACAACACCATTCAATTGTCGGTTAATGTTATCAACAAACACTTGTCCTATACCGTTTCTAAAAATAATATCAAAATTATTGCTCCATCCACGTTGGGCATTATGGTGGATAGCACTGTTTTGGGCAAAGAAGTTACAGTAGTTGGGAAAGCAATTTTTTCAAAAGTAAACGAGAAATACAGCACTCTGGGCAACCATCCAAACGTTCTAAACAATGCCAATGAAGTAGCTATTGCATTGCAAAGCGCAGGTAAAAATTTCAAGGTTTTTGCTCGTGTTTACAATGATGGTTTTGGTATTCGGTATGGTTTGCCCGAAGGTGCTAAACACATTGATTCAGAGCTCACAACTTGGAATTTTGCCAATACAAACGGAAAAGTAGCTTGGTCGGATAACAGTGTGACTTACGAAAGTCTTAGTAAGGTAACTTCATGGGATAAACTCCCTGAAAGTAAAATAATTATGCCACCTTTAACTCTCGAAGCAGGAGGATGTTGGGTGTCGGTTTCGGAAGCTGATTGCGAAACATTTTCTGATATGAATCTCCAACGAAATGGAAACGGACTTCATGTTGTTTTTTCGTATGCAAAAAAAGGCTGGGACATTAAACCACTCGAAGGAAATGGCCCGAAAGTGCTCAATGGAACTTATCGTGGCATGAACGTTTCGCCTTGGCGCACAGCAATTATCGCGACCAATATGACCGATTTGGTAAATTCAGATTTGTTGATGAATCTTTGTCCGGCACCAGCCAAAGGCTCCGATTTTTCGTGGGTTAAACCAGGTCGCTGCTTGTGGCAATGGTGGAGCGTGGGTGCACCAAAATACGAAGACCAAAAACAATGGTTTGATGCAGCAGCCAAACTCAAATGGGAATATTACCTGATTGATGACGGATGGCGTGTGTGGAAACAAGACGGCAAAGATCAATGGCAGTTGTTGGCCGAAGTAATTGCTTACGGCAAAAGTGTGGGTGTAAAATCTATTGTTTGGGTGGATTCCAAAGAAATGCGCAAAGCAAAAGAGCGCCGTATTTATCTCGAAAAAATAAAGGCCTTAGGCGCCGATGGAATTAAAATTGACTTTATTCCCAATGCTACTTCCGAAATTATGCAATGGTACATGGGAAGTATGCAAGATTGTGCCGAGTTGAAGTTGATGCTCAACTTTCACGGTAGTGTAAAACCAACAGGATTGACACGCACTTACCCCAACGATATTACCCGCGAAGCGGTGCGCGGCAACGAATGGCAAATGACTCGTTATAAAAGAATTCAACCGCTCGACCACGATGTGAGTATGTCGTTTACTCGTTTGATGGCTGGTGCTGCCGATGTTACACCTGTAATGCTCAATCCTATAGAACTAGCTTCTGCAAAATATACTTGGGCACATCAGTTTGCACAAGCGGTGGTTTATCTTTCTCCAATTACCCATTTTGCCGACCAATACAAGTTTTATATAGAAAGTCCGATGTTCGATTTGTTTCAACAAGTGCCCACCGTTTGGGACGAAACCCGCGTATTGCCCTGCACCGAAATGGGTGATGTGGTGGCGTATGCCCGCCGAAGTGGTAAAACATGGTGGGTTGGTATAATGAACGGTGCCAATGAACGTGAAGTGAAAATTAGACTGGACTTTTTGAAAAATAAAACCAATGCAACACTGGTTTTTGACACCATGCAAGGATTTGCCGAAATAAATCGCGTGGAAAAAAAAGTGACACCAGGCGAAATAATCACTGTAAAAATGTCGCCTGGTGGTGGTTTTGTTGCGAAATTTTAGTATAAAAAATTGGTTCTACCTTAAAAGTTAAAAATCTATATTTATGAAACAAAAACTTGGATTATTACTTAGCTCTATCTCTGTTGCAGGAGTGCAAGTTGCTAGTACGCAGACGCTAAAGTCGGCACAGCCAAATGTGATTTACATACTTGCCGACGATTTAGGCTATGGTGATTTGGGATGTTATGGGCAAATTAAATTCACAACACCTAATATCGACAGTTTGGCTGGAGAGGGTATTCGATTTACGCAACATTATAGTGGAAGTACGGTGAGTGCGCCTTCGCGTTGCGGATTGCTTACTGGCAAACATACGGGACATGCCGCTATACGTGGAAATATTAAATCCAAAGGCAATGATGGAAGAAATTATGATGCACCATTACCCGACAGTGAAGTTACTATTGCCGAATTATTAAAAACGAAAAATTACGCCACTGCTTGTATTGGTAAATGGGGCATGGGTGGTGTTGGTTCCGAAGGTCATCCCAACAAGCAGGGTTTCGATTATTTTTATGGTTATTTGGGGCAGAACAATGCGCATAATTATTTCCCAGAATACATTCATGAAAACAGTCAGGAAATAACGCTTTCTAAAAAAGTTTATTCACACGATTTGTTTGAAAATAAGGCGGTTGAGTTTATTAAATCGAATGTCAACAAACCATTTTTTCTCTATCTGGCAGTAACTATTCCTCATGCCGAGTTACAAATTCCAGCTGAATACCGTAAAGCTTACGAAAACAGTTTTTTGCCCGAAAAAGCACACACAAGCGATTATACACCTCAAGAAAAACCTCATGCCACATTTGCAGCTATGGTTAGCCGCTTAGACATGACAGTAGGGAAGATAAATCAATTGCTTCGAGAATTGAAGATTGATAAAAATACGATAGTAATATTTAGTTCCGATAATGGACCACACCACGAAGGTGGTGGCGATCCTCAGTTTTTCAATAGTTCGGGAGGGTTGCGTGGAACAAAAAGAGATTTGTACGAGGGCGGAATTCGTGTACCATTAATAGTAAAATGGCCAAATTTGGTTAAGGCTGGTACTGTGTCCGATTTGCCTTGTGCTTTTTGGGATATGATGCCAACGTTGTTAGATGCTTCGGCTGTTAAAATTCCTGCCAATATTGATGGTATCTCTTTTTTGCCAACTTTAAAAGGACAAAAACAAACTAAAAAACATAATTCATTTTATTGGGAATTTTACGAAATGGGTGGTAAACAAGCCATTATAGCCGGCGATTGGAAGTTGATAAAGTTAAACGTAAAGGATTCGGTTAAATCTTATTTTGAATTATATAATTTGAAGAATGATATAACTGAGAAAAATAATCTGGTTCAGTTGCAACCCGCAAAAGTGAATGAACTAACAAAAATGATGGTAAAAGAACATACTGAAAACGATAAATTTAAATGGTAAATGCTTGTAGTCCAAATTAAAGATTAAGCTTCAAAATAATTAAGGACAGTAGAACTAGGAACCATTAGCAGCGGGATGGTTATATACTGACCGAATTATATAATATTAAAGTTGAAGTAATAAAAGGAATTAACCAAAATCAAATTTGTGTTTTAATCAAAATAGGTTTAATAAAAAAATTAAAAAATGCAGATTATAAATTCCAACAAAATGAATGTTGATAAACTGATTTCCAAGATATTTTCAAAAGTTTTTTTACCAGTGTTTTTGATGCTTTTTTACAGTAATAGTTCTTTTGCAAAGGAACTTTTAATTACCAATGCAGGTGCAGTTGGCGATAGTATTACGCTTAATACTAAAACTATACAAGCAGCTATTGATCAGTTACATGCCACTGGTGGTGGTACACTTGTTGTGCCAAAGGGTATTTTTCTAACAGGAGCTTTGTATTTGAAGCAAGGAGTTGATTTGCGCATCGACAAGGATGGTGTAATTAAAGGATCAATCAATACTGCCGATTATCCGCCTATCGACAAGCGAGTGGAAGGGCATATTGAACCACAAACTTGTCCCGCATTGATAAATGCTTATGGAATTAATGGGCTCAAAATTACTGGCGAAGGAACTATTCAAGGTGGTGGAAAGCCTTTTTGGGATGAATTTTGGAGACGAATTGAAGCTGATAAAAAGACTAAAAATCTGGATGTTTATCGTCCACAAAATTTATTTATTCAGGATTGTAAAAATGTAACAGTTAGTGGATTACGATTTAGAGGGTCCGGTTTTTGGAATTTCCACATGTATCGTTGTCGGTGGGTGAAGGTGAAAAATCTGGATATTCAAACACCACTTCGGGCACCAAGTACCGATGGAATTGATGTGGATAGCTCTCAGGATGTGGATATTACAGGATGTTATATTTCGGTGGATGATGATTGTATTTGTATGAAAGGAACCAAAGGAGTGGATGCAATGGACGATAAAGCCAGTGCACCAACCGAACGTGTACGCATTTCCAATTGCACTTTCAATCTTGGAAACGGACTACTTACCCTTGGCAGCGAAGCCACAGTGGTGCGACATATAAAAGTAGAAAATTGCAATATGCAAGGTTCTAATAAAAATACTTTACTTCGCTTAAAATTAAGAACCGACACTCCACAACATTATGAAGATATTGAGTTGAAGAATATAAAAGTGGATGGACAATATACAATTATTGGTATTGCACCTTGGAACCAATACAAAGACAACAAAGGTCAGCCCGATCCGTGGCATATTGTAAAGAATGTTACTATCAAAAACGTTTCGGGCAATGTAGCCCATTTCTCGGCAGTGATGCCACCAAAATGCGCAAAATTAAGCAATATTACTCTTGAAAATATTCATGTCAACACATTATCACCTACATTTAAAGCTACTATGAAAGATGTAGAAAACCTCATAATTAAAAATTGTACCATAAATGGAAAGTCGGCTTCGGAAGTGATTAATAAATAGAAACTTAACAAAAATAGCTCAATACTAAACCGTAATTAGTTTAGTTCCTCTATTTTTTTAATATGTAAACAATCATATCCTTTAAATTTCTAACAGAAAGGAAAATCAAAAAAACAAACATCTTCGATATGAAAGGAAGATGTTTGTTTACAGATGTTTACCATAACGAAAAATCGAGTTCTCCATTTGATTTCAAATCAGGAACTAATTTGTACTTTTTGGAGACAAGAAAACCTCTTTCTGCCCATCGTTTGAATTTGTTATTAGTAGAAATGTTACGGTACAAACGTTTGAAAATTCTTCCCTCGTTTCCCAACGAGAGGGAGAAAGAACCGTTGGTTCCCACCCTACATTGCCAAACTTTGCTCAGCTAATCAATGTATCAATGGGGACAGGAGGTTTAACTCCTATGATTTTAGTCGGTCGTTATTTAACTTCGGCTAGTTCTTGATTTATTCTTTAATCTCTAGAATTTTAGCTTTTTCCTTTTCAAATTCTTCTGCTGTAATAATTTTCTCGTCAAGAAGTTGTTTTAACTCTCGCAGTTTTACAACTTTAGAACTGCTATTTTGTGTTTTCGGAGTATTTGGTTGAGTTTCAGTCTCTGCTACTAGTGGCTGTAAATTATAAGTATGTGAAGATTTATACTTCAAAGCCCAAAGATAAGGTACCCAAACAAGTAATCCGCCAATGATTGCACCAATATCAGCTTCTTCATTTTTAGATATATCTGTTAAAAATGGTTTGTACCCTTCTTTTTCAATTCTTATGTCGGTGGTACTACCCACGATTTTAGAATCTGTATGTCTATATGGTGTTTGACCTACCATTTCACCATCCACGTATAGTTTTGCATTAGCGGGATTGCTAACAATCATTGTTGAACTTGAACAGCTTGTAAAAAAGATTACTACTGCCAAGGAAAAACTGATAACTTTTGTGCTTTTATTCATAATTCATTTTTTTGTGATTAGAAAATAGAATCTTATTTTGTCTTTTTTATCTTTTTAAACGAGTATATAAATAGGGAAACTCCAATTGTTAGCAGAATTATACTGCCAGCAAGATATCCTTTTCCGTATTCAGTCAAGCTTTTGAATAATTCAACACATTTGATTGCTAAATAGCTCGAATAAAGAATTATAATGATAGATATTGAAAGTAGAAAGTATTTCATGTTGTTCGTTGATCAATTTTTAGAAAATTAGAGCGAATCATAATTGCTCTGATTCGCCCCAAAAAAATAAATTATTTTTTTACAATTGTTGTGGTTGGAGTGTACAAACCACCTGTAATTGCAGAAAGTAATCCATCAACAAAAGTATGAGTAACTGTTACTTGATAATCTTTGGCACCGCCAGCCATTTCTTTGACATTTGCGATTCCTACTGGTACTAATCCTCCAATGAGGAATTGGTTATGACCAACAACTTGTTCACCTGTTTGTGAACCATTACCAATTGTAGCTGTAACTGTGTAACATGAAGTCATCATTACGCAAACTCCCATAACAAAAGCTAATTTTAAAAAATTCTTTTTCATAAAAATACTTTTTTTCTTTTTGCCTACTCATAAGCCTTTCAGCATCCGCTCCCTACTTTTTTATGGATGTTCGGGTATTTCCATTTTTTTGTATATCGGACTTTATTGTCATTCGGCAATAATGTGTGAACACGAAATGTATTTTATTGAGCCTATTAGTTTTCTTTTGATTCAAACTAATATCACTCAAATTATTGATAATCTGAAGTATGTAATGTGTATAAAGTTTTACACTTTTGGTCGCACAGGAATTTAAGTTTTGCTATAAAATAAATGTCATAATTGTTTATTTTTAACCCGTCAAAGATAAACACATTTTATTTTATATGCTAATTTATTTCAAAAAAAATTAATAATGTCAAGCATTTTTTTTGTTGGTGGAATAAGTTGGTTGGAGTTTGGATTAGTAATGATTCAATATGTGTTGTTAATTTTTTGTAGAATACGAGACTGATTTCTGTTATTTCGAGATGATAATTAATATATTAACTTCCCTTTCTGCCTCTCGTTTCCAAACGAGTGGATAAATGGTTATCTGTTTACAACAAAGCATTAAATCATATCTTTCTCCCCTTCGTTTGAATTTGTTTTTAGTAGAAATGTAGCGTTGCAAATGCTTGAACATAAATTCTTCGTTGCAAACGAGGAGGTGTGGTTTAAATAACCATCTTCAAAAGTTACAAGCGGATTTACACTGTTTTGACAGATAAAAAAAACTGATAATCATTCCATCAAGTCTTTAAAAAATTAACTACGCATCAAAATATTCACTTAATTCAAACTTAAGTTGGATTATAAGGAAAATTTTACTATTTTTGAATCGTAATTAATTGTAAACTAAAACCATCAATAAAAAGTAGTATTAATAATGACTAGAATTTTAAACGCTAATAACTGGATAAATACCATTATTATAGCATTTGTATCAACCTCAGTTTTGGCCGGAAATACACAAAAAAATGAACGCTCGGTATTAGATAAAGATTTGAGTGTATTTGCATTAAATGAAGTAAAATTAAAAGATTCGTGGATTTCGAAGCGTGAAGATTTGAATCGAAGTTATTTATACAGACTAGATGCTGAAAGGCTGTTGCACAACTTCAGGGTAAATGCAGGAATAAAATCGGATGCAAAGCCATTGGATGGTTGGGAAAATCCTGGAATTGGTTTACGTGGTCATTTTACAGGACATTATTTGTCGGCTTGTGCGTCGGAGATTGCTCAGACTGGTGACACTTTGCTTAAACGCAGAATTGATTATATGGTGCTGGCACTTGCAGAATGTCAACAAAAGTTGGGCGGTAAGTATCTGAGTGCATTTCCAGAAAAAGATTTTGATGCATTGGAAAAAGGTCAATGGGTATGGGCGCCATATTATACATATCATAAAGTAATGCAAGGCTTGCTTGATGTCTATACCTTGACTGGTAACAAGAAAGCGTATGAGTTGGTTTTGAATATGGCTGATTTTGTGGAAGGAAGATTAGCAAATTTGAGTTCGGAACAAATTGAAAAAATGCTTTATACACCTAATTCAAATCCAGGAAATGAGGCTGGCGCAATGAACGAAGTGTTGCATAATTTGTATTCCGTTTCTAAAAATGAGAAGCATTTGAAGTTGGCTAAAATATTTGATAGAGAGTGGTTTAGTAAGCCTTTGGCGAATGGCGTTGATATTTTGTCGGGATTACATTCCAATACGCATCTGGTGTTGGTGAATGGTTTTGCAAAGCGATATGAAAATACGCACGAAAAGTTGTACAGAGATGCTGCTGTGAATTTCTGGGAGATATTGCTTCACCACCATTGTTATGTGAATGGGTCGAGTAGTGGACCGCGCCCAAACCCAACAACACCTACAGCAATGAAAGCAGAACATTGGGGCAAGGCTGACGGTTTAAGCGCTACATTGTCAGATGAAATTGCAGAATCGTGCGTGTCGCATAATACACAGAAACTTTCTGCAACATTGTTTCGTTGGACTGCCAATCCTCAATATGCCGATGCTTATATGAATACGTTTTACAACTCGGTGTTGGCATTACAAAACAAAGAAGATGGTGCAGTTACTTATCATTTACCACTTAGCTCGCCCCGTACAAAGAAGTTTTTGAAGGAGAATGATTTTCGCTGTTGTAATGGAACTGGTATTGAAGCTTTTACTCAACTCAATGCTAATGTTTATTTTCATAACAATGCTTCTATTTGGGTGAACCTTTTTGTGCCTTCGGAAGTAAATTGGAAGGAACAAGGGGTGATTTTGGAACAAACCAATAATTTTCCAGAAGACCAAAAAACAACAATAAGCGTGCGTGCAAATAGTCCTACGCACTTTGCATTGAACCTTTTTATTCCTTCGTGGGCAAATAGTAAGACTCGTATATTGGTAAATGGTATAACAATTCAAATTCCAATTAAACCGCTTTCGTATGTAAAAATTGATCGGCAGTGGAAAACTGGCGATAAGGTAGAATTGCAATTTGTTTTCGACTACCGCATTCAAAGTATGAGTGATAATAAAAATGTGATAGCTTTAAGCTATGGTCCTGTTTTGCTGGCTTTTGAAACGGGAAGTGAACTTATTTTGAAAGGAAGTCAAAAAGAAATTCTATCGGGTATTACAAAAAGCAGCAACGAACTTTCTTTCTCACTTAAAAATGGTGATACTACTTACAAACTGATGCCGTTTTATCAAATTACAGGTCAGTCGTTTGGGGTATATGCTACAATAAGAAATGAATATTAAAATGATTTTTAAATTTCACTTATGAAAACACAATTATTTGCTATTTTAATGTTACTCAACATGATAAACTCCACTAGTAGTGCAGTTGGGTTATTGGTTGAAGCTGAGTCTTTTCGCCAAAAAGGCGGATGGGTTGTCGATCAGCAGTTTGTACATTCGATGGGATCACCATATCTTTTGGCACATGGTAACGGTTGGCCAGTAGCTGATGCCGTTACTCGTGCTGCAATTTCTACTCGTGGTCAATACCATGTGTGGGTGCGCACAAAAAACTGGGTACCAGGAAACTGGAATGCACCTGGAGTATTTAATTTATTATTGAATGATGTGAAATGTGATACTGTTTTTGGGACTAAAACTGGTTGGGGATGGCAATATGGCGGTCGCATTAATTTGCAAACGGACTCAATAACATTAAAGCTGCATGACCTTACAGGCTTTGAAGGGCGTTGCGATGCTATTTACCTCACAACTGATGCAAATGAAGTACCTACCAATCAAGAACCAGCACTATCAACTTGGCGTAACCAACTGACTCTAAATGGAAAGCTGCCCGTAATAATGCCTAAATATGATGTAGTGGTGGTTGGAGGTGGAATTGCCGGTACAGCTGCTGCTGTGGCTGCTGCTCGTGGGGGTGCCAAAGTTGCATTAATTCAAGATAGACCAGTTTTAGGCGGTAATTGCAGCAACGATGTTAGGGTACACACGCTTGGCGATGTGGGTTATAAGATTGTGAGCGAAATTAATGCTAATGGCTTATCGTCTGGAACCGATGCTGTATTTACATTTACCGACCGCAGACAAAAAGTTGTAAATAAAGAGTCAAATATTACCCAATATTACAATATGCGTGCTTATGGTGTAAATAAATCAGGCAACCGCATTTTATCAGTTGATGCTAAACATATTGAAACCGGCGAAGAAAAACGTTTTATTGCTGACCAATTTATCGACTGTACCGGTGATGGTTGGATAGGTTTTTGGGCTGGAGCACGCTATATGATTGGCCGTGAAGCAACTGAAGTTTTTAACGAAAGCTTGGCCCCGGCTGTTGCCGACAATAAGATGATGGGAAGTACCGTTTGGTGGAATAGTGTAGTTGATACAGTAAATTCTACTTTTCCCGCTGTGCCATGGGCAATGCCAGTATCAAAGACTTACTCCGCAACTACAGGTGATTGGTGGTGGGAATATGGCATAGGACTCGATCCATTTCTTGATGCCGAGCACATTCGTGACCATTTATTTCGTGCAACCTATGGTTCGTTTTACACAGCCAAACAGAAAACTGCTAATGCCAAACGTAAGATTTATTGGATGGGTTATATAATGGGAAAACGAGAATCGAGACGAATTGTTGGCGATTATATTATAACTGAAAGTGACATCAGAACTGCCAAAAAATTTCCCGATGTTATTGGATTTGAAACAAGAACCATCGACTTGCACTACGTCAAAGATACCGTTTACGATTGGCAAACTGAAGCTCAGTTTACTACTATTCCAAAATGGTTTATACCTTATCGTTCGCTTATTTCGGCCGATATTGAGAACTTGATGATGGCTGGTCGTGATATTAGTCAGTCACATGTTGCATTAGGCAGTCCACGTGTTATGAATACTTGCGGGCAAATGGGTGTGGCAACAGGCTATGCAGCTGCACTTTGCAAAAAATACAACACCACGCCAAAAGGTGTCTACCTAAATTATTTGCAAGAACTTCAGGATTCGGTAGGAGTGCCAAAAGAATTTATTCTGCCCACAAATGCTGTGGTTGTTGACAATAGTGATACTTTAAGTGTTGTTACTGAAGGTTTTTGGGTGCCAAGTACCTATTCAAAAGCATGCTACGGTGCTAATTATCTTCACGACAATAATGCTGAAAAAGGTTTAAAATGGGTGAAATATACTCCTGATTTGCCATCGAATGGACGTTACAAAATATATGTGCGTCATATCGCTAGCAGTAATCGCAGTTCAAGTGTTCCATTCCAATTACTAAACGAAACGCTGGATACAACTGTATATGTAAATCAGACAAAAAACGATGGTGTATGGGTAGAAATAGGGTCGTATTCGCTGCCGCAAGGTAAAAAAACGACTGTCACAGTGAGTAATAATGGCACAACAGGTTTTGTGATTGCTGATGCTGTTGCCTTTGTGTTAATTGATGCCACGGGAATAAACTCAACAAAACAAAATGATTTGGTTATCAATACTTTCCAAAACAATGGTGAAGCGCTTGTTCGTTTCAATCTGCCATATCAGTCAGATGTAAAAGCAGAACTTTTTGATTTGTCTGGCAAAAAACTTACTACATTTGCTAATGGCATTTACAGTGCAGGAATTCAGGCATTTCCAATTGATAAAACACTTTTACGTCAATCATCCGTCTATTTCATAAGGGTAAATGTCGGTGGAACAGTAAAATGTTGTAAGTTTATTCATACATAAAATCAGCATTATTTCAACTAAAAACTAGTGTAAAATTTCAAAAATCCGGATAAATAGCATAAGTGCTAATATCCGGATTTTCAATTTATTATACCTATAACAAATGCACTTGCACACCCTGATGATTCACATCCATTTCGGCTGCTTTTTGCAAATAGGAATTGGCCTTTTCTGTCTGCCCTAAACCTAAATAGCCTAAACCCAACATATAATAACAATGAATTTTGTTGCGGTAAGTCAGGTCGTCGTCCCAAATAAGCAAATCGGGTAGCGAAACAGCAAAATAATCCAGTTTAATTTGTTCGTTCAAATGTTTTTCGCCAAAAGCAATCAATTTTTCAAAACGGGTTTTGGCTTCCTCTTTGCGACCAAGTTTCAACAAAGCCAGTCCATGATAGAAAATCTTGTCCGGCTTTTGGTCATTGTAAAAAATGGCAGCGGCTGGTTCAGAATTACCATCTTTGGCCAGTTCCCAGTATTTTTTAGCCAGGTCTGATTGCCCCATTTCTTCGTAAGCACAACCCAGCCAATAATGGAAATCGTTTTCCTGCGCTCCGTGTAATTTCCCTTCGCCCAAATTATGCGGATATTCCAAACATTGGTTCAATAACTGAATGGCTTTTTTGTGCTCATTTTGAGCAATAAATTGTTTGGCAAGTTCCACTCGGGCTAACTGATATTGAGCCGGTACTTTTCCTTCGCCACCTTCCCAAGGGTGGAAAATGCGGTTATCAATCAGCTCAATAGCTTTGGTATAATTCCCCAATTGATTATTCAAAGTCACATATTCAAGATACACATCGTCACGTTCTTCCACCAAATGGAAGTACTTGTCCAGGAATGCCAACCGTTCGGCATGTGGACGACAAAGGCGTTTGTACAACTGGTCGAGTTCCATCAGAATGCGAGCATCGGTGGTGTCTAATGAAAAGGCTTTTTCCAAAAACTCAAGGGCTTTGGCTTCCTGATTTAGTTTATTGAAATAGGCCAGCGAAAGATTTCGAAGTACCGTTGGGAATGTGTCGTCAATTTTCACCGATTTTTCCCAACAAGCAATTGCTTCAGTGTATTGACGTTTGTCGTACCACAAATTACCCAAATAATAAGGCGCTTTTGCATCAGTTGGATTCACTTTTTGAGCACATTCCAAGGCCAGAATTGCTTCCAACCGGTTTGGAAAACAATATTCAGGTGCATGTACAGCCGCTTTTTCTAAAACTGATTCAGCTTCTTTTTCTGATAAATTCAATGCCCAGCCCATATAATAATAAGTCATGGGTGTTGTTTTGACCTCACCCCCAACCCCTCTCCTTGAGGAGAGGGGGGAAGAAAGTGCGGAACATGCAATAATTCCTACTTCCAATAACTGCACAGCCTCAGCATACAATCCAGCACCAATATAATCGAGCGCAACTACTTCATAATTATGAATTTCGCCACGCATAAATTGATGCATTTCCGCTAAAACAGAATTATCATTTGTAAGCAAATACTGCTCAAAACGACAACCAAAATTGAATAAATCAATCTTCAACGAATCAGCAATCAGTTCCAATGCTTCATTTTTACGATCAAGTTTACGCAAAATTGCTGTTTTAAGCACACGCGCTTTGTGGTTGTGCCAATTGCGAATGAGCGATTTGTCTATTTCGTAAAGCGCATCAGTCAGCTTATCATTTTTACACGATATCTGTGCACAACCCAAATATCCGGCATCCTGCATGGCTGCATTCCAACACGATTTATAAAATGCATCATAGGCAGACTTCAGTTTGCCTTGAAATTGAAGTACTAACCCCAAATTGTAATGTGGTTCACCATCGTAAGGATTTGGATTGCGTTGCAATTGTGTTTCTATTGCTTTGCGGAAATAACTTTCAGCTTCGCTGAATTTACCACGACGAAGCAGCCAAAGTCCCATGGCATTGTTGTTTCTTACATCGCTCGGGTCACGTCGTAATGCTTCCAGGTAATAATCAGTGGCGTTGTATGTTGCATGTCGGTATTGTTCCAAATGCAACCCGGTAAGGTATAACTGCTCGCATGTTGGCGTTTCCTGTGGCGACAAAGAGGGTTTTGCGGCCTCGGCTTGCGGACGCTCCACTTCTTCAGTACGAATGGCAAGCAATTCTGTACCATTTTCGGTATAAACTGATAAACATAATTCTGAAAGAGAAATATTTCCAATTTCGATTTCACGAGTATAAACTGATTCCGGAGATAGATTTGCTTTTTCGGAGAAAAACCTCACCCCCGACCCCTCTCCTTTAGGAGAGGGGGGAAGGGAGTCATACGATGAATTTGTTTTTTTTCTAGAAGGAATTTCTTGCAATTTAGTTTTTATTCTATTTGCCACCTCGAATGAGTCTTTTAAAACTTCTTCGTTTGAATATCTGATAACAGTATAACCATGACTATTTAAAATATCCGTTCTAAATTTATCATGTTCTTTCTGTTCCGGAGTCAAGTGAATACCTCCGTCGACCTCAATAACAACATTTTTCTCCACACAGAAAAAATCAGCAATAAATCCTTGAATAATATGTTGACGACGAATTTTATAACCAGTCTTTCTATTTCTTAATCTATCCCATAATTTGTTTTCGGCTTCTGTTGGTTCATGCCGCATTTCTTTGGCTTTTTGAATCAGTAAGCCCCATGAAAATGAGTCGGTAGTAATATTTGCATGGGCATCACCTTCAACCCACTTTCCTGTCCCCCTCTCCTCAAATTCCCCTCTCCTCAAGGAGAGGGGGCAGGGGGTGAGGTCAATCCTTGCATTATTTTGCTTTGAAGTAACAAATATCTTCACTATCACTTTATCGCCAGCTTTATCCATGTTTAGCAACAAATCCTGTGAAGCATTTTTTACCACGCCAAGCTCACGATAAGGTAAAAAATATTGCGTAAAAGTCTTTTCCTCATAAGGTTGCATCCAGCTGAAATCGGGCTGATTATCGGTATAAACCCCGGCCATTAGTTCGATATATGGTCCATCCTCATCGGTTAGATTCCTATCCCATGCTTTGCCGAAATCGCCATTTCCCCACGTCCATTGTTTTTTTCCGGGTGAAATGTGATGGCTTGCCACATGAAGCACACCGGCTTGCGTATCATTTTCGTAACCGCCCACAAAGTTAAACTCCGAATTGATGGCCATATACGAAGTGGGTACAGGAATATTTTTGTAATTCGAAATATCCACTCCTGCCGAATAATCAATTTTGTAATAGGTGCCCGTAGCAATGGGGAAAGTAGATACATCGCGTTTGCCATGGTCAAAAACGGCGTGTACATCGGGTGGAAAAACCGTTTGGTAGTGTTCGTTTACCGCCACTGCGGGATTTGCCCACCAAAGAAAAGTTTGTGGAACGGGAGTTGGATTATACAGCTTCCCTTTAATTTCCAGATATGCCTTACCTAGATGCAGCGTAAAACCCGCCATGCCTTTTTGGTGAAACATTTTTTCGTTTTCGCTTACCCAAACCGTAACGCTACCATCAGCATTATTTTCGATAGTATAATCTACCGGTAAAAATGTACTCGGGCGATGATGTTGCGGCCAGTTAAATTCAATTCCCCCCGAAATCCACGGACCAGTCAACCCTACCAAAGCAGGCTTAATCACCTGATTAAAATAGATGAAGTGGCGCTTCTTGATTTTATCATAAGCCATTTGCACACGTCCACCCAGCTCTGGCAAAATCATTACTTTGATATATTCATTTTCCAGAAAAACGGCTTTGTAGGTTTTGTCGCATTTCTCGTCAGCTATTTTTTCTACAACCGGATAAGGATAAACCACTCCGCTACTTCCTTGATAAACACGTTTTTCAAGGAAAATAGGATTCTTTTCGGCTTTCCCAATTTCATACGTTGGGATAATTACATCTTCTTGCCAAGCTTTTACACTCATATTAGTATCTTTTTTGTCTTACTTTTATGGTTACTAATCATAACCAACATTTTTTGTCGTTCTTTGATTTCCAGTTCGACATGTCGAACCGAAAATCAAATGTTTGGTTATTTGTTCTTTTCATCCCCCAGTTGCGCTTCACTTACTGGGGGCTACTCACATTTAATCCCTATCGGGGTAAAGACTTAATCTGCTCTGAATCAATTAAATAATGTAGTGCTAAATTGTTTACTTTATTACATTTCACTACGCTAAGAAGCTTAATAAATACCGAAAGGTATTTAACTATTGTGCTCTTGAATTTAATCAATTCTTTGTATTCTACTGTTCCTATTGTGGTTTAATTTCTGGACTTAATTTTATTAGGGTGCATTTAAATTATTTGTACAATTTCTCAATTAACTCAACATCAACCTTTACAGTAGGATTAAAATTTCCACCTACCATATATTTTTTCAGGCTGTAAAGCAATTGTTGCGCTTCGGGGCGTTTTTCCAATTCTTGATTGAAGTCAATTCCTGATATCAGCAATTTTCCTTTGCCCACTTTCACTTCGAACAACAATGCCAATGGTCTATTCGTGAACCAGTCGTCGATAACACGCACAATCGGTTTTATTTCCGAAGATATGGGTGCCAACATAATAGCATTGGAATGGCTCATTGCATCCCACCATTGCCAATTGCTGAAATAATCTGTTGGGAAATCGGCTAATGCTGAATGGTTTGGATTGCACAAAATGCCCAGCGTATGAGGTGCTTGCCCACCTGTCCATGCCGTATTCCAGAAAATACTGGAAAAGCCAATGGCTATTTTACCTCCAAATTCTGGTTTTAATGCGCCTTTTTTGAGGGTCAACAATACCGAGCCTCCATCAACGAGGAATTTTTGCGTTGACATATCAAGTTCTGAAACAATCTTTATTTTCTCAGCTCCCGCAATAATTTCTTTCACAGCAGGATATACCCAAATGTCCCAGCTATTAGAAAATGTTCCCACTGTTACTTCCAATACCAATTTTTCCGCTTTTTGAACTGACGACAGTGGTACGTTAATTTGCCCTAACGAAAAGCAATTACCTAATGGGATATCGGTTTTTGGTAATTGTCCCGAAAAAATTGTCTGCCCTAAAACGTCTGTGATTTTCCATGTCGGAATACAATTTGTCAAAGGTTCATTACCATAATGCGCCACTTCCACCATGGTCGAAAGCGTATCGGCATTAGTATAAATATGTTTTTTAAGGCGAGCCAATGGAACTGTTGAATTGCAAAAACGGCTGTATTCCTTGGGTGAGATATACCCTTTTTCTTCCCAAAAAGGATCGAGAACTCCAACCAGAGCCGTTCCTTGTCCGGGGAAATCGTGCAAATCCAGCAACTGAAAACCACCAAAATCTTTGGTTCGCAAAGCTGCTTCAATATCAGCCTTATAGCAGAGTGCCTGCAATTTACCCGATGCCAATAAAAAGCTATCAGCCAACTGAGCCATACCGTTGTTTTTTAATGTTTCCTGAAATATTTCGAAATTTTTGGCACGTACTACGCCGGTATATTTCCCAATTTCTTTAAAGTTTGGATATACACACCATTGCCCGATTTCGTGGCTTACAGTAGGTTGCAAAAATTTTTCAATTTTCGCATTCCAATCGTAGTTTGAAGCAGGTGCTTTTTGGTTGATAATACTTTTAAGTTCTTCTCCCCACGCCTGAATGCGTGGATTTGGAGTGCTCTGAAAATCGTTTACGGCCAAATTTGGCCAACCGGCTCCCGAGCTGTAAATGCGGCGGTTATCTTTTGCTTTCCAATAAGTTACAAACTGGGTGAGAAATTCAACTTGTTTGTCTCCGCCAGGTTCATTTCCGTAAAGTAAAATGCAGAATGATGGATGATTACCATATTCGGCAATCATGCGCTCACTTTCTTCATACACATATTTGTCAAAAGGTTTGCCATCGCCAATGGTGGTGGACTGGTTAGCCCACGACGAAACTTCTACGTGCAGGTAAAAACCTAATTCGTCGGCTGCATCAAAAGCGGCTTTGGGCGGACACCATGAGTGAAAACGGAAGTGGTTGAGCCCATGAGCGCGTGCCACATTGTAAATACGTAACCACTCAGCTTTGTCAGTTGGCGGGAAACCGGTTTTCGGGAAAATGGCACACTCCAAAGTTCCACGCAAAAACAGTGGTTTACCGTTGATTTGCATCTGTTTGCCCACGGCTTTAATTTCGCGCATTCCAAATGTAGTTTGGTAATTGTTCAGTGTCTTTTTTACCGAAAGAGTGGTTTTTAAGCTGTATAAATTAGGGTGAAATTCGCTCCAGAGTTTTACCTCATTTCCCATTGGATATTCCACCACCAACGAATCTATTCCAGCCCCAATAGTTATATTCAATTGTTTTGCCGGTAATTCTGAAGCGCCAATAACTTGGATTGAAATATTTGCTTTTTGCTTTTTATTGGTTGGGTTATTGATTTTTATTTTAGCTATAATTTTATTTAAATGAATATCCGGAAAAACTTGTATGCTCTTGATTGAAATGGGCTTGGCCTCAAGGTAAAGTGCGCCAACCATACCGTTCCAGTTGGTTTGCGTATGGTCGGAAATGCTGTGTGAATTTACGCCGGGGTCAATAGATTTGGTGCGGTTATCTACACAAATTGTAATTGTGTGTTTTCCGGGAGTGAGCACATCGGTAAGTTTATAAACATGCGGCGTTCCAAGTGAGTTTCGCATACCCATCTCTTTACTGTCAATCCACAAACGCGTTTCCCAATGGCAACGTTCCAGAAAAAGTTCAATTTCCTGCTTTTTCCAGTTGGCCGGAATGGTTACTTCTTTTTGATACCAGGCTGCACCTGCATAATATTTTTCCGACTGTAACCAGAATGGGATTTTCACATTCCCGGGCACGCGATATTTGGCATATTCAGGCTTTTCGTAAAACGAGCGGTCTACAACTTGCCCCGTGAATTTAGTATCCACGGTTACCTCATCGCCTTTTCCATTGGTAGCCATAGAGCCGGGAAGTGTAATCGTTTCTGGTAGATTTTTTGCAAACCATTGTTCAGCAATACCTTTGTCGGTTGGGTCGGTAGCAAAACGCCATTCGCCCGAGAGCTGAATTTTAAACTGATTTTGCTGTGCTTGTATTGGCACAAAGAACAAGAGCACGAAACTCCATAAAAGGCTGTATTTTTTCATATTGTTTTATAATTATCTCATTTTGAGGTTACCATTTCTTTTTCAATTTCTTCCAACGATTTTCCTTTTGTTTCGGGCAGTTTTATCAAAATAAATACAAATCCCAACAAACAAATGGCAGCATATACCCAGAATGTTCCGGCGGCTCCCAGCCCTTTATTTAATAATGGGAAAGTGTAGGTTAGCACAAAGCAGGCTATCCACAGTGCAAAAGTGGCCAATGCCATAGCTGCTCCACGAATGCGATTGGGGAAAATTTCAGACAAAATAACCCACACGATGGGCGCGAGCGACATGGCATAAATGGCAATGGCAATAATTACTAAAGTTAGTACTGCAATGCCTTTGAGTTGGAAATAAAAAGCACCGCCAAGCAGAATATAGGTGATAGCTAACCCAATGGAACCAAGCACCATAAGTTTTTTGCGCCCCCATTTATCCACTGTAAACATGGCTACCAATGTAAAAACAAGGTTTACACTACCCGTAATAACTATATTGAAAAGCGTATCGCTGACCCCATATCCGGCAGCAGTAAAGATCTCTTCGGCATAATTAAACACCGTATTAATTCCGCACCATTGTTGAAAAACAGCCAGCACAACACCAATAATCAATATAGGTCTGAATTTAGGATTGAGAATAGCTTTGAAATCAACTTTTTCAGTAACATCATTCAACGTGGATTGAATATTTTTCATTTCTTGATGAGCATACACTTCGCCACCAATTTTCTTTAATGTTGGAAATGCTTTGTCAGCTTTGCCGACTTTTAGTAGCCAGCGCGGACTTTCGGGGAGAAAAAAAGTAAGTAGAAAAAATAGCGCCGACGGAACAGCACAAGCGTAAAACATCCATCGCCAACCCATTTGCCCGTTCCATGAAGCACGAATAAATTCATCAGTTGCACCAACAGGAACTTTTTGAGCAATCAATAAATTTATAATTTGAGCGGCCAAAATACCTATAACTATCGTCATTTGGTTGAGCGAAACAAACCTGCCTCGCAAGTGTGTTGGCGCTACTTCGGCAATATACATAGGCGAAAGTGCTGATGCTAAACCAATTCCAATTCCACCTATTATTCTAAAAAAAATAAAGTAAGTGTAGCTCATAGCCAATCCAGTACCAAGCGAAGCCACCATAAACAAGAAAGCCGAGGCAAGTAAAGGCCATTTTCTGCCAAATTTATCGCTTACCACACCTGAGATTACAGCACCCACCACGCATCCAATTAAAGCACAACTCATAGCCCATGCCTGCAAATTGGCCGACGAAGCAATATCAAAAAAGCGTTCGTAAAATGGTTTTGCGCCTCCAATCACTACCCAATCGTAGCCAAAAAGCAAACCACCCATGGCCGAAACCATAGAAATACCAAAAATGTAAGTTTTGTTGAATTTATTCATATTGTATTGATTTAATTTTATGGAAATGAAACTAAGTAATGGCCAAAATATAATGTCCTATAAATAAAGAAGAATAGAACGCGGATTTGACGGATCAAACGGATAAATACTGATAATATTTAAACGGATTGAGTACTGATTAAAGTCATGTAAACATGACTGATAATACCTAAACTATTGAAAATCATTAACTGCGTTGATCTTCGATTCCGATTTATCAGAACCAACGGTCATCGACCAAATGGAGAGAATTAAAATCCGTTTTTTTATCCGCTCAATCAGCGTTTATCCGCGTTCCATTCTTTTTCTTTTTAATACAATAAATCCGACATTATTTACTTCCACTTTGATATTTTCTCAATAAAGAACTCTGAAAGAGTTTAATATGATTAGCCATGGGTGGTAACCCATGGATTAAAATGTATGCGTATAAAAACTCTGAAGGAGTTTAATTTCAATTGATTGATGATATTGAACTCCTTCAGAGTTCTGCCTTATGAATACTTTTCATCCCCGAATTTCATTCGGGGCTAATCATATTAAACCACTTCATGGTTATTAATAGTTTTTCAACAGACTTTATATAGAAATTTAAAATAAAAGACTTTCCACTAAGTAGCTAAACTTGCCTTAACTTTTTGTTCTTTGTTCTAATGTCTTTTAATTATATTGCAAAGTAAAGAAATAATAAATGATTTTTTGATAGAATATCTAACTATTTACATGGATAATATTACTACTTTTGGGATTTACGGTACTTTTTACTATTTTTGACTGCAAATATAAATTATTGTACAAAAATGGCTAAACTTAAAAGTGGATTTACTGGCGAAAGAGCAATAGTGATACCTTTACCAATTGTCAGCGATTTGGAAACAGATACATTGGGGTGTTTGCTACATATCACTGATATTGGCTATTATCCAAAGGCTGATTTCCATTATAGATCGAGAACCAAAGAGGAAGCAAAGCAATTTGTGTTGATATATTGTGTTGAAGGGTCTGGTTGGTTCCAAATTGAAGGTGTACGACAAAAAGTTTTACCAGATCATTTTTTTATTTTACCAAAAGGAAAAACACACGCTTATGGTAGTAATCGAATAAATCCATGGACAATATATTGGATTCACTTCGATGGAGAGAAAGCAAGTTTCTTTTCCGAAGGTCATGATAAACCAACCCGTATCAGTCCCGAAAAAGATTCAAGAATTGAGGAACGAATTCAGTTGTTTGAAGAAATATTTTTTACTTTGAAAAATGGGTATAGCAAAAGTAATCTCGATTATAGCATTACCAGTTTTTTTCATTTTCTGGGGTCGTTAAAGTTTTTAGGTGCATACCGAGAAAGCATTTCCACAAAACAAAATGAACGTGACGTGGTAGATGACGCCATTCATTTTATGCGCGAGAATATCCACAAATCGCTAACATTGAAAGAATTGACAGAGTATGTAGGACTTTCAATTTCTCATTTCTCTACTTTGTTTAAAGCTAAGACAGGTTATTCGCCATTAAATTACCTATCGCAACTAAAAATTCAACAAGCTTGTCATTATTTAGATTTTACTGATATGAAAATTAATCAAATTTCTGTTTTGATTGGTTTTGATGATCCATTCTATTTTAGTCGGGTTTTTGCTAAAACAATGAGCATTTCACCAACTGAATATAGGGGTAAGAAAAAAGGATAAAACCCGCAAGTTATATCCTTTTATTTTATAAGTATTTAAAGTGTTGTTAATTAGTGCATGACAAAAAAAACATAGAATTTTATTGTTAAAAATATGCATGTTACCAATATGTACGAATCTCGCACTGGACTGACATCGTCTGGTGAGCCGAAAAATGGAGTGAAGTGTGCGTAGAAAACTTTTGTGTTTGAGTACCGACGTATTTCGACGGTACGAGTTTAAAAGTTTTCAGCATACAAACGACAAATTTTTCGAGTGAAGCAGGCGAAGTCAAACACTTCAATTCCTATTTTCCCTCTCCAGTTGGAGAGGGTGTCTGTAGGACGGGTGAGGTGTTTTTTTTGCTTACTTTTTTGCATCAAGGCAAAAAAGTGAGTAGGGTTTGGGGCAAAGCCCTATGTTCAATCAGTTGATTTGCAATTAATTACATAAATACATAAAGTTTGTTATGTACTAAAGTGCTGTTTTCCAACTATTTCTCTAGTTACTTTTTTTAAATATTTTATTTATCAATTAAATATTTCTTAAGCGTGCAATTTTTTAGTCCACGTATTTCCTGAGCTACAATGCTAGCATTCAGTAATGCACCTCCTTCGGTGGTATGAGTTGCATCTTTTGCAATGTGGTATTTATCGGTTACAGCTTGTTTACCTTCTCTATCGTAAACGTCGGCAATTTTTGAGTTTAAATCAATGGAAAACACTTTTTCTTCGTTGGCAACCTGTAAAGCCCAGCCAGCAAAACCCGATTCGCCACGTACAGTTTTATCGTTTTCCCATTTATTTCTTGGTATAGAGGAGCAAACAATAACACTCACGCCTTTTGCTTTTGCTTGAGTAACAAAGCGGCGCATGTACCAACCAAATGTGTGCACAACTTCACTTTTCTTTGTTAAACTGTTAATTATAGTGACGCTATCTTCGCCTGTTCCGTGCAAAGTACCTCTTGCTCTTGCCGTGTCATTTACAGCACCTTGGTCGTTTAGTCCAAACTGAATAATTAAATAATCGCCTTTTTTCATTTTTACCGAAACACTGTCCCAGAAACCACGACTAATTTTCATGAATTCAGGAACGGCATTGGTCTGAAAAGTACGTGCACTGGTACCACCTCTGGCGTAGTTTTTAATTGAAATTTTTGTTGTGTCGAAAAATTGAGGAAGAAATTTCCCCCAACCCCACAAACCATTATTCCCTCTCCCGCCTTCTACAGTGGAATCGCCTATAATATAAAGTGTTGGGTTAGATTTTTTTGTCGTTGCCGAAATACAAACCAGCGCTAATGCGAAGATAATTACAATTTCTTTTGTCATACAAGTATTTTATTTAAGGATGTTTTTTATTTGTGTTTAATATTTGAGTTTATATTGAATAAGTCTTTTATTTTAAATTATTTAAGTAGGGTCTACTGAAAAACTCCAGAGGAGTTACCTATGCATAACCCCCAAATTTATTTTGGGGATGTAAGAGTAATATGAACTTAACTCCAAAGAAGTTACCCTTTGATTATCTGCTATTTGCGTATGTTGGAGAACTCCTCTGGAGTTCAATTTACTCTTTTTATTTTACTCCCAAATAAACACTTATGGGTTATGCATAGTCAATTCCTAAGGGTGGGCTGTAAAAAATTCACAATTGATAGAAAAATATCCTCGTTCCATTTTTAAACCCAGACCTCTCCCCCCGCCCTCTCCTGACCTCTCCCGTCCTGCGGACACCCTCTCCTTGAAGAGAGGGGAATGGGATTTTTTTAGTTTTTGAGAGGGAGCCAGACCAAGTTTCTATGTTTTCCTATAAAATACTGCGTCTTATCCCCCTCTCCTTGGGAGAGGGGTTAGGGGAGAGGTCGAAATGTACTCAATGCAAACATGAATTATACAAATTACAGTTATTTTTTAGAACGAAAATTATAAAAATAGTTAGTTAATTTTTGACACCCCACCCTACGGGATTTAAAACTTCAACCGAAAGATTAGTGCATGATATTTGAATATAAACCTTCAAATACCTAGCACAAATCAATTTTATTGTTATACTAATCATTTGTCAATCAATAATATTACAGTTTTCAGCAGACCCTACTTAAGTAAGTATACTAATCAATAAAAATTCTAATAATTATTAGCTCATTCTGGTTTTATAATCATCGTACCCAAATTCACGAATCATATTAAATTCATTTTCGGAAGTCCACATTCCAATACTTGGATGCGAAATGCCATTAAACATATTGGTTTTCACCAAAGTATAATGAATCATATCTTCAAAAACAATTTTATCTCCAATTTTTAATTCATTTTCAAATGACCAATCTCCTAGATAATCGCCTGAAAGACAACTGTTTCCGCCCATTCTGTAAGTGGGTTTGCCCTCCACAGCATCTGTTGCACCAACTATTGCAGGTTTATATGGCATTTCCAGACAATCGGGAGCATGACAAGCAAACGATATATCGAGCATTGCAGTTTTAATACCCTTATTCTCAACAATATCTACTATGCTCGAAACCAATACGCCAGTTCGCCATGCAAAAGCGCTACCAGGCTCCAGAATCAATTGAAGATGAGGGTATTTTGCTTGAAAAGTTTTTAATAGTCCGATTAAATGTTCAATATCATAACCCTCACGCGTCATTAAATGGCCACCACCCATATTGAGCCATTTTATTTGTGAAAAATACTTTCCAAATTTCTCATCTACAACGTTTAGCGTTTTTTCTAAATCGTAAGAACTCGATTCGCAAAGAGTATGAAAATGAAGTCCTTGTACGCCTTCTGGTAGTTTGTCGCCCAATAAATCAGCTACCACACCCAACCTTGAGCCAGGTGAACACGGATTGTATAAATCAGTTTCAACATCCGAAAATTCAGGATTTATTCGTAGTCCGCATGATATATTATCAAATTGTGTTTGTGGGTAGAAATGTTGAAATTGATTCAATGAATTGAAGCTAATATGACTGCTACAAGCCATTATTTGCGGAAATTCTTTGGTAGTGTAAGCGGGGCTATAGGTATGTGCCTTGCTGCCCAATTCCTCGTAGGCTAAGCGTGCCTCGGCCAACGAACTGGCAGTTGAAAATGGGATATATTCGCGAACAATGGGAAAAACGCTCCACATTGCAAATGCTTTGAATGCCAATATTATTTCTACTCCAGCACGTTCTTTTACTGAACGAATAAGTTCTAAATTTTTTCGGAATGCCATTTCGTCAAGGACGTAGCATGGTGATGGAATTTTTGAGTAATTCATTTAATTATTAGACTTTATATAGATTATTATACTATGTGATTTAAAATAAAAGATTTACCACTAAGTCACTAAGGGCACAAAGTTTAGCTACGCTGACCGTTGGTTCACTAAGGTTCTTTTAATCATTTATTATGAGAACTCTAAGATAAAACATAAATGTTTTATAATAAAACGACTATTCTAAAAAACATTTATGTTTTTCCTTAGTGTTCTTAATTTTTAATAATATTCTTAGTGAAACTTAGTGTAATTTAGTGTAACTTAGTGTCTAATCTTAAATCTTTGTTTTTGAGAGCTATAAACGGTTAATCTGTATAAACTCAATTATTTTGACTGCAAAGGTAATAATTTTTGAATAAATATTAAGTGTCCAAATTTGATGGTGGGGTAGTTGAGTATTTTTTTGAGTTAAGAGAGTAATCTAATTAAGTACCTTATCTTTCAAATCCTTGTGGGTTTTTTCATTGATGTCCGTTAAACTTTTTATTTTACAACTGAAAACCGCTTCCAATAATGCTTTGAGATAATGTCGCACCGATGGGACCTTTATTTATAGCTTCGGAGAAGCGAAATTATGGTAGTCAATGAATTAGAAGTGCCAATAAGCCCCATCGGGGGCGACATTATTTTATATTCTCTGTTTATCGGACACCAATGATTTATTTTGTACAATATTTAAATGTAAATGTCAAAATATCAGCTAATTACAGTGTACTAATGATCCAATATTTAGCAACCTATATTTGCGATAATTTGCTCAATTTGCGTTCAAACTTTTATTTAGAAAATAAGCAAGATTCAAAATACGAAGTATTTTTAAAATCCGTTTAAAATCCGTTCAAACAGTGTAATCCGCGTGCTATTCTTTTACTTTTGAATTCAATAATACGAAAATATTACTTCCACTTATTTAGTCCTATTTTTGTTCTCTCAAAAAACGTGATAAATACTCACCACATAAACCAATACTCACAGCACTTTCAGTATTCTAGCACATCCCGCACGTTTCACTTCCACTATACTACCTCCAAAAGCCACATTGCCAAACTCCATACCCACACTTACCACTAGGGTTATGTCGTCGGTAATCATTGGTATAAAATGATCGTCGAACTGCATTATAAATGTTTGTTCATCAATAATATCATTGGTAGAAAGCCAATTACTCATTTTGCTAACACTAAAACCTTGCAATTCAGGATTTAATGCGTCATAGTTGGTTTGCATTACCGGTTTGTAGTGCATGTCGGACACAGTGCCAAGGCAGGCAATGAGTCGGAAATACGGTAGACGCTGAAAGTTCACTAAATGCGATTCGGTATTGATACGTGGAAAAACCACAGTAGCTTTCAGTGCTTGTCTGTCCACTTCCACGGTGGGCATCACGCGTAAAATGCTGGCCAATGGATAATTGCGGTTGAAATTAAAATCGTTTAAAGCTTGTTTATACACAGTCAATTGCAGTTTTCGCTCGCCAATAGGGCTTATAGTGTCCAGTTTTATCAACTTTTTGCCCATGCCTGTCCATACTGGCGACAGATTAAAATCGGCCAGGCGGTACAATTCACCCACAGCACCACGCACCCCTCTGGCAAATTGCACACAGCCACCCCATTCAGCCTGATGATGACGAAGTTTTTCAAACTCCTTGCCTTTAGCTATTCTCTCCTTTGTGGCACCACCTTTGGTACGCATTATCACTTTGTCGCTCCCCACCGGACTGTAAAATGATACGCCCTTGATGCTCCCTGTTGCCTGAAAAATTCCTTTTACAATTGCCATGTTTTAGTTGATAGTTGGTAGATGATAGTTGGTAGTTAATAGTTTGTAGTTGGAATTTGGTAGTTTATAGTTGGCAACGTTTAGGTTTAACAGTCAACTGATAATTGTCAACTGATAACTGTCAACTTACCGCTTTATTTCATTTACAAAAGTAATTAAATTTATTGAACTAAGAATTATATAAGAATATAATATGTTAATATATAATTATATGTTATATCCATGTTATTAT
>CAIWCC010000001.1 GCA_903911085.1 uncultured Bacteroidales bacterium | reverse complement strand
CTCTATAAAACATTTATGTTTTATACTTAGTGGTCTATATTTGATTTAAAATTAAACTTAGTGTATCTATGTGGTCTATGTGGACTTAGTGTTAAGCTTCTTATTTTTAATTGCGTAGCAATTTAATCTATATAAAGTCTATTAAATTCAAATAAAGATAGGTATTTGTCTATTGTGTTCTATATTAAACACTTGCATGTTAATTTTCTTTCTAGTGTGCCTATTGTGGTTTAATTGATTTTTACCTTGGTAATAGGGATTCAAAAGTTTTAAAACGAATATGTATATTACTTGATTAATGTGGATAAGCAATTTTTTCTATTTGAACAATACTCTAAAAGCTTCTTCCACCTTTTTTACTTGAATCAATTGAATGTTAAGTTTGCTTAAATTGATACTTTTAAGATTGAAATCGGGGATAATCATTTTTTCAAATCCAAGTTTTTCGGCTTCCAAAATGCGTTGTTCAATGCGGTTTATTGGCCGAATTTCTCCAGAAAGGCCTACTTCGCCAGCCACACAGACATGTTTGGCAATGGCAATATCCACATTTGATGATAGTATTGCAGAAATTACTGCTAAGTCGATGGCAGGGTCGTTAACTTTTATGCCGCCTGCAATATTGAGGAAAACATCTTTCTGTGCAATTTTGAAACCTGCACGTTTTTCGAGAACGGCGAGTAACATATTCAAGCGGCGAAGGTCGAAACCTGTACTCGAACGTTGCGGGGTGCCATAGGCTGCAGAACTAACCAAGCCTTGAACTTCTATTAAAAATGGGCGAATACCTTCAATGGCCGAGGCAATTGCTACACCACTTAAACCTTCGTGGTTTTGAGATAGAAGTAATTCTGAAGGGTTGCTAACTTCGCGTAAACCATTTTGTTGCATCTCGAAAATTCCCATCTCTGAAGTGCTTCCAAAACGGTTTTTGATGGAGCGAAGAATGCGATACATATAGTGTTGGTCACCCTCGAATTGAAGCACTGTATCCACAATATGTTCCAATACTTTTGGGCCAGCAATGCTGCCTTCTTTGTTGATATGACCAATTAGTAATACAGGTATGGCGGAAGTTTTGCAAAATTTTAGAATGCTAGCGGCACATTCTCTTACTTGCGATACTGAACCAGGAGACGATTCTATTGTGTCCGTCGACATTGTTTGAATTGAATCAACAATAACGACATCGGGCTGCGTGTTTTGAATATGAACAAAAATTTGTTCCAAGGATGTTTCACTAACAATATAGCAATCTGGATTATGGAATTTCAAACGTTCAGCTCTCATTTTTAGCTGCTTTACACTTTCTTCTCCCGAAATATATAGTGTGCGCTTTCCTTTCATATTGAGTACCACTTGCAGTACCAAAGTAGATTTACCAATGCCTGGTTCTCCGCCAATCAGTACCAGCGAACCAGGTACTAATCCACCACCCAATACCCGATTCAATTCACCGCAGCTTGTGTCAATTCTGCTTTCTTCGCTGGTAACGACATCAGTAATCAGAATTGGTTTTTGTTTAATGAGTTCTATACCAGCAATATGTATTTTTGGTGTTGTGTCTTTACTTAATATTTCTTCAACATAACTATTCCATTCACCACACGATGGACACTTACCTATCCATTTTGGTGAATCTACGCCACAATTTTGACATACGTAAACTGATTTTGATTTTGCCATTATTTTTGAAATTATTGTTGAATATAAAAAGTTTGTGTGAAAAAAAACTGTTCAATTAGTGTTTTGTTTTTATAGTAAATCGCTTAGGGCATTCTCCATATTTGGAAAAATAAATTTAAAACCTAAATTGTTTAATTTTAAAGGAATAATATATGAACTGTTTAAAAGTAACTCTGGTTCCATGCCAATTATTTTTGCTCCAATGTTAATGGCAAATTTTGGCGCTGGAATTCCAAAAGGTGCATGAACTGTTTTTCGAAGTATTTTCATAAAATCTTTGTTCGAAAGTGGGTGAGGAGCGGTGCAGTTTATTATACCTGATATTTCATCTTTGTGGAGTATAAATAATAATACTTTAAAATAATCTTCTATGTGAATCCAACTAAATATTTGATTACCAATGGCTTGTTTTCCACCAAGCCCCAACCTGCTGAGCCAAACCAATGGACGAAGAGCGCCGCCATTATTTCCTATAACTACAGAAGTTCTAAGTGCAATAAGTCGTGTTTTATTTGTTTTAAATTCGAAAAAAGTATTTTCCCATTTTCTAACTACCTCCGACAAAAAATCACTTCCCAAATCCATTTCGTTTTCGGTCATTGCTTTGTTTTGTGAGGGTTTGTAAATGCCAGTTGCACTTGCATTTATCCATGTTTTAGGAGGGTTTTTGCATGCTCTAATAGCATTACCAATAGCATTGGTGGTATTTATTCTTGATTCAATTATTGCTTTTCGATTACTAAAGTTATGTCTGCAATTTATCGATTTCCCAGATAAATTTAATACTAAATCTGAATTTTCGAACGCATTAATTAAATCATTTTGCTTCCACGATACATTATTTTCATTACTTTTATTCCGCGAAATTATTGATACATTATAACCCATTTCACGGAATCGAGTCGTAACATATCTGCCAATAAACCCAGTACCTCCTGCAATAATTATATTTTTCATGGATACGATTCTGATTTTTTATTCGGTTTTAATTTTATTGGTTTAAATCAATAACTCTAATATAATTGTTAGTGTGTTTGGATTATTGTATTGATAATTAAATAAATATAAAATTTTGTCATGCTTTTTGCAATCTTTCCATTCCAGATTCCTTGACTGAATGGTTGTTAATGCGTTGAAAAAAAGAATATGTTATAATCCTTCTAAATCTTTTTGAGCTTCTTGTTTTGATTCTTCTTTTTGAAGATTGAATTGCTTATCCACTACCACTACATCTTTTACAAAAATATCTTTTCCAATTACTGTTAGAAATGCTAAGGTTGACACCAAAAGAATAATTTTAGGTGCTGTTTTTTGCTTTGCATCCGATTTTTTTAATACAATAAAAGCCATAATTATTGCCAATAAATTTGGTATGATGGCAATAGTTCCTAACGGTAATATTGTAAATATTATGCCTAAAATTGACAAAGTTGATGCGGTAATTAAAAGAGTTTTTCTCATGATAGAATAGTATCCTTAATGTGTAAATTCGTGAAGAAAATTTTAAAACTTGGTATTAAAAAGATAGTGAAATGTATTTGAATTTCTGTTATTTACTTGCATTTCTTTTAGATACCTGATGCATTTGATAATGAAACTTGACCTGTGCCAATTTTTATGCTGAATTTAACTAACACGGGTATTTTTTTAGAGTCAGCAGTCAGCCATATTAAGTTTTTATCTTTGCCTTTCAGTTTGTCTGTTTTGGCAGAAATTGAAACACAATAGCATTCTTTAGAACCTAAATTTCCAGCCGAAACTGTTTCTTTTCCCATGTATTTAATTGATACTGGAAATTCCTTTTCATCAAATACAATTGTACATGTTTTAACTTGACCAACTTTGTAATTTGTAAAATCTATGGTTCTAATTTTATATGCCATTGAAATAACGTCTTGTGATGAGCTATTTATTGTAAACGTAGAGTTTATTTCTGCTCTATTCTTTTTTCTAGATGTACTTTTAATTGTTTTTCCATCGGCCAAATAAATATATTTTTCAGTTTTTGTATATCCACCTTCATTTATACTTCGTCTGTATAGGCTTGGTTTCAAGTTTGTTGGGTTGACATATGATTCGTATAAATCACGAATTTTGAAAAATGTGTCCCATTTACTGTAAGTCGTAATTTCGGCACTTAAGCGCAGGTAGAATTTATTAGATGTTTTAACCGGCTCAGTTTGTAGTGTAACTTGCGCAAGTTGAGTCATTAAACCACTCATGTTATACGAGGCAGCATATACAAGTTTCTCGTTTTGAGCTATTTGCGCAAAACTATAAACGTATGATATTGATAAAAATAGGATTATGATAGTTTTTTTCATTGTTCGAAATGGTTTATTGTTTTTATATCTAAGCAAAATTCATGAAGGCGAAAAACGTATGTTTATCTTCTTTATGAAATAATCTAAACTTTTTGTGTTTCATCTACTTTCTCTTCATTCTCTTCCTTATCTTCTGCAACTTCATTACCTTCTATATCTTCCTTATCTTCTGCAACTTCATTATCTTCATTATTCTCATCCCATTCTACAATTTCTTTTTGTGGTCCTTGTTTTCTGTATAGAAATGATAATACTAAACCAACTATTCCACCAGCCAAATGACCTTCCCATGAAATTGGATCTTGTAATTGCCATGGAAATAAATGCCATATCATACTTCCATAAAGAAAAGCAATAGTGAGAGAAATTGCTATTAATGAAGTGTTTCTTCGAAATACGCCACTAAAAAACAAAAAGAAAGCCAACGAATAAATTAAACCACTCGCACCAATATGCCAATTTTCTCTTCCAATAATCCAAAGAATAATACCACTAAAAATATATGAATTTATTAATATTTTAATTGCAATTTGTCTATAAAAGAAGAATAAACTGCTTCCAAGTAATAGAAACGAAACGACATTATTTGATAAATGTTCTAAATCTGAGTGAACAAAAATAATAGTAAAAATGCCCCAGATATTTTCTAATCTACGGGGATAAATACCAGCCGAATGAAAATCCCAGTTCATGCCATGTTCAAGCAAATAACTAAGTATCATTAATATCCCAATTATAGCAGGTATAAATATTGATAGTATTAATTGTTGCTTTTCGGCTGAATTATTTGATTTTAATAGCATTCAATAGTTGTTACTTAAAAAATACAAAAGTACAATAAGTAAATTACAATTAAAAATTTGAAAGTTGATATTATGTGCTTTTCTTGTTTATTTTAAATTTGAGTTTTATCAAAAAAGAATTCAACTTGTAAATTTGCTATAAATGAGCTTATTAATGTTCTATTTGTTTTAGTTTGAAATGTTTTTGCTGAACTTTTTTTTTGAAATCCTTTTTTATATCAGATATTATTAATAAATTGCGGTCGTAAATCAAGAATTGAAATATATTTATGAAACAAATTAAAATCAAGTCTTTTACTTTCTTTTTACCTTAAAATAATTTCATTATCTCAAATATTCTATGAGCTATCTCAATTTTAACAAAACGTTGTTGGTAAACCTCGATAAGTCACTCACCAAAGAGATGATTCGCACCAATCGTGCCGGGACTTACAATAGTACTACTTTAATTGATTGCAACACACGAAAATATCACGGACAATTAGTGATGCCACTTCCAAATATTGATAATTCAAACCACGTAATTTTATCTTCGCTCGACGAAACGGTAGTTCAACATGGCGCTGAGTTTAATTTAGGAATTCATAAATACGAAGGTAATAACTATAGTCCCAATGGGCATAAATATATTCGTCAGTTCGATTGTGATGTTATTTCACGCACAATTTATCGTGTAGGTGGTGTAATTCTTTCAAAGGAACGATTGTTGGTTTCGTTTGAGCCACGTGTACTTATTAAATACACTTTGCTCGAAGCACATTCACCTACATTATTACGCTTTAAACCTTTTTTAGCTTTTCGTAGTGTGAATGAATTGACGCATGAGAACGACATTGCAAATACTTCTCATGTTGTTGTTACCGACGGAATAAAGATGTGTTTATACAAAGAATATCCGTGTTTATATATGCAATTTTCGCATAAAAACAGCTATTTGCACCAACCTAATTGGCATAAAAATATAGAATATTATAAGGAGCAGGAGCGAGGTTACGATTATAAAGAAGACTTATTAGTGCCAGGATATTTTGAAATGTCTATCAAAAAAGGTGAATCCATCATTTTTTCTGCTGGAATATCCGAAATTTCTCCTCGAAAACTACAATCGCTTTGGGATGAAGAATTGACCAGACGTAACGCTCGAACTGACATGTTTACTTGTTTGAAAAATTCAGCCGAACAATTTTATAAACGCGAAGGTGACAAAACATATTTATTAGCTGGTTATCCTTGGTTTGGTGCACGCGCTCGCGATCAATTTGTGGCATTGGCCGGTTGTACACTTACTATTGATAGATTGGACTATTTTGATGCCATTATGCAAACCGCAATTGATGAGATTATGCGGTTTATGAATGGTGAACGTTCTGGTTTTAAACTTCAAGCAATCGACGATCCAGATGTGTTGTTGTGGTTTTTGTGGACGATACAGATATTTTCTAAAGCAACTTCTTTGAGCGAAGCAGCAAACAGATACGAGGAGATTGCTACAAAAATAATTTCATTTATTAGAAAGCAAAACCATCCAAATTTATTTTTACACGCTAATGGTTTGCTTTATGTAAATGGAACCGAAAAGCCAGCTACTTGGATGAATGCCATTGAAAATGGACGCCCTATTACCCCCAGAACTGGATATGTGGTTGAAATTAATGCACTTTGGTACAATGCATTAAAGTTTACATCAGAGCTTTCGCGCGAAAAAGGAAATGAACATGCAGCCGATTTATTAGATTATCAAGCCGAAAATGCCCGCGATGCATTTAGTAAAGTGTTTTGGAATGGAACATATTTATACGATTTTGTAGATGGGAATTACAACGATTGGGAAGTAAGACCTAATATGATTTTTGCAGTGGGTTTACCTTATTCGCCTCTCGATAAACTACAACAAAAATCTGTTTTAGATATTTGTACAAAGGAACTTCTTACTCCAAAAGGATTGCGAACTTTAAGCCCTAAAAGTGGCTCATATAGACCAATTTATGTAGGTGGACAATTGGAACGTGATCGTAATTATCACAATGGACCGGTTTGGCCATTTACTTTTGGTGCTTACGCAATGGCATATTTAAAAGTTTACAAGCAAAGTGGGAAATCTTTTATAGAACGTATGTTAGTAGGTTTAGAGGCTGAATTGACAGAACTTTGTGTTGGTTCGCTTCCTGAATTATTCGATGGTAATCCACCTTATAAAGGACATGGTGGAATGTCGTTTGCCATGAGCGTGGCAGAAGTATTAAGAATTGTAAATGTGTTGAAAAAATACGAAAACCAATAATAAATGAAAGCATTAATGTTTGGCTGGGAATTTCCGCCACATATTTTAGGGGGCTTGGGCACTGCAAGTTATGGATTGACTAAAGGTATGGCTATGCAAGATGATATGGAAATTACCTTTGTAATTCCAAAGCCGCATGGCGACGAAGATCAAAGTTTTTTGAAAATAATTGGAGCGTGTAACGTGCCAGTAGTTTGGAAAGAAAATACTTGGGATCATGTGAACTCCAGACTTGGTAATTTGATGCATCCTGATGAGTATTTTTGGTTACGCAATGGTATAAAATATGATTTTAACCGCATTCATACCAATGACTTAGGTTGTATTGGTTTTTCTGGGCGTTATCCCGATAATTTGATTGAAGAAATTTCAAATTACGAAGCTATTGCAAGTGTGTTGGCTCATCAATTAGATTTCGACATTATTCATTCTCATGATTGGTTGACGTTTCCAGCTGGTGCTTTTGCTAAACAAATTAGTGGTAAACCGCTTGTTATTCACGTACATGCAACCGATTTCGATAGGAGTAGAGGTCAAGTAAATCCTATAGTATATGGCATTGAAAAACGTGGCATGGATGCTGCCGACCATATTATGACTGTGAGTGACTTGACTCGAAAAATTGTTATCGAAAAATACCATCAAGACCCTCGAAAAGTAACCACTGTTCATAATGCAGTGGATCCGTTACCTGATGCAGATTCGTTTACAAAAACCATTCGCAAAGACAAAATAGTAACCTTTTTGGGACGTATTACCATGCAAAAAGGACCAGAGTATTTTGTAGAAGCTGCTTATCAAGTGTTACAAAAAACAAAGGATGTGCGTTTTGTTATGGCAGGCAATGGCGATATGATGAACGCAATGATTGACTTGGTGGCTAAGCGCAATATTGCTGATAAATTTCATTTTACAGGTTTTTTAAAAGGGCGTCAAGTTCACGAAATGCTAGCCCAAAGTGATGTTTATATTATGCCATCAGTATCTGAACCTTTTGGGATATCACCACTTGAAGCTATGCAAGTAGGTACACCATCTATAATTTCAAAACAATCGGGATGTGCCGAAATTTTGAGTCATGCCATTAAAATTGATTATTGGGATATTGACGCTATGGCAGATGCCATTTACGCAATTGTAAAAAATCCTGCAATGCACAAAAGTTTACAAGAGTTAGGCCGCAACGAGGTAAATAATATACGTTGGCAAGATGCTGGTCTTAAAGTGCGCGCAATTTATGAGAGTGTTATGTAAAATTTGCAATTTACCATTAAAAAATCTATATATTTACTTGTTAATTGATTTGATTATAAATTAATTACGTGTAATTCTTAATTAAAATATTTATGAAAAACCTATGTTTTTATTTTCAAGTTCATCAGCCTTTGAGGTTGAAACGTTATCGTTTTTTTGATATTGGTCAAGATCATTATTATTACGATGATTTTCAAACCGAAGAGCGCATCCGATATTTAGTTAATCAAGCATATTTGCCTGCTAATAGGACTATTGCCGAAATGATTCGTAGCTCGAATGGAAAGTTTAAATGCTCATTTTCAATATCGGGCATTGCTTTAGAGCAGTTTGAACAATACGCTCCAGAAGTAATTGATAGTTTTAAAGAATTGGCAAAAACTGGAAGTGTAGAATTTCTTGCAGAACCTTACGCACACTCGCTTTCTTCAGTTTTAGATACTGATGAATTTGTGCAACAAGTAAAAATACATGCCGATAAAATTGAAGCTGTATTTGGCAAAAGACCTACTGCATTGTTTAATGCTGAATTAATTTATTCCGACGAAATTGGTGAGATTGTGTCGAAAATGGGTTATAAAACAATGATTATTGACGAAGCTAAACACGTTATGGGTTGGAAAAGTCCTAATTTTGTTTACTCACATTCATATATTTCCAAATTGAAATTATTAGTTCGAAATCACAAATTAAGTGATGATTTGTCTTTTCGATTCTCTAGTTTGTCATTAACTGCCGAAAATTATATTAATTGGATAGCAAGTATGCCTGAAGATCAAACGCTTATCAATATTGGTTTTGGCTACGAGGTTTTTGGAGTAATTCAATCGGCCCAAAGTGGAATTTTCGATTTCTTGAAAGCTTTGCCATATCATGCTATGGAGCAACAACTAAATTTTGTTTTGCCATCAGAAATTTCTAAAAAAAGTGATTCAGCAGGTAATTTATCTTCCCCATACCCAATGAGTTGGGTTGGTAATGATAAGGATTTAACCCCTTGGAATGGAAACGATTTGCAACACGAAGCACTTACCAAACTTTATGCAGTGGGCGAGAGGGTAAGATTATGTTCCGATAAGCCTTTATTGCATGATTGGCTTATGCTTCAATCTACCGACCATTTTAGATATATGAGTCATAAAGATCCATCTGGGTCGCATTACGAATCGGCTTATGATGCATTTATGAATTATATGAATGTACTTGCTGATTTCTTGGAGCGAGTTGATACTCAGTATCCTACTACAATTGAGAATGAAGAATTGAACGAATTGCTCAAAACGATTAATCATCAAGAAGAGGAAATTAAAAACTTAGAGGATGAAGTGAAAAAGTTGAAAGCCAAAAAGCCAAAGGTTGTCTCAAAGTAAAAATGTCATTTAATTATAATAAAAGACATTAGAACAAAGAGCAAAGACAAGACGTAGTTTATCAATACTTTACCAAATTCAAAGTGGAGGTTATAAATGACGTTTATTGTTAAAAAAACCACAGTGTCGATCTGTGGTTTTTTTGTGAAAAATTCTATTGTTCCAATTTCTCTAGTAGTAATTTTACCCCTCGTTTTACATCTTGGGTTTCTTGCAGTGTTTTAATAAAAGCACTACCAATAATTGCTCCAGAGGAATATTGACATACCATATCCTTAGTTGATTTGTTGGAAATACCAAAGCCAATTAAACGTGGATTTTTCAAATTCATGGCATTTATACGGTTAAAATACTCAACTTTGTTATCAAATGAAGTTTGCGTTCCAGTAGTTGCAGCCGACGAAACCATGTAAATAAATGCATTAGTTTCGCTGTCAATTAGTCGAATTCGTTCGTCGGAAGTTTCGGGAGTTATGAGAAAAATAAATTTTAACTTATATCTCTCAGCAATACTTTTATATTCTTTCAAATAATCTGACAGTGGAAGGTCTGGAATAATCATTCCATCTATTCCAACACGGCTACATTCTTTGCAAAAATTCTCAAATCCAAACTGCATAATTGGATTCAAATATCCCATCATTATCAATGGAATACGAATGTCAGAACGAACGTTGTGCAATTGATCGAATAATTTACGTATGCTCATTCCGTTTTGTAAAGCAATCTGACTACTATTTTGAATAACAATCCCATCGGCCATTGGATCGGAAAAAGGTACACCAATCTCAATCAAATCGACCCCGTTGGATTGTAATGTTCTAATTATTTCAATTGTATCTTCCAATGCAGGATAACCAGCTGTAAAATACACCGAAAGGATATTATTTTTTTTTTGTTCAAATAAATGATTTATTCTGTTCATGTTTTGATGTTTTCTGGTGTAAATACACCAAATTTTTTATTCTATAAATGAGATTAAGTAATTCTACTTTACCAAATTAGAGATTAAACCACAATAGGCACAATAGTTTACAATAGAAATAATACTTTCAACATTATTATAGTGACTTAAATCTTAAAATACCGACAGGTATTTGTCTATTGTGTCCTTTTTATCTTGTATTTTTATTTTCTATTGTGCCTATTGTGGTTAATATTATTTTCATGTTTTATTTTAATAAAGTAGAAGTAAGCAATTGATGAATGAAATTCCTTAGTGATTCAACATTTTTCAATCCAGGTTTCACTTCAAATTTGCTATTTAAATCAACTCCAACGAATTTTGGATGTTTGATTTTTTGAATGTCTAGCACATCATCCTCAGCTATTCCACCACTTAATATAAATGGAGTATCGCCAATGTATTCTTCTAAAACTTGCCAATCGAACTTCACTCCCGAACCCCCAAAAGCATCAGTTTTGGTGTCGAAAAGAAAATAATTGCATGAACCCTCATACTCTTTTGTTACTTTAAAATTATAAGCTTCTGCAATAGGAAAAGCTTTAATAACAATATATCCTACCGATTTTAGTTTAAGGCACATTTCAGATAATTCTCGACCATGTAGTTGAATGCCATCCAATTTGTATTTATATGCAATAGTAAGTATGTTTTCTAGACTTTCGTTTACAAATACTCCAATTTTTTTTATGGAGGTTGGTATAGCATTTAAAGTCTCAATTGCCAACGGTTCGGCATATCGGGGTGATTTTGGATAAAAAATAAACCCCATAAATTGGGGATGTAATTTTGCTACCGATGCTATGTTTTCTGGGAATTTCATCCCACATACTTTCACAATTGGTTTCATGTTTATACTTTATGACGTTTGCTGCAAGTTACAAAATGATCATTAACCATACCTGCAGCCTGCATAAAACCGTAGCAAATTGTCGATCCAACAAATTTGAATCCTCTTTTTTGCAAATCTTTGCTCATCGCATCCGATTCAGCCGTTTTGCAAGGTATTTCAGCATTCGATTTGAATTGATTTTGTAATGTTTTACCATTTGTAAATTGCCATATATACTTGTCGAACGAGCCAAATTCAGCTTGAATTTCAATAAATGCTTTAGCATTAGCCACAGTTGTACGTATTTTTGATTGATTACGCACAATTGAAGCATCGTTCATTAGCATTTGAATTTTCTCTTCTGTATACAATGCAATTTTTTCAACTTCAAAATTATCGAAAGCTCGACGAAAATTTTCACGCTTGTGCAACACAATTTTCCAACTCAAACCCGCTTGAAAGCCATCGAGAACAATAAACTCAAAGAGTTTTCTATCGTCATGTAGCGGTACTCCCCATTCATTTGCATGATAATCGAGCATTAAATTATCGCTACCAGGCCATGAACAATCGCTATATTCTAATGTCTTCATACTGAGGTAATGATGTGAAATGTTTTATAAGTGTGTTGATAATCAGATAAGTATTTTGTAATTGATATGATTTTAATTCTGATTCATTTTCTTACAATTAATCTTAATATGAATTTGAATTAAATGCAAAGATACGAAAATTCTGCAAATTCTTATTTTTAGCTATTCAAAGGTTATTTCTTTTTTTGAGGTTCTTTTGAATAATTTTCATGAAACTTTGTGTCCATTTTTTATGTTTCTTGTGGGTAAATACTCAGTATTTAATCAATTATATGTTCATTTAGTTGATCCGTAATAGAATATGTCTTTACCCCGAGAGGGGTTATGTGATTAGCTCCTAGTAAGCGAAGCGCAACTAGAGGATGACGTGAATAAATTACCCTACATCTCAAAAAAGAATTAATCAGAAATAATGCAGTTACTAAAAAAACTCACTTTCTCAGCGCGCTAAATAATATTTCCATTGGATACATAACAATTCGTTTTCAAGAAACAAGAACATTTGTTTCGAGACTATGAAATTTCTCCAATAATTGATTAAGCTTGGTTGCAATAATTTCAACACCACCTTCAATTTCCGATTCAATATTCAAAGGCATTACTGGATCATGTAAAGACATTCGAAGTAAAAACCAACCTTTTTCATTAGATGAAGTACAACGTACCCTTAATCCCTCATAATTTGGAGAAACCACTTCCCAACCATTCTGGTTTAATACATTCTTTTCTAATTCTGCTAGCACACGTTTTCCATAATTAGCAAAATCTTCTTCTGAAATTGTAAAACGGTATTCTTTACTCTCGATTGGTTGTTCCAACTGATCAATCAAATCAGACAATGTTTGTCCTTTTGCATTTAGTTTTGCCATCTCTACCAGTAACTTGGCAACAAGATAAGCCCCATCGTCGAGGAAATAGTTCTCTTTTAAGGCAGCATGACCCGATGTTTCGATAGCTAGCCAACTTTCTTCACCTTTTTTGTTCAGGTTGATAGATTCATTAATCACATTTTTATAGCCACGTTGGAAGCGATGATGTTTTCCATTTAACTCTTCTTCGATGAATTTTGTCAATCCGTCAGAAGTAATTGAGTCAGTAACAATAGTGCTTCCAGGGTGCTCATCAAGTATTACAGCTGAAATCATAGCAATTAAGGAATTTCGATTCACAGGATTTCCTTTTGCGTCTACTATTGCCGATCGATCCACATCTGTATCAAATATTACTCCAAGGTCAGCCTTTTCTCGTATTACCGCGTCACATATTGATTGCATAGCAACCTTGTCCTCCGGATTGGGTATATGGTTTGGAAATTTGCCATCGGGGTCAAGAAATTGGCTACCTTTCGTATCAGCGCCAAGTTGGTTGAGTACTTTAGTAGCAAATAAACCTCCGGCACCATTTCCTGCATCCACTATTATTTTCAAACCTTGTAAAGGCTTTTCAAAATTTGGTTGTATATTGGCCTTATTACGAATATAATCAACAAGATATGCGGAATATTCATCAATAAAATTCCATGTATCTACGTTAGAAATGCTGTTGTTGGGAATAAATTCTTCACTTTCAGCAATTTTCAAAATTTCTGAAATATCTTTTTTATCAAGTCCTCCATTGTTGGTAAAAAATTTGAATCCATTACGGTTAAATGGCAGGTGACTAGCAGTAATCATTACCCCAGCTGTAGTTGTTTTATTGCTGGAAACAGTTACCATAAACATAGCGGGTGTAGATGCCAATCCACAATCGTACACTTTTGCCCCAGCTTGGCACATACCTTCAATAAATGCAGTTTTCAAAGCAGTACCCGAAATGCGAGAATCAGTACCTACTGCAACAGACACATTGGTTTGAGAAGTATAGTTTTTCAACCACTGAACAAACGATTTTCCCAATACATGAGCAACTTCAGAAGTCAAATTCACGACTTCGCCAATTACTCCCTCCATTGCAACTCCACGGATATCCGATCCATTCTGTAATTTTTTCCAATTCATAATATTCCTGCTTGTAAGTTAATATGGAGTTTTATCCACTACTTTATTGTTTATTTTATTTGATTGCAAAGTTAGTCCTAAAAATTATATATTAGTTCATTATTAATATTTTTTTGAACGAAAAGGCACAAAGTTCCATAGTCTCACCCTCTATCACCCTACGTTTTTGCAACGAAATATATTCAATTTTAACGAGCCATTGAAAGTGAAGTAAACCTTTATAGTAAGTCTAATTTCTTGTAAAATTTAATTTAGCTTCTATTTTTTATGGTGTCATTGCAATTTTATTAAACAGCATAAGTAGGGATATCTATAGAATATTCTAGGTTTATTCTTAATGCTGCTATAAACTTGTTGACTTAATGATACGAACAAATACCAATAAATTAATAATTGCTGTAAGTATGAGTTCGGTATTCGTTTATTGATACTTATCCCGAACTCATGTTGAATACTTAATTTTACGTTTGTCTTGTACATAGGTATGAAGAGTTTAATTCAGCAGTGTAGGATATTGCAATTGTGTAATTCTTTGCAAATGTCTACAATATATCATTTTATTATTTACCCAATTCCAAAATAACAGTGATTGGAGCTCGTATAATGTATCGGATTTGCTAAGTCTTTAATATGTATAAACAGTTTTGTTTGATTTTATTTGTTTCCAATTATTATTACAGATAATGAATGTCTTTTTATCCATAAATTACGTACAGTATATGCCTGATATTCAGCGAGTAATTCTGTTTAGTGATTTTTTATTCAATTATTTGTTATTAAGCTATTGTCAATTAAAATATTATATCTACCTTTGCAACCCAATTTGGAGAAAAACCAAGTGGATATAAATAAAGTATTTAAGTTATCAAAAACAAAGTAAAATGCCTACAATTCAGCAATTAGTTAGAAAAGGAAGAGCAGAACTCATTGACAAAAGCAAATCGCCAGCATTGGATTCTTGTCCACAACGTCGCGGTGTGTGTGTTCGTGTGTACACTACCACTCCTAAGAAACCGAACTCGGCTATGCGTAAAGTTGCCCGTGTACGTTTAACTAACCAAAAAGAAGTGAATGCTTACATTCCAGGCGAAGGACACAATTTGCAAGAGCACTCTATCGTAATGGTTCGTGGTGGTCGTGTTAAAGACCTTCCAGGGGTACGTTATCACGTGGTTCGTGGAACACTAGATACAGCCGGTGTTGCTGGTCGTACACAACGTCGTTCAAAATATGGTACAAAACGTCCTAAACCAGGACAAGTAGTAGCAGCCAAAGGTAAAGGTGGTGCACCAGCCAAGAAAAAGAAATAAGCAGAACGGAGAAACTAGGTTGAATGTTTAATAGCATTCGACGACACATTTCAATTCCATTCAAAAGAGTATTTAACAAAATCAAGTTTAAACACTTGTTTGCGTTTTAAAGTAGCAGATGATCAGTTGAGTAAATAATTCGGAGGAATTATTGAAGTAAAACTAAAGCAACTAAAAAAACAAAAAACGGAAATTTTAAGTAAAAATGAGAAAATCGAAACCAAAAAAGAGGATCGTATTACCTGATCCGGTTTTCAATGAATCGATGGTTACAAAATTTGTAAACCACTTGATGTTCGATGGCAAGAAATCTACTGCCTTTGATATTTTCTATACATCG